>CAZRAL010000047.1:0-19960 GCA_964598005.1 uncultured Burkholderiales bacterium
GATTTATCCTTCAACCCACCAATTTATCGTGTCCGAATTTCTGAGCCCGTCCAGTCCAAGGCCAAAATCAAAATCAATTTCCTTTCGCCATGCAACTGTTTCCCCTTGAGAATTTCGATAGTTTGGCGCCCTCAGTATTGCAGGTGCTTCGAATTTCAATGGCTCGCCATCGAAGTAAAGTTCAAGAAGGCCATCTCGCAGGAATGTGCGATAAATGCTCGCGAGATGTTCTTTAATCTTACTCATCGTCCGCCCTTTTGGAGGGTGATAGAGGCCCGTCAGCGTGATTTCCGTGAAGTGAGCCTTGTCGGAGGCAGGTCGTTCATTGACATGAAGTTCTTCTAGCCGCCCCACAATTACGCTGTCAATATCGAACGCAATTGTTCGTTCAACAGCATCATCAAGAGCCGACGTTCTAACTGTCCAGTTTCTCGCAAACCAGCATGCAGCGCTCTTCATACCCATACCGAATTCAGAAAGCCCAGACCTATCTGGTGGAAGTTCTGCTGGCCTAAAGGCTCTTGGAAAGTCATCTTGGCGAATGCCGGCAGCGTTGTCGCGAATCACAATGCGACCGCCCATTTCTCCAGACCACTCCATGTCAACTCTAAGTGTTGACTCCGCGCCGCTAGTTAACGAATCGCGGTTTTGTAGAAAGCTTTGAAGTGAGTTGTCAACGAACTCCGCAAGGGCGAACCAAGGGCGGTAATTTAAGTGCCGTAGCACGGACAAGATGGTGACTTCGGGTCGAATATTTACAGCAAAGCCGGGTTTTCCTTCGACATCATTCATTCCGCAGCGACTTCCAACACTTGTAAATCTTTGGAGTCGTTAGCATTTCTGCCCTTTGAAACCCCGAGAAGAACTCTCGCAATCTGCTTTACGACATTGGCGTTCACCGCATTGCCAAGCGCTTTGAATGCCTTCGTAGTTGATTGGGGTAACGCAATGTCGTCTAACGATTGAAGCTTTGCGCACTCGCTAGGTGTCATATATCGCTTTTCCCAAGCGATGATTGGCACCTGAGTATCTGTCATAGCGATTAGTGATGGTGCTGTTGTTGGACGCTTGACACGAACTCCGGACGCTCTAATCTGAATAACGTATTTCCAAATGTCTCGTTCGCATCCCTTCACATTCCATTCGAGCTTTTGGAGGCTTGCAGGAAAAGGCTCTAATCGCTTGAGCCAGGGTTTAATCCAACTTTTATTGTCGCGATAGAGTTCACGATTTTTTCGAATGAAGTCTATCTTCCAATCGGGAAATTTTTTTGTTGACCTAGCATATGAAGGGAGCGCCGCAAGAAAGTCTTTCTTTGATAATCCCTTTAGAGGTATTCCGTGCATGCCCTTGAAAGCATCGTGACCATTCTTGAAGGCTTTTAAAGGTGTTTCATCTTCATATGGGTATGTCGCACCAAATTCAGCCGACCAAATGGGGAAGCTGGGAAGTTCTTTCGATTTTGGAAACTTTCTAACGAAAGTCTGCCATACGGTAAGGCAGTCGAATACTTGCTTGGAAAGTGGCTTTGCATCAACCGGGTTCTGCTCCAACGCTGTTAGGATGCTGGTCACCGCATTAGTCTTTTCGGGCCAAACTAAATGAGCAAGACCGGAACGAGACCCCACGATATAAACACGGTCGCGGATTTGGGGAATCCCAAATTGATGCGGCGAATATCGATGGTAATCGACTGCGTACCCTAACTTCATTAGAGACTGCCGAATTTGCTCAAAGGTCGCCCCATCGTCATGCTTTAGCAGATTGGGTACATTTTCCAGGACAAAGTATTCCAGTTTCTTTGCGGCGAGAATTTTTACTACGTAATCGAAAAGATCTCCCTGAGTTGGACAATCGAGCCCAGCTTGGTCACCTACTTTTGAAAAAGGCTGACAAGGAAATCCAGCACACAGGACATCGTGGTCGGGAATAGCTTCCGGTTTTATGTCGCGGATGTTGCCTTCAGGTTTTATTCCATAGTTCTCCAAATAAAGGTCCTTGAGGTGCCCTTCTATTTCACATGCAAAAACGCAATTATGACCAAGCGAATGAAGAGCGACGTGGAACCCGCCGAGGCCGGCAAACAAGTCTATGAAACGAAGTGATTTGCTATTTTGTTTAAGCATGCTTATTTCCGAAACGCGCTTACAATTACTCGCGGCTAACTGGCTCGGTGCATGAATGTGCCATTGGCATATCCATGCCAAAAACTTGCTTAGTTTACAGGTGTAACAAGAGGGACGCTAGACTGAAGATAAAAAAGCCAGTGATGCTTTAATACCAATCAGCCAAAAATACATAATAGTGATATTGGAATTCATACTTATAGGCATTAGCTTGAGGGAGCACGTAACACCTTTTTAGTATGGTGGGCAAATAACCTGCCTAGAACCACCACCAGCGCTGCGCAGAAAATTGGTACGGCATAGTTCATCCACGGCGCGTGATCTCTCACCCAAAGCGCATCGACGGGGTCGGTAATCGCCATTTCTCCCGCAACGAATCCCAGCAGGGCCGCGCCCAGCGTGACAATAACCGGAAAGCGCTCCATCAACTTCATCAGCAGGGTACTGGCGAAAATGATCAGCGGGATAGAGATGGCGAGGCCAAGAATCAACAAGGTAAGTTTGTCATTTTCGGGGGCCGATTCGGCGGCGGCGGCCACGGCAATAACGTTATCCACGCTCATTACCAGATCGGCGACCAGAATGGTCTTCACCGCAGAGGAGAGCGTATGATGACTTTCGATGGCGTTTTCATCGCTTTCGGGCAATAACAGCGAAATGCCGATCCAGCCCAGCAACAGCGAACCGACGATTTTCAGCCAGGGCAAAGCCAGCAACTTGACGGCGAAAATAGTCAAAACGATACGCATAACGATGGCGGCTCCACTGCCGAGGAAAATCGCCCTCTTTTGTTGCGAGGGTGGGAGCGCGCGGGCAGCGAGAGCGATTACCACGGCATTGTCGCCGGAAAGAATGATATTGACGCCAATAATCTTCAGCAGCGCCATCCAGGAAACGGGGTCGAAATAATTCATAGCGATATCGATGCATGAAAGACTATGAAGTTATAGAATCATCATACGAGTGCCACCCTTTTGCTAGAATACGATGAGGCAATTTTTTTATATGCGCCATTATTTAAACGCTTTTCGTGCTTCGCAATTTTTCCCGTTTGCCCGCTGTTTGAGGCCTGGCATCCTCGCTCTTTTGCTAATTGCCGGGACTTTGTCCGTAAGCGCCAAGCCGACCAGCCAACGCCATAGCCCGGCGGTTGCAGTATTAGACAATCAAGGTCTTTCTGTAATGCGCGATGCTTACTTACGGCAAGATTTGAAAACACTGGAGCACATGCGTAAACAGTTCGAGGGTCATGTACTGGAAAGTTACCCTGCCTACTGGTGGTTAAGCGCCAATCTGGGCAGCTCGGCTTCCTTTGCCCTGACTCATAGCGTAGAAATTCGGGCTTTTTTCGAAAACTATCCTGACTCTCCACTGGCCGAGCAATTGCGACGAGAGTGGGTAAAGATTTTGGGCAAAAAAAAATTATGGAATTCTTTTGCGCCCGAGGCCGCAAAAGTTGTTACAGACGATAGCGAATTAACTTGTCTGCAGTGGCAATATCGACTGACCCAGCATGACCGTGAAGCGCTGAGCGAGGCCAAAGCGCTGTGGGGTGAAGCCAAACCAGCACCCGAAACCTGTTATGACGTGTTCGATATTTTGGCCAAGGAAAAGCGCTTATCCAATGGCGATGTGTGGATGCGCGTACGCAGTCTGCTGGAGAACGGGCAGTTGGCCGACGCGCGACGTAGCGCGCCTTATGCCTTTGACCATGTTTCTAAATTTGAGGCGGGTACGGCGCGCATCAATCTGGATGCGAAGAAGTATTTGCACAGCATTTCCCTGCAATTCAATTCCCGGACTTCGATTGAGTTGGTCTTATATGCGCTAAGCCGGGTGGCCCGGAGCGATGCGCCCATGGCTGCGGGTTGGCTGGAGAAAAACAGTAAATCACTCCCGCCCCCTGACGCAAAATATGCGTGGGCAATAGTTGCAACCAGCGGCGCGATGCAACATGAAGACAGCGCATTATCCTGGTTTAGAAAGGCTGGCTCTGGTGTTTTAAGTGATACGCAAATGGGCTGGAAGGTGCGCGCTGCCTTGCGTGCCAAAGATTGGCCCAGTGTGCAGCAAACAATTGAAGCGATGTCAGCTGCTGAACGTCGCGACGTAGCCTGGCGTTACTGGCTGGCCCGGGCATTGATGGTTCGAGGTGATAAGGCTGCCGCCACACCAATTCTGGAATCGTTAGCACGTGAAAATCACTTCTATGGCGTGCTGGCCGCTGAAGAAATAGGACTCAGCCGTACAACTGATTGGCAGGAATGGAAACCGGCTGCGCGCGATATCGAGAGTGTGGCGGCTCGTCCCGCTATCAAACGGGCGCTGGCGCTCTACCGCCTCGACATGAAAGCCGAAGCCCTGCGCGAGTGGCAATATGCCATTCGCGACATGGACGATAAAGCCTTGCTTGCCGCCGCAGAAGCGGCCCGCGAGGCCAATGTGCCGGATCGTGCTATCAACACAGCAGAAAGAACCTTGATGCTGCACGATTTTACGCAACGGTATCCATTGCCGCATCGCGACGACTTGAAGAATTCAATCAATACATTTTCTCTCGATGAAGCCTGGGTTTACGGGCTGATTCGCCAGGAAAGCCGTTTTATGGCGGATGCGAAATCGCGCGCGGGCGCGCTAGGTTTAATGCAATTGATGCCGGAAACAGCGAAGTGGGCGGCCAGACAGGTAGGAATGAAGGATTTTGCCTTGGCCCGGGTGGTTGATGTATCTGTGAATTTGAATCTGGGCACATTTTATTTGCGTCATGTTCTGGATGATCTGGGCCATCCTGTACTGGCGACGGCGGCTTACAATGCGGGTCCCGGGCGGGCGCGCCGCTGGCGTGCGGCCCAGCCGCTTGAGGGAGCGATCTACGCAGAAACCATACCCTTTAATGAAACTCGGGATTACGTCAAAAAAGTAATGACCAACGCCTGGTTTTATACACAACGTTTGGGCTATGGTGTGCCCAGCCTGAAAAACATGATTGGCACGGCTCCCGGGCGTTATACAGCGAATACACTGGCAGCAGCTGAATAAGCAAGAAAGTAGACCATGTCCATCAAGAGTGCAATGATGCGAATTTTACTGCTGGGTGGTAGCGGTTTTGTGGGCCGCGCAGTTGCGGAGCAGTTGACTCGTCAGGGCTATGCCGTAACGGTGCCGACTCGCCACCGCGAACGGGCCAAACATCTTTTGGTGCTGCCGAATTGTGAACTCGTTGAAACCAATATTCACGATAACACCATATTGAAATCGCTCATCAGCCAACACGATGTGGTCATCAACCTGATCGGAATTTTATGTGGTGACTACGAGCAGGCGCACGTCAAATTACCCGAACGTATCGCCATGTTGTGTGTTGAGTGCGGGGTGACGCGGTTGATTCACATCAGCGCTTTAAATGCCGACCCCAACGGCGCCAGCGCTTACCTGCAATCGCGCGGACGCGGAGAAGCAGCCATACGTGCCGTTGCCGTCACGGCGCCTCAGCTTCACCTCACCATTTTGCAACCTTCGGTCATTTATGGTGAAAACGATCATTTCCTGAACGTATTCGCACGGCTGATTGTTCGTTTTCCATTGATTCTTCTGGGCACACCGCAAGCGCGCTTTCAGCCGGTCTGGGTCGAAGACGTGGCGCGGGCCGTCATTGTCAGTATTGATCAGCCTGCGACTTTTGGGAAAACCTATGAACTGGGTGGCCCCAAGATTTATACCCTGGCGCAATTGCTGGATTTCGTCATCGCCCTTTCCGGCAAAAGCCGCACAGTAATCGGGCTTTCCCCTTCATTGTCGATGTTACAGGCCGTAATCTTTGAATTTCCACCCGGAAAATGGTTGATGTCTTGGTTTGGCGCCGTGTTGACGCGTGACGCCGTGCGCTCCATGCGTAGCCCGAATATTTGCAAGCAGGAATTTCCTCCTGTATTGGGTTTCAAACCCGCAGCGATGGAAGGCATCGTGATCAACTATATGCGCGGGGGGATGGGCCGGGCGCGCTATCAATTACTGCGCAACCGGGCAGGCCGCTGGAACGAACCTGAAGAACCGATCGAAAGATAACCATCATGTCATCCCTTCCGCTCACCTTGATCATCGGCAATAAAAATTACTCCTCATGGTCGATGCGGCCCTGGGTGCTGATGAAACAATTCGATATCGTGTTCGATGAAATCATGCTCAAATTCGGTAGCGCGGAATGGGCAGCTAATATTGTGCGCCTCTCCCATTCACGTCTGGTGCCTGTGCTCTGGCAAGGCAAGCCGGGAGAGAAACAAGGAACAGCAGCATGGGATACGCTGGCTATTATTGAGACATTAGCTGAATTGTTTCCTGAAAAAGCCATCTGGCCACGCCATGCAGCAGCGCGTGTAATGGCACGATCAATCTCTGCGGAAATGCACGCGGGCTTCCGGGCGCTGCGCCAAGCCATGCCCATGAACATTCGCGCCAGGCATCCCGGCAAAGGCATGAATGAAGACGTGGCTCGTGATATTGCCCGCATCGAACATAACTGGAAAACAGCACGTGAACATTACGGACAAAACGGCCCCTTCTTGTTCGGCGAACTCAGTGCGGCCGATGCCATGTATGCACCTGTCGTAATGCGATTGATGACCTACGCGCCACCGCTTTCGGCGTTGAGCCAGGCTTACTGCGAAGCCATGCAAACGTCTGTTGGCGTTGCAGCGTGGGTAGCTGAGGCGCGCAAAGAAACCGAATTTGTTGCAGAGGACGAACCCTATTCCGGTTCCCCCGGAACCGCCCCCACTCCATGAAAGTGTACGTGGTCGGCGGCGCAGTGCGCGACGCGCTGCTGGGCTTGCCCGTCCAGGACCGCGATTATGTGGTCGTCGGCGCTAGCCCACAGCACATGCTGGATGCGGGTTACAAACAAGTTGGCGCAGACTTTCCGGTCTTTTTGCATCCGCAAACGCACGAAGAATACGCATTGGCGCGCACCGAACGCAAAACCGGGCCAGGCTATAAGGGCTTTGCATTTTACGCGGCCCCCGACGTTACACTGGAAGAAGACCTGCAGCGTCGCGACTTGACCATCAATGCCATGGCGCAAGATAGTGAAGGCCGTCTCATCGACCCTTACGGCGGCGCGCGCGATTTGCAGGATGGCGTACTGCGCCATGTCTCAAGCGCATTCCAGGAAGACCCGGTACGCGTCCTGCGCGTGGCGCGCTTTGCGGCGCGTTTTGGATTTCGTGTAGCTGATGAAACCCTGCAACTGATGCGTGCCATGGTGCAGAGCGGCGAAATCGATGCATTGGTGCCGGAACGGGTGTGGCAGGAGCTGGCGCGCGGATTGAATGAAGCGGTGCCATCACGTATATTCACCGTGCTTCGTCAATGCGGTGCGCTGGCGAAAATCATGCCGGAAGTGGATCACCTGTTTAAGTGTATGCATGCTGAGCATGCGGACGAGCCATGCCAACGAACCATGCGGGCACTCGACTATGCCGCCAGGCAAAAACAACCCCTGCCTGTGCGTTTTGCCGTGCTGGCACATGCCCTTGGCCAAGAGAAGGCAACGGCGCTATGCCAGCGCTTGCGCGCGCCCAGTGAGTGCCGCGATCTTGCCCTGTTGACCACTCGCTGGCATAACCTGGTGCATAAAGTGATGCATGCATCACCGCAGGACTTATTGACCTTATTCGAAAGTACCGATGCCATGCGACGGCCAGCGCGCTTTGCCAGTCTTATCGATGCCTGTGCCTGCATCAATCGCAGTTGTACGGATGAGGAAATAGCGAACTATCGACCACGCGGTTATCTACAAAATGCATTGAAGGTATTGCAGGCGTTGGATATGCAAGCGCTTACCGCTGCTATTCCCGCTGCTGATATTCCCTCTCATCTTCGTGCAGCCAAATTGGCGGCACTGCAGCAATTTGTAAGGAGACAACCATGACTCATGCGATTCGTATTCATAAAACGGGTGGCCCGGAAGTCATGAAATGGGAAGCCGTGGAAGTGGGTGAACCCGGGCCCCATGAAGTGCGCCTGAAAGCGATGGCTGCCGGGCTTAACTTTATCGATACCTACCATCGTTCTGGGCTGTACAAAATTCCGCTTCCCGCAATACTGGGGCGCGAAGGCGCCGGTGTTGTCGAGACTATCGGCACGGGCGTGACTGATCTGGCACCAGGAGATCGCGTGGCATATGCCTTGATGCCGCTCGGCTCCTACGCCGAAGCGCGGCTCATGCCCGCTGACCGGTTGGTGAAAATTCCTGCCAACATCAGCGATCAGCAGGCTGCAAGCATGATGCTGAAAGGAATGACCACGCAGTACCTGATCCGCCGTACATTCAAAGTGGCGCGCGGCGACACGATTCTGGTGCACGCTGCTGCGGGCGGCGTCGGGTTGATATTAACGCAGTGGGCCAAATGTCTTGGCGCCACGGTGATTGGTACCGTAGGCAGCGACGAAAAGCGCGTCACCGCCGAAGCGCATGGCTGCGATCATGTCATCAACTATTCGCGTGAAGATTTTGCTGCCAAAGTAGTAGAAATAACACAGGGACAAAAATGCGCGGTGGTGTACGACGGCGTGGGAAAGGACACGTTTGCCAAATCGTTGGACTGCCTGCGTCCATTGGGCATGATGGTCAGCTATGGCAATGCATCCGGCCCTGTTGCACCGTTTCCGGTTGGCGAATTGGCGCTCAAGGGCTCGCTGTTTCTTACCCGCCCGACACTGGACACCTATATCGCCAAACGTGAAGAATTGCAGACGGCCGCACGCGATTTATTTGACGTCGTCGAAAAAGGGGCGGTCAAAATCGAAGTCAATCAGACTTACCCTTTGCGTGAAGCCGCGCAAGCCCACCGCGATCTGGAAGCGCGGCGGACAGTGGGAGCTACAGTGTTGACGATTTAGAGAGTTTCTAAGTAGACCAATGGGCTTAATTTGCGTCTGCATTTCCTGTCTCATAATCCACAGTTCAAAAGATGTGTTTTTGTGTTTCAGCAACCCGGTGGCTTGCCCTTTATCGCTTCGACGATGGCCGCAAGGCGTTGCGCTGATTGCGTATCGGGATGAGGCTGGGCGGCCGCTTCGATCAGCCAGCGTTCGATGTCAGTACGATTGGCGGTAAGAGTCTGGCGCGATTCCATTGCGGCTTTCAGCGCACGCATTTTCAAGGCGGCGCGTGCGGCTTCAAAAGCAGCCGGACTGGGTAGGACGCAGGCTGCTTCGAGTTGCAATAACAAATCGGGCATGCTCTGCGCGGCTTCCGGGGCCATGCCTTGAAAACGCCTGTGGATTGGCGCTTCCCAGCCTTCTGGCAGTTGCGGGATCGCACTCCACCGCGTTTCCCAGTCGTCCGCTACATCGGGGTTTGTTTCGCGTACTGCGCATAATGCAATTTTGGCCTGCAGGGTTTTAAGCTGTTCGCGCCATCGATGGTGAGCCAGCCCATCGATGTGTCGACGGGCGTTTTCGCGCGCCTCACGGTAGCGTTTTCCCAGTTGCGCTGTGGCTTCGCGCGGCATATCACCTGCACGCCGCCAAGCGTGGTCGATGTCCTGCAGATCGCGCCGCGATTCGCTTTCAGCTTCCGACTGGGTAATGGCTTGAAGACGTTGCAGCAGTGCCTCGCGTATAGCGCGTTGTGCTTTTGTTTCGGCCTCGCGTGCCTGATGCACTTCATGATGGGCGGCAAATACGGCATCGGTTGCCGCTTTAAAGCGCGACCATAAATCATTTTCATCGTGGCGGGTAAGCGGGATGGCTTTAGCGTGGCTTTGCCAGTTGGCCTGTAATTGCCTGATTTTGGTAATGGCGTCTTTGGCTAGCGCATTCTTGCCTGCCTCGCGGGCGGCTTCGATCAATTTTTCGCGCTTCAATTTTTCCACCCGGCGCGCGTCGTCCAAGGGGCTTTGCAATCGTTGAAGAGCCGCTGCAAATGTTTCGGCCAGCGCGCTTTGGGCTGCGCGTGGCACGGTGTGCTCCAGCGGGCCCAGTTTGCGCCAATCGCTGTCGGCCTGGGTCAGTTTGTTTACAACCATGCGCCAGTCCGGCGCCTGAGCGTTCATTGTTTCGGAAAAGGTGTTCAACGCGGTGATGATCTTTTCTCTTTCAGCGAGGTTGGCTGCCCGCGCGGCTTTTTGTTTTTCTAGGTGTTCAGCTAGCGGTACATAAGCGGTTTTGAGCGCCGCATCGAACCGGTTCCACAAGGTTTGATTCGTTGCGGCCCCGAGTTGATCAAGATCTTTCCAGCGCTGGCGCAGGCGCTCAATGGTCACGGCAAGTTTGTTCAAGGCAGCCCCTTCCTTCGCCAATGTTTCTGCTTCTGCGACTAGTTCGTCGCGGTGCAGACCGCCACCCCAGCGCTGCCAGCCTTTGAGACGTGATACTTCATGCTGCACGGCCTCGATCCGGCGGTGTAGTACGCCCTCAATTTTTATTTCTTTTTGCTGCGCCTGAATCGCGTTGATATGGCGGGCGGCTTCGTTAATGCGGCCGTCGGTCAAGGCACGCTCGGCCTGTTCAATCTGGCTTTTCAGTTCGCTATGCCACGCCTGTCTGGCTTCGGAATCGCATTTATCCTGCGGAAGACGTTTGGGTGCGCGTATCGGTATGACGCTTTCGCCCCAGCTTTTAAAACGTTGCTCCAAAGCACCGGCAAACGCGGCATCTTTCACAGGCGGCAGGGCCGCCCATTCGGACGTTGCGCTTGCCTGAGGGAGGCCAGGGACAAGTGTGGCAAGGAAACGAACCCGGACATTCACTGCCTGAACTTCTTTTATCGCAGCCATCAGTGCTTCACGCTTGGTACTGTTGCGCGGGTCTGCTTCCGGCGCATTTTGCAGCAGCGTTTCGTAGTCTTTCAATAAAATATCGGCGGCGATGTGGCCGGCTGCCACGTCGTGTAATGCCTGTAATCCGGCCAGCAAACCCCGTTCGACCTGTGCTGACCAGCGGTTCCACATCGCTTCGCGGTCGGCACGGTCACGCAGCTGCGCGGTCAGCTGCGCGCGAATGGTTGCAAATGCTCTCTGCTGTTCAGGGGAAATTAACGAAGGTTCGATTGCAGCCCATTCGCTATCCAGCCCAACCAGCCGGTTGGCGGGAATCAACGATGCTGTGGAAAGCGTGTGGCAGGCCTCGATCAGCTGTGCTGCTTCTGCCTGCGCCTTCTGGCGCGCCATTTTTGCGCTCAGTTTGGCCCTGACAGCCCGCGCTACGCGTTGGTCGTTATCGCGCGCCTGACGTTCGACCTGTTTCAACATTTCGTCCGAATTCAATTCCCCGACTGCTGCTAGCTTGATTTCAAATACGGGTGCATGCAGTGCCAGCTCGACCAGCGCGGGCTCGTTACCGCGGGCTTGCTCGAGTTTGATGCGCCATTCTGGCAAATCCACAAGGGGATGCATTTTTTCGCTGGCTGGTTTGGGCGGCGGCGGAGTGGGTGTGGCGGGTGGCACTTCTTTGGAGAATAATTTTCCGAACATGGTTACCTGCATAATAAATTAAAGATTTTGACAAATACTACAGTACTGGCTTGCAGCACGGCACACAAACACCGACAATCTTGCCTTTGGCCTGTAAAGAACAATAAGCAAAATCTTGCACAACAATCGATTATGCCTGTATCCATCAGTGCTGCCCAAGCGCTCAGGAGCGACACAAAAAGATGTTCTGACCATACAACCGCTTGCCACTGCGCTGATTGCCGTATATCTCCAGAGCAAACGTCCCGATTTGCAACAGTGGCTGGGTATTGCAGTCGTTTTTTGCAGTGGTGATGGAGTATCTTGTTTTTAGAGTCGTGCCGACCATGATCGCGGTCATGGGTATTTTTGTCACCTTGACAAGAATCATGCTGGTACTGCAAAAAAGAGCTTCTCCGTGAAAGATTGTTATCGCCTCTGCCCCAATAAAGTATCGATAAAACCATAATTTTCCATGCGCCCGCTTCCGCTCATTATTATTCTCACCGTCCTCAACCATATTGCTTTCAACGGCAGCCGAGTGACGATGGCGCTTTATGCCATTCATTTCAATGCTTCCGCGCTGACTGTGGGGACTTTGATGGCGCTCTATGCATTATTACCGGCCTTACTCTCGGTAACAGCAGGCCGCTGGGTGGATCGCATCGGTGTAGACCGCCCCATGTGGCTGGGTTCGTGTATTTTGGGCATCGGGATGGCGTTGCCTTTTTTACTGCCTGGATTAATGACTCTGTACGTCGCCGCGGCCTTGATCGGCGTCAGTTTCATGCTGATTAACGTCACGGCCTATCATGCAGTCGGCGCAATGAGTACAGCGCAGGACAGGCCGGTTAATTTCAGTTATGTGGCGCTGGGGTTTTCAATCTCGTCGTTTATCGCGCCGATGCTGTCTGGGATCACGATCGATAATCTGGGCCATCGCGCGGCCTTTCTGGTGCTGGGTTTATTTACGCTATTTCCCATTGTGGCATTAGGGTTGCGCTTGGTGCCCTTGCCAGAATCGGAAATAAAGTTGTCACGCCCCACCAATTCGAAGATTTTTGATTTATTCCAGGGCCATGAATTGCGGCGTTTGTTTGTGATCATGGCCATTCTGACAGTTTCATGGGATGTCTATAATTTTGCTATACCCATTTACGGCCATGGTATTGGCTTGTCCGCTTCCCAGATTGGCATGGTCATGGGCGCATTTGCAGCGGCAACTTTTACCGTCCGGCTGGCGATGCCTTTCATTGCCACCCGTATCGCCCCTTGGACCATGCTGACCGCTTCGCTGGTTATCGCGGGATTGAGTTTTTGCGTACTACCATTTGCTTCTAACATAATTGTATTGATGTTGCTAATGTTCATGTTAGGCTTGGGGCTCGGGGCACCCCAGCCCATAGTATTGACGTTGCTGCATGAAGCCGCACCCAATGGGCGGGCGGGCGAGGCCTTGGGATTGCGTACCACATTGATCAACACCAGCCAGACGGTGATGCCGTTATTATTCGGTGCGGTGGGCGCTACCCTGGGTCTGAATCCGGTTTTCTGGTCGATGGCAGTAATACTGGGTGTTGGCAGTTATTTCGCCAAACGCCACAGCCCACACCGCAAACCATGAACCTTTACATTTGCCCCCTTTCTAATGAAACTCCGGCGGGCAGACCAGACTTGAAATGACCGCCATTACCCTAATATTGGCAACAATGGATTGAAATTGCTAAATAATTGTAAGCAAGTAAAATACAATAGCTTTCTATAAGGAGCCCAAATGAAACGTATTTTTCTTTTTCTCGCCACCAATATTGCGGTACTGCTGGTCCTGACTATTATTACCAATCTGCTGGGGGTTAACCGGTTTTTGACGGCGAATGGCCTGAACCTGCCTATGCTGCTGGCTTTTGCTGCTGTAGTGGGTTTTACCGGTGCGATTTTTTCATTGCTCATTTCCAAACCGATGGCCAAATGGAGCACCGGGGCACAGGTGATCGATGCACCGCGTAACGAAACCGAACAATGGCTGTTATCTGCTGTAAAACGATTGGCCGACAAGGCAGGCATTGGCATGCCGGAAGTCGCTATTTATGAGGGCGAGCCCAATGCCTTCGCCACTGGTGCATTCAAAAATTCGTCGCTGGTCGCTGTATCAACAGGGTTGCTGGAATCCATGACTAAAGAGGAAGTGGAAGCAGTCCTGGGTCACGAAGTGGCACACGTTGCCAACGGCGATATGGTGACCCTGACCCTCATTCAGGGAGTGGTCAATACGTTTGTGATTTTTCTTTCCAAGGCAATCGGCTATTTTGTCGACCGTGTCGTATTGAAAAACGATCGCGACGGCCCTGGCATTGGATATTACGCGACGGATATTGTTTGCCAGATCGTTTTTGGTGTGCTGGCCTCGATGATCGTGGCTTGGTTTTCGCGTCAGCGCGAGTTTCGCGCGGACGCAGGTGCAGCGCAGTATCTAGGCACACCAAATCCTATGATCAAGGCGCTGACTCGCTTGGGGCGTGTAGAGCCGGGGGAACTGCCAAAATCGATGGCCGCTTCGGGTATTTCCGATAAAGCTGGCTTCATGGCCTTATTTTCCAGCCATCCCCCCATCGAAGCGCGTATTGCAGCCTTGCAAAGCAGGCGTTAATTTATTGCTTTTTGAATCATTCCCGGATAGCGCACGCCCTTACCAGGCCGTGCGCTTATTGTGCCGCCATGCCAAAAGAACAAGCGCCGTGCCCAGCAACAGCAACGCTGGTAATCCCAGTGTTGGAATGGTATGAGGCCCCATCAAGATGTTAAAAGCCAGCGAAATAATTTGGTCGTCAATGTTTGCACTCACACTACCGTTGCCGCCGGCGGGATTTGCAGTGTAATTGGTTGTTGCCAGCGCAGAAACAGTTGTTGTATTGGCTGGATTGAGTGCGCCCAAGGTTTGCGAAAAAGCGACGGGGATTCCATTCGGCAAGAAACCCAGCGCAGAGGTCTCGACCCCTGCGGAATCCGTGCGTAATGTGGCCGTGTAAGAAACGGTAGCCCCGCCTGTAACCAGAGCGGGTCCATTCACCCCCAGCACCAAACGCGGATTAGTTGCCACCGGCCCTATCACCGGGCCTGGTGTCGCCGCGCAACCCGCAAAGGCAACCCCTGGCCCGCCATTGCAGCCCCACCAATTTAGGGCAGCATCGATCAAGGTGGCCGAGGTATTGTTGACGCTTGTCGTATTGTGAATAATGCGATTGAATAAAAATTGCGCCGTTACTGTACTTGCAGGTTGCTCGATGCGTATGCCCTCGTTGGTGCGCTGAATCGTGTTCTGCCTAAAAATCACATTGGTGTTGGCTGTGCCAAAGCCCAATTGATCGGTGGTTACAAAAATCCCTCTGCTGTTCGGGCGAAATTGACCATCCACCGTATTGCCTACGAACTGTGTGGTCGCCATCCCGCCCTGTCCGAAAATAGCCAGCCCGATATCTACATTGGTTATCGTGTTATTCGAAATTAGCGGCGGCAAAACTGGGCTAAAGGCAGAAATACCAACACCATCTCCCGAACCAGGCGGTGAACTATTAGAGACTATATTGCCTTGAATAACATCGGCGACGGAGCCAGCCGTATCGCCAGCATTGGAAGTGTGTACGCCAGTTCCGCAGTTGGTGACTGTATTATTGAGGAATTGCGTGCCCGTTGAGTGATTGGCGTTCAACGCATCGCCGCAATCGCTGACTGTGTTATTGGCCAATACCCCGTTACCAGAGAAATTGAAAATGGCAACCGATGATGCATGGGCCTGTACATTTTGCACCGTGTTGTGATGGACATTAAAATTCGTATGGTCAGCTACCTGAATTCCGCGAAGAAAAATATTCCTGACCGTGACATCATGAACCGTCAGGCCGCTGAAAAACCCCAGTAGAAAATTGCTGATGATGCCGTTTCGTGCATCGATATCCGCGCCGCCGAAAACTATGCCCGACACGAGGGTTGGATTATCGCCGTCGACCGTTAAATTCTGAATCGTGACATTGTTCGCTTGAATCAGAAAAACATTGCTGGCCATGCCGCCGCACAATGAGCTGTTGACGCAGGGCGCTGGCGCGCTCAAGGCAGGCTGCACGATCGTGGAAGCCTGTGTCGTTCCGCTGATCGTCACCGACTTGTCGACGACGACATTTTCACGAAACGTACCGGCCAAGACATTAATGACATCATTGTTTGCAGATGCATTGACGGCGGCCTGTATAGTGGGACAAACGGGCATGGCCACTGTGCAGGAACTGCCTGGTGTACCAGCAGTCCAAACAATTGCAAAAACAATACCTGGAAAATTTGCGACAAATATGAATGTTGTGAGCCTGGACAGGATTCTTGCGTATCTCGAAATGTTTTTTATATTGACGCTACGAAGTGCTGCAAAAGCATGAGGGTGCATTATTGAATGCTTCCCTTCATTGAAGAACCAGCTTCCTCGAGAACATTGGTGCATATTTTGACGATCATGTTTTCAAGTAGCTGCCGGGGAGTTACCCCCTCAGCCCGGCTAGGTCGCACAAATTTGCAATGTTATGGCTGATGGCATGAACGACAGGAGCAACGCCACTCACAGCACGTACTTTTCTTACCAGATTTGGCAATTGCTCTTTATGCGAACACCAGACTTCCGGGACAATGCTCACAATTGCCAACATCGTTAAGAGTCCTAGCTAGGATAGGATGCAACATTGCTTGAGGATTAACCCATGCCATAAGCTGCCGGATCAATATTGCAGATGTTAAGGTGAGCAATTTACATACTGTAAGCAGTTGGCTACTGCCACTACTGAACTGAAGAAGCCTCATCTGAAAATGCGTTCATCGGAATATGCTTCCAGGTTCGAGAACGAAGATGAATTGTGTCGCAATAAAAAACGGGACCCGGCGATAAATACACAGGATCCCGTAAAGACACACACACAACAACGGCATCATTAATCCATACCGAAGCGGTCATGCACAAGCGCGCAGATGTTACAGGCCATGAGAGTGTGGCTGATTTAACAAGGTAGAAAATAGCTGCCGCCCGCGAGCGGACTTTCAGTTGCAGTGGCTGCTACTATTGCGTTACTGCAAGCTGTTGATGGCAGTTAACCTGAAAGGCAGATTAATCAGTTGCTTCGCGTACTTTATTTTCGAACGAAATGACTTGCATGCTTGCGCGTGTGGAATTTTTTTTATCGTCCACTACTTCCTGGTTATCTGAAGATATGCGATCTCTCGTAGCAAGTGTGGGAAAGTCGAACAATTTACGATCAATAAGGTGCGATGGCACTACATTTTGCATTGCCCGGAAAATATTTTCGATGCGGCCGGGAAATTTCTTTTCCCATTCGTTCAACATGCTCTTGACCTGCTGACGCTGCAGGTTGTCCTGCGAGCCGCATAAATCGCACGGAATAATGGGGAATTGGCGATAAGCAGCATAGTTGACCAATTCGTGTTCTGGTACATACACCAGCGGGCGAATTACCACGTGTTTGCCGTCTTCTGATTGCAGTTTAGGCGACATGCCCTTCAATTTACCACCGAAGAACATATTGAGAAAAACAGTCTGAATGAAATCGTCGCGATGATGTCCCAGTGCAATTTTGGTCGCGCCGATTTCACCCGCAACCCGGTAGATCACACCACGCCGCAGGCGCGAACACAGCGAACACATCGTCTTGCCTTCAGGAATGACGCGCTTTACCGTTGAATAGGTGTCTTGCACCGCGATTTGAAAAGGCACTCCCAAGCCAGTCAAGTAGTCCGGCAACACATGCTCGGGATAACCGGGGTGCCTTTGATCGAGGTTGAAGGCAAACAATTCGAACGGTACCGGCGAATTGTGTTTTAGTGAAAGCAATATGTCGAGCAGGCCATAACTATCTTTGCCGCCGCTGAGGCAGACCATGACTTTATCGCCTGCCTCGATCATGTTGTAATCGGCAATGGCCTCTCCCACCCAGCGGCGCAGACGTTTGGTGAGTTTATTAGCTTCGAATTGCTGCTTCTCACTCTGTGGCATATACATATTTTCATAAAATTTGTTGACGGCCACCATCGACCGCCAGGATCTGCCCAGTGACATAGGGTGCATCAAGCGACAAATATTTAACCGCGCCTGCAATGTCTTCGGGGGTACCAATACGTTTTAACGGTGTTTGTTCGATGATTCGGGCTTGTTCTACCGAAGGATAGTCGTTGCCCGAATCCGGCCAGAGAATAGCGCCCGGTGATACGCCGTTCACTCGCACCTCTGGCGCCAGTTCAATCGCTAATGCACGCGTTAGCCCAGCAAGCCCAGCCTTGGCGACCGTATAAATCAGGAAATTTTTTAGTGGCCGCTCGGCATGGATGTCGACGATGTTGATAATGCTGCCCTGGGTTTGTCGCAAGTAAGGGGCCGCAGCCTGAGACAAAAACAAGGGAGCTTTCAAATTCGCATCGATTAATTCGCTCCACTGGTCCTCTTCAATTTTGCCAATCGGCGTGGCATAGAAAGCCGATGCATTATTTACCAGGCCATCAAGACGATCAAAAACTGAAGCGGCTTGATTGATCATACCTTTCAAGGCGTTAAAGGCCAATAGATTGCCTTGAATGACTGCTGCTGACTTGGCTCTGATAGTGTTCAACTCTTGCGCCAGTGCATCGGCTTCGGTGCGCGAATGATTGCAATGAACGATGACATTTGCCCCGGCTGCGTGCAAGGCGCGAGCAATGGCTGCGCCAACACGTCTGGCGGCCCCGGTAATCAGAATGGCAGGAACATCAGGCATAGTGAAATAAAGGTAAAAAGATCATTCTGTATAAGAATTTGTCCATGAGCAACATGATACCTTGATATCTTATTGTGACTCGCCGTAATACTGGAAATTTGGGATGCCAAAGATAGTGGAATAAACAACCAAAAGCCGGTTATCGGCCTGGGAAGAATCTGATACTTTTGGGCAGCAAGTCGAATCGTTTTTGGCAGAACCTTGGCCTAAGTCATGAAAATGAGTAAGCATGGAATAAAACGTCTGGATAATATTCCATGTTCGGTGAAGGATTGAAACTGCCGGCGGAATGGTGTCATTATTTATCGGCGACGTGACAAGGAACGCCACCTGGTTGCATGGCATGCCTCACAGACATAGCCAATGCTGTACTCTATCTAGCCTCAAACGAGGCTGAATTTATTACTGGGCGTGCCTTGAAGTAAACGACGGGCGCTATGTTGTTAAGGAGCCGACATTTCGCATGGACATCATTGGAAAATACAAGTTAATCCGCGAGCTTGGCAGAGGCGCAACCGGCCAGGTTTATCTGGCACAGGACCCCTTCAATAACCGGGAAGTGGCGATCAAGCTTATGTTCCCGGAAATGTTAAAGGACAGAGAAGATGGTGCAATTTATCGCGACATGTTTATCAATGAAGCCTCGCTAGCCGGAAAAATAATTCATCCTCACATCGTGCCGATTTATGATGCGGTAGTGGAAGAAGCGATGAGCTACATCGTCATGGAATACGTCGAAGGCGGTACGCTGGAAAAATTCTGTACTCCTGACAATTTGCTGCCCTTAGGCCAAATCGTGGATATTGCATTCAAATGCGTACGTGCCCTGGCTTTTGCGCATATGGAAGGGTTGATCCATCGGGATATCAAACCCGGCAACATTCTTCATAAGTCGGGAACCGACATCAAGGTAAGTGATTTTGGCGCGGCCGTTAACAGGGTAAGCAATAAAACCATCGCCGCTGCAATCGGTTCGCCGCTTTATATGGCACCCGAGCTGATTACCGGGGCACGGGCAACTATGCAAAGCGATATTTATGCACTCGGTGTCGTCATGTATTACTTACTGACAGGTCGCCCCCTTTTTGCGGCCAGCAATCCCGCTAGCATGACTTACCAGATTGTTAATCACGAGCCTGAGCCTGTTGCGCATTTTCGTGAAGGCATACCAGCTGCATTCGAAGATATTGTCAAGCAGGCGATAGCAAAAAATCCAGCCCGGCGTTATCAATCCTGGGAAGAAATCGGCAAGGATCTGGCCTTACTGTGGCAACCTGATTATGTTGCGCAGCAAACGCAGGATGAGCCATCCGATATTGAGCGGTTCAATCTCTTAAAGGGGCTTCCATTTTTCCGTAACTTTCCGGAAAGTGAATTATGGGAAGTCATGCGTATCAGCCTGTGGCGGTCTTTTCCACCCGGACAGCCTCTCATTAAAGAGGGGGATGTTGGCGATTCATTCTTTTTGCTTGCAAAAGGAACAGCGAAAGTAACACGCGGAAAAAAATTGCTCAATGTACTTGGCATGGGCTGTTGCGAGTTTTTAAGTTGTCCGGATTTATAGCACGCGACCTGTCCGGTTGTC
>CAZRAL010000048.1:0-7087 GCA_964598005.1 uncultured Burkholderiales bacterium
CGCCTATGCCGAGCTTCAGCGGTGGCAGGCAGTCCAAGTCCCTGCGTAAGGTCAGATGTTAAAAAAGCACCTGCGCCCAAAAACGTTCGCAAGGTGGCGGCTCGCAAACCTTAACACCAACACAATTTTGCAGTAATAGGGTAGCAGCAGACATGGAGGATTTAATCAGCGCTCCCCCGGGTACAGGGAAAAGCAAAGGGCAAAAAATTGACAAATTACCTTCCGCTGCGTAGAGTTCTCTCCCATTGATCGGGAGAGGGTTTTGTCGGTAAAAAAGACAAAACCGCCGAAGGGGAAGCACCCGAAAACTCTCAGGCAAAAGGACCGATCGACCCGGCGATGAATCAGGCCGGTTACTCTGGAGAGCAGCTGTTCGTTAGTGAACGGTTCACCGAAGGGGCGCGCTGCCGAAAATAGTTGGCAGTAATCTCTCAGGTACCAAGGACAGAGGGGTAAGTCAGGCATTAAGTCTGGCTTACCCCTTTTTCATTGTTGCCAGGAGAAACGCTGTGCTTCAAACCACTCCCCTCAACGCTACGCATCGTGCACTTGGCGCGCGCATGGTCGATTTCGGCGGCTGGGATATGCCGGTCAATTACGGTTCGCAAATCGAAGAGCACCATGCGGTGCGGCAGGATGCGGGCATGTTCGATGTGTCGCACATGCAGGTGGTTGATCTTCGCGGCCCCCATACACGCGAATTACTGCGGTATGCGCTGGCGAACAATATCGATAAATTGCAAGTACCAGGCAAGGCGCTTTATTCGTGCATGTTGAACGAGCAGGGCGGCGTCATCGACGATCTCATCGCCTATTTTTTAAACGAAAATTTTTTTCGCCTGGTGGTCAATGCGGGCACGGCGACAAAGGATATTGCCTGGCTCAACATGCTCAATGAGCGGTTTGGGACCAAAGTCGATATCCAGCCACGCCGCGATTTTGCGATGATCGCCGTACAGGGGCCACAAGCGCGCGCCAAAGTCTGGCAAGCCTTGCCGGAAAGTAAAAGTGCCAGCGAAGAAATGAAGCCTTTTAACGGCGTTATCTTGCAAACCGGCCGGGGAGAAATCATGCTGGCTCGCACCGGCTATACCGGAGAAGACGGTTTCGAAATCGTTCTCCCCGCGACGCAGGTGGAAACGCTGTGGAATGAATTAGCTGCGCAGGGCGTCAGGCCGTGCGGGCTGGGCGCACGCGACACCTTGCGCCTGGAAGCAGGGATGAATCTCTACGGGCAGGATATGGATGAAAACGTTTCCCCGCTCGATGCTGGGTTAGCGTGGACAGTGGATTTCACCAACAATCGCGATTTTGTGGGCCGTACTGCCTTGCAAGAGAAAGGTCAAAAACAGCAATTTGTCGGCTTGATCCTGCTTGACAAGGGCGGTGTGTTGCGCGGCCATCAGAAGGTGGTAACCCCAGCAGGCGAGGGCGAAATCACCAGCGGCACATTTTCGCCGACATTGAACCAGTCGATTGCGCTGGCGCGGATTCCTGTTGGGATCGACGCGGGCAGTATGGTTTCGGTGGCGGTACGCGATAAGTTGCTGAGCGCCAAAGTGGTCAAGCTGCCCTTTGTGCGGCATGGAAAAATTCTGGCGCAATAATCGCGCCCAATCATTTTTTATTGCATAAGGAAAATCACATGAATACACCAGCCCAACTTCAATACACCGAATCCCACGAATGGGTCAAAAAGGAAAGCGATGGCAGTATGACCGTCGGCATTACCGATCATGCTCAGGAAGCGCTGGGGGATATCGTGTTTCTCGAATTGCCCCAAGTAGGCGCCACACTCAATGCGGGCGATAAATGTGCCGTTATCGAGTCGGTGAAAGCGGCGTCGGATATTTATATGCCGGTGAGTGGAGAAATTACCGCCGTCAACAGCACGCTGGCCGATGCGCCCGAGCAGATAAACAGTGACGCTTACGGGGCATGGATATTCAAACTCAAGCCCAAGGCAGGCGCTACTACGAGCGGGCTGCTCGATGCCCAGGCTTACGCTGCCCACGCCAAATAATCCGTTCAAATAACCCATTGATGCTACGCACCGCCAGGGATTTTTTTGCTGCAAAAGCCATGTTACAGAAAATTCATTTTGCTTCTGCATCGCGTCATTGTTTCAACAATCCACAACCAGACTTCCCCCTTTTTAAAGGGGGATCGAGGGGGATTTTCGCTGCTTGTCGCGGGTTGAGCGACCGCAAATCTCCCCTTCGTCCCTCTTTTTCAAAGAGGGGAACCCAAGCGGAAATCTTTTCACGACATAGCCATTTCACAAGCAAGCTATTTTTTTTCTGCCTCACATCAGTCACCCATTAACCCCCCATGAGCGGAGCCACTATGCCCGATACTGCCATGCCAGATTCTTTGCGCACATCCCCGCGTTTTTCTCTTTCCGAACTGGAAAACCACGGCGCTTTCATCGACCGCCATATCGGACCGGATGAAAACGATCAAGCTGCAATGTTGCAAGCGATTGGTTACCCAAGGCTGGCGGCGTTGATGGATGCGGTGATCCCGCCAAACATTCGTACGGCTCAGGATCTAGCGCTCCCGGAAAGCGTGACCGAAACGGCAGCGTTAGCGCGATTGAAAGCCATGGCCGCGAAAAATCAGGTCTTTCGCTCGTTTATCGGGCAGGGCTACTACGGCACGCATACGCCTGGCGTGATCCTGCGCAACGTGCTGGAAAACCCGGCCTGGTATACCGCCTATACCCCCTATCAGCCGGAAATTTCGCAGGGGCGGCTGGAGGCGCTGCTCAATTTCCAGACCATGATTACCGATTTGACTGGCATGGCGATTGCCAATGCGTCCATGCTCGATGAAGCCACTGCCGCGGCGGAGGCGATGACCTTGTGCCTGCGCTCCGCTAAAACAACGAGCAAACTGTTTTATGTGGCGGACGATGTGCTGCCGCAGACGCTGGATGTCATCCGCACTCGCGCCCAGCCGCTGGAAATTCAGGTGCAAGTTGTACCGGTCGATAAAATGGGGGCGGCAGAATGTTTCGGCGCCTTGCTGCAATACCCCACGGTCAATGGCGATATCAATGATTATCATCGCGTGGTCGAAACGATCCATGCAAACGGCGGGCTGGTGGTGGTGGCCGCCGACTTGCTGGCCTTGACACTGCTTACGCCACCCTGTGAATGGGGTGCCGATGTGGTAGTGGGCTGCAGCCAGCGCTTTGGCGTACCGCTGGGTTTTGGCGGGCCGCACGCGGCCTTTTTTGCAACGCGCGATGAACTGAAGCGCACCATGCCCGGCCGTCTGGTAGGGGTGACGCTCGATAGCAACGGCAATAAAAGTTATCGCCTCGCATTGCAAACCCGCGAACAACATATTCGCCGTGAAAAAGCGACCAGCAATATCTGTACCGCGCAGGTATTGCTGGCGGTCATCGCCAGCATGTACGCGGTATACCACGGCCCACAGGGGCTGACGCGCATCGCGCGCCGCGTACAGCGATTGACGGGCGTGCTGGCGGCGGGTTTGACACAGCTGGGTTATCCGCCGCAAAACAAAAACTGGTTCGATACGCTAACCCTTCGCGTATCGGCAAACAAAAATGAAATCATGGCGCGGGCACAAGCGGCGCGCATCAATTTGCGCGATATCGATGCCGAGCACATCGGTATTTCGCTCGATGAAACGACCAACCGTGATGAGATCAAAAACCTCTGGGCGCTTTTCGCCTCGGCAGGAAAACCCTTGCCCGATTTCGATAGCATTGAAATCACTGTCAATGACACCACGCCACCACTGCTAAAGCGGCAAAGCCCTTTCCTTACCCACCCGGTTTTCAACACCTTTCATTCGGAAACCGAAATGCTGCGCTACTTGCGCAAGCTGGCGGATAAGGATATTGCGCTCGATCGCGCCATGATCCCTTTGGGCTCCTGCACCATGAAGCTGAATGCCACCAGTGAAATGATTCCCGTCACCTGGCCGGAATTCGGCGACCTGCATCCTTTTGCGCCCGTTGCGCAGACGCAGGGCTATCGTGAGCTTATCGCAGAGCTGGAGCAAATGTTGTGCGCCGTGACCGGCTATGCCGCCGTTTCCCTGCAACCCAATGCCGGTTCGCAAGGTGAATATGCGGGCTTGCTGATCATCAAGGCCTATCATGAATCGCGCGGGGAAGGGCATCGCCGTATTTGTTTGATCCCCAGTTCAGCGCATGGCACCAATCCCGCTTCAGCGCAAATGGTCGGCATGCAAGTGTTGGTGGTGGCCTGCGACGACAAAGGGAATGTCGATCTGGCCGATCTGCGCGCCAAGGCCAATCAACACCGCCATGATCTGGCCGCCATCATGCTGACGTACCCGTCCACGCACGGCGTGTTCGAGGAAGGGATTACCGAGCTTTGCCGCATCGTGCACGAACACGGCGGGCAGGTTTATGTTGATGGCGCCAACATGAACGCCATGGTCGGCTTGTGCGCGCCGGGGCGTTTCGGCGGCGATGTATCGCATCTCAATCTGCATAAAACATTCTGCATACCACACGGGGGCGGCGGGCCGGGTGTAGGGCCGGTGGCGGTGGCGGCGCATCTTGCGCCGTTTCTTCCCGGGCATCGTGGGCTACCCACCCAATCCAGCCAGATCGGTGCGGTATGCGCGGCACCCTTCGGCAGCGCCAGCATTTTGCCCATATCGTGGATGTATGTCGCCATGATGGGCCGCGATGGTCTGCGCCGCGCGACCGAGGTGGCCATACTCAATGCCAACTACATCGCACGCAAACTGGCGCCGCATTATCCCGTCTTGTATAGCGGCCACGATGGATTGATTGCCCACGAATGCATTCTCGATCTACGTCCCATCAAGGAAAGTAGCGGCATTACGGTGGACGATGTAGCCAAACGGCTGATGGACTATGGCTTTCATGCACCCACCATGTCCTTCCCCGTTCCCGGGACGTTGATGGTGGAGCCGACCGAAAGCGAATCGAAGGCAGAGCTCGATCGCTTCATCGATGCCATGATCGCCATTCGCGAGGAAATCCGTGCGGTCGAAGAGGGGCGGCTGGATCGCGAAGACAATCCGCTTAAACATGCGCCGCATACCGCAGAGGTCGTATTGGCGGATAACTGGTCGCATACTTACTCGCGCGAACGGGCAGCGTATCCTGTGCCTGCGCTGCGCCAGCATAAATACTGGCCGCCGGTCGGTCGCGCCGATAATGTGTATGGCGACCGCAATTTGTTTTGTAGTTGTGTGCCAGTGGAAAGCTATCAATAAATTTTTAACTGATGTCTGTAGTGGTCAAGTTTTTTGGGCAGATCAACAGGTTGTTTAGTTATACAATTTGGCGATGTAAATTGTCTCATCAAAAGGAATCTGCACATGAAAAACAATCTAAAAATCGCCCTCTTTCTATTCTTTGGTTTATGGATAGCGCCGTCAGGTTATGCCGCCACCTGCACCTGGAGCGGCAATGGGGCAAACAACCTCTGGAAGACGGTGGGCAACTGGGATGCGACCTGCAATAACAATACGATACCGGTTGCAGGTGATGATCTGGTTTTTCCGCTTATCGCTGCCAACAAAAGTAAAAATCTCCACAATAATTTTCTCCCCAACACCTCTTTTAATTCATTGAGAATTACCGATTCGGGATATACCTTGGACGGTGTGGCCATTAACCTTGGCGCAACTGGAATTTATGCCAGTAGTTCACCATTCCCTAATACCATCAAATTACCCATCAACATAAGCGCTCAAACAACTATTGAGGTGCACGGTGGTTGGCTTTATATGAGCGGCGTCATCAGTGGTAACGGTGGTTTGGACGTTGTTATGTCTGGAAATACCGCTTGTCAGCTGCGTCTGGACGTAGACAACACCTATTCGGGGCCGACTCGTCATTTTGGGGGTTGCTTGGATTATTCGGCTTTAGACATTTACGGATACCAACCCCAGAGCAATATAACTACTTACACCAACACAGCATTGGGAGGCTATGGCACTGTAGGCTCAATTACCACAACAGGTTCTTTTTCCTACCTATTGGGGGAGGCTGGTGGCGCATTTCCCAGTCTAACAATGGCTGGTAACTTATCCTTGGCTAGCGACTCCTTTTTTGCTTTTAGCGCGGAAATCCAACCCTTCAAAGTCAATGGTCAGGTTAACCTGAATCAGGCTTGGTTGAATTTATATCCGGTTTCTTCGAGCAACTATACCCCCAGTGGCTTAACCCATACCATCATCCAAAACAACGGCGCCAGCGCGGTGAATGGCACCTTCAGGGAGAATGGCACCTTCTCCTTCAGGAACCTACCAGAAGGCGCGCAGCTGGTTCAGGAACTGGGCGGCAAACGCATCTACTTCACCATCAGCTACATGGGTGGAGATGGCAACGATGTCGTCCTTCGGAATATCATCCTTGCTCCCGGAGCCACGACCAACAGTGCCGTCGTATCCAATGGCAACGCCCAGCTCAATGGCGCCTTCCGCAGCAATGGCGGGCCAACCGACGTCAGCTTTGAATGGGGCCCTACTGTGTCGTATGGCACAACGATTTCAGTCGGAAACTTCTTCTCCAACGCCGATTCATTTGAAAACAAATCTGCCAATATCAATCTGGCTCCGCTTCCCTGCGGCACCACCTACCACTATCGCATCAAAGCCACGAACGCCGGCAACCCCGGTGGAACCGCCTACGGCAGCGATATGACCTTCACCACCCCGGCCTGCCCCGCCGATACCACCCCGGACGACTTCAACTTCACCCCCCAAACCGGACAGGCGCTCAATAGCACCATCACCTCCAATACCGTCACTATCAGCGGCATCAACACCGCCACCCCCGTATCGATTACTGGCGGGTCTTATTCGATCAACAACGGCCCGTATACCACCAATACAGGCAACGTCAATAACGGCAATACGATCAAAATTCGTCTTACCTCATCCGCTTCGTACAACACCACGACCACCGCCAGCCTGACCGTAGGCGGCATCACGCGTTCTTTCAACGTCACCACCGTGGGGGGGGGGGGGCGCGGGGCCCCCCACACCCCCAACAACGGCGCCCCCAACCAATGAGAATAATGTGGCCCAAACAAAAGAAACG
>CAZRAL010000048.1:7097-19950 GCA_964598005.1 uncultured Burkholderiales bacterium
GACCCCCCCCTGCCTGCCGGGGGGCGGCTACCCGCGTTGTTCCCCGGCCCCCCCGGGGGGGTTGGGCGCGCCGGCCGCCCCCATCGCCACTACGGAGGCAGCCAGCAACATTGGCATGACTGGGGCCACACTCAATGGAACGGTCAACAGTAACAACAATCCGACCAATGTCAGCTTTGAATGGGGCACCACAGCCGCCGCCTATGGCAACACCCTGATAACCGGAGCATTAGCAGCAGGCTCAGGCAATACCGCGGTCACGGCAGCATTGAGCGGGCTGACTTGTGGCACCACCTACCACTACCGGGTCAAAGCAGAGAACTCAGGAGGCATCACCTATGGGGGGAATGAAACATGGACTACCCTGGCGTGCCTACCCATTCCGCCCCCGCCCAACTACACCGGCATGTGGTGGAACCCCAACGAATCCGGCTGGGGATCGACCATCACCCACCACGACCCCAGCAACATCGCCTTCGTGGCGGTCTATACCTACAATTCAACCGGGCAACCCGTCTGGTACGTCATCTCCAGCTGTCCCGTCACCAACAATGGGTGTACCGGAACCCTGTACCGGGTAACAGGCGGTACCCCACCTACATTACCGTGGAATGGCACGAACAAAGTAGTGAGCCCCGTCGGAACGGGAACCTTCAACTTCACCACTGCGGATAGTGGAACCTTTAACTTCACCATCGATGGCGTACCCGGCAGCAAGAACATCAGCCGCATGGTGTTTGCAACGGGCCCTGTTTCACCCCCAGTGGACTACAGCGACCTGTGGTGGAATGCCAATGAGTCGGGATGGGGAATTTCGCTGACACATCAATACGGCATTATTTTCGCGGCCTGGTTTGTTTACGACGAGGCGGGACAGCCGGTGTGGTATGTGGCATCGAGTTGTGCGATGGCGAATAATGGTTGCACAGGGACGCTGTACAGTGTGACGGGCGGCAGCGCATTGACGGCGGTGTGGGATGGAACCAATAAGGTGGTGACCCCGGTTGGGCAGTTGAATATCGTGTTCAATAATGCCAATGAAGGGACGATGACGTATTTCATTAATGGCACCAGCGGTACGCGCGCGATTACCAGGCAGTGGTTTTAGAAGCATCAACAACTACATCACAACATAATCTATTTCTTAATCCATAAATCTGTTCCATGATCGATTTGCGTAGCGACACCGTCACCCGGCCTACCGCCGCCATGCGCGCGGCCATGGCCGCAGCCGCGGTAGGGGACGACGTGTTTGGTGACGACCCCACCGTCAACCAATTGCAGGAAAAAGTTGCCGACTGGTTCGGTTTTGAAGCCGCTTTATTTTTGCCAACGGGTACACAAAGCAATTTGGCAGCACTGATGGCGCATTGTCAGCGTGGCGACGAATATATTGTGGGGCAAGAGGCGCATACCTATAAATACGAGGGTGGCGGCGCAGCGGTGCTGGGGAGTATTCAGCCGCAACCGTTGAACAATCGCGAGGACGGTACGCTTGATCTGGGCGAGGTGGAGCGTGCCATCAAACCCCACGATGCGCATTTCGCGCGCACGCGCTTGCTGGCGCTGGAAAACACCATCGGCGGCAAAGTGCTGCCGCTACATTACGTGCAGGAAGCGGTGCAACTTGCCAAACGGCGCGGATTGGCGCTACATCTCGATGGGGCGCGCATTTTCAATACAGCAGTCAAATTGAATATGCCAGTGAAAACGTTGTGCGAAGGCTTTGATTCGGTCTCGGTCTGTTTATCCAAGGGCTTGGGTGCACCTGCCGGGTCGGTACTTTGTGGCAGCAAACCGTTTATTCAAGAAGCCCATCGCTGGCGCAAAATGTTAGGTGGTGGATTGCGTCAGGCTGGCGTTCTTGCCGCAGCGGGGCTTTATGCGCTGGAGCATCATGTCGCGCGTTTGGCCGAAGATCATGCGCATGCACAGCGACTGTTCGAGGGTTTGCAGGAACTGCCGAGCTTAAAAGTGGAGATGCCGCAAACCAATATGGTCTTTGTGAATGTTCCCAAAGAAGATCTAGAGACGCTGGGCGCTTTTCTTGCCTCACACGGTGTACAGGTGCTGGCCGGGCCGCGCATGCGGCTGGTCACGCATCTGGATGTGGATGGAAAACAGATTGAAAAAGTGGTCGATGCGTTTCGTTTGTATTTTTCGTCCGAAAAATTGTGTCGCCAATGAAAGTAGCGGATAAGGAACTTAAGGATAAGTCTCCAGTATCTAAAGATTACAGAATAATCTGGATATGGTTAGGGTTTGCCGTATTTTGGTTGAGTGTTGGAGCGGTCAGAGAAGAGGTATTAAAGCCAGAAAAATTACAAACGTCTTTTCACGACCCTGCAAATTTTTTCGATGTTCGTGAAAGAGAACGTATCGCATCCAGGTTAGCGGATTTCGAAATAGAAACATCAAGCCGGATCGTTGTGGCGATTTATCCACGCGGACCAGAAAACTCGATTGCAAATTTCACTATTCGTAGTGCAGAGTTGTCGAGTGCGCGTAACAGGTTAAGTGAGGGAGCCATTCTTTTTGTATTCATGGCCGACCGCATAGCTCAACTCGAAGTAAGCTATAACCTGGAAGGCGAACTTACGGATGCAACAGCGCGCCGCATTCTCGAAGCCAATCTTGTTCCCCAATTTGAACGAGGGGATTACGTTGAAGGCATTGATAGTGCCGTGACCGCTATTCTGGGTACTGTGCGCGATGCTTATAAACATGAACGCCTGCCAGGCATGTTTACCAAACTGTTCAGGCAGATTAAAGGCGGTTGGGGAATGGCCGAAAAGAAGTTTTGGCCATTCGCTCGCGAGGCTAGTCTTGAGATGCGTATTGCTATCAGCTTTTTTGGAGGATTGATTGCTAATGGAATATGGAGATTACTGCTCAATAACATGATGCTATTCAAAATAATGGGCAAAGAATTATGGAATTGGCGAAAATCTCATCAATTCGGTAGTGAAATAAAATCGATCATCCCCAAGGAACTCTTGGATTCATTCAAAGCGCTGGTAGCGATTATGGTAGGGATTGTTCCGCTATGGTTACTTGGACTTGGCGGCGGATTTGGTGGTGGAACCGGGGCGCTTGTTTATTGGTAACTGATGTTATGCAGAAGCAAAGCAGCTTGTCTATGAAATAGTCAATCCGTGAAAAAGTTTCCGCTTCGGTTCCCCTCTTTGGAAAAGAGGGGCGGAGGGGAGATTTACGGTCGCTCAACCCACGACAAGCAGCGAAAATCCCCCTCGATCCCCCTTTAAAAAGGGGGAACTCTGGTTGTGGATTGTTGAAACAATGAAGCGATGCAGAGGCAAAATGATTTTTCTGTAACATAGGCTTTTCCGGCAAAAAAGTTTTCCTTCAGCTGCGCGTAGCATCAGTTATTCATCACCCGGGAAATTGATTTAGTTTTTATAGTTGTAGTGAAAGCGCGTAAAATTACACGCTTTCGCAGCATTGAAAATTTGGCAACCCCCTTATAAAACCAAACCCGCACTTTTATGCGGCGGCCATTTTTTTGATAGATTCAAAGTGGGTTTAAAAAACACTTTTCAAGGCTAAAAGCCCGGATGATGAAATAGGTAGACATAGCGGACTTAAAATCCGCAGGCGAAAGCCGTGCCGGTTCGATTCCGGCTCCGGGCACCATCGAATCGTGAATCGTTGCAAGCGATTCGAATTGACAACGGCCATGTTTTTTATAACCATTAACAAAACGCCAACATTCTGCTACCCTAGCAAACTGTTACTGCTCAGTAATGCTCAGTAACAGTGACGCCAACAGGACTTAGGCAAAATTGTTCCAGCAAGGCGCAGCGACGCAGGCAGTACAAGTCGTACAACCAGGCGCTGCAATGCAGCTGGGGCGGTTTGCGTAAGTCCTAACCAAGAGCCGTTAAACTGTCATTAGATTCCGCTGATTCACCTGCACTTCAATTAAACGAGGTCCGCATGCCTAAAGTCTCTATCGATCCGCCTGCCCAATGGGTCGCAAACCTGGAAGCCGCGCTCTACGCCAAGCAGCAGCCTGCGCCGGTTGCATCGCTGAAAAAGCGCCTCCATGCCGCAGCCAAGCAACTGCAACACGCCCCCGATTCCACCTTAGCTGAATTCGTTGGCGCGGCCATTGCGCTGTGCAAAAAACTGCACGCATCGGGCCGCGACGGCGAGGCATTACCGCTGGCGCGATTGTGTGTGACGCTGGCCGAGCGCGTGGACTGCCAACACCACCCGCGCCTGCTGTGGCAAAGCGTGACCGCCTGCGGCATCTTGCTGGCGCACCAAGGCCAACACACGGCAGCGATCAATGAACATAGCCGCGCCTTGCAACTGGCCGAAGCAGTGGCCAATGTGGCGGATCAGGCATTGGCTTGGAAAAACCTTGGAAACATATTCAGGGTGACCTCCGCACACAGCCTGGCGCTCGAATGCTATACCCGCGCCTATCAGCAGTACTCGCTGGGGCCAGTGTTTGCTCGCTATGGCGCTTTGACCAATATCGCGCACTGCCAGTTACATCTGGGCCAGTTGCGCAAGGGGCTGGCCGCCGCTCGTCTGGCCTTGCGTTATGAAACGGCGGCCTTTCGCACCGAAAATCCATACTCAGCAGCCGTACTGCGCAACAATCTGGTGCGGCTTCTGGTGGCGGTAGGCAAAAAGGAAACCGCTGCGCGGTTTGCTGACGAGGCCAGCCAACTGGCCCAAACTGCGCCTTCGGTGCTGATGGATAACCTGATGAACGTATTGCACGCCAGCCTCGACATTGCCCACGGTCGCTTCGAGGCGGGCATCAACCGCCTGCAAATCGAGTTGCAGCGCGTGCGCCATCTACCTGCGCTGCGTAGCGATACGCTGGCAGAGCTGATCCACGCCGAGCAAGCCGCTGGAAACACCATGCAGGCATGGATGTACTGGCAGGAACTTAACGACCATCTCAGACTGGGTGACGTCAAGCCGGGGCAATGGATAGACAGTCAAGGGATAACCAACAAAGACGGCGCTCCCATCGCCTTGGAGCCGGAAGAGCAGCAGATGCTGCATTGGCTGGCTGAAGGCTACAGCAGCAAGGCCATTGCCCGCTTCAAAGCCGGTAATGACACCAGCGTACGCACCTATTTAAGCCGCTTGTACGCCAAGCTCGGCGTTAAAAATGGCAGGGCAGCGGTGGCCTGGCTATTGCAGCATCAACAACCTGCCCAGCCAGCGGCCATTCCCACCCCGCCTGCGTCCACAACGCCTCGGCCAGCAAAGCCGCTGTACGGTTGGTACCTACGCTGCCTTGCACGAGGGCAGCACGAGGCGGCCACCAGTCATTGGCAATTCACCCCTGCTGCTGAGCGCCCGGCTGCCGCGCGTTACGCTGTGGCGTTGATGTTCCTGTTGCAATCTCAAGTGGAGGCAGCGCGGGCCGAAGCGCCATTATTGCAGGGCGCCACGCGGCACGCCCTGCAATTGGCGGAGCAGTGGCTGATTCAGGATGATAGCGAAGGGCTGCGCAGGTTACAGGAATTGATGCGTGGCTTACCCGTCGACCACGCGGATAAACCCATTACCCTGCTGGCGCTTTGCTACCGTGCGCGACACGGTAAAACCGCCATGGATCAGACCGCGTTGGCCGCCTTAGACATGGTGCAAGACTTCTGCGAACAAGCACTGGCAACGTCTTTCAATCCACAAATGACTTGACCGGTTATTTCATTTCCATATGGAATAACTGGTGTTGCGCAGAGGTAAAGCGGTGTCTCTATTGAAGCGATTTTTTCGGTGAAAAATTTCCCCTTTGTCATCCCCTTTGTCAGATACTCAGGATTGGCCCCCGCGCAGGCGGGGGCCCAAGTTACGCCATAACCAACTTAGGCCCCCGTCTGCACGGGGGCAGGATTCGGGGGAGGTGAATCTTATGCGCGCCATGTTGGCGATAGGTGCATTTGGCGACGGCGATAAAACGGAATCAACCATGGTGTATACCTGTTGGTGCATAACATCAGTGGAATAACACGAAAAAATCCGGGCCTTGATACAAGGTACAAGGCCCGGATCAGAGTTAGCGCACAGGTTTGGCAACCGCTGGCCGGGTGGCGACCAAGCCCCAACCATCTACAATGCATCCCCCTGTAACCTGCTCGATCTCGGTACGGGTGAGTGGGGTGGGCCGAGTTGCTTCGCCCGAGGGCTGTGGCTTGGCGACCAAGCCCCAAGCATCTGCAATGCATCCCCCTGTAACCTGCCCGAGCTCGGTACGGGTGAGTGGGGTAGGACAAGCTGCAACATCCAGCGAACTTGAAGCATAAATATTATAAATATCAATTTGTTGTGCCGATTTCATGAAGTTCTCCTTGAAGAAGTGAGTAAGATAAAAAGGCGCCCTTTGGCGCCCGTATGCATTGTGCAACCGTGGGCAAAAAACTGCTTGTATTGGATAAATGGTGCAAAAAAAGCCGCTTCTTCCCTGTTGCTTGTTGCAAACGCAACATCATTTTGTAGCAAATGTTACATGCAGGCAAATTAACTCACATTTGCAACCCTTTTAATGGCCTGAGCCAACGATTGCGCGCTTGTCAATCCACGTTAAAGAGTCTTCAATGGCCCTTGCACATTCAACACATGGCAACTGCCAACCTCAAGGGAGCGATAAATATGAAAGAGATACATATGAAAGAGATACACATGAAAGCAACACCATGGGGCGACCCGCCCCCAGCCTTTATATGGTGAAACTGCCCGTTGCGGGCAGCCGTCGGCTACAGCGTTTTAAGCTGTAGCCTGACGTTACGTATTGCAGAGGGGAAAATTTTTCACTAAAAAAGCCATTTTCATAGAGAGGCTGCCTTACTCTTGAGTAGCATCCGTTAGAATAGATTTCTTGCGAAACTTGCAACAGCGAAACTTGCAGCGCTTGACATAACGGCCGTTGCACGGTGGCTCAAAATCCTCACAAAATCCTCATTTACTCTCTTGTAAACTCCGGTTTTTCGCCGCCATGCGCTGGTCTGCGCTCGCGACAGTTTCGAAAGAAGTCTAATTTCATTCTCCCGCTTAAATCGGAGATTCCCGGCGTGCAGCGCCTTAATGCGCCATTTCTTCCGGGGTCACGACCCGGCTGCTGGCACTGCTGAGGCTACCTTCCGCTGCTGCCTTGACCTGGTTGGGCAAGGTCTGGTCGCTCAGCCCGAGATCCTTGCAAACTTGCGGAGCAGTATTACGATAAGTGGACGCATTGCAGTAGAGCCGGAACCGCGATTATGATGCGCGGTTGGGGGTATATTCAGAGTGATCCGATTGGGCCGGGTGGGGGCGCTGATACTGTGCAATAATTCTGCAGTAATCTAGGGAGCCGCTGAATAAGCCCTCATAAGTCATGTGGGACTTATTCAGCGGCTCCCTAGTTTGGCGGCTATTGTGAAAAATGGCTACGGGACTTAAATTTCAAATTAGCAAACATAATAAAAACTTCGATTTGCCCGGCGAGGTTGATGACTAAGTGGATATTAACCGGCACGTTCGAAGGGGAGGGACGTCCGCATGGAATCAGAGTCAATAGCCTTATCCGCAAGCCCACCCAATGCCCGGCACCCCGATATTGCGTTGGTATTGCAAGGCGGGGGTGCACGGGCGGCTTATCAGGTCGGTGTTCTCAAGGCGCTGTGCGAGATTCTCGATAACCCGGCTGAAAATCCATTTCCAATTATTTGTGGCACCTCGGCTGGCGCTATCAATGCTGCCGTATTGGCTGTGAATGCAGACAATTTTTCGCGCGGTGTCGAAATTTTGGTTAATGTCTGGAGCCACTTTTCTCCTGATCAGGTCTATCGCACTGATTTTTCCGGCGTGGCGGCTTGCAGCAGTAAATGGCTTTCCGCTTTCCTGCTTGGTGCGGTAAGCAGAAACCGCAAGGTGTCGTTATTTGATAATTCCCCATTGACTACATTATTCGACAAGCATATTGATCTGAAGCGTCTCGACGGACATATTGCTTTCGGTAAACTGCGCGCCGTGTGTGTTAGCGCTTCGGGTTATACCTCAGGGCAAAATTGTGCTTTTTTTCAGGGTGCAGCCGATCTGTACGGCTGGAAGCGCTCCCAGCGTGTGGGGATTCGAGTTAGCAATTTACGCCATGAACATTTGCTGGCGTCGTCTGCCATTCCGTTTGCCTTTCCGGCGATGAAAATCAATCGCGAATATTTCGGCGATGGATCGATCCGCCAGATGGCGCCGGTCAGCCCTGCCTTGCATCTGGGGGCGCAGCGGGTGTTCGTGGTTGGTACGGCCAAGTTGCAAAAAGGGGCGCCGGAACGTACTAAAGGTGACATTTATCCTTCGCTTGCACAAATCGCTGGCCATGCGATGTCGAGTATATTTCTCGATACGCTGGCTGTGGATATCGAATTGTTGCAGCGGGTGAATGCGACCCTCACTCTGGTTGATCCCGAAAGGCTGAAAGCATCGGGCATGAATCTGCGCAATGTTGATGTCTGTGTCGCTTGCCCTCAGGAATCACTGGATGGTCTCGCGCATCGTCATGTTTACGATCTGCCGTGGACCATTCGCTTCCTGATGCGTTCGATTGGAGCGATGCGGCGCGGCGGTGCGGCATTGGCAAGTTATATGCTGTTCGACAAGAATTATTGCCGTGCGCTGATCGATATGGGCTACCGCGATCTTATTGTGCGCCGCGATGAGATACGGCCATTTTTTGATCCGGATTTTCGTCCCCCGCCTGTATTGGTACCTGCAAACAAGTTCGACCCCAATCAAACGTTCGAGATGGAGGCCATCGCGAACGGTTAGCTTGTCGGCTTTCAATCACCTTTAATCCCTTATGTTTCTTCCACAAGAAATCATTCGCGCCAAGCGCGATGGCCGCTCACTTTGCGCTAAGGATATTGCCGCTTTTGTAAGCGGTATGAAAAATGATCGCATCACCGAAGGCCAAATTGCGGCGTTTGCGATGGCTGTTTATCTCAATGGCATGAACCACGACGAATGCGTTGCACTTACTACGGCGATGCGCGATTCGGGGCGGGTATTGGCCTGGCGCACGCTGGACCTGCCCGGGCCTGTTGTTGATAAACATTCGACCGGCGGTGTAGGCGATCTGGTGTCGCTGATACTCGGACCTATGTTGGCGGCGAGCGGGGCTTTTGTACCCATGATTGCTGGCCGCGGATTGGGGCATACCGGTGGAACCATCGACAAACTTGAGTCGATCCCCGGTTATCAGACGTCACCCGGACTGGCACGATTTCAGCAGGTCGTGCGCAAAGTGGGTGTGGCGATCATCGGCCAGACCAGCGAAATGGCGCCGGCCGATGGCTGCCTGTATGCAATCCGCGATGTGACGGCCACCGTGGAATCGGTGCCGCTCATCACCGCATCGATCCTGTCGAAAAAACTGGCTGCGGGCCTCGATGCCTTGGTCATGGATATCAAGGTTGGAACGGGCGCAGTCATGCCGCTTTTTAAGCAGGCCCGCACACTGGCTGAACATATTGTGGCAGTGGGAAACGAAGCGGGACTGCCGGTATCAGCGCTGCTTACCGATATGAACGAACCCTTGGCTCACTGTGGCGGCAATGCCATCGAGGTGCGCTGCGCGATCGACTATTTAATCGGCCATTCGCGCAGCGCACGTTTACACGATGTGACCATAGCGCTAGGCATCGAAATACTGCAACTAAGTAAGCTGGCTGTCGATGTGAACCAGGCGCGCTGCGCCCTTGAGCAGGCGCTGAGCAGCGGTGCCGCTGCCGAAATTTTTGCAAGAATGGTGGCTGCCCTGGGCGGCCCCGTTGATTTTCTGGAGCGTGCAGAGCGGTATCTAGAAAAAGCGCCGATAGTCATTTCGGTACCCGCACGCCGAGCCGGCTATGTGGCACAGATCGATACGCGAGCGTTGGGTATGACAATAGTAAGTTTGGGTGGTGGCCGCTGCCGGTCGGATGCGCCCATCGATAATGCAGTAGGTTTGAGTGAAATTGTTTCATTAGGTACTTTTGTGAATGCAAACCAGCCGCTTGCCATGGTGCATGCACGTAACCTTGCGCAAGCACAGCATGCTGCGCACAACGTGGAGGCCGCCATCGTTTTAGACGATGTTGCGCCCTTGTCCAATCCGCTGATTTATGCACGTATTCCAGAGCCAGTTATAGCGCGAAAGGCTGAATCATTAGAATCTTCGCTGTAAATTAATAAGCAAGTCCAATGTAGAATGATCCCATCGACTGGACAGTGCTGATGCCAGTAGCGGCCGATGATAGATAAAGAAAATAACGAGCCAATTTTTAGTCGGATGCACTGCCAAGATCATGGTTTTTCCTGAGACAAAACACCGCATCGCCAATCGGTTGCACTTTGATGCCGACAAGGCCCGCGATCAATTAAAGCAGGGGCTATTGGCTGATTCAGCGCGTGTCGATCCGAAATATTTTTATGACGATCTTGGGTGCACGCTTTATGCAGCGATCTGCCGGCTCGACGAGTATTACCTGACCCGTATCGAGCAGGCTATTTTTCAGGAAAACCGCATTGAAATCACTACTGAAATTGGTCAGGGCGGTACTTTTGTAGACTTGGGAGCGGGCGATTGTGCCAAGGGGCGTTGTTGGCTGCCTTTCCTCAAACCGGCAAGGTATCTCGCGGTCGATATCGCTGGCCCGCTGCTGGATACCACTTTGACCGATATGGCTACGGAATTTCCATCGGTAGATATGATTGGGCTGATCACTGATTTTTCGTCCCGGCTCGAGCTTCCTGACACCTTGCTACAAGGCCCGGTTACCCTGTTTTATCCCGGCTCCAGTATCGGCAATTTTGCGCCTGCCGATGCGTTGCGTTTGCTGGGCGAGATACAGAGTTATGCCAGCAATGGTTTGCTGATTGGCGTGGACGCGAAAAAGGATAAGGCGATTCTGGAGGCGGCTTATGCCGATAAGCTAGGAGTGACTGCGGCGTTCAACCGTAATGTTTTGCGGCATATCAATCGTTTGATCGATGCCGGTTTTGATGAAGCGAAATGGCAACATATCAGCCGCTACGAGGTAGAAGCGGGGCGGGTTGAAATGTATCTCGAAGCCTGCGAAGAGCAGTCGATTGCTTTAGACGGTGTAACACGATGGTTTAAGCAGGGAGAGCGCATTCATTCGGAAAATTCCTACAAATACCATCGCGCCGAATTCGCGGCCTTGCTGCGTCAAGCCGGATTTGCAGATGTTCGCTGCTGGAGCGACGCTGAAGATTTTTTCTGGGTTTTCTTCGCACGCTAGAAAATGGCTGCTATCTGTCACGTGCCAGCCGCAGCCCGGAGAATTGCCAGCGTGCGTCGGGAGGAAAAAAGTTGCGATAGGTAGCACGAATATGCGCTTGTGGCGTCACACAGGAGCCGCCACGCAGTACAAATTGATTACACATGAATTTGCCGTTGTATTCGCCAACCGCACCTGTTGCAGGTTGAAATTTTGGGTAAGGCAGGTAAGCGCTCTGCGTCCATTCCCAAACATCGCCAAACATTTGTACCGGTTGCATAGATGATCTTTCTTCCTGCAAGGGCAACGGATGAAAGGCCTGACTTTCCACAAAATTGCCTGCAACCGGTAACGCTGCTGCCGCGTATTCCCATTCTGTTTCGCGCGGTAGGCGCGCTTTTGCCCAGCGCGCATAGGCATCGGCCTCAAAATAATTGAGATGGCATGCGGGAGTATTTGCATCGATTTCAACCATGCCCTGTAATGTAAAGATCATCCAGCACCCATCTTTATGGTGCCAATACAGGGGGGCTTGAATGTGATGGGTTTGTACCCAATCCCATCCTGATGAAAGCCACCATTCGGGGCGGCGATACCCACCGTCGCCGATAAAAGCGGCAAACTCGCCCTGTGTGACCGGATAAGCAGACAATTCGAAAGGCTGCAACAAAACAGTGTGGCGCGGGCCTTCGTTGTCGAAGCCAAATCCCTTGCCGTTATGGCCGATTTCCACTTGGCCACCTTCATACCCAATCCAGTGTTGCGAGTGCATTCCAATCGCGGCGAAGGGCTTGCTGGGTTGATAGGCCGGGCTGAGCGGATTTTTTGAAAACAGATGTTTTACGTCGGTAAGAATTAATTCCTGGTGCTGCTCTTCATGATTGATACCCAGCCACATCAATTCGTCGAACGCATGATTTTTTCCGGCAAGTCTCGCAATCAGGTCGACGGTACGTTCAGTAACGTGTCGGCGAAAGGCCTGCACAGTTGATAAATCGGGACGTGAAATCAACCCGCGTTCTGCCCGGGGATGTTTTTCACCCACAGCGTTGTAGTAAGAATTGAATAACACTTTGAAAGACGGGTGAAAAGGCTGGAAGGCGGTATCGAAACGTTCCAGCAAAAATGTCTCGAAAAACCAGCTTGTGTGGGCGAGGTGCCATTTCACCGGGCTGGCATCGGTCATGGATTGCAGCGCGCAGTCCTCAACGGAAAGTGGGGCCGCCAATTGCTCGGTCTGGGCACGCACGTGAAGGAAACGCGACAGTATCGCGTGTGGGTTGGGGTGGGCAGGAGTCACTGCATGTTCGGGTGAGGTAAGAGATGGAGGGCTGTACATGAGTTTTCTCAGGAATTGAAAAAATTAGAAGTCATCTCAAAAATAATGCCGAAGCAGAATAACAATACAAGCGAGTAAAGCAAAGGCATGGAAATTATGAGTGTTAGCGCAAAGCAGTAATGTCCGGTTTCTCCAAAACAGAAATGTCCGGTTGTGATTACATTCCCGCCCTGTATTTAACCGGGCGGACACACTGGAATGGGCATACTCATGAATCACTGATGTTACGCACGGTCACATGAAAAGTGGTAATTTTTGCGGATGAAAA
>CAZRAL010000049.1:0-19848 GCA_964598005.1 uncultured Burkholderiales bacterium
GCGCCTTGGGATGCGACCCGAAAGGCAAGGCGATGGCCCCGGCTTCGCGGCCTGTCCTGCGCAAGGCTTCCGCTACGCCGAGGCCTCCTTGGCTTCGTATCTGGATACGATCTGCCGATGTTGGCAACTACGATGCCTTGTATCTGGACTATTCTGGTCAAAACGCGGCTCATGGAGGACTTATTCAGAGATTCCTTGGATTCAGTGGCGAACTGGGCCTCCATTATAACGATGTCACGGCGGCGAATCGGCCGCAGCGGCGATTTACAGCGTTAACAGGAAATCTTTGACCAGAATCCCGGGTAGATGAGCCGATGCGGTGGCCCGTTGCCCATAGGTACCCGAATCGAGGATAAGGTCACAGTTCTGGGTGAGGCCAAGCAAATTTTCGCCGAAGATCCGAAATGCCGAATCATCGAAACGCATGACATTCAGAGGGGCCTTGATTTGGCCATTTTCGACCCAGAAAGTGGCAAAACGTGTCATCCCCGTCATGCGGCAAGCCATGCGATCGCTGAAATTCAGGTACCAGAGATTGCCGATGAATATGCCGGTATCGAGGGTTTTCAATATGGAATCATGAGCTAAAGCGCCGCCTGCAAAATCAAGCGATTCCGCTGACTCTTGTGCATTGGCGCCATTGGTTGCCACGTCATACTCCTTGGCCGAGCGGGGCGAAACGAGTGGGGAATCAATTTTTCCTTTGGTGATAAGCGGAACATTTGTTTTGATAAACCCTTCTTGCTGGAATCCCGGTGCGGAGCCAGTTTGCATGTTCTCTCTTATATTTATGCCAGGATTAAGCGACAGGCCGCTTTCCAGCATTTTTTGCAGCGGGCTCTGTTTGGTACGCTGCGATTTGAGACCGAGGCCGCCCCAATTCAGCAGGCTGACAATTTCGTTCAATGCTGCCGGCGCAACATAAGCCCGATATGCACCGGGCGCGAGGGATAAAGGAGGGCTGCTCAGCAAGGCCAGCTGTTCCTTTGCAAAATGCATCTTGCGGGCCAATGTATCGGCATTCCATACGTAATCCGCATAGCTGCTTTTTACCGCCTTGTCGGCTGCGTGATAGAGACACCATTCAAAATTGAAATTATCGGCGCGATGCCAGTTGCGTTGTCCCAGCGAGTTGGCAAATCCCCTGTAGAGCGGCCCGCTGGCAAAAAAACCTACCAGATCGGTGCCCTCGCCTGCACGTAGAACGCCGTCGATGATTTGCTCATCGGCAGGTAAACTGGACTGGGTGATATATTCAGTCGATTGGGGTGTCGTGTTGTAAAGAAGATAGGGGTCTTCGGGCAGGGCAGGCAAATTGCTGCGCAATTTTTCAACAGCAGTCTTGATCTCGGTACGATCCCCGTCGATATGGCCGGAAAGCGACAAACTGATTTGAATATGGCGTCGTCCCGCGATTAAAGTAATGCCGATTTCCGCCTGCTTGACGCTACCCGCCTGACGGACCGCATTTTTGTTGAAACGGACAAAATTCGATTCTTCAGCAGAAAACCAGAGCAAAATAATCTCGCCTGCTTTTGCCAGCGCTGTCGTGTAATCGGCTAGTGTATGGAAGTAAGTTTGCATAAGCCGGGAAAAGTCAGGGAACGTTCAAAGAATCAGGATTCGCCGCCAAATACATCGACACGCGAAAATTTACAGGCAGGGCTGGCATGGCCGACGCGGATCGATTGATTGGGTTCGCCTTTGCCGCAATAGGGCGTACCCATTACCGCGAATGTATCGGCGTTGCCGACCCCCGAAAGACTGCGCCAGAAAGTTGCCGAGATACCGCGATAATTTGGATTTTTGACGATATGGCCCAGCTTACCATTTTCAATGCGTTGCCCAAATTCGCACCCGAACTGGAATTTATTGCGGGAATCGTCGATGGACCAGGAAACGTTAGTGCGCATAAGCACACCATTGTCGATGCTGGCGATCAATTCATCGAGTGTTGATTCCCCAGCTTCGATGTTTAGATTGGCCATGCGATCGATTGGTGCGCGATTCCACGAACATGCGCGCGAATTGGCCACGCCCGGAAGGGATCGCCCGAGTGTTGCTGCACGCGTCTGGGAAATTGCACCGCCCAGCGGGCGCTTTAACAGGCCTTGCTCGATCATGTACTGCTTTTCTGCTTTCGCGCCATCGTCGTCGAATGCAAAGGTGGCAAATTGCTCAGGGCGTGTTGGATCGTAGACGACATTCAATAACTCCGAGCCGTAGCGATAAGTGCCAAACATATCCAGCGTGACAAAGCTGGTGCCGGCAAAGTTGCGTTCATCGCCGAGGATGCGATCTAGTTCCAGTGGATGGCCGATCGATTCGTGGATCTGCAACATCATCTGATCCGGCATCAGCAATACATCCATTGTTCCGGTGGGGCAATTGGGCGCTAACAATAACTGTAGCGCCTCTTCTGCGGTCGTACGCCCGGCACCGTTGAACCCCGAGCGGTCGATAATTTCCAGGCCACCCTGCTGGCAAAAACCATTGTGGCGGCCGCCGAAAGAACGGGTTTGTGCTTCGCCATTGGCGAAAGCGGTCACAGAAAGAGCCGGCACCATAAAATCGAACGCCTGATAAACCTGTGCATCATCAGCAGTAAGGTAAAGTTGACGCGTCTGAGTCGACCAAAACGATGCTGACCAATCCACAATGCGTTCGTCGATCTGGCACTGCGCCGACTCGGCCAGCAACCTCTCCATTTTTTCGCGCATGTTTAATTGAGTGACCGGCCGGGCAACAGGCGTTCGATAATCTCCAACCGGTTGCGGCATGGTCTTGGCGGAATAAGGGGCGACCGCCCGTCCGGCAGTCAGCTGTGCCCAGCGCCGTGCCCTGGCAATCGCCTCGCGCAAACCGCCCTCGGAAAGATCGCTGGTGGCTGCGTAGCCATATCCGCCCTTATCGATGATCGTAATCATAGTGCCACGGTCGATTATTGTTTGCACCGGTTCCGCTACATTCTGTCGAACGGAAATCTGCTCGGTGGTTTCTTCTACAAAACGCAACGAGCAAAAGTCAACGGCTGGAGCAAGTTTTTTGAAGATTGATTCGAGAGAAGAAGCCATCATAGATAAATAGGAACGAGCAAAGTGAAAGGTGGATTTGCGTTTAAATTATCGTATCAGAGGTCATCTTGAATAATACTTGAGCAGGGGACTTCTGGCCAAGCCTTTTACGTAGTTGGTGGTTAAGATCGTTAGCGATGCGATCAAATTGTGGTTGTGTCATATGATGTAGGCCCTTGCCTTTGCAGCACGTATTGGTGAACGAATTGTCCGATCCAGCTGCCTTTCAAGTACCACGGCGTTTTGCCAAAGCAGTGCTTGCCTGAATGCGTTCTGCTGCGATTGTAAAAGTCTAGCTACCCGCCTACGCCCGCTTACAGTTGCTCCACACCGGCATACACCTTGCGTCTGAAAGCAGTAGCGTAAAATTCTTGTTCATCTAAAAAAGGCGCCAATTGTTTTGTGATACTCTCGCATCGTACTCTGAATCACCCTTGGTTTTGAGGAGGCTTCACAGATTGAGAAAATGGAGCCATGAACAAAGCCAATAGCAGATCTAACTGGTTTCCCCCGGAAATACGCCGCGGCTATGTGGGACTTATTCAGAGGTTCCCTAATCCCGCACTTTTGGCGCGGGCTGTTATTGAGAGGATTCTGTTCATGAAATATATCGCGCTCGCTGTTTGGTCTATGTTGAGTGTTGGGCATGTCAACGCTGGAAATTTGGGTCAAATTGGGAGTCTTGTCCAGGATCAGTTTCATCATCTTTCTGCCGATCTTGGTGCCGTTGCAGCTTATAAAGGCGTGACTCCGGCCACTCCACTGGGTCTTGTCGGATTCGATGTAGGCGCAGAATTGACCCAAACCCGGCTTACACATGCTGATGTATTTCGAGCGGCTGGAGTAGATGTTTCCAGCGTGTATGCACCAAAACTGCATATCACCAAGGGATTACCTTGGGGCATGGATATCGGTACATTTGTGAGCCGTACTTCGGGCATCAGCGGTTCGCTGATTGGCGGCGAAATACGTTACGCCATTCTCGACGATGGCTTGACCACACCGGCGCTGGGCGTGCGCCTCTCCGGCAGCAAGCTAACGGGTGTGAATCAGCTTGACCTGCATACGATTGCGGCTGATGCCACGCTTTCCAAGAAATTTCTATTGCTGACACCTTATGCCGGTGTAGGTGTGGTGCGTATAAACAGCGAGGCCAATGCTATAGGACTAAAAGAAGAAAAATTCAATAAATCACGCACCTTCATTGGGCTCAATGCCAACTTTCTGCTAAGCAATGTCGCTATCGAAGCTGAGCGGCTGGGCAGCGTCAATTCAATTTCTGCGAAACTGGGGTTTCGTTTTTAAGTTTTACAAGTGTATTTTCGAGCGACTGCACCGCCGCAACATCTTCAAATAAGCCAGGTCCACCGGCGTGAATACGGTGCCGCATAGTCTCAAGGCTAAGTGCATTTGAAGCGAGCCGAATCGTAGCCTGCACATATTCTTCATCACTGCGCGCGATTAATTCGGGTACACCCAAAATATCGAGCATGGCGCTGGTTTGCCGCCCGCGCATCATCGGACCTTCATAAGCAATCATGGGGGTGCCCGTGGCCAATATATCAAAACTTGAATTGCCTCCAGAAAAAAAGGTGGTGTCGAGCACCACATCAGCCGCGCCCACGGTGCCAAGAAATTGCTCATACGGCATGACGGGCAGCATCGCCAGCGTTTTATCCGGATCGACGCCTGCATCACGCAACGTTGCGCCGATGCGTGCCATGAAAGCCTCGTTCATGCGTGGCGACATCGATTGATAAAACGCCAGTGTGCACCCCGGCAATTCACGGGCGATACGTGCGGCCAGCCGGTCGAAATGCGGCAGGATTTTGAATAGTCGCTGCGGGCATAACAGATATGGGCGGCGCACGTTTTGCAGGGCCGATGGTACAACGCTGCGCGAGGCATCCGGCAGCGGATAACTCACCGCCATGCGTGGCAGGCGGATCAATTTTTCCGTGTAGTGTTGTTGGGCATTATCAGGTTCGGCAGCATCGGCAGAAAGGTAATAATCGATGCTGTCTATACCGGTGGTGACGGGGTGACCATAAGCCGCACACTGGACGGGTGCCAGGCGCAGTGCGGCCAGCACTTGCTGCAAGGGATGCATGCCCACATCGAGATGGATCAGAATGTCCAGTTGTGCGGCATGGATGGTGGTTGCCAGTGACAAGGTATCCGTTGAGGCTCGATAATAATGATCGGCACTGGCCTGTATTTTTTCAGTGAGTGAATCGCGGATTTCGCCGGTATGCCAGACGAATGATTCGAATTTTTCCTTATTCAGTTGCGTAATCCACGCGCCGAAAAAATAGCCAATGCTGTGTTGGCGTAAATAGGCGCTGACAAAGCCTATGCGTAGCCTCCCACCATGCGCGTGTGAGTGCCAGTCTGGGCGCTCAGAAAATTGCGGAAATGCACGTCGTGCCACCGCTTCGACAATGTGCCCAAAGCGGCGCTGCAAGCTGGTGTTATCCACATCCTGATAATTGAGATAGAAGGGTGCGTAGGAAGAGACGGCCTCCAGTGCTTCCTGTACCGGCCAACTGTTATTACCCAGTAACCGCTCTTCGATTTTTTCCAGTCCGCTAATCCAGCCTGCGCGGCATTCAGCGATTTGTGCGTCACTGGAATAAAGTGGCGGCAGTGCGAGGTCACGTTCGAACCAGACTTTGATCCAGTCAGGGCGTGTTAGGCCCACAGCATCGAGCGTTTTTCGCCCTGCCTCCAGATCGCCATCGGCGATCTGTGCCAGACCCAGGTCGTATTGCAGTTCGGGTGCATGAGGGTGAAGCGCCTGCGCACGGGTGAGCGAAACCACAGCAGGGCCGGCAAGCCCTCCCAATCGTTGGGCATTGCCCAGTGCTTCCCAAGCCAGATGATCATCCGGTGTCTGTGCTACCAGACGCTGACCGGTTGCGATGGCCTGGTTGTATTGGCCCAGATCGGTCAATATCAACAGCAGATTGAGTTGGGCCGCTGCATCGCCGGGTTGCTGCTGTGCCACAGCACGATAATGAACGTGGGCATTCTCAACATCGCCGCGCGCACGCAATAGGTTGCCAAGATTGGTGTGTGCAGGCAAAAAATTTGCCTTCAACGCCAACACACGGTGATAGGCGGCAATGGCCGCGGTCGAATCACCGGTTTCTTCCAGCAGCAGCCCCAGGTTATAGGCCGCTTCGGCATAGCCTGGCTGCAGGTCAAGCACCTTCTGGAGTATACGAATCGCCTGCGCCGATTTGCCAGCCGCTTTTAATACCAGTGCCAGATTGTTGTAAGCAGGAAAAAAGCCAGGCTGCAGAGCAATGGCGTGGTTGAAAAACTGCTCCGCTTCGGTCAGGCGACGCAACTGGTAATTCGCCATACCCAGGGCAAACAAGGCGTGTACGTTGTTGGCGTCGCGCTGCACGGCGGCACGGAATTCACGCTCCGCTTCGAGATAGCGGCCCGATTGCAAAAGTTGCATGCCGCGCTGAAGTTGAGTGTTGATATTGGAAGATGGACTCATGAATTACCTGTAAAAAGTCTGTTTAAAAAAAGTTGCGTAATTATGATGCGGGGTTATGCAGTATTCAGAGTGTCTATTTATTTGAGCGATACATTCCGGTTTCCGCGCGTTAGGGACCTCTGATTAAGTCCCACATGGCCGCGCGCTCGGTTTTCCGGGATGGCCCGCCGGACACAAAAGCGTGGCGAAGCCAAGCATCCTTGGGTGAGTATACAAAATTGGGCAATAACATAAACTTGCAATCGGCAACGATCGCTATTAACATTTGATAATAATTGTGGTTTACACAGACTGCACACACAACAACACAAAACAACACAACGGCAGCGCAACAACGTTACAGCGAAGCAATTTGTAAATAAAACGAATGCCAATCGATGCTTGAGACGCTACAGCAAAACCGGGTTTTACGATCACCGATAAACTGCAAGGGAGAGGCGTTTCATTTACATCCCCCATCTCCCATGTCTTCGCCTGATCCAATTATCCAGTTGGAGCAAGCGCTTTTTGTACAAGGCGCGCCGCGGGTAGAAGATATTCGCAAGGTTTTGGCGCAAGCAAACTGTCTGAAAGATGAGGGCGAAGCAACGGCCTTCGTTGAAGGCGCACTTGTCCTGTGCAGGCGGCTTTACGAAGCCGGGCGCTCGTTCGAAGCTATCCCGATCGTGCGTGTTGGTCACGCGCTCGTGGCACGACTTACCGACACCCATTTAAAACAGCGTAGTGCCTCGGCTTGCGGCATTGTTCTCGCCGAAAGCGGCGATTACGCTGGCGCGCTCGAGTGCCATGCCGAGGCGCTGAAACTGGCGGAGCAATCGGGTCACAAGCCTGGCATCGCGCGCGCCTGGTGCAACATCGGCTTGGTGTTTCTCTACACCGCAACTTATGAAGTCGCGCTCGAAGCCTACTTGCGCGCCCGCGAGGTGTTGCGCGGCCAGCGAGCCAGCGCTTTTCCGCGCCATTTGCTGCATTCCAGTCTGGCGCAGTGTTATTTTCATTTATTCGAGACTGAAGCCGGGTTGCGTGCCGCTTACCGTGCGCTGGCGCTGGAAAATCCTGCAATGGCTGAACATGATCCGTGGAACGCCATTCACCTGCGACGCAATTGTGTACGCTTATTGGTGCGCGCGCAAAAATTTGCTGAAGCACGCGCGCTGGTCGAGCAGGCGGAGCGGCTCAGCATAATCGCGGCGACGCCGCGCACTGGCATTGCTGCGTTGGTAACCCGGGCGATTTATGAAGTGGCCAGCGGCAACACCGAAGTGGGCTTGACGCGTATGGCGCAGGCGCTGGAACAGGCGCGTGGATATCCTGTCGCGCTACGTGACACGCTAATTTCAATGATGCAGGCCGAGGAAATCGCCGGGCACCCAGCCCGCGCTGCTTTTTACCTGCGTGAGCTGGCTGACACGGTGTACCGCGAAGCGCTCGAACAGGCGCGCAAACACCTCGACATCTCGCGCTTTTACGATACCGCGGTCGACGAAACCCTGGCCTTGCTCGACGAGACGCGGCATGAATTGATGCGTAAAGGCCACAGCCCGCATTCGATAGTTGATTGGCGGACTTTCGACCAACTTTCCATGGCGGCCTGTTTCAAAATTGAGGGCAGCGGGTTGCACGGCGTGCGGGTGGGCAGGATGGCGGGCATCCTTGCGCTCGAATCGGGCTGTGATCCGCAACTGGCGGCAGAGATCGGCTACGCCGCGCGTTTTCACGATATCGGCATGCTGGCCGTCCCTGAAAGCCTGCTTGGCAAATCTGGCCCGTTAAGCAGTGATGAGCGCGCCCTGATGCAAACCCACTGCAAGGCCGGGGTGGAGATGCTCTCTGCCAGCCCCCACGCCAGCGCTATGCTGGCGATCGATATCGCCCGCCACCATCACGAATGGTGGAATGGCCAGGGTTACCCGCACGGCATCAAGGGCAACGCCATTCCCAAACCCGCGCGCCTATGCGCCGTTGCGGATGTATTCGATGCCTTGATTTCGCAACGCAGTTATCACAAGCGGTTAAGTATCGACGCAGCGGGCACGCAATTGCTGGCGCTGGCCGGGACACAGCTTGACCCGCAGTTGGTCGATTGCTTCGTGAAATCGCTGCGCGGCGAGGGGGAGGCTGGCATCCGCCGTTACCTTACCGGGAACGAGCAGCCTTCACTGGTGTCGGGGTTGGATGACCTCGTTGCCACATTAACAAAAGGGTTGAATTGATGCCCGCCCCGCTTGACCCGCGCGAATACGAAATGCTGCGCCTGCTGGAGCAGGGAGCAAGCAGCAACAAAATCGCAGGCCATTTCGGGCTGACCGCCAACTCGGTACGATACTATTTGAGAATGCTGTACAAAAAACTGGATGTGAAAAATGGCATCGCCGCGGTTGCCTGGTATACGCGGATGCGAACTGCCGAAAAAATGGAAACCGAACCGGCACGTGCCCGATTCGGCAATGGTGATTTCGGCAACATTGCGCTCAAATCGGGGTTGCTGAATGCGCTGGGTGCTGCGAGTTGGTATATCGGCGCCACTGATGCGGAAAGCCGCGAATTGTGGGAATGGCTATTGGCCGGGCACTTCGACGAGGCAGCAGATTTCTATCGTGTCCACGGCAAAAAATACACTATCAAGCCCGTGTCAATTGGTGCTGTACCGCTGGCAGCTCTGTTGTTGCTGGGTGGTCATCTCGAGGAAGGGCGGTATTTGCTGAGCGGATTCAGGCTGTCCGGCTATGCCATCGAAAGCGCCGTCCTGCATGCGTTATATAAGCTGCTCAACGAAAAAAGCCATTCCGCCTGGTTTGAGTTGTATTGCCTGACTGCCGATGGCACCAATCATCATCCCGCCAAACATCTGGCGATGATCGTGCAGTTTCATTTGTATTCCCGGCTGGCCTATTTCAAGGAAGCGCGTATGACGGCGGAGGCGATTGGCGACGAAGCCGATGCAGTCAAGCTGGCCGCCAAATCGCGCAGTGGAATGGCGCTGGGGCAGGTGCGCGACCTGCCCTTGCCGCCCGGCTAACGCCCACAAAAAAGGTTCGCAAAGCTGCGAACCCGTGCCAACCGCATGGGCTTAAAGCGTCAGTTTGGTGGGTATAGTAGGGGCAACATCCCAGAAGACGTGGTCCCCTCCACTTACCAGCGCCAGTAGATACTCATCGAGAATATCCGGGCGGCCGACTGCGGTAGTCTGGATGGATGCGGCGTTAACTTTATCGAATAAGGTGTTCATGGTATCTCTCCTGGAAATAATTAACAATGAATGCGGACGCGTGCGGGAATGCACGCGCCTAAGTTAATTATTTCATGAGGGTCGAGGCCGTTGCTTGTTTTTGATCTGGTACCAGCTTAACAGCCACCCAAAATTAAGGGGCCTCTGACCAAGCCCCATACGGTCGCATGTCAAGGAAACCAGCACCCATAGGGCCTGTTTATTAACGGGCGTTGAGACACGGCTCGATTATCGTCATGGTTTTGGCGGTCGCGCCGCGGTGCGCGGCGGCAAATGCGCGTGCGCATTCTGCCATGCGTAATCGCGTGGTGTCATCGTCAAAAAGTTGTTCGACATTACGCATTAATGCCATAGCATCAGGCACGCTACATAATGCGCCTGCCGCTTCGGCCTGCACTGCCGCTTCGGCAAAATTGAAGCGGCTGGGGCCCATCAATACGGGTTTGCCCAAGGCGCAGGCTTCGATCAAATTCTGTCCGCCAAGTGGTAACAAACTGCCGCCGATAAAGGCCAGGTCGCAGAGGGTGGTGTACGCCGTCATCTCGCCCAGCGAATCGCCCAGCCATACCTCGCAATCGCTAGCGGGCGCTATCGACTGACTGCGGCGCTCGCCGCGCAAGCCCGCCTTCTCAATGAGTGCATGCACGGCATTGAATCGTTGCGGATGTCTTGGCACGATCACCAACACTATTTTGCCGCGTGCTGCTTTGTCGAATGCGTGGCAGTACGCTTCGAGAAGCAGTGCTTCTTCGCCATCGCGTGTGCTGGCGGCAAGCAGGATGCGCTTCGCGCCGACGGATGCGCGCCAGCTCGTGCCCAGCTCGATCAGGGTTTGATCGGGATTTACGTCAAATTTGAGATTGCCGGTAAGGGTGACCGATTTTGCGCCTAGTGCGGTAAGCCGTTCCGCATCGGCTACTGATTGCGCGGCGACGTGATTCAGGCCTGCCAGCGCTTCATGGGTGAGCATACGAATCGGTTTCCAGCGGCGATAAGCGGCCGCGGATTTTTCGCTCATCCGTGCATTGACAAGTAGCGCAGGAATGCCGCGTGACCGGCATGCAGCGAATGCATTGAACCAGATTTCGGTTTCAACGAAAAGTGCGCAGCACGGTGCGTAGCGGGCGAAAAATCGCTTCAGCGCAAAAGGGTAATCGTAAGGAAGATAAGCCAGCAGAATGCGGTTGCCAAATAGTTCCTTTGCTGTTTGCCGACCGGTCGGTGTCATGCAGGTCAAAAGAATCGGCGCTTGCGGATAGCGGGACAGCAGGGCCTCGGTCAATGGCGTTGAACCACGTATTTCGCCAACCGAGACGGCGTGAATCCAGATCACTCGCTGCGGAACGCTGTTTGCAGCCCAACCAAAGCGCTCGCCGAGATATTGCCGATAGCCGGGTTGCTTTAGGCTACGCCAAAGCAAACGTAATAGAACAAAGGGCAGCGCCAGCACAATCAGCAGCGTGTAAAGACTGCGCAGGCTGTGTAACTCGCGTTTGGCGTTCATGGAGTGATCCAGTCGCGTACATGACCCCACACGGCGTCAACGGATGGAATAGTGGGTGCGGTTGTTGTTCCACCGCCCAGATTGACGATACGCCAGCCCGTATCATCTTGATCGCCGGCGTAGAGGCCGGTACGTGCGGGCGAGGTCGTCATATAAAGGCCCACAGTCGGACGGTGCAGCGCCACGGCAAGATGGGCCAGACCAGTATCGACGCCAATCACTACCTGCGCACTGCCGAGCATCAGTGCGGCATCGCCCAATGACATAGCGGGTGGAACAATGGCATTATCGAGCACGGCGGCAATGTGCCGGCTATCGTTTTGCTCCTGCAGATTGCCCCACGGCAGTACCACGGCGATGTTGTACTCGCTTAAATACCGGCCCAATGCGATCCACGAGGCGAGCGGCCATTTTTTGTTTTCCCGGCTGCTGGCATGCAGAAACACAACGTAAGCGCGATCCGGCGCCCAGGGCAGTGTTTGCGCCGGAAGGGTGAGACCGTAATCGAGCGGATTATCTGCACGATAGTTCAGCGCAGCGGCAGCAAGTGCGCGATTACGCATGACTGCGTGCTGATCGCGCGGAACTTCATAGCGCTGCGCATAGAACCGCGCGGCGAGCGGCTCGCGGGCCGATTGTGGCCCAAAACCCGCGCCAGGAGCGGAGATCCAGTTGGTCACCGCGGCGCTTTTCAGCAAGCCTTGCGTATCCAGCGCGTAGTCATAAAGCGTTTCTTGAAGCTGTCTTTTTTGCTGGATCAGCTTGCGCCAGCATGTGGGTGACCACCACTGCCTGGCCACATCGCGCAGGCTAAGCGGGTAGACCCGGTCGATGCCGGGATGTAGCCGCACCAGTTCGGTATAAGGCGCCTCGGTAATCCAATCGATGGTCATATCGGGTCGGTGCAAACGGATATCAGTCACCACCGGAAAATTGTGGATCACGTCGCCCAGCGACGAAAGTTTTACGAGCAGAATACGTGGCATCGCAGGATTCTAGCAGTACGTTGAACTTCTGCTGCGCAGGGTCATGCGGTGTTGAAAAAATGCTCAAAATCCTCATGTATACCGCAATACATTCCGGTTTTTCGCCATTTTTTCGCCTAGCCTGACCGGCGCTCGCGACAAATTTCAACATACTGCAAGCCCATGACGTCGATGGCAGGGTCGGCTAGAATCTTGCATTCTCTTCTTTTTTGCCTACCGTGACTTCACTTTCTTCGGACAAACTGCCTCTCTCGGTGGTCATCATCTCCAAAAATGCTGCAAGCCAGATCAAACCTTGTCTGGAGAGTGTGCAATTTGCCGATGAGGTGCTGGTGGTCGATTCCGGCTCCGCAGACGCGACCCGCGTCATTGCAGAAATGGCGCATTGCCGGGTGATCGAAAAGGAATGGCTGGGATTTGGCCGGCAAAAACAATTTGCCGTCACACAAGCCAAACACGATTGGGTACTGTGTCTCGATGTTGACGAACGGGTAACGCCAGAATTGCAGAGCGCAATTGCCAAGGCGCTGATGCAGCCCGCACATCAGGCCTTTCGCATGGCGCGGCGCAACCGCTTTCTCGGCCGCTGGCTGACGCACGGCGAAGGTTATCCGGACTGGTCGTTGCGTTTGTTCCATCGCCAGCATGCTAGCTGGAGCAATGATGAGGTGCACGAAACGGTCATCACCACAGTGGCAGTGGGAACATTGAAAGGCGATTTGCTGCACGATTCGGCTGAGGACGTGGCGACCTATCTGGCCAAGCAAAATCGTTATTCCACCCTGCATGCCGAAGCGTTATATAGTCAAGGCGTACGGGCCGGGTATTTAAAATTGTTTGTCAGCCCCTTGGCGCGTTTCATCAAATTCTATTTTTTACGCCTTGGTTTTCTCGATGGCGGACCGGGATTTGCGCATGTGGTGATTGGATGTTTCGCGGCGTTTGCCAAATACGCCAAGCTCATCGAGTTATCACAATCATCCCGTTAGCAGTTTGTTGAAATTTTGCTGCGCTTGGTGATGCGGCGTTGAAAATGGGCTCAAAATCCTCATGTATGCCAATATACATTCCGGCTTTTCGCCCATTTTCGCCTGGCCTGACCGGCGCTCGCGACGAATTTCAACAAACTGTTAGAGAAGCCAAAACCAAATTGGCAAGCTGGTAAAATCCCGCGCTGATTTGTTTTATTTGTTGTATTTTTCAAGCGGAACTCTCCCATGATTATTGTGACCGGCGGCGCCGGATTTATCGGCTCAAACTTTATTCGCGAATGGTTGCAGCATGAATCCGGACCGGTGCTCAATCTCGACAAATTGACCTATGCGGGCAATCTGAAATCATTGACCGACATCGAGCACGACGCCCGCTATCGTTTTGTGCGCGGCGACATTGGCGACCGCGCGCTGGTTCGTCGCTTGCTTGATGAACACAAGCCACGCGCCATGGTGAATTTCGCTGCCGAGAGTCACGTCGATCGTTCTATCGATGCTGCCGGTGAGTTCATTCATACCAATATCGTCGGCACTTTCAATTTACTCGATACCGTACGGCTGTGGTGGCAACAGCAGCCTGCCGCTGAACAGGCAGCATTCCGTTTTTTGCAGGTGTCGACGGATGAAGTTTATGGTTCGCTGGGCGCCACCGATTCTCCATTTACCGAGCAGCACCGGTACGAGCCGAATAGCCCGTATTCAGCTTCCAAAGCAGCGGCCGACCATTTGGTGCGCGCTTATTACCATACTTACGGGTTGCCGGTATTGACCACAAACTGCTCCAACAATTACGGCCCGTATCATTTTCCGGAAAAACTCATACCCTTGATCATCCAGAATGCACTGGATGGCAAGCCCTTGCCGGTCTATGGCGATGGCTTGAATGTACGCGATTGGCTATATGTCACCGACCATTGCAGCGCAATACGGCTGGTGTTGGCACGAGGCCGAAATGGTGAAACGTACAATATCGGCGGGCGTAACGAGCGCACCAATATCGACGTGGTTCGCACCATTACCTCGTTGCTCGATCAACTGAAGCCGCGCCGTGATGGCGCCAGCTATGCTGCTCAAATTACATTCGTCAAGGATAGGGCCGGGCACGATAGACGGTATGCCATCGATGCCCGCAAGCTGGAAAATGAATTGGGTTGGCGACCACAGGAAAATTTCGATAGCGGCATTCGCAAAACAGTCGAATGGTATCTTGACCATCAGGACTGGGTGCAATCGGTAACCAGCGGGGAATATCGAACCTGGATGGAAAAGCATTATGGGTTGGTTCGCCAAGGAAGCGCTGATGAATCGTAAATTAAACTTTCATAAAGCCATGCTGTCCCTGTCATTCCGGCGCAAGCCGGAATCCAGCGACTTTCACTGCGCCTACGCCACTGGGTTCCCGCCTGCGCGGGAACGACGGTTCAATTTTAATGTTCCACGATGACAATACGATGAACCGCAAAGGCATTATCCTGGCCGGCGTAGCCGCGCAGCGACTGAGCAGGGGCCCCGCTTGCGGGGATGCGAACCACGCGGAGTCGGCTAAACCGCCGGCCCTTGTATAGAAATGAGCGCATATAAATAGAGGTGAAGCAGTAATGAACCGCAAAGGCATTATTCTCGCTGGTGGCTCCGGCACCCGGCTCTACCCGGTGACGCAAGTGATCTCCAAACAATTGCTGCCGATTTATGACAAACCGATGGTCTACTATCCTTTGAGCACGCTGATGCTGGCGGGCATTCGCGATATATTGATCATTTCTACGCCACTCGATACGCCGCGTTTTCAGGAATTATTAGGTGATGGCCAGCGTTGGGGGATTCAACTTTCCTATGCGGTGCAGCCGGCGCCTGAGGGGCTGGCGCAGGCCTTCATTATCGGCCGCACGTTTTTGGGCAACGATCTGGGCACATTGATTCTGGGCGACAACATTTTTTACGGGCACGATTTTTCCACTCAGCTGGAACGCGCAGCAGCCCGGACACAGGGGGCCACGGTATTTGCCTATCCCGTGCATGATCCCGAGCGTTACGGCGTAGCCGAATTCGATGCGAGCGGCAAAGTCATCTCGCTGGAAGAAAAGCCGGCCCAACCGAAATCGCGCTATGCGGTAACCGGCCTCTACTTTTACGACCAACAAGTCTGCGACTGGGCTGCCGCGCTAAAGCCCTCGGTGCGCGGCGAACTGGAAATTACCGATCTCAACCGCCTGTATTTGCAAGCGGGCCAGCTCTCGTGCGAGGTAATGGGGCGCGGTATGGCCTGGCTGGACACGGGAACGCATGAATCGCTGCTGGAAGCCGCGCAATATATCGAAACCATCGAACGTCGGCAGGGGCTGAAAGTGGCTTGTCCCGAAGAAATTGCCTTTCGCAAACACTGGATTTCCGCTACCGAAGTCGAAGCGTTGGCCAAACCGATGCTGAAAAATAGCTATGGCCAATATTTGCTGCAAATTCTGACTGATCGCGTGTTTTGATGAAAGTGATCGATACCGCCATTGCAGAAATAAAAATTATCGAGCCCACGGTGTTTGGCGACGCGCGTGGGTTTTTTTACGAGAGTTACAACGAGCGCCAATTTCAGGAATTAATCGGCGCAGGCGTTCGTTTTGTTCAGGACAATCATTCGCGCTCGGAACGCGGCGTATTGCGCGGGCTGCATTACCAGATTCGCCAGCCGCAAGGCAAATTGGTGCGAGTGGTAGTGGGCGAAGTGTTCGACGTGGCGGTCGATTTGCGCAAGTATTCTGCCACCTTTGGCAAACATATTGCCGTCACCTTGTCGGCGCAAAATCGCCGCATGCTGTGGGTGCCTGAAGGATTTGCGCATGGATTTCTGGTGTTATCCGACGTGGCAGAATTTTTGTATAAAACCACCGATTACTATGCGCCACAACATGAGCGCAGCCTGTTATGGAACGATCCGGCACTGGCTATCGCCTGGCCTGTGGAATTAAGCGGCGAGCCGAAACTAAAAAAGACCGATGCCTCAGCGCTGCCCTTGGCCTATGCCGAACTGTTTGAATAAATGAAAATCCTGATTACCGGCGCAAACGGTCAATTGGGCTGGGAACTGACGCAACAAATACGCCGTGCTCAGACTGCAGAGCAGACGCCTGCATTAGCGTCGGCCAGTGTATTGGCATTAAACCGCGAACAGCTGGATATGGCGAATGCCGATTCGATTTGCACGCGCGTGCGCGAAATCAAGCCACAGGTGATTTTGAATGCAGCAGCCTATACGGCTGTTGATAAAGCCGAAACCGAGCAAGATGCAGCAATGCGCATTAATGGGATCGCTCCTGGCATACTGGCCGAGGAGGCCAAAAGACTGAACGCATTACTGGTGCATTATTCGACCGATTATGTATTTCCCGGGGATGCAGCCAAACCGTATAAAGAGGCCGATCCCACTGGGCCGGTCAGCGTTTATGGGGAAACCAAACTGGCTGGCGAACAGGCCATTATCGCTATTGGCGGGCGATATGCCATATTGCGTACCAGTTGGTTGTACGGAAACCGCGGACAAAATTTTTTTCTGACCATGTTGCGTCTGGCGCGTGAGCGCGAGCAACTATCAGTAGTGGGCGACCAATGCGGCGCGCCAACCTGGGTACGTTACGTGGCGGAGACCACGCTGCGCGCGGTCGATTTTTCCAGGCACGGCGAGCTGCGGCTGGAAAACGGCATCTATCACCTCACCGCGGGGGGGGAGACGAGCTGGCACGGCTTTGCCAGCGCGATTTTTGCCCATGCCCACGATCCGGCGCGGCGGCTGAAAACGCTGCACAGCATTACCACGGCGGAATATCCGACAGCAGCCAGGCGGCCGCGCTATTCGGTGTTAAGCAATGCCAAAATCGCTGCGGCGCTAACGATAGAGGTACCGGATTGGGAGAGGCAACTGATCGCCTGCTTGGCGTCGCGTGTAGCCGAGCAGGAAGCAGAATGACAGCTGACTACATATATGGACGCCCCCGGAACTGCAACAACAATCAATTTGTGTTGAACAAAACAGATAAAGATTGCAGCCATATATTCGGACTTTAATTGTGGCCAACAATGGCCTAGTCCCTGATGGAATCCGCTGGCTGGGGCTCTATCATTCCGACGCACTCGAGGTGCGATGACAGGTACGAGCTTACCCGGCCACGGTCTAACCTGTTTTGCCATCACTTCATGATTGCCTGTGCAATCGGTGGAAACGCTCCTTTGCAGTTAGTTACGATTTCATTCCAGCCCCCGGCTTTGCCGATGGGGTTTTATGCAGCCGTGCGGTTCATGTGGCAGTGGGTTGTTCTGCCACATGATCCGCACGGAACAAGCATTCTTTCCTTAGCAACGCCCACACCGTGCGTGCGTTCTTGTTGGCCAGGGCAACGGCGGCTACGTTTTTGTTGCGCCGTGCGATGAGTTGTTTTAGCCATTCGCGGGTTTTACCCGGTTTGCCATCGATATGTCGAAGCACCGCCCGCGCACCATGGATCAGCAGGGTACGCAGGTAGGTGTCGCCGCGCTTGCTGATCCCCGCCAATTTGGTTTTGCCGCCGCTGCTGTGTTGCCGGGGTACCAGCCCAAGCCACGCCGCAAGCTCCCGGCCACTGCTAAAGTTCCGGGCATCGCCTACGGTGGATACGATGGCGCTGGCGGTCAGTGGCCCAATTCCCGGGATGCCCGCCAGTTGCTGACTGGCTTCGCTGTTTGCATGCCATTGTTTGATTTGTTTTTCCAGCTCATCTATATGCCCGCCGAGTGTTTTCAGGTGTTCCCCCAATTGGCTGATCAAGGCGCGTACGCTGCCAGGCAGGCCGTTTTCGGCATCTTCCAATATTTCAGGGATGCGCCGGTTGATGCTGGCGATCCCCTGCGCGATGACGATGCCGTATTCGCTCAGTAGTCCACGTATCTGGTTGGCTTGTGCCGTGCGTGCCTTGACGAAGCCCTGGCGGGCCCGGTGCAGTGACAGGACGGCTTGTTGTTCGGCATTCTTGATCGGTACAAAGCGCATGTTCGGACGCGTTACGGCTTCGCATATCGCTTCGGCATCGTGCATGTCGTTCTTGTTGCCTTTGACGTAGGGTTTTACGAATTGCGGCGCCATCAGTTTGACCTTATGGCCTAATGCGATCAGTTTCCTCGCCCAGTAGTGGGCACCCCCGCAGGCTTCCATGCCGATCAGGCAAGGCTCAAGGTTGGCAAAGTAGGGCAACATTTCTCCTCGCTTCAGTGTCCGCCGCTCAACAATATGCCCTTGTTTGTCGATACCATGGAGTTGAAACACGTTTTTTGCCAGATCAATTCCCATTGTAGTAATCTTCATTTCGGACGCTCCTTCCTTTGGTGGTTATGAATGTCTCCACTTTGGCACATCTGATGCCGCTCCGGTTTGCGGGCGTCCATTACATTATTCCGAGCGCAGCGTAGCGTAGTCGAGGAATCTGCTGTTTTTTGAATCACGTTCAAAAGCCAAAGCAGACTCCTCACGTTGTTCGGAGTGACAAGTTTTCCAGCTTCCCTGCTGTGCAAAAAAAGGGCACTGTCATTCCGAGCGCAGCGTAGCGTAGTCGAGGAATCTGCTGTTTACTTAAACAGCCGCTGTGCAGGGTAGCGTAAAAGCAGATTCCTCACCGCACGCGGTTCGGAATGACATGTTTTAAGATTGGGATCGGCTTTAAAACTGCCCCTACTAATCGCCATTTCGAAGGGTAAGCGGCGGGAATCTGCCCTGTTCGGTTGTCATTGCGAGGAGCAAGTGACGAGGAATCACAGGTGCATAGACTTGCCGTAGTCAGCCAGCATTCCGAGCCGCTCGGTTAACTGTCATTGTCAACCAACCCTTAAAAAACACGAATCTGCTTTTGTGTAGTAAGATTCAAAACGTTGTGCTAACGGATACGCTGCAATAGACTTTTTTCGAAACTTGCTGCGCTTGACATAATGGTGTTGCACGGTGGCTCAAAATCCTCATTTACTGTCTTGTAAACTCCGGTTTTTCGCCGCCATGCGCTTGTCTGCGCTCTCCACAATTTCGAAAGAAGTCTAATGTAAGTGAATAAGCATCAACCGATCGAACCGCAGGCCGTTTTTACCTAAAGCGCTGTGCAAATCATTGATTGTAAAGATTCCAAATAAGTCAGGGGGGTAGCATGAAATATCATTTACCGTTTTTTTCTGTTTCTTGCCGCTTGGCGGCACGCGGGGCAGCCAAACTGGCTGCAGTATTATTTTTGGCGCTTGCGGCGGGGCTGCCCGCCGTACAGGCGCAGCCTGTGGTGACCGCAACGCTTCCTGCGCTGGGAGGGATGGCGCAGCCTATGGCCGTTGCCATCAATCCTGCCAACAATAAAATTTATGTGGCGGGGGGGTTGGGGGGTAACGATATTGTTACCGTGATCGATGGCGCCACGAACACCACTACCCCAATCAATTTGCTTGCGGGCAGCCTTCCAGTCGCGGTGGCAGTCAATCCGGTCACCAACAAGGTTTATATTGTGAACTGACCTTACGCAGCGCAAGTGGTGTTAGGCTTGGCGGATGAAAAATTCTGAC
>CAZRAL010000050.1:0-19833 GCA_964598005.1 uncultured Burkholderiales bacterium
ACAGTCACTTCTTCAAATCGGGTATCTGTCAGATCAAGTCGAAACTACTACAGTTAACGCGATTCGTCCGGTTCGTCAACATCCTGAAATGCGTTCATAACAATCACCCGTGTCCGCTTGTGCCCGGCTGCGAAACGCTCCAGTTTAACCAGCACCGGGAACAATTCCTCTAGTTTGCCGCGTGCTTCAGTTTCAGTCGTAAACACTAACGGTTGTCCCTGTTCATTTTTCACGTCGCGCCACTTTTCGGAGCGCTCTTCGTCGTCCTGCACCTGTAGCTTGAACATACTCTTGCTTTCGTATCAATATGATGGTTATGCTTAGGAAGAGGCAATTATTGGCGTCGATGAACGATAAGCTGCCACTTCTTCTTTCAGTGCAATCCACCACACTTTACCATTACGATCATGTTTACCACAGGGCGTGAAAGTGGAAAAGCCAGGGTAACTTTTTCCCATATTGTTGGGGTCATCGCGACGAGTTCGCGGAGGCGCAATCAACCCATTTTCATCGGCTGAAAGCGGAAACAACCAGCACCCCATAGGCTTGTAATGCCATTTGTGTTTGCCCTGCTTAAGCGCAAGCGTTTGCAAAGAACATTTGCCGTCGCTTTCCGCAAAGGCACAACGGGTATTCTTGAAATGAGTCGGCTTGTTGCGATAACGATAAGGACGTACAGCGGTTTTGCGGCCAAAATTACCTTCCCATTCCGCATCGAAAATATAGTTTTTTGGCAAGTGATGGAAGTGCTCTGGGTACTTGGCAACTACGCTGTGGATCAATTCTTCTTCCTCAGGCTGCAAAAATGCGCCATCGCTGCAGCAAATACCTTCGCACGTGGCAAGATTACAGTACTGAAGCCGAGCTGGTTTCTTTCTTTTTTTAGGCATGCGTGAATTCTCTCAAATCATACAATCCGCCATTCTTGAAAACCTGATCGGCCTCGAGGCGCAAAATATCTGCCGCAACGTCGTGTGCCGATCGCAGCAAACCTTCTGCTTTCAGGTGGCGGAATCGTTCCACATCTGCAAACGCTACTTCGCTACATTTGCGAAGTTGTTCTTGCATCGCTGTATCGATTACGCCCGGCGCCAGCGCACAAATCGACAACCCGGCGTCGGTCTCGGCCTCCAGCGCAGCAACACGGGTCGCCATTTCCAGTCCCGCCTTGGCTGCACAGTAGGGCGACCAGCCTCGTACCGGGCGCTTTGCTGCGCCGCTGGAAATATTGATCACCGTACGCCGCGTCGCCCTGCCACGCGTAGCGGCAACAAATAAACTGGTCAATATCATAGGCGCCGTTAAATTAACCGTTAAGTTATGGGCTAACTTCACGCTATCCATTTTATCCAGTGGCCCTACTGGCATCACCACACCTGCATTGTTGATCAGCACAGCTTTGGCATAGTCAGCGCATTGAATTTCGGCCCAGCACCAGGCTTTTTCAAATGTTTTTGGCAAACTTATCGTGTCGGCCAATTCGGTAAAAAAACAGGCGGTTCTATTTTCCACCCTATCAGACAGACGTGATAACGAAACGACGATATTCTGCGGACTGGCGGCAAGCTGTTGAAACAGTTCCTGTCCAATGCCCCTGCTGGTACCGGTTATGAAATAAAGATTCACCGTTGCCTTGAATAGTGACTAATTCCATTGCGAAAGTACATCGCCGATCCCTTCCAGCACCAGATCGACCAGCACCTCGGCCATCTGACCATCAGGTTCGCTTCGCTTCCAATGTTGTGGAAGATACGCCGGTGTACGCGATGGTTCGCTATGCTTAATGGATTGATGAGCAACCTGGCGTTGCTGTGCCTGATCCAATTCAGCCAACGCTTTTTCGACTGCTGCAGAATCCAGAATCGAGATCGGCGCTCCGCAATGAGTACAGGCCGGATCGCGCATCAAATCGACAGGTGCGCCACAACCCGAGCAGCGCACTTGTTTGACTGTTGCTTGTAGCGTTGCTACTTCTTGTGCCGACAAACTGCGCACGAAATTTTTCTCGCGCAAAAATTGAAAACACGAAATCAATCGCCCGTGGCCTTGTTGGCAGCGGTGGTAAGTAAACCGCCCGCCGCGCTGTATATCATGGGTCAGCGTTAAATTTTTCTGGCAAACCGGGCATGCAGGATTGGCACTCATGCTGCGGGGTGAATCGTTGCGATGTTCGTGGATCAGCCTGAATATTGCTATCACCGATGCGGGCGCCAGTTGCGTGCTCTCCCGGGAATCAAACCAGATCATCTGACAGGGCCAACAAACGTCAATTTGCAATGTCATTCCCAAATGAGAACGAAATTTATGCAACGACGTATCTTCCTTACAACTCGCGCAATGCATGGTCTCAGCCGAACAAAGTATCAATGCCCGCTTGGGCGATCTGCACGTTTTCGGCGGATTTCACCCCCGAGATCCCTACCGCATCAATCACCTCGCCATCGGCCATAATCGGTACGTCGCCTTCTAGAAACACTACTTCAGCGCCCACGGCAATTTTCCTGCTATCTTCAAAGACGAAATATTTTCTGGCTTTCATGATTAACCATTACCGTCATTATTAATGGCCTGTGAATACATCTAAAAAATCGAGTTCAAGGTTGAGCCGGTAGTGCAATGGATAATACTGGAAAAAAATCAAACCGACCCTGCAAGATATTGCTTGCGCCGACTTTTCGGAAAATGTTCGATCGCATAGCGCAGCATGGTTCTCGGCATCATTCGATAATAAACTTTTAAAAAATCTTCTTCGACCTGCCGATCAATACGCTTGCCGACCTCGCGCAACATCCAGCCAACGGCTTTATGGATCAGTTCTTCCTCGTCTTCCAACAGCACCTTTGCCAGCTGTAATGTCTCTGTATATTCTCCGTTCTTGATGTAATGGAAAGTCGCCATGATCGCCATGCGGCGCTCCCATACCGATTTTGAACGCGCCAGATATATCAACGGCGCACGGCGTTTGTCTGCCAGCCATACACCCAAGATATGCTCGGCCGAGCCATCCACCAAATCCCAATTATTGATAAATTGCGTGTTGGCGAGATAACTTTCATATACGCGTTGCTGCAATTCAGTGCTGCTGCACTGAAATAACTTTACCAGCATCAACACGGCAAACAAACGTATTTCATGCACAGGCGACCTCAATAAAGATAAGGCAACCTCCAATCTGTTATTGCCCAACTCTCGCATCGCTCGTGCCACCTCGGCCCGAACCTGCTGCACGCGCAAACCCAGAAAACGGTCACCCTCGCCATATTCGCCCGCTCCTGTCTTGAAAAAACGCTGGGCAAAGGCAGCACGTTGCGGGTTGCCCAAAGCAATAAGTGTCCGTTCATACTGGCGTGCAGCAAGCGGCATGGCCATGCCACTATGCCCTCTACTTGCCACCTTGAGCCCTTTGTCGCTTGTGCCATTCCGCTTCGAGTTCTGCACCCGTTTTATAGTGCGACATACGGAATATCAAACGTTTGTACCGCTGTATCAGCGGGGTGGCATTCTTGATCTCTTCATTCCAGTATTTATCAGCCAGCGCCAGATTTTGTTTTTCGTCCATCAAAAAATAACGCCGCGAACCCTCACCACCGAAAATATACAGCTTGCCGTCCATGACTTTCCAGGTATCGGGATCGCCCCCCCAGGGGATACCATAAACGATTCCATTGGCACAGAACCCTCCGTACTGCGGAATATATCTGGTTGGCTCCTTGGTAAACATCGCGCGCGTTTCCTCGTTCATGAAACGATAGGTCACGCCGTCGTGCTCAACCTTTACATCGGATCTGCCGGGTACGGGCTTGCCGAGAGTGTGGTAAGCCACTGGGTCGAAACCTTTCAGCATCAGCTTACCGTCGCCACCTTCTGAGGTCGTGTTATAAACAGCGCAGCCTTGCAGCATGAAGCAAACGATGGATAACCCTATCAGTCGAGGCAAATAGCTCATCCGGTATTCCGTCAGCCTTTTTCGACGAGTGTTTTCATATTTTGCAGCCCGCCTTCAAAATCCGGGCCTAGCATGAAATCCATCATCAATGCCATGTAATGCATCAGAGGATTCCCGCCCATATCGCCTTCTCCGATCCACGTCACTCGCGTTCCCGTTCCGGCAGGTGCAAACTGTAGCCGGCCCTCAGCGACCATGTCGTAATCAGGAAAAATAATGCGATATCCCACCAGTTTCAATGGCTCGGCCGCAGTTAATTCCATATTGCCGTTGCCTTCAGACTTGCTTTGCCACGACCATTTGGCACCCACGCCGCTTGCTGCGCCAGAAAACTCAAACTGCATATTGGGATCGCGACGGCTCCAGACCCCCCATTTCAACCAGTTTTTGGGTTCCGCCACCAACGGGTAGACTTTTTCCGGGGCAACATTGATTTCGATGCTGCGCTCGACCCGATACGTGCGTGGCAGCAAAAATCCGACAATCAACAAAACAACCACCAACCCAACCAAACCTATCAATATCTTTTTCAGTGCTTTCATATCTCCCCCATCGTTTTGCACCAATTTGACAGCTACCGAGAACCAGGTAAGACAGTGTAGTTTATCAAAGTCACGTGAATACGCAGACTGCTGAACAATATATCCTTTGCCCCTGCCATATAACTGAAACAGATTCTTTTCCAGTTCAACACCCGCCGTAGTAATCTTCACTTCGACCACCTCTTCATTTGCGATAATGATCTTTGTAATCGCTGCCACTCTCTCTTTTTTCTAATCATCCATCATGCCCGATCATTCCGCTGTGCTTGCTATCGACACCAACAAGGACGAACGTTTACGCGAAGAAACGCGCTTGCTGGGCAGGCTGCTGGGCCACGCCATTCGCGCCATATCGGGGAAAACAGCCTACGAAAAAACCGAATCGATCCGCCAGCTTGCCGTTGCCTTTCATCGTGCACCCGATAACGAACGGGCAAATATTCAAACCACACTCGACCACGAATTACAAAGCCTGAATATCAATCAAACGCTGAGCGTGATCCGCGCTTTCAGCCACTTTTCGATTCTGGCCAATATCGCCGAGGATCACCACCACAATCGCCGCCGCCGTCTTCACCGGCTGGCCGGTTCGCCACCGCAGGCGGGCAGCATCGACCACGCTCTCGCAACCCTGCATACGCGGGGCATATCCAGCGAAACATTACGGGCCTGGATTGATCGCGCCTGTATCAGCCCCGTGCTCACGGCACACCCGACCGAGGTGCAGCGCAAGAGCGTGCTCGATTGCCAGCGGGAGATTTCGCGATTACTGAAAAAACGCGAGCAAAATGACTTGTTGCCCGAGGAAAAACACGATCTCGAAACGAGCCTTTACCGCACTATCCTGCAGCTCTGGCAGACCGCGATGTTGCGTCTCACCAAACTGCGCGTCATCGACGAGATCGACAATGCGCTTGGCTTTTTTCGCTATACGTTTCTCGAAGTCGTTCCGCAGCTTTACGCTGCGCTTGAAAAGGCAGTTTCGCCAGACTGCCGCACACTTTTACCGCCGTTCTTTCAAATCGGCTCGTGGATCGGTGGCGATCGCGACGGCAATCCTTTCGTCAATGCAGCCTCGCTGTTGGAGGCATTGAAGCGTCAGGCCTCGGTAGCATTCGACCACTATCTCAACGAAGTTCATGCGCTGGGCATGGAACTTTCGCTGTCCACACGACTGGTGCGCACCACCGAACATTTGCAACAGCTTGCACGGGAGGCACACGACGATTCAGCCTACCGTCAGGACGAGCCCTATCGGCAAGCATTGACGGGCATCTATGCACGCCTGGCCGCAACCCAGCTCGCATTAACAGGGCGGGCGCCGCCCCGCCCCGCCAAGGTGGAACGCCCGGCCTATCTTCGCGCTGGCGAATTTCTCACCGACCTCGACGTTATCGCCGAGTCGTTGCACAGCCATGCAGCAGGCGAACTGGCCGATGGCCGACTGGCGAACCTGCGCCGCGCGGTCTCGGTATTTGGTTTTCATCTTGCCACCGTCGATTTGCGGCAAAACGCGGCAGTCCATGAAAATACTGTGGCGGAGCTGCTCAAGGTCGCGCGGGTCGAAGCCGACTACCTAGCGCTCGATGAAATGGCACGCATTGCCTTGCTCACCCGGGAAATTGCCAATCCGCGCCCGCTCCTGATCGGCGATGCAACGTATTCTGCCGAGACGCTTGGAGAACTCGATATTTTTCGTGCGGCGCGCGAAGTGCGCCGCCGCTACGGCTGCCATGCGGTCGTCAACAGCATTATCTCCAAGACAGAATCGGTCAGTGATTTACTCGAAGTCGCCCTGCTGCAAAAAGAATGTGGGCTGGCTATCGAGGGCAAGGCCACGCTGGCGATCATTCCCTTGTTCGAAACCATAGCCGATCTGCGCGCCGCCGCGCGAGTCATGACCGCCGCCTTCGCCCATCCGCTATACCGCAGCATCGTCGGCGTGCAGGGTAATACGCAGGAAATTATGCTGGGGTATTCGGACAGCAATAAAGACGGCGGCTTCCTCACCGCCAACTGGGAACTATATCGCGCGCAAAAAGAACTCGCTGCGCTGGGTGCGGCCAGCGGCGTGCACATTCGGCTTTTTCACGGGCGTGGCGGTAGCGTGGGCCGCGGCGGCGGCCCGACCTTTGAGGCTGTGCTGGCGCAGCCAGCCGGTTCGGTGGGCAGCGGCTTGCGCCTGACCGAGCAGGGCGAAGTGATTGCCGCCAAATATTCGAATGTGGAATTAGGGCGGCGCAATATTGAAAGCCTCGTCGCCGCCACGCTGTTGGGCGCCTTCCCCGAAGGCACGCGCGCCGAAACGCCCATTGCTTGGGAAGCCGCACTCGACGAGCTTTCGCTTGCCTCGTTCGCTGCCTACCGGGCGCTGGTTTACGAGACGCCCGGCTTTAACGAATTTTTTCGCGGCGCCACACCGGTCAACGAACTTTCCGGCCTCAACATTGGTAGCCGTCCAGCGTCGCGCAAACCTTCGCAACGGATCGAGGATCTGCGCGCGATTCCGTGGGTTTTCAGCTGGAGCCAGGCGCGCATCGCGCTACCCGGGTGGTATGGTTTCGGCAGTGCGGTGCAATGCTGGCTCGACCATGCGGCGCAAGAACGCGAGTCGCGCCTCGCTCAATTGCGAACCATGTACAAGCAGTGGCCTTTTTTCCGTACCGTGCTCAGCAACATGGACATGGTGCTCGCCAAAACCGATATGGCCATTGCCGCGCGCTATGCCGACCTGGTCGCCGACCGCGCGCTGGGCGAACGCATCTTCGCTGCCATTAAAGCGGAATGGGCGCGTACGGTCCATTGGTTGCGCGAAATCATGGAAACGCAAGAATTTTTACAGGACAACCCCGCGCTGGCACGCAGCATCCGCAACCGCTTTCCGTACCTTGACCCACTCAATCACTTGCAGATACAGCTGTTGCGCGACGTTCGAGCTGGTCAGGTGGACGAGCGCACTCAGCGCGCCCTGCATCTGACTATCAACGGCATGGCGGCAGGGTTGAGGAACAGCGGTTAACATTATGTGGAAATTCTCCAATACATTCTCAATCCACGGCGCTGATTCGCGCGCCATCGTGCAATTGATTGCCGGGAAAACGCACCACACGCTCGCCGGGTTTAAGCCCTTCCAGGATCTGTACCTGGGTACTGTTACGTTGCCCTACTTTTACCAGCCGCTCGCGCGCCCGCCCCGCTTCCGCCACAAACACATGCCACTGATCGCCGGCGCGAAACAGGCTGCTGGCCGGTGCGATAATTGTCTTGTCAGCAACCCAAATCACAATACGCGCTTCGACCCGGTAGCCATCACCCAATGCGCTAGATGTATCGAGCAAATCCAGGATAACGTTGACGCGTTGCTCTTCGATTCCCAGTGCTGAAATTTTCGTAAAAGCCTCGGGTTCAACCATACGTACTTTGGCTCGCAATGCTTTCGCTTCGCCCGCATTTAATAAGGCTATTGCGCCTGGCTTGATCTTCAGAGCCTCGGACGAGAGCACATCGGCCACTACTTCAAGATTAGCGGGATCGCCCAGGCTAAGCAACGGCATGCCCGCAGCGACCGCGCGCGCGCTTTTTTCATGCACCCGTAAAACCTGCCCGTCGATGGGCGAGACCAGCCCGATCAACGCGCCGGCCGGGCGCTTCTGAAGCACGGCTTCGACCGCCCGCACCTCGGCCCAGGCCGCCATTTCGCGCCGTTGCGCCGCTTGCCACTCGGTGCGTGCCGCCGCTTCGCCAGCGATTGCTTTTTCCGCAGCCTGTGTAGATACGAAGCCTTGCGCTACCAGTTTTTCGACTCGTACGCGTTCGTTAGTGGCCAACCGCAAATCGGTCTCGCCGCGCGTCGCCCGGAAACCAGCTTCGCGAGCCAGTGCGCGCGCGGCGTCTAGCTTGGCGGTTGCTTCGTCGCGTTGCCGCATGTCAAGCGGCAGCACGCGCAACTGGGCCAAAGCTTGGTTCTTGCGCACACTATCGCCTTCGCGCACGGCGATGCGCTGCAATTCCGCAGCGACCGGCGCAGCGAGCACATATTTGTCCTTTACCCTGGTTTGCGCTCGGTTATCGATCGTGACTTGCATCTCGCCTTCAGTGACGGCAGCGAGCTCGACCGCCATTGGTTTCGCACTAAAAAGAACCCACAATACGATGAGAACGGCGATGCCGCTACCGATGAAGGCGGCGATTCGTGCAAGGCCCAAGCTAGGCTTAACGTTATTCATTGCTACTCTCGCGTTTTAAGCACTTCGATCAAATCGAGCCGGCGTATCCGCCTCCACACTAGCCAAGCCGAACTGCCCGCTGCGATCAATACCACGATTATCGAGGCGATGACCGTGCGGGCACTGACCACAACGGGTAAACGCAACGTTTCGCTCGACAACATATGCGCCAGCCAGGCCGATAGCATGTAGCCCAATATGCATCCCAGCGGAATGGCCGCCATCACGATAACCGCCTGCTGGCCGAGCAACATCGCGCCCACTTCGCCGCGCGAAAAGCCAAGGATACGCAAACTGGCGAGCTCCACCGCGTGCTCGGAAAGCGCGATACGCGCTGCGTTGTATACGACTCCCGCGGCGATGGCACAGGCAAACAGGATCAATACGCTCATGCTCACTTGCAGGTTTTCGGCCACCATTTTTTGAAAACTCGCCAGCATAGTTTCGCGCAAAGATACACTCGCTACCGCCGGCAACGCTTTCAACGCAGTGTACAGCGCAGCCTGCTGGCGCGGATCGACACCGAGAAAAGCGCCGCTCGCCGTTTCGCTTTCCTGGCGCAAGCGGGCCAGCGTACGGGCATCCATATAAGCCGAGGTGCCGATCAACTCATTCACGATCGCACTGACCATCACCTCTGCTTCCAGCCTATTCCCATCGAGAAAAGCTACCGCCAATCGTTCGCCTTGTTTGACCCTTAGCAATTCAGCCAGCTTGGCACTGAGCACTATCCCATCCTCCGGTAGCTCCACCGGCCGTTCACGCTCATCCAGAATCAGCCGCAGTTGACGCTGCGGATAAAGTCCCATCACCGAAACGCGTTTTTCGCGATGATGAAAAGTGAGCTTGGCCGGTGCGGCATAAAACGCTTCGACCCGTAACACTCCCGGCAGCCGCGCTAGTTCCTGCACTACATCGAGGCTGCGTGCTGTATTGAAAATGACGCTCGCGTCATCGCGCTGCGCGGTGCGGAAGTGAATGCGGATAATCTCCTCCAGTGCATCGAGTGAGTATTGGCCAACGAACAATAGCGCAATCGCCAACGCAATACCCAGAGCCGAGATCAAGGCTTTTCCGGCTCGTCGCTCCAGGTTGCGCAACAGCATACGCAACGCGGGCGGCATGAAGCGCTGTAAGCCGATTCGCTCCAACGGGCCGGGGCGGAAACGGGCCGGGGCTTCCGGGTGCATGGCTTCGGCCGGGGCTAGCGCCAGCACCTGGCGCGCGCCCAGCAAAGCACCGGTAGCGGCGGCCAATACACTCGCCAGCACTGCCAGTAACAAAATTTCTGGAGTCAATTGAAACACCAGCTCAGGAAAGCGGAAAAAATTTTGATACATGCGGGCTAAGCCGTGCCCCATCGCGCTTCCCACCACGATGCCCGCTGCACCGCCTGCCGCTACGATGGCCAGCGCAAATTTGAAATAGTGCAGCGCTACCGCTATGCTGCTGTAGCCAAAACTTTTCAATAGTGCCACTTGCGCACGCTGTAATACGATGAGCCGGAACAGCGTGTTATGAATCAAAAATGCTGCCACGCAGAGGAAAATAAACGGCATTACCGTTCCGGTTACCCGGTCCTGGGCGATTTCATCTTGCAGAAAGCGATGCGAAATCTGGTACTCACGCCCATAGACGCCCAGCCCGCCATAAGGTGCTAGCCGCTGATCCAGCGTACGGATCACCGCCTGTTCGCTGGCGCCGGGTGCGAGTGTCACGGCGATATCATTAAACGAGTCATTGAGGTCAAGCGCACCAGCCAGCGCATCACGCGGCATCCATAGCACACCAAAATGTTTGTTGTCGGGAAAGGCATCGCCGCGCACTTCGTTCACGAATTCCGGCGAAATCGCTATGCCAGCAATGTACAACGGTTCTTTTTTCCCGTTGACGGTGGCGTAAAGCGTATCCCCCGCTTGCAACGTATTGGCAGTGGCAAACGCTTCGCTCGCCAGCACTTCACCCGCAACTGGGTAGCGGCCTGCGCGCACGTGGACCCGATTGAGCCCGTTACCTTGAATAACGGGAATGGAAACCAGACGCACCGTCGCCGGCTCGGCCAGGCCGGGCACGTCGGCTAGCGCATCGAACACCACCCGGCCATCCACCTCCGCGATGCCGGGAATCCCACGCAATGCGGCCAAAAGCGCCAGTGGTGCTGCCTTCACTTGCCCGAACAGATCGGCAAACCGATAGCGTTCGTAATACGCTGTCTGTTCCTGCACCAATGCCGTATAGGCGCCGCGCATCGTCACCAGTGTGGCAATGCCGCACATCGCCACTATTGCCACAGCAAACGCCTGGCCGCGCATACGCCACAAATCACGCACCAGCTTGCGATCGAGGGGAGCGAGGCCTACCACTTTATTTCCCCGGCACCGAGGCGCACCGTATTGGTAGTAATGTTCACTATCTCACCGCTAGAAAGATGGATCACCCGATGCGCCATCGCCGCAATGGCGGCGTTGTGCGTGATCACCACCACCGTAGTCCCCAGTTGTCGATTCATGCGATCCAGCACATCCAACACCAGCTTGCCGGTGCTGTAATCGAGCGCCCCGGTAGGCTCGTCGCATAGCAATACATCCGGTCGTTTGGCCACTGCGCGGGCAATCGCCACGCGTTGCTGTTCGCCCCCGGAGAGTTGTGCGGGAAAGTGATTCAGCCGATCGCCAAGGCCGACCAGTGCAAGCGCCTCACCAGCATCGAGCGGGTCGGCGGAAATATCGGTCACCAATTGCACATTCTCGCTTGCGGTAAGGCTGGGGATCAAGTTGTAGAACTGGAATACAAAGCCAACGTGCTCGCGGCGAAAGCGCGTCAAACCATTATCGTCGGCCTGGGAGAGATCGTGATCCCGGTAATTCACCGTGCCGGCTGTTGGTGTATCCAGCCCGCCCAAAATATTGAGCAAAGTCGATTTGCCGCTGCCCGAAGCGCCCAGCAGCACCACAAATTCGCCGTGATACAAATCCAGATCAACGTTGCGCAGCGCCCGCACTTCGATTTCGCCCATCACATAAGTCTTACTCACCCCACACAGGCGAAATATCGCCTCGCCTGAAGGGACCGAGGCGGCTGGTTGAGAAATATGCAAGGGTACAGACATAGATGCGCATTGATCTCAAGATAAGCCAGCATAATTCCAAAAAGCTGCGCTAGGCTTGATGGGTATCAAATAATGCGGCGGACAAAATTTTCTTTACACGATCAATGGCTAAAACCGGTAAAGTTTGATTACGGGTTGAAAACGATCCCTGTCGCTCCGCCATATGGCATTCTAGTCCAACTGATGCTGGCCCGTTTTTTCAGTTGATCAGAGGTTCCCTGGACTAAAATGCCTGCATGAACAAGAAACTGACACTCCCCAAACGCCCCTTGCAGAAGCCTGTTTCTCCACCTGTCTCTCAAGGGAAGAGCCTGCCCGAGAAAATTCGTTTATCCAAACTGATGTCGGTGCAGGGCCTCGCCTCGCGACGTGAAGCCGATGAGTGGATCGCCAAAGGCTGGGTCAAGGTCGATGGCGTTACCATTACCGAACTGGGCACACGCATCTTTCCCAACCAGAAAATCACCATTGAGCGCGCCGCGCAGCAGGAGCAGCAAAGCCGCGTCACCATCTTGCTCAATAAACCGTTGGGTTATGTATCGGGGCAGGCCGAAGAAGGCTATCAACCTGCTTCAGTGCTTTTCACGGCCAACAATCGCTGGGAAAACGACAAGACCCCCATGCGCTTTCATCCCATGCAATCGCGCGGCCTTGCCCCGGCCGGCCGGCTCGATATCGATTCCGTTGGCCTGATCGTATTTACCCAGGATGGGCGCATTGCTAAACAGCTTATCGGGGAAAATTCCGCAATTGAAAAGGAATACCTGGTACGGGTACAAGGCAACCTGTCCGCTGCCGATTTGAAACGCCTCCAGCACGGCCTCTCCATCGACGGTAAGGCCTTGCGGCCCGCCAAGGTATCGTGGCAAAACGAAGATCAGCTGCGCTTCGTTTTACGGGAGGGTAAAAAACGCCAGATTCGCCTCATGTGTGAAATGGTAGGCCTTACGGTTATCGGGTTAAAGCGTATTCGCATTGGCAAGATTAATCTCGGAGATTTACCCACCGGCAAATGGCGTTATCTCGCGCCCGGCGAAACATTCGCTTAGCAATGTGTTGAAACGCTGCAGTGCTTTGCGCACCCGATACAATGTCTTTTCCCTATTGAATAATGGCAATCTGAAGTGACTGTAATGATAATGCACCCTCTTTATAAATCTGGCTGCCTTTTAGCCACAGCCGCTCTGCTTATGCTCACAACAGGCTGCCAGACCGCGCCCTCCGGCAATTCCCCGTCAGCACCTGAAAATCCCCTGACTGAAATTACCTCCCATTCAGCTACCGTACAAAAATTGATCGACGAAGCACGAGCACTCGAGCCTTTGGCAACCTCCGAATTGACGAAACGCTTTTTGCACGCCACCGCAACTCTCCCCGCAATTGCACCGCGTACCGTACTGCGTAACGATCAAACACGTGAATATTTTTCTGCCGCCAAAGCGGCTGTGCTGCCGGAAGCGCAGCGCGCCAGACTGGTGCCTGTTGAACTGGATGAATACCGTTATTACTACACCAAATACGGCTCGCCGCTGGCCTATATGCGCGCGCTGGATCTGGCCGCTGCCAATGGTTTAGGCGATGTTTCCGGCAAGCGGATACTGGACTATGGTTACGGCAGCATCGGCCATTTGCGTTTGCTAGCGAGCCTGGGGGCGCATGTAACCGGCGTGGATGTCGATAGCTATCTGGATGCCCTGTATTCGCAGCCGGAAGACAACGGCCCGGTTAAAGGCCGTTTGTTTCACAGCGGCTCGGTGACATTGGTAAATGGCAGCTATCCGAAAGACACCACGACCAAAAACCGTGTCGGTCAGGGCTTTGACCTGATTGTTTCCAAAAATACATTGAAGCGCGGTTATATCAAACCAGAACGCAAGGTGGAAAAACGTTTATTGGTTGATCTGGGCGTTAGCGAAGGGGTATTCCTCAAAACTTTGTTCGATGCCCTGAAACCCGGCGGCAAACTGATTATTTACAACCTTTATCCCAAGCAAGCCGATGCCAAAGAGGCCTATAAACCCATGGCCGATGGCCGTTCGCCCTTTTCACAATCTCAATTCGAGCAGGCGGGCTTCCGGGTGATTGCCATTGATGCCAATGACGATGCGGCGGCGCGCCGTATCGGTCATGTACTAGGTTGGGAAAAAAATGAAAAAGGCGAAATCGTCGACGATCTGGAAAAAAATCTTTTTGCCCTTTACTCCATCGTCGAGCGTCCGGTGAGATAAGGAACCCCATCAAGCCGCTTCGCGTGACGCCCGTTTGCGCTCATGTTCAAGCAAAAAGCGTTTGCGGATACGGATTGTTTTAGGGGTAATTTCGACCAATTCATCATCATCGATGAATTCAATCGCGGATTCCAGCGTCAGCTGAATCGGCGGTGTCAGGGTCACTGCTTCGTCAGTGCCCGACGCACGGACGTTGGTCAATTGCTTGCCCTTGATGGGGTTGACGACCAGATCGTTGTCGCGACTGTGTATGCCGATAACCATACCTTCATACAGTCGGTCTCCAGGGCTTACAAACATGCGCCCGCGTTCCTGCAATTTCCACAATGCATAGGCGACCGCTTCGCCTCTCTCGGCGGAAATCAGTACCCCATTGCGGCGTGATGGGATCTCCCCCTTTATCGGCGCATAGTCATCAAATACATGGCTTTTCAGCCCTGTACCTCGGGTGAGGTTCATGAACTCGGTTTGAAATCCAATCAAGCCCCTGGCTGGGATGCGGTAATCGAGACGTACCCGACCGCGACCATCGGGCATCATGTCAACCAGATCGCCACGGCGCTGCCCCAATGCCTCCATAACTGCCCCCTGATGCGCTTCGTCGACATCAACAGTCAGCATTTCGTAGGGTTCGCATTTTTCGCCATTGATTTCCCTGATGACTACTCTTGGTTTACCGACTGCCAGCTCATAGCCTTCACGGCGCATATTTTCCAGCAAGATGGTCAGATGCAATTCGCCGCGCCCGGAAACCATGAAGACATCAGTATCCCCGGTTTCTTCCACGCGCAGTGCGACGTTAACCAGTAATTCTTTTCCCAGACGTTCGCGCAGCTGACGGCTGGTCACAAATTTGCCTTCCTGCCCCGCAAAAGGCGAGGTGTTGACCTGAAAATTCATCGTTAATGTCGGCTCGTCCACACCAAGAATGGGCAGTGCCTCGGGCTTTTCGGCATCGGCTATGGTGCAACCGATCGATAAATCGTCGATGCCGGTAATCAACACGATCTCTCCCGCTTCGGCAAGCTCCATCGGCACCTTGTTCAACCCCTGAAAGCTCTGCACCTGGTTGACACGCACTTTGCGCGGGGGCTTGTCGCCCACCATCAACATCACATCCTGCGCAGGCTTGATCCGGCCACGCCGTATCCGGCCGATGCCAATGCGACCGACATAGCTTGAATAATCAAGTGCGGAAATCTGTAATTGCAGGGGCAAGTCTGGATCCCCAACCGGAAGAGGAACATTTTTCAGGATGGTATCGAACAAAGGGCGCATATTGTTCGACTCCTGCTTCAGATCCAGTGTGGCCCAACCATTCAGCGCCGAGGCGTAAACGATGGGGAAATCCAGCTGGTCCTCTGTCGCCCCGAGTTTATCCATCAACTCGAATGTATGGTTGATCACCCAATCGGGACGTGCACCATCGCGGTCGATTTTGTTGATGACTACAATGGGTTTTAAACCCTGAGCTAGGGCTTTTTTGGTCACAAAACGTGTTTGCGGCATCGGGCCCTCAACTGCATCGACCAGCAACAACACGCCATCGACCATCGACAATACGCGCTCCACTTCGCCGCCAAAATCAGCGTGACCGGGTGTATCGACAATATTGATGTGAACACCTTCGTAATCTATTGCAGTGTTTTTTGCGAGTATGGTGATGCCGCGTTCTTTTTCCAGATCGTTGGAATCCATCACGCGCTCGGCGATGTGCTGATGTGCAGCGAAAGTGCCGGCCTGATGAAGCAATTTGTCTACCAGAGTTGTCTTGCCATGATCGACGTGGGCGATGATGGCGATATTGCGTAATGCGCGGGACATGAAAAAAAGCCTTCAGAGAAATTCAATTTTGCATATTAGCATGTTGCACCGCCGCATTTAAGGATAAAAAATTTACAAACAAGCTCACTGAACGACTCAAAACACTAACCCGAACTAAAAAATCTTTAGGCGTATTTTTTAAATCACCTTTAATCCCGGCGCATAAAAGTCCGCCGCCTGCAAAGCAGGCCCGATTATATTCGGTGCGCATCGCATTGGGCATATCCTGCGCGGGCAATAAGGAATCGATATCCATGCCATGCAGCAGAATGCGTACGCCTTTTCCTCTTTCCACCGCTTCGAGCCGGCGCATTATTTCCTGATGAATATCGGGCGGAATTGCCTGCATAGTGATCTGGCTTTATCGCTTTAGCTTACCGACGCCACATAATCGTGCGCGGCCGCGGCCAGTGCCTTGAAACGCTTATATTCGGCCGCCGGTACCGCCACCCATTCTTTCATCGGCCGGCCTTTACCGGAAGGGTCCCACAGGCACGCACCCGGTAACGCAAGCGCCTCGCCGTGTTGCGGGGAGGTCAATTTGAAAACAAGCGTCTCGCGATGCTGCGCCACAAACGCCTTACCCTCCACTTTGAGGCAGGCTTTACCGAACAGTTGACCAGCGCTCACGCCTTCGACATTGGAAAAATGCGCGACCAGCTTTTGGTAGTGGGCAACGGCATCCATGGATTTATTTATTCCTTTATATCAGTTTTGCGGGCGCGACGAACCCACAGAAAAACATACAGTGCAAACCACAGCACACCCGCCGCCATCGCCTTTAATCCCAGCGAATAAATACCTTCCGCCTGCAACGCCGCGCGGTTGTATTCGAGACGCATGGTTTCGGGCATATCCTGCGCGGGCAATAAGGAATCGATATCCATGCCATGCAGCAGAATGCCCCACGCCACCAACAAGGACACGCCGGCGACGAGCAGATGAAGCCCCACCCTTACATAGCGTGTGACCACAGTGCTTTTATCGACTGGCATCGGCTCTATAGACAGAGGCATTAGGCTCAACTGCGCTTCGGTCAACGGCGCTTGAACATCGCATCAAAGGCTTGCTGCGCTTCGTTTTCCTCGAACTTCAGCGGTGTGCCGGTCTGCCACTCCTGCACGATCTTTTTGGCGATCAGCGCATTAATGGGCGCCAGCACATTGAAATGATTGCCGCCTTTGATGATGGTCGCCTGTACCGGCACATTCAGCTCGCGCGCCCGTTGCGTGAGACGCTGTGCATCGGCCACATACGCGGAATCGGCGCCTTCGAAATAAAAGGTCGGTGATTTGACCGCACCAATAAAATGAATGGGCGAGCGCAAATAAGCCTCTTTGGCTTCCTGCGGGTCATTCAGGTCAAACGGAAGCTCCTGGCCTTTGCGATAGGAAACAGTCTTGCCAATATCGATCACCCCGCCATAAGCAAACACCGCCTTGAACGGCCCGGGCGCTACTGCCGTTTGCAGCGCCACCGTCCCGCCAGTGCTGTGCCCGCCCATATAGATGCGCGTAGCATCGACATAAGGCAGTGTCGCCAGATACTCTGCGGCTTTTAACGCATTGCCAAGCTGCGCCCAGTGATAGGAATAAAACCCGGGGTTATCGTTCTCGCCGACCCACGAGGGGATCATCATGATAATCCCCGCCTGCCGGAAAGCCTGCGCGGTCTGGTCGTTATCCGGCGTGGCTTTTTCCCAAAACTCCTTGCCGATGCCGCCGATTCCGCCGTGCGCCCACACAATCGCCGGGTGTTTTTTGCCATCCTTGGGGTCGGGCGACACATACGCCGCCAGCTTGCCTTCCGCCGCCGGGTAATGCACCAGCGTGAAAATATTCGCGGGCGGTACCGGCGCGGGGCCATCGGTAGAGCGTTCGTTCGGTGTCACCTGCGTGGTGAATCCTGCACGCGCCGCCAGCAGGCCGGCTTTGGGGTCAATGTTATTCATGGAAGGGTCGGACCGATTGCAGGCGCTCACCAAAAAGGCCAGAAACATTACAACAGCAGTCACTATTCGCGGCATGTATAACCTCGGCTATGGATATTTGTTGATATTGAATTTTTATGGCCTGATTTAAACACATTAAACACGACAGCCTATCGAAGGCATTGGCTCACTGAGCTACCGATTTTGCTCGACTGATCATTTGATCAACTTTAGCACTGGTGTTTATTGAAACAATTTCTATTTCAGGGTGCTGGTGTGCAAAAACTCTATATATTTCATCTGCAAACGCCTGCCCAATTTCGGGAATTTCCTGATAATCAAAGATCACGGTTTTGAATAATTCGACTCTTGCTAAAACCCGCCTGGCTTGCGAGCGGGAGATCAGTGCATCACTCCCATAAGTGGCGAGCTTTACCGGGACAACCGTTTTGGTAAACCCATATTCCGCATCCTCTGAAGTATAGTCATCAAACACCTTGGCCAGCGTTCGCGCGCCATGGTTATGCAGCTTGAGAAAAACACCTGTGCCTTGAATAGGATTTTGGTGTTCAAGAACCCAGTCTTCCGCCTGTTCATATTCATGCCGAAAGTGAACGCCGCCTGATGAAATATCAAAAGAGTCAAATGCGCGCGAAGTAAAGAAGATTCCTTCACCGGAATGATGCTTGGGGTCAGTCGTTAATTTTCCTTTGGAGAGTTCAAAGATGGCGTGGCGCTCGTCTAAAAGATTCATACGGTTTTGAATCTTTTTAAATATACCGACGCCGTCATCTGCGATGACCATTTCTATATATGCGGCAGTTTTTGATATGGCGACAACAATCTTGCTGCCCTCTGAATGGTCAATTGCATTATTGAACATCTCCGTAAATCCATAGTGCCAAATATTCATGGCATTTTGCGGCAGATTTCCTAAAGCAGGTTTAATGTCATTTGTCCAAATAACATGTTCTTCCAGATTGTCAGCAATCCGATAAAGCTTGTCCCATTTGGATAAGGGGGCAATTTTATAGATACGCCCTCGCGTATTACCCTGCTCGGTAAGACAACCTTCTCCAGTCAATTTTTTTAGGTGTTTATTGGCTGCTTGCCTCGTTATTTCGAAGTGTTCGGTTATAGCTTTGGCAATGTCATGCGGGCGCGTTTCTACGTGCTGAAGAATGAATTTTCTGATGTCCTCGCCACGAGGTCTAATCTTGACCATTGGAAAATAGGGTTATTATATTGGAAAATAATTGACATTTTATGATGCTACATTGTAAACTTATTGTCAACTTTTATATTTTGGTGGTGATCAAAAATGCCCAACAACTTATTGCGCTATGCGGCGCTGTTGGCTATTTATCGGGCTGAGTTATTGCATTTTTATTTCTCCATCGACTCTGTTTTATTTGCTAGCAAAGAATAAATTCAGCGCCCTACATTGAAAATTACAATTGTGGTTTATGTCGACTGACTCGATAAAAAGTGAAATTAGATACCTTCAGCATGTATGGAGGTCTTATGGGTACAGAAGAATAATTCAACTTTGTATCGAGCGTGTTCAGAAATTGCAGCAAAACATTGATGCTATTCGAAAGCATAACCAACATACTGCAAAATTATCCTGCGATTTAATGGCAACTCTTCGCTTGGCGGAATGGTCGCTGGCAGATAAAGACTGTACAAAAAATGGCTCAATAATATTGGTAGGTACAGAAAAACTATTTAATGCAGCAACAAGTTTTACTATGGAGACTGCACAAATAGCGGCTCTAGAAAAATTAGGTAAAAATGCATTACGAGCCACAGCATTTCAACAATTTCCATTTCAATATTTTTCTGCATACAGTTTCGAAAGACTGCGTTTTATTCTTAATAAAGTATCTACAAATAATAAACTTAAAGAGTTCATTCTTACTTCATTTGGAGCTCAAAATAGTGATGAGCTACATTCAGGATTGGAAGAGGCTTGGAAGAGGCTCGTTAAAACGGACACCATGAATCTGGTATTTTTACCGAAACATG
>CAZRAL010000051.1:0-14982 GCA_964598005.1 uncultured Burkholderiales bacterium
TGACAGTCACTTCTTCAAATCGGGTATCTGTCAGATCAAGTCGAAACTACTACAACTAAAAAGCCATTTTTACAGGCAAGCTATTTTTCCACTGCATAACATCGATAAGTGATACGGCAAGGCGAAGCCGATAAAGTCATTTTTGATTTGGAAATGGAATTAGCGACTATTTCCTGAATACCGGAACGTGAACTGGAATTCACAAAATCGCGCCAGGGGCCGCACCAGTGCTAGAGTTTGTATTTCCTAACAGTTTGTTGAAATTCTGCTGCGCTTGGTGATGCGGCGTTGGAAATGAACTCAAAATCCTCATGTATACCTCTATACATTCCGGTCTTTCGTCCATTTCCGCCTGGCCTGACTGGCGCTCGCGACGAATTTCAACAAACTGCTAAGGATCCCGAAAAATCGAGCGCGCGGCCATGCAAGGTAAGGTAACCCCTTGCCTTGCAGCGCAGGCTTGGGCGCGTCTATTCTCTGGCCGTGAAGAACGGAGCAGGGATTTTGCATGGCGTACCGTGTGCCTGCGGAACGGTCTGCGTGCGCAAACACAGGCGCGTCCTGCAAGAGTCGCTACGTCGCGCTGCGTGCTTGATAGAACCGGCAGCGCGTAAAAAACAACTTCTGTAAAACTCGTTGCCGCTGTTAAAATGCGGTTCATGCAATTAGGGAACCTCTGATTAAGTCCTCCATGAGCCGCGTTTTGACAAAAATAGTCCAGATTCAAGGCATCGTAGTTGCCAACATCGGCAGGTCATATCGAGTGATATGAAGCCAAGGAGCATAACGCCGAAGATGGACTATTCTTGTCAAAACCCGCATGGGCGCTGGTTTTCCGGGCGGTCTGCTGTGTTGCGGTGCTTGCGAAGGGGAACGGCCATTCGCTGCGCACCACGCCTTGCACGGGCTTGCGGACGCGAAGAGCAGGGCCCCGGCTTCGCCGGGATGCGACGCGGAGCAAGCCCCATTGGCCCGCCTTCACGGCTTGGCTTCGCCACGCTTTCGTGTCCGGCGGGCCATCCCGGAAAACCGAGCGCGCGGCCATGCGGGACTTAATCAGAGGTTCCTTAGTGCCCCCCAGCGTAAAAACCGCGTCTGTGCAAAAATCAGCGTGCCGTGCACTCGCATCGAGAGGCAATCGCCCGGAGAGCCGCACCAATACTAGAGTTTAAAGAAGACGCCCAGCCCGAATTGACAGCCCTTTTCATTTGATGAACTCCGAATTCAGAACTTCCTCATAAAGCCCCTGCAATGATCGAAAACAAATTTGCGCTTCTCGCCATTCCGTTATTGCCGCTTGCCGGTGCGATTCTTGCCGGTTTTTTCAGTTATTTTTTTAGCAAATCCGCCGCCCGGATTTTTGCGCACAGCGTGACGATTCTCGGCGTGGCCGCGGCCTTTGTGTTGTCGTGCCTGGTGTTTCAGGATGTACTGGCCGGTAAAACCTTCAATGGCACGATTTACACCTGGCTCGCCACCGGCAATATTCGGCTGGAAGTGGGCTTCCTGATCGATTCGCTGACCGCGACGATGATGCTGGTGGTAACTTTTGTATCGCTGATGGTGCATCTTTACACGATCGGCTACATGGCCGAAGACGAAGGCTATACGCGCTTTTTCGCTTATATCTCGCTGTTCACCTTTTCGATGCTGATGCTGGTGATGAGCAATAATTTCCTGCAGCTGTTTTTTGGCTGGGAGGCGGTGGGGCTGGTTTCTTATTTGCTGATTGGTTTTTGGTATAAGCGGCCTACGGCGATTTACGCCAATCTCAAGGCTTTTCTGGTCAACCGCGTGGGCGATTTCGGTTTTTTGTTGGGCATCGGTCTGATCTTTGTTTATCTGGGTACGCTGGATTATGCCGGCGCATTTCGTGTGGCGGCCGTGCATAAGGATGTGATGATTGAATTGATTCCCGGTACGCCGTGGTTGCTCATGACGCCGATCTGTATTTGCCTGTTTATCGGCGCGATGGGTAAATCTGCGCAGTTTCCGCTGCACGTGTGGCTGCCTGATTCAATGGAAGGCCCCACGCCGATTTCGGCGTTGATTCACGCGGCGACGATGGTGACGGCCGGTATTTTCATGGTGGCGCGCATGTCGCCGCTGTTCGAACTATCTGAGACGGCGCTGTCGTTTGTGTTGGTCATCGGTGCGATCACCGCGCTGTTCATGGGATTTCTCGGCATTGTGCAAAACGATATCAAGCGCGTGGTGGCGTACTCCACGCTGTCGCAACTGGGGTATATGACCGTAGCCCTGGGAGTTTCGGCCTACTCCGTGGCGATTTTTCATTTGATGACGCACGCTTTTTTCAAGGCATTATTGTTTCTGGGCGCCGGCTCGGTGATTATGGGCATGCACCATAATCAGGATATGCGCTACATGGGTGGCGCATGGAAATACATGAAGATCACCTGGTTGACCTCGCTGATCGGTTCGCTGGCGCTGATTGGTACGCCGTTCTTTTCCGGTTTTTATTCCAAGGATTCGATCATCGAGGCGGTACATCATTCGCAGCTTGCCGGGTCCGGCTTTGCCTATTTCGCTGTGGTCTGCGGGGTATTTGTGACGGCGTTTTATTCCTTCCGCATGTATTTCATGGTGTTTCACGGCAAGGAGCGCTATTACGACCAGCATGCCCAACATGCCAAACACACATCGCACACTGATGATGCGCATGCAGACGATCATGCGCATCACGGCCTGAAGCCGGGGCAAAAGCCGCATGAATCGCCGTGGGTAGTGACGCTGCCATTGGTGTTGCTGGCGATTCCCTCGGTTTTTATCGGCTTGCTGGCGATTCAGCCGATGCTGTTTGGGGATTTTTTCAAGAGCGCCATTGTTGTGGCGCCAACACATGACAGTCTGGCTGGACTGCGCGCACACTTCCAGGGTTGGGCAGGCATGGCCCTGCATGCCTTGCAGACCATACCATTCTGGCTGGCTGTGGCCGGGGTCGCTGCGGCGTGGCTGTGCTATATGAAGCGGCCAGATATTCCCGCCTGGTTTCAGCGCCGCTTTGCACCGCTCTATACGCTGCTCGACAACAAATATTATTTCGATAAATTCAACGAGGTATTTTTTGCTGGCGGCGCGCGGGCGCTGGGGCGCGGGTTATGGAAATTTGGCGATATTGCCGTGATTGATGGGCTGGTCAACGGCCTGGCGCGGTTGGTGGGCTGGTTTTCCGGCCGCTTGCGTACCGTGCAGACGGGCTATGTGTATACCTACGCCTTTACCATGATCCTCGGCGTATTTGCCTTGCTGACTGCGCTTTTCGTGAAATTGCACCCCTTCTGAGCTGAATAACGATATTAACGATATGAGCAACCTTCACATACTGAGTTTGACGATCTGGGTGCCGGTGATTGCCGGTATCCTGACCCTGTTTTTCAGCGGGGAAAACCAAAAATCCGCCGCACGCTGGGCCGCGTTGGCCGGCAGCGTGGCCGGCCTGCTGGTCGCTTTGCCGCTCTGGGTGGGCTTCGACGAGCAAAGTACCGCGATGCAATTCCGCGAATTCGCGCCGTGGATCGCCCGCTTCAACATCAACTATGCATTGGGGGTGGACGGTATTTCGATGCTGTTCATTTTGCTGAACAGCTTGACCACGGTGCTGGTGGTCATTGCCGCCTGGCAGGTGATTCAGGAAAAGGTATCACAGTATCTGGCCGCCTTTCTCATTATGTCGGGCCTGATCAATGGCGTTTTTGCCGCACTCGACGCCATTCTGTTTTACGTCTTTTTCGAAGCCATGCTGATCCCGATGTTCCTGATCATCGGCGTATGGGGCGGGCCGCGCCGCGTGTATGCCGCACTGAAGTTTTTTCTTTATACCTTGCTGGGTTCGCTGCTGATGCTGGCCGCATTGATTTATCTCTACAACGTGACCAATGGCAGTTTCGATATTCTCGATTATCACCGCGTGCCGCTGGGATTGACCGCGCAAACGCTGCTGTTTCTCGCGTTCTTTGCATCGTTCGCCGTCAAGGTGCCGATGTGGCCGGTACATACCTGGTTGCCGGATGCGCACGTGGAGGCCCCTACCGGCGGCTCGGTGGTGCTGGCCGCGATCACGCTGAAAATCGGCGCGTATGGCTTTTTGCGGTTCAACCTGCCTATTACGCCCGATGCCAGCCATGCACTGGCTGGTTTCATGATTACGCTTTCGCTGATTGCCGTGGTGTATATCGGGCTGGTGGCGCTGGTTCAAAATGACATGAAAAAACTGGTGGCGTATTCCTCGATTTCGCATATGGGTTTTGTCACGCTAGGCTTTTTTATCTTCAATACGCAAGGCATGGAGGGCGGGCTGGTGCAGATGATTTCGCACGGCTTCATTTCTGCGGCTATGTTCCTGTGCATCGGTGTGCTGTACGATCGCGTGCATTCGCGTGAAATTTCTGCCTATGGCGGGGTGGTGAATACCATGCCCAAATTCGCGTTTTTTGCGGTGTTTTTTGGTATGGCCAATGCCGGGCTGCCCGCCACCAGCGGGTTTGTCGGTGAATTTATGGTGATATTGGGCGCTGTGCGGGTGAATTTCTGGTACGCCTTCCTCGCTGCGACGACTTTGATTCTGGGCGCAGCGTATACGCTATGGATGGTCAAGCGGGTGATTTTCGGCGCCATCGCCAACGATAACGTGCGTGCGCTACGCGATATCGATGCCCGCGAAATGCTGATGTTTGTGCTGCTGGCCGCTGCGGTATTGGCGATGGGACTATTTCCGAAACCGTTTACGGACGTGATGCACACCTCTGTGGATGCCTTGTTGCGGCATGTCGCCGTCGGCAAATTGAACTGAACGTAAAATGACACTACCTGCCTCTGCTCTCAATCTTAATCTGATCATCGCCGCGCCGGAGATGGTATTTTTCGCGCTGCTCTCATTCATTATGATCGCGGATCTGTTTACCGCACCGGCGCGCCGCGAAGCGCAATTATTTTTCGGCAGTTTGATTGCCTTGCTGATTACCGCCTGTCTGGTCGTAGCGCAGACCCCGGAAGCGCCGCAGTACGCCTTTAACGGCATGTTTGTAGTCGACGGTCTGGCCACGTTACTGAAGGTTTGCCTGTTGCTGGCGGTGGCGCTGGTTATTGTGTATAGCCGGGCCTATTTGGTGGCGCGCAATCTGTTTACCGGCGAATTTATAACCCTGGTGCTGTTTGCCACCTTCGGCATGATGATCATGGTTTCGGCTCATCATTTTGTATCGCTTTATCTGGGCCTTGAGTTACTGGCACTTTCCAGTTACGCCTTGGTGGCGCTGAACCGTGATTCGGTTGCTGCCTCGGAAGCCGCGATGAAATATTTCATTCTCGGTGCGCTGGCCTCCGGACTACTGCTTTACGGGCTATCGATGGTATACGGGGCGACCGGCTCGCTGGATGTAGCGCAGGTATTCAAGGTGGTGTCGAACAGCCGCGCCAATGATCCGCTGGTCACCTTCGGGTTGGTGTTTGTGGTGGCGGGCCTGGCGTTCAAGCTGGGCGTGGTGCCGTTCCACATGTGGGTTCCCGATGTCTATCAGGGTGCGCCGACGGCCATGACACTCTTTATCGGTTCCGCGCCGAAAATCGCAGCCTTCGGTTTTGTGTTGCGCATTCTGGCTGGTTCGCTGGGCGGCGCAACGGCCGACTGGCAGGATATGCTGATCGTATTAGCCATGTTATCGATTGCGGTCGGCAATATCGTCGCCATTGCGCAAACCAATCTGAAACGCATGCTGGCCTATTCCACCATCTCGCATATGGGGTTTCTGCTGCTGGGCATTCTGGCTGGCACACGCAACGGCTATGCCTCGGGGATGTTTTACGCCATCACCTATGTGCTGATGACGCTCGGCGCATTCGGCATGATCCTGCTGCTCTCCCGCGCCGGGTTTGAGGCGGAACAGCTTGACGATTTCAGGGGCCTGAATAAACGCTCACCGTGGTATGCCTTTCTCATGTTGATCCTGATGTTTTCGATGGCGGGCATTCCGCTGACGGCTGGATTCTTCGCCAAATTTTCTGTGCTGGAAGCGGCGCTGAATGCGGGCTACACCTGGCTGGTGGTGTTCGCCGTATTGATGAGCGTGATTGGCGCGTTTTATTACCTGCGCATCGTCAAGCTCATGTACATGGACGAGCCGCAGGATACCAATCCGATTTTGGCCGGGGCAGGCATGCACATGGCGCTTTCTGTTAACGCCATGGCCCTGTTGATACTGGGCCTGCTGCCGGGCGGTCTTATGAATGCTTGCGTATCGGCCATTGCCCGCTCGCTGTAGCGCGGGTGCGGCGCGCCGGTACGGCTTGAATGGCCTGGTTTCATGACCTCGCGCATCCCGGACGATCTGCCGGATTTCACTGAACATACGCTGGACAGCCAATCCTTGCTGGAGGGGAATTTTATTCGCCTGCGATCGGATCGGATCCGTTTACCCGACGGCAGCGAGGGTGCGCGCCAGTATCTGATTCACCCCGGGGCGGTCATGATCGCCGCTTTTGTGGATGAAGCGCATCTGTTGTTCGAGCATCAATACCGTTATGCCTTGCGGCGGCATTTTCTGGAACTGCCTGCGGGCAAGATTGACCCCAACGAAGCGCATCATGAAACGGCCCGCCGCGAACTGCGCGAAGAGACGGGCTACGTGGCGGAGTCATGGAACCATGTCGCCACCATGCATCCGGGCATTGGCTACTCGACCGAAGTGATCGAACTCTATGTGGCGCACGACATACGTTATATCGGCCACCAGCGCGACGAGGGTGAATTTCTGGAGGTGTTTCCCTTGAAGTTATCGCACGCAGTGGAAATGGTGCGCGATGGCAGCATCACCGATGGCAAAACCGCTTTTGCGCTGCTATGGCTGGACCGTTTTGGATCGTCTAAAAAATGACGACACCTTACGATCTGCTCATCATTGGCGGCGGCATCAATGGCTGTGGCATCGCCCGCGATGCGGCAGGCCGCGGGCTTTCGGTACTGCTGGTGGAGCAGGACGATCTGGCCGCCGCCACCAGCTCATGGAGCTCCAAACTGATCCACGGCGGATTGCGCTACCTCGAGCAATATGAATTTCGTCTGGTGCGCGAAGCCCTGCAGGAGCGCGACGTGCTGTTGCGCATCGCGCCGCATATCATTCATCCGCTGGAGTTCATCCTTCCGCATGATCGCAGCATGCGGCCAGCGTGGATGATCCGGCTGGGCCTGTTTCTGTACGATCATCTGGGCGGGCAGATTTCACTGCCCGGCTCGCGCGGGGTGACCTTTCCCGATCCACGCTACAGCGCCGGGTTGAAGCCTGACATCCCGCGCGGATTCTTTTATTCCGATGCACAGGTAGATGATGCGCGGCTCACCATCCTGAATGCGGTCTCCGCTAGAGAGCGGGGCGCCACCGTGCTGACGCGCACCCGATGCACCGCCGCGAAACGTGGCGCTGAACATTGGAGCGTGACATTGAGCAATACAACCACCGGCGCAACGCATGAAGTGCAGGCGCGCGGGGTAGTGAACGCCGCAGGCCCCTGGGTCAAGCAACTGCTGGATCAAGCCATCCATATACCGAGTGCTCACGCCATCAAACTGGTCAAGGGCAGTCATATCGTGGTGCCGCGTGTGCATGAACATCCGCACGCCTATATTCTGCAAAACGACGACCGGCGGGTGGTTTTTATCATTCCGTACGAAGACCGGTTCAGCCTGATCGGCACCACCGATGTGGCGCTGACCTCACTGGAAGGCGCCGAGCGTATTTCACCCGAAGAGATTACCTATCTGTTGCGCGCGGCCAATCGCTTCCTGGCCCAACCACTCTCCGAGCAGGATATCGTCTGGAGTTATGCCGGAGTGCGCCCGCTTTATGACGACGGTAGCGACAATCCCGCCGAAGTCACGCGCGATTACGTGTTGAAGGTCGATCACCATGAGGGGCAATTGCCTGTGCTGTCGATTTTCGGCGGCAAGATCACCACCTACCGGCGGCTTGCCGAACATGTACTGCAAGAACTGAAACCGTTCTATCCCGCCATGAGCGCGCCGTGGACGCATACCGGCAGCCTGCCCGGTGGCGATATCAAAAGCGTTACTGCATGCGCCGAAGAACTGGCCCGCCGTGCGCCGCTATTGCCGCGTGACCTATTGGAAGCGTTGATTCACCGTTACGGCAGCCGTACCGTGCAGGTATTGAATGGCGCCAAAAGCCTAGCCGAGTTGGGGCCAACGTTCGGTGTGGGGGCGCATCTGCTGTGCGAACGCGAGATCGAATTCCTGATTCGCCACGAATGGGCACGCACTGCGGATGACATTCTCTGGCGGCGCACCAAATGTGGCTTGCACATGCAGCCCGCCGAACGCGAGGCGGCCGCTGCTTTTATCGAAAAAAAGGTTAGCGCGAAAAAGGCTAATGCATAGACTGCCGCACCTGAGGCTACGTACCCATGAAAGCGCTGCGTGAATTCCCGTGCGAAAAACTGGTGAATATTCGCGGCGTATCCAATCGCTCATGGAAGCCGAGGGGCTGACTGCAAAAATCAGCTCGATTCATGTCAACGGCTGGTTTGGTAGCTACGATAAACTTTCCACGACGCAATTATTTTTGCGCGAAATCTTCGGCATCGATTTGGCAGAGGAAAAAGCGCGTTTTGTATTTGTGGGTGATTCGCCAAACGATGCACCGATGTTTGGCTATTTTCCGTATTCAGTCGGGGTGGCCAACGTAAAAGATTGGCTGGATTTATTGCCCGTCAAACCCGTTTATGTCACGGAAGCGAGGTGTGGCGCGGGGTTTGTCGAGCTGGCGCGCTTGCTGATTAATAAGCCGGACACTTGTTAAATTCGCTAATTTAGGGACCGCGCCTTCTCCGGCGCAAAAGTGCTGACCTGCGCAACCAGCGTATGTTTTTCGTAGGGTTTGTCGATGATGCCGCTGAATTCGCTTGGCGGTGCTTTGGCGGTATCGGTTGCCAGCAGGATGGGCAGGGTGGCGGCGTCCTTGCGGATGTACTGGCGTATTTGCTGTGGCAGCGGCTGGTCGGCATGAAATCCCGGGGTATTGGCATCGACGATGATGAGGTCGAAGATGTCCTGCGTCAGTGCATCGAAGGCTTCCTGCGCCGATTCAGCCAGCGTGACACGGAAATTTTTGCGCCGTAGCGCCTTGGTGGCGACCGGTGTTTGTTTGCGGTTGGCGTCGATCAGCAAGGTGTTGCCTGCGCTGCGTTCGCGTAGCGAGTGGCGGGTAATCAAGGTTTGCGTGGCGCTGGCGTCGTCCTCCAGGCCCATGACGGCGGCGATGGCTTCGTTCAGCTGTTGAGGGTCAACGGGTTGGCGCAAATAAGCACTGATGCCATTTTCGCGGCAGACCATGGCATCTCCCGGCCGACTGTTTGCGGTAAGCAGGATGACGCTGGTTTGTGCCAGGCGCGGATGATGTTTGATGCGAAATGCCAGCAAAAATCCATCCTGGATCGGCAGGTTGCTCGAGGTGATGACCAGGGGGATCGCGGCTTCTTCCTGTTGCAGGCGTAGCAGTAATTGCAGCGCCATATTGGCGTTATCCGCTTCGCGCGGATGCATGCGCCAGCTGCGCGCGAGGGCGGACAAGGTTTCTCGCTGGGTGATGTCGTTGCTGACGACCAGTACCGGCATGCCGGTCAGTGTGACGAAGGCGGGCTTGGGCACGGCATCCGGTGTATTTTTCCATGGGAAAACGACCGTGAACTGGTAGGTGACTGATTCCTTGCGCTGACGAATGTCAAGATGCCCTCCCATCGAGTGGACAATCTGGCGCGCCATGGCGATCTGCATGGTGGTTGCGGGGGCAGGGGTTGTGGATACGTCGTCGAGTCCGTGATGGTCGATGGTAAAGCTGAGATGAACCAGTTCGCCCGCCGTATATTCCGGGGCAATGGTGAGGGTGGTTTGTTGTGCGGCGGGGCCGGATTCCAGCAGATGGCGCAGCGCCAGCATGAGGCGCGGCCGGTCTCCGGTGAGATTGTTGGGGACGTCCTGTTCCACGCGAAGGTGCAGTTGTATGCCCCGCGCTTCCGCATAGGCTGCCACGCGCTCCAGCATGAAGCCAACCGATTCCCGCAATTGGAATTCTGCGCAGTCGAGCGGGAGCGCATGGCCTTCCATTTGGGAAAAATCCAGTAAGCCGGCAATGGAGAAAAATGCCGAGCGGGCTGAGGTTTCGACGCGATGAAAATGGTCGATCAGCGCTGCGGGCAAATCGAACTGTTCGGCATGATGAACCGCGCTGCCTGCTTCTTCCACCGTGATGGCAAGGTCACGTGCAATCGATTCGATGGATTGTATTGCTGTCGTCGCTGTCGTTGCCGTTGTTGTTGCCGCGGCGCAAGGCGTGGTGGTGGCCTGCGGCGGTTGTACATTCGGTTGTACATTCGACTGCACATTCAATGGATTGTTGCCGGACATGCGGAAGATATGCAATCGCCCGGCCATGCCGGATTCGTTACCCGCGGGCAGGGTGAGGTGTAACAATGCCCGGCCGTCCTTGAGGGCGAAATTCGCAGGGGATGTCTTGTTGTCGCTTGGTGTGTTGTCGCCAGTTGTATTGTCGCTTATCGTGGTGGAGTAAGCAGGGGCAACATTTTTTTCCGTGGCATGCATGGCCATGTCAAACAGTTCTTTGCACGGCATGTCGATCAGGGACTGCGGCGCTGCCTTGATGCCGAACCAGTCACAAAATACGGCATTGACCAGTTTTACCTCGCCCGCGGCATTTTCCATGACCAATGCATCAGACGTGTTTTCAAGCAGTTGCAGCAGGTAAACATTTTGCTCATTCACGACGGTGCGCAGCTCGTGTTCCGTTCGCAGGTCGCGTAGCCATCCTGAGGCAGCCGCCACCCCATCATTTTCAGGTACGGGAGACAACACGATTTCGACCGGAACCGGTTCGCCTTTTGGCGGGGATAAGGTCAATTCAAGTGCAGCACGTTTTGTTTTGCCTTCCAGAACCCGCTGTAGCGATTTTTCAAAACGTTTGCGGTCAGCCGCGGAGAAAACGCTGCTTAATACGCCCCCCTGTTTGAGGCCAGTCCATTTTTCCACCATCGGGGTGGAACGAATGAGCTGACCTGCTGAATCCAGCTGAAAAACGGGAATATCCAATCCATCCAGATGAAAATTTAGCTCGGGCATAATCAGAGAGAGTATTAGACTTGACGCAATTTTTCGACAACAGCTTGCAAGTGTTGAGGAGGAGGAGTCGAACCGGAAACCACGGGCAACAGCGATTTGGCGATTTCCTTGCCCAGCTCCACGCCCCATTGGTCAAATGAGTTCACGTTCCATATCACGCCCTGCACAAATACCTTGTGCTCGTACAGCGCAATGAGTGCGCCCAGATGCACCGGATCGAGGCGCGGCAGAATCAGTAATGTACTGGGGCGGCCGCCGGGGTAAACTTTATGTGTGGCGAGCAGGCGGCGCTGTGCATCATCGACAATTTTGTTTTGCAGTTCTGCGTAGGCGGTAGCGAAAGTTTTGCCTTGCCACAACGCATCGGCCTGAGCCAGTACATTGGCCAGTAATTTACTGTGATGTTCCGCGTGATTGCTCTCCGGCGCAGCCGGGACGATGAAATCGACGGCGACCGAATCCGTGCCTTGATGCAATAGCTGGTGAAAAGAGTGTTGGCTGTTGGTTCCGGCATCGCCGAAAATAACCGGGCAGGTCGCATAATCCACCACATTACCTTCGCGATCAACACGCTTGCCGTTGGATTCCATTTCCAGCTGCTGCAAGTAGCTGGGCAACGTTTTCAAGCGCTGCGCATAAGGCAGAATCGCCAGACTGCCAATGCCCAGGAAATTACGATTCCAGATCCCTGTCAAAGCAAGCAATACAGGAAGATTTTGCGCCAGCGGCGCGTGACGGAAGTGCTCATCCATCGCCTGCGCGCCATCAAGCAGATGGCGAAATGCCTCGAACCCCAAGCCCAGGGCGATGGGCAGGCCGATGGCGGACCACAGCGAGAATCGTCCGCCCACCCAGTCGCGGAATTCAAAAATCCGCTCGGGCTTGTAACCCTGACGCTGCGCCTCGCCCGGATTAGCCGTGACAGCTACAAAGTGCAGGGCTGCTGCATCGGGCAATTCCCCCAGCCAGCGTTGTGCGCTGCGGGCATTGGTGAGCGTTTCGTCGGTGGTGAAGGTTTTGGAAGCAATTACGAACAAGGTCGTGGCCGGGTTAAGTGCGCCCAGCACATCGGCCAGATGCGCGCCATCGACATTCGAAACGAAGTGGACGCGTGGCCCGCTGGCGTAGCGCCGCAAGGCTTGATACGCCATTTCGGGGCCGAGCGAAGAACCACCGATGCCGATATTGACGATATCGGTAAACAGCTGCCCGGTTGCGCCGCGAAGGGTTCCATTGCGCACGGCAGCGCTAAAAGCACGTACCCGCTTCAGCTGCAAACGGATTGTTGGCATGATGTCGGTACCGGCAGCCAACAGAGGTTGGTTGGGCGGTGCACGCAGTGCGGTATGCAAAACAGGGCGATCTTCGGTATGGTTGAGATGTATCCCTGTAAACAGCTCTTCACGGCGGGTTTCGATCTCCATGGCCATAGCCAGTTTTTCCAGCGCGCGGCATACATCGACATCGAGATGCTGGCGGGAAAAGTCGGCGTCAATACCGGCCGCGTGGATGAGGCCTTGTAACGGATTTGGCTGACGCGGCATGCTGACCAGCGCAGCCAATGCCTGCCATTCAGGAGTATTGGTAAGACGGGACACGGAATCGCTTTTTTTGTAAGGATGGAATTTTGCATTACATTATAGCTGTGCGATGCAACGCTTTTTAACGTAATTTATGCTTAACATTCGTTAATAAAAGGCCGTCAATGAAGAACCCTCATAAAAGTAAAAATGGCCTGAGCCGCATCGGGCGCGCGCTGGGTTACTCCATGCAGGGCCTGGCGACTGCGGTAAAACAAGAAGCAGCTTTTCGGCAAGAATTGATGTTATGCGTTGTTCTGTTGCCAATGGCCATTTTTTTACCGCTCACTGTGGTTGAACGTGTACTGCTGATTGGCGTTTTGCTGGCTGTGCTGGTGGTGGAGCTGCTTAATTCGGCGCTGGAAACTGTAGTGGATCGTATCAGTCTCGACAATCATGAGCTTTCCAAACGGGCGAAGGATTTGGGCAGTGCAGCCGTGTTTCTGGCCTTGGTTGCCGCTGCGGTGACATGGGGTGTGATTGCGCTGCCTGTTTTATACAGAATTTTAAATGGATTTTTGCTTGAGTTTATCTTGCGCAATGGCACGCCTTAAGTAATTGCACTGCCTGTTTTAGTCAGAGTTTTAATGTGAATAGCCAGCACGATATAAATTGACTGTTCAGTCTTGGTGGTGATCATATTGACCAAATTTGAAAACATGAAGGTCGTCATTCCGAACGCAGCGTAGCGCAGTTGAGGAATCTGCTGTTCTCCATATTTTTCCCTTTGGAAAAGGGGAAGGATTAAAGTGGAATGGTTCAGGATAATAAATACGCAGGAGTACAAAGCCATGAAAATCTATACCTATTGGGCAACAGGAAAGGCCCGCGTTAGCGTGGGAAATGAAGAAAAAGAAATTAAATGCTACGGCGGATCCAATCTTTCCGAGGACGATGCCCTGATAAAAGCAGAAGAAAAAATCGAAAAAATAAAAAACAGAATCGCCGGCCACCCCCATGTTTTTGATGATTATCAAGTTGAAATTCGGGAAGAAATCGTCCGCAAAATTAATGAAAATGCCGCCATTACAAGAAATCGATATGGTGCACAAATTCTGAATATAGAAGACCAGATGATTCTGGATATTGACAGGCCCCGGTTTTCATTTTGGGATTGGTTCAAAAAACAAACCAGCGCCAAAAGCAAGGCAAAGATTATCGACATGGTGCGCACATTGTCGAAAAAACCAATTTATCAGGGCTGTACATTCAGAATTTACGAAACCCATAAAGGCATCCGCGTGATCGTGCCGGGAAAAAAATTTGATCCCAAATCTGCCGCGGTGAGTGACATGATGAAAGAATTCAACTGCGACGCGTTGTATGCCCTACTTTGTAAAAAACAGGATTGCTTCCGCGCGCGCCTGACCCCTAAGGCCAGCCGCATGAAGCTACGCGGGCATAAGGTCACATTTCCTCGCAATAGCGAAGAAGAAGAGAAATTTCGCAACTGGTTACGGGAATACGAAACAACCAGCCAGAATTTCAGTGTGTGCAAATTCATCGAACAAATAGGGCCTGATTGTTTGATGACCGAAGCCGTGCAATTACATGATGAAATTACCGGGGCTCACCACAATCAAAAACTGGCGTAAACACACCATGAACAACTCTTCTCACACTATCGATACTGATCTCCGCCACGATGCCACGCGCGTCATCCGCGCGCCACGCGGGGACAAGCTCACTTGCAAAAACTGGCAGATCGAAGCGGCCTATCGCATGATCCAGAATAATCTCGATCCCGAGGTGGCGGAACGCCCGCAGGACTTGGTGGTGTATGGCGGCATTGGGCGCGCCGCGCGCGATTGGCGCTGCTTCGATGCCATTCTCGATACCCTGAAAAAATTAATGCCCGATGAGACGTTGCTGATCCAGTCCGGCAAACCGGTGGGCGTGTTTCGTACGCACGAGGATGCACCGCGCGTACTGCTCGCCAATTCCAACCTGGTGCCACACTGGGCCACCTGGCAACATTTTCATGAGCTCGATCGCAAGGGACTGATGATGTATGGCCAGATGACGGCGGGCTCATGGATTTACATTGGCTCGCAGGGCATCGTGCAAGGCACGTACGAAACATTTACTGAAGTAGGGCGGCAGCATTTTGCCAAGGGCGCTGCAAATGCCGCTCATCCGCTGCAGGGGAAATGGATACTCACGGCAGGCCTGGGGGGCATGGGCGGGGCGCAGCCGCTGGCCGCCACCATGGCCGGGGCCTCTATGCTGGCGGTGGAGTGC
>CAZRAL010000051.1:14992-19201 GCA_964598005.1 uncultured Burkholderiales bacterium
ACGAATCGCGTATCGATTTTCGCTTGCGCACCCGCTATCTGGATGCCAAAGCAAATAATCTGGATCAAGCGCTGGACATTATTGCCACTGCGCATCGCAAAGGTGAGGCGGTTTCGGTGGGGCTGTTGGGTAACGCGGCAGAAATTTTCCCCGAGATCGTGGAACGCATAAAAGCGGGCGACAGCAAAGTCAGACCGGATGTGGTGACCGATCAAACCTCGGCGCACGACCCGCTCAACGGCTATCTGCCGCGCGGCTGGACGCTGGCGCAGGCAGCAGCGATGCGTGTTTCCGCCCCGAATGCTGTGGTGAAAGCCGCCAAACAATCGATGGCGATTCAGGTGCAGGCCATGCTGGCCTTGCACGCGATGGGCATTCCCACGCTGGACTATGGCAACAATATTCGGCAAATGGCCATAGAGGAGGGCGTAACCAATGCCTTCGACTTCCCCGGTTTTGTACCGGCCTATATTCGCCCACTGTTTTGCCGTGGAATCGGGCCATTCCGCTGGGTAGCGTTATCGGGCGACCCCGAGGACATTTATAAAACCGACGCTAAAGTAAAAGAACTCATTCCCGACGATAAACACCTGCATAACTGGCTGGATATGGCGCAAAAACGCATCGCCTTTCAGGGCTTGCCCGCGCGCATTTGCTGGGTGGGATTGGGGCAACGACATCGGCTGGGGTTGGCATTTAATGAAATGGTAAAAAAAGGGGAGTTGAAAGCGCCGGTTGTCATTGGCCGCGACCATCTCGACTCAGGCTCGGTGGCCTCGCCCAATCGTGAGACGGAAAGCATGAAAGATGGCTCGGATGCCGTCTCCGACTGGCCGCTACTGAATGCGCTGCTGAATACCGCCAGCGGCGCCACTTGGGTCTCGTTGCATCATGGTGGCGGGGTGGGGATGGGATTTTCGCAGCATGCCGGTGTGGTGATCGTTTGCGATGGCACCGAGGCAGCCAGCAAGCGGATCGAACGCGTGTTGTGGAACGATCCGGCTACCGGGGTGATGCGCCATGCCGATGCGGGCTATGAATTAGCGCAGCAATGTGCGAAGGAGCAAGGACTAAATTTGCCGATGAGCCGTTAATAACCCTGCTGCTAAAAATCATATAGATCGCCTATTCATGCGGCTTCACGAGCATTTTTATGCGGAAAGGCGCGCCAGTGCTTGAGTTTATGTTTCACGAATCGGTGTGTGTTTCTATTATGGTTACTCTCTGACTTGGGGAATTGAATATCAACACAAGAAATAACTAAATTAAAAGTGGGGATATCGGTTTCGATAGATAAATTTTCTGACAAATGGCCCCACGCTACCCGGGGCAACTCAATAACCAGAAGTGGATGTCCATCAATGAAAAATATTTTCCGTTTATTCAAATGGTTGTTTGTTGTAAATCTGTTGTTATGCGGCTGTGTTTCGGCATCTGAAACAATTCAGATGACACTGCGCGAACGTCTCAGCAAACTTTCCCGAAATGCTCAGGTTGTGATTCCTGACTATCCTAGAGAAGCGCTGGAAAAAGGGATCGAAGGAGAAGTGATTTTCGACTTCGATCTTGACAGTACGGGGCATGCTATTAATATCGAAATTATTAAATCGGAGCCCCCCGGCGTCTTTGATGCCGAGGTTTTGCGTGCACTTAAAAATTGGTTATTTCTACCCGACTTTAAGGAGCCTTGTAAAGTATTGTCGGCTCGTTCACGACAGCATATCTGGTTTGAAATAAAAGATGCGAAGCCGAAAATCAGTATCTCAAAAGTTCAGGACATCAGTGTATCGACAGTACAGCAAACGCAGGTTGGCCCCGCATATAGTACTGACCAAAACAATGCCAAATTAAAACCAGAGTTTGACATCAAGACTATGGAAAAGCGTTATGTGTTACTTGAGAGGAGCAAAATTCATTATAAAAAACCCCCTAAGATTGTCTATCCTCGAGAAGCAAGACAGCTCGGATTACATGGATACCTGATCGGCATGATAGATATATTGCCGGGCGGTAAAATGGATAAGGTGTTTTTCCCTTTTGCGGTGCCGGATAAATTTTTTAAGGAGGCTGCTGAATCTGCCCTTAGGGAGGCGGAATTCGAAATGGCAGACGGTCAACCTATAACAGAAAAAACCATGGTATGCCAGGAGATTTCATTTCGTATTGGCAATGATTAGTTTTTCAAACTCGAAATCATTAGCCTTGCACTGAGTTGATCGCCACCAAACGAAAGAAGTGGAATACCCCATGTTATTCTATTTCGCAATAAAAACAGAATTAATAATCCAATCCCACGCAGTGATGCTTTTGACTCGATTAAGAGCATTTTCGAGATCGCGTAGCGCGCTAACCAGATGGTCCTCAAGAGCGTCAATGCTGTCAAAGACGCGATTGTGAAAGTGCTACTCCCGCAGCTCGTCCCAGAAATGTTCCTGCGGATTTAGTTCGGGCGAGTACGCTGGCAGGAACACAAGACGCAGATTGTCTGGCAGACGAAAGTCCTTGGACTTGTGCCAACCCGCGCCATCGAGCACCATTACCACGTTATCGCTCGGGTAACGTCCAGCGATCTCGTCGAGGAATATCGGCTTGCATTGGCCATTGATATACGGCAGCACTAAAGCATATGAAAACGAAATACGCCATGTTCTGCCGGAATCGTTGAATGAGCTAGTGAAGCGGCCAATGGCATTCCGCGTTCGCTATTGGTCAGCAAAACAAACCCATTCCCAGAAGATGTCGATGCCATTGCAAACGCCCGATACCCTGGGTTGTTACCCCATTGCCAGAGGTAGGGGCCGCCAGTGGCGACCTCTATACCCCACCCGTTACCCCACGCGAGGCCCAATTCCGGCTCGGTTACGACGGGATTGGCAAGCGTCAATGACAGTATGGTGGTATCTGCCAGTAGTGCTGAGATCAGCTTTGCATAGTCCTCAGCCGTTGTATATAGCGATGCCGCAGCGTTGGGTCTGCTGAAGTTAAACTGGCGGCCCCATCCGAACCACGAGGTGCCCTTCACAATTCGCTCACGAATGTCTTCCGTCAGGCGCAGCCTCGAATGCCGCATGCCGAGTGGCTCGAAAACATACTTCGATACGCAAGATTCGATATCCTGTCCGGTCACGGCGCTGATGACTGCCTGCAGAAGAACATAACCTTCTCCGGAATACTGCCATCGCTCGCCGGGCACGAATTTAGGAGCGAGCGCACTGCTCGTCCAGTTCGGCAAGCCCGAACTGTGACTAAGCAGCGTTGTAATGGGAATACGCGCCAATATGCGCGCTGACACTAAATCTACCTCGGAGGCGTTTGCGCTGTTAAAGGGGTTCTGGCAGTGTGTATAACCGTCAGGCAAATAGCGCGAAACTGGCGCGCTTAGATCGAGCTTGCCATCACGCACCAGTACCAGCGCAACGAACGCGATGACCGGCTTGGTGAGCGAAGCCGCTTGAAATATCCCATCCGCAGGAACATGACGAGCTGACGAGCCATCTGAAACCACCACAGTGGGATCGGGCTTTCCAGCATGGAGGGTGACGTAGGTTGCAGCACTGACACCCAGTCGAGCCGCCAGGCTGGCTATTGGCTCCTCGCTGAACTTAGAAAGATTCGTGGCGCAAGAAGGCAGGAATGGAGTGATAGCACCAGCGACAAGGAATTTACGGCGTGAAATTGGCATGTATTTCTCTGTAGTGAAACAGCGTCCACCCACCGCTTATAAATAGCGGTGTAAAAATGTACCACTGACGCGCGCTGAATTTCGCGGGAAACGCGGAACAAAAGTGTACCAAGCCCATATTCTGATGCCGAACGAGGCAAAGGAAAGGCGGAAAGGATGTATTCAGTTAAGTTGTGGTTTTATGGAACACTTTTGCGCAGTAAAACCATAAAACTGCAACTTAAAAACTGTCCAGCACGCGAAGCGTGCGAGCTGCAACGACTTGTTAGAGTTTTGCTTGTGGTTGACGTACATAATATATGTCCCACTCAGATTGACCCGATTTAATAAAACCGTGACGTTGGTAGAAACGATTAGATGAACTTTGACGAAGAGCACCAACTGTTACCGGCAATGACTTTAAATTTGCTTCAGCAACAATACTTTGAAGAACAACTGTGCCTATGCCTTTGCTTTGGTGCTCTGGATTAATATGTAGTAGTTTCGACTTGATCTGACAGTAGGGCCTTGCCAAAGGGCGGGGTTAC
>CAZRAL010000052.1:0-18659 GCA_964598005.1 uncultured Burkholderiales bacterium
CCCCGCCCTTTGGCAAGGCCCTACTGTCAGATCAAGTCGAAACTACTACAGATGAGCGTAGTCAATCGCTCTTGGGCCACCGAAGCACTGGTAATTCGCCACTCAAAACCCTCGCGGATATTTGTCTCGATCCTTCTTCGGCACTCACAATCGAGGTTCTGCATTTCGGCGACTACATCAGCGATGCGGGCCGGAAGCTGCTAAGCAAGTAAACGTTTGGTCTGGGCGATGTCATCGGCGTAGGTCTTGGCGAGAACCTGCGCTTTCTTTGATAAGAAGTGGGTATTGATAGCCTCGACCTTCTCGCGCACCTTCTTGCAAAACGCGGTTCATGGAGGACTTATTCAGAGGTTCCTAAAGTTGAAAAATCGTATTGCTTAAAATTGGCGTTGCAAGGCTTGTATCTTGCTGTATGGGTCTACCAGTATTCGACATCGTTTAACATTGCAATTATAAATAGTTGCGCAACGGGCAAAGCTTTGCTAAATTGAAAAATATGAATAGTCTGCGCTTTTATTCTTGGTATTTTCCGGTGTTATCGGCGCAGGAATAGTGTTGATTGTTTGAAGTAACAACCGAATCCCTGAAACCGCCAGATCCGAACCTGGCGGTTTTTGTTTTTTAATATCCGTAAAGAAACACCGAATGAAAATTTACAACGTTGTGGGTATAACTTTTTTTTCTCATATCGAAATCCGCCATGACGTATAACACCGATGATGTACGTATCCGTGGCATCAAGGAGCTTTCGCCACCTTCGCATCTTGCACGCGAATTCCCCTGTACCGATAAGGCATCGGAGACCACTTTTCGGGCGCGTGAAGCTATCCATCGTATTTTGCACAGCATGGATGATCGCCTTCTCGTTGTTGTTGGTCCATGCTCGATTCATGATTACGATGCAGCTATCGATTATGCGAAACGACTGGCAGCATTGAAAGTCGCGCTGCGAGCAGACCTTGAGCTCGTCATGAGGGTGTATTTTGAAAAGCCCCGTACGACGGTGGGTTGGAAAGGTTTCATCAACGATCCCAGTCTTGACGAAAGCTTTGAAATCAATCAGGGTTTGCGTTCGGCGCGCAGCCTGCTGCTCAACATCAATGAAATGGGGCTGCCTGCTGCCACCGAATATCTGGATCTTATCTCTCCACAATATTTTGCCGATCTGATTTCCTGGGGAGCAATTGGGGCACGCACCACCGAGTCGCAATCGCACCGCCAACTGGCGTCGGGTTTGTCTTGTCCGGTAGGGTTCAAGAACGGTACAGATGGCAATATTAAAATCGCGGTGGATGCAGTTAAGGCAGCTTCCGCACCCCACCATTTCCTGTCAGTGACCAAAGCGGGTCACTCGGCCATTGTATCCACGGCTGGCAATGAGGATTGCCATGTCATTTTGCGCGGTGGAAAGACCCCAAACTATGATGCCATTAGTATCGATGCCGCTTGCGGTGAGCTGGCTGCTGCAGGTTTGGCCCAGCGCCTGATGATCGATTTTTCGCACGCCAATTCAAGCAAGCAATATCAAAAGCAGATGGAGGTGAGCACCGATGTCGCCGCCCAGATTGCTCGGGGAGATCACCGCATCATCGGCGTGATGGTAGAAAGCCATCTGAATCCGGGGCGACAGGATCATGTTCCCGGCAGGCCGTTACAATACGGCGTTTCTATCACTGATGCTTGTATTGGCTGGGATGATAGTGAAAAGTTGCTGAATCAGCTTGCTGTCGCTGTGCGCGAGCGGCGGATCAATTCTCCGGAGTGAAGTATGTCTATCGAGCTACGTATCCTGGGCCGGCATCAGAGTAAAGAGCATGCGATTGCTTTTGACTACAACGGTATTGTGTTCAGCCAGGACAATCTGCATATCTTTGCCGGATTGAATGCCGTCGATTCGCGGGAATATGTTGCGCAGACGTTTGCCTGTTTGCATGAGCACGGTCAGGTTTGCGCCCGCATGGGAGCCTATAAGCCACGCACCAGCCCATATTCGTTTCAAGGGCATGGTAAAACTTGTCTGCCCTGGGTGTTCGAATTGGCAGGCAAGTACGGGATCAAGGTGATCTCCATGGAGGTCACCCGTGAGGCCCATATCGGAGAAATCAACGAGGCGCTGGCGCAAACAGGGCACCCGACCGGTGTGATGTTGCAGATTGGTACGCGAAATACGCAGAATTTTGAATTGTTGAAAGCAGTAGGCCGTCAATATGAATTTCCGATCCTGCTCAAGCGTGGCTTTGGCATTACGCTCGACGAATCGTTGATGGCCGCGGAATATTGCGCCTCTGAAGGCAACTCCAAAATTTTATTTGGATTGCGCGGCATGAAAACCAATCTTGGCGATCCGCATCGCAATCTGGTTGATTTTGCCCACGTTCCCGTAGTGCACCGCATGACCCGCATGCCGGTTTGTGTCGACCCATCACATTCAGTGGGAGGGCGGGGCACCTCTCCTGAGGGGATTCTCGATATTTTCCATGTGGCAGCCCAAGGAGTGATCGCCGGTGCCAATATGCTGTTGGTCGATATGCACCCGGCGCCCGAAAAATCGCTGGTGGATGCCGCTCAGGCAATCAGTCTGGAACAATTTCCCTATTTCCTTGACGATATGGCCATTGCCCGTGAAGCCTACGAAAGGCGTTGCGCCTTAGCGACGCAGTGGGCGCATAGTCGGCAGGCACAAACAGCTTGAGTCGGCTGCATGGGCTCTGCTGCTTGTTCATGGCGGCAGCAGTAATTTTTTCTACGACAGTGTGGGCGCAAAATGAGCGGCAGCCTGCATCACCGCCCCTACCGCCCGGTGACGTGCGCGCTAAACGATTGGTGACATTGGCGCCCTCGCTCACCGAGTTGGTCTACGCGGCCGGAGCGGGGAAGAAGTTGGTTGCGATAGCAGCCTATAGCGATTACCCGCCCGATGCGCGGCGTTTACCTGTGGTCGCCGACGCCAACGGTATTTCGCTGGAAGCGATTATTGCATTGCGTCCCGATCTGGTATTGGCCTGGAAAAATGGCAACAGGGCTGCCGATATTGCTGCACTGGAAGTGTTGGGAATCAAGGTTGTTGCGCTGCAAATCACCGGGCCTGAGGATATTGCCCAGGCTATACGTGACATTGGGCGATGGACGGGGGAAACCCGGCCAGCTGAACAAACGGCGCTTCAGTACGAGAGCTGGCACGCGCGCCTGCGCGTGGCCCATGCGGGGAAGCCACGATTGAGGGTGTTTTTCCAGATTTCCGCGGATCCCCTGATGACAGTGAACGGCACACATTTTATTTCCAAGGCAATGGCGCTATGCGGTGGCGATAATGTGTTTGCTGACAGTCCCGCCCTCGCTTTTGTGTCGTCGCGCGAGCTTCTTTTTATTCGGCAACCCGAGGTTATCCTGTTGCCAAAAACGCCGGATGCCGGTAAGGAAAATGCAGGAAAGGATAACGCGGATACTTCAGCCGAAAAAGAGCGTTATGCAGGGCTAGAGGCATACAAAAACGGACATATTTACCCCATTATGGCTGACCACGCTTTGCGTCCGGGACCACGATTGTTTAACGCAGTAGAGGAGATTTGTGCGGTATTGGATCGGGTACGCTCAAAACGCCTGATTCCACGTCCAAATCAAAAATGATTTTGTCGGCCTTCGCCTTGCCGTATTCCTTATACTTTCTGTGGCTCGCCTTGGTGTCATTTTTCATGTGAAAGTCTAATGAAAACAAAGGGCAGGATAAATAGAGGTAAAGTCGTACTGATGACTTTATTGGGAGGTATGGGTACCATATTGGGGCGCGATTGTGGGCGCATCGCTGATTATCGCCATGCAGGATTACCTCGCCACGCTGGGTTCATGGATGACGGTAATCATGGGTATCACATTTGTAGTGTGTGTTTTGGTCTTTCGCCGGGGAATAGTCGGTGAAATTACTTATCGCTTCTCTAAATAAAATTTATCGCTATGAAAATACTTGTTCCTGTCAAACGTGTGGTCGATTACAACGTCAAGGTTCGCGTCAAAGCCGATCAGACGGGGGTTGATATTGCCAACGTCAAAATGTCCATGAATCCCTTCGATGAAATCGCCGTGGAAGAGGCGGTGAAACTCAAGGAAGCCGGTATTGCCACCGAAATTGTGGCGATTTCCATCGGCGTGACCCAATGTCAGGAGACGTTGCGCACGGCCTTAGCTATGGGGGCTGATCGCGCTGTTTTGATTGAGACCGCGACCGATATTCAGCCGCTGGCGGTGGCAAAACTGCTTAAAGCGATTTGCGACAAGGAGGCCCCGCAACTGGTGATACTGGGCAAGCAGGCCATCGATGATGATTCCAATCAGACCGGGCAAATGTTGGCCGCTTTGCTGAATTGGCCGCAGGGGACGTTTGCGTCCAAAGTCGTGGTCAATGGCAGCGAAGTGGAAGTGACGCGCGAAATCGATGGTGGACTTGAAACCGTCGCGCTTAAACTCCCCGCCATCGTGACCACTGATTTGCGCCTCAATACGCCGCGTTATACGACCTTGCCCAACATCATGAAGGCGAAGAAAAAGCCGCTGGATATTGTTACGCCGGATGCGCTGGGGGTGGATGTTGCGCCGCGCCTGAAAACATTGAAAGTCATGGAGCCGCCCAAGCGCAAGGGTGGGGTGATGGTGCCGAGTGTTGCGGCGCTGGTCGATAAACTCAAAAACGAAGCGAAGGTGATCTGATGGCTATTCTGGTTATTGCTGAGCACGATAATAATTTTCTGAAATCAGGAACAGTCAATACGATCAGCGCCGCGCAAAAAATTGGTGGCGAGATTCATGTATTGATTGCCGGCCAGCAGTGTTCCGGTGCAGCCGCTGCTGCCGCTGCGGTAAATGGCGTGAGTAAAGTCTGGGTGGCCGATGGGGTGCCTTATGCCAAAAGCGTAGCGGAAAATCTGGCGCCGCTGATTGTCGGTATGGCCCAAAATTACTCGCACTTACTGGCGCCGGCCAGCGCTTACGGCAAAAATGTCATGCCGCGCGTGGCGGCATTGCTCGATGTGGCGCAGATTTCCGATATCGTAGCGGTGGAATCCGCCGATACCTTTGTGCGCCCTATATATGCGGGTAACGCGTTTGCCACGGTTCAATCGAGCGACGCCATTAAAGTGATTACCGTACGCTCAACCGGATTCGATGCGGCGGTGAATAGCAGTGGGAGCACGGTGATCGAAAACCTTGCGGCTGGCGTGGATGCCGGAGTGTCGCGGGTGGTCAAGCAAGAATTAACGAAATCCGAGCGCCCCGAGCTGGCCGCGGCCAAGCGCATTGTGTCGGGGGGGCGTGGTTTGGGCGACGGCGACCGTTACCGCAGTGTGCTTGAGCCGTTGGCCGATAAACTGGGAGCGGCGCTGGGTGCATCGCGGGCAGCAGTGGATGCGGGCTTTGTGCCGAACGATTATCAGGTGGGCCAGACCGGCAAAATCGTCGCGCCGGAGCTCTACATCGCCGTAGGTATTTCAGGAGCCATTCAGCATCTGGCGGGGATGAAAGACAGCAAAGTGATCGTCGCCATCAACAAAGATGCTGAAGCGCCGATTTTTCAGGTGGCCGATTATGGATTGGTCGGCGATTTGTTTCAGTTGGTTCCGGAATTGACGGCTGCATTGTAGTGACACGCGGGAGTTATGGCAAAAATTCAAAAAAAGTCACGGGGCCTCCGCTGCAGCCTGCCCTCGAATGTTTTAATCGGGGGCGGGGGCAGATCAAGCCCCATTCATTCAATTTGATCAATCAACACCTAAACCTATGAAACATATTTTTATTACATTGCTACTTTCAGGAATATTTCTGGTCAATGTGGCGGTCGGTGCCCAGACCAAAGAAGCTGCTCCACCTTGTTATCAGCCTGCTGGCTCTACTGACCCATCGCCTTTGATTGACCCGGTTAAAGAATTGAAAGGAAAAGAATTAGTCGAAATGCTACGCCAAGGAGGCTATGTTTTGTTTATGCGCCACGCTCAGAATGTTCCCGGCACAGAACAATGTAGCCAGAAGCATTTGACTAATACAGGTGAAGAACAAGCGCGCAAGGTTGGAGCCACCATTCGTGTACTGCGCATACCTATTGGAGAAGTACGTTCATCACCTTTATGCCGAGCTCGCGATACCGCACGTTTATTGGGATTAGGTGCAATTGAAATTACCGAAGACCTCAATCAAGCCTGCAAGATACCAGGCTTCGATGTGCACAACGCCCGTTTTAAGCATTTGGTGGAATTGCCCGTTAAAGGAACAAATTATCTACTCGTATCACATGTCAATACCTCTGCGCGGAGAGAGGAGCGGATTATCAATCGGCTTGCCATTGCCGAAATTGCCGTCTATAAACCTGATGGCACAGGCGGCACGGAACCTGTTGCCCGCATCCCGGTTGAAGAATGGGATAACTTGATTAAAGCCGCAACGATTGATGGAAATAGAATTGCTCACTGATGTTATGTAGAAGCAATGCAGTTTGTCTGCGCGTGACATCTGTGCATGTTTTGCACATAGCCGATTTGCCCCTCAACACCACAATAAACCAGAGGACCCGCCATGAGTGACTATATCGCCCCGTTAAAGGACATTACGTTTGTTTTGAAGCAGATTGTTGGCCTGGAACATATCGGCAAACTGCCCGGTTGCGAAGAAGTCAGCAGCGATCTGGTCGATGCCATCATGGATGAAGCGGGCAAATTTGCTGCTAATGTACTCGCGCCACTGAATCACGCTGGCGATACCGAAGGCACGCATTACGCCGACGGTGTGGTCACCACTCCCAAGGGATTCAAGAATGCCTACTGGAAGTATGTAGAAGGCGGCTGGACCGCCTTGGCTGGCCCTGTTGAGCATGGTGGACAGGGGCTGCCGCACACCATTGCCATTCCGGTCAGTGAGATGATCGGCAGCGCCAATATGGCGTTCAAATTGTGCCCGCTATTGACGGATGGGGCCACCGAAGCATTACGCCGCCATGCCACGAAAGAATTGCAAGACCGTTATCTCCCCAACATGGTCGCGGGGAAATGGACCGGCACCATGAACCTTACCGAGCCGCAGGCCGGCTCCGATCTGGCGCTGGTGCGCAGCAAAGCGGTTCCTGAAGCCGACGGCAGCTACAAAATTACCGGGCAAAAGATTTTTATCACCTACGGGGAACACGACTTCACCGAAAACATCGTTCACCTTGTGCTGGCGCGTATCGCGGGCGCGCCGGAAGGCGTAAAAGGCATTTCACTGTTTGTGGTGCCCAAGTACCTCGTCAACACCGATGGCACGCTGGGCGCACGCAACGACGTGAAATGCGCTTCCGTCGAGCACAAACTGGGCATCCATGCCAGCCCCACCTGCGTCATGGTTTATGGCGAAAACGGCGGCGCTACGGGCTACCTCGTTGGCGAAGCAAATCGCGGACTGGAGTATATGTTCGTCATGATGAATGCGGCGCGCTTGAGCGTGGGCCTCGAAGGCGTGTCGATTGCGGAACGCGCCTACCAGCAGGCCTGTGGCTGGGCGCGCGAACGGGTGCAGGGCCGTCCGCTGCAATCCATGCCGGGTCATCCCAAATCGGTAGCGATTATTCATCACCCCGATGTCAAGCGCATGCTGCTCACCATGCGTGCTTATGCGGAAGCCGCGCGCGCGCTGATTTACTGGACGGCCAGTTGCCTGGATATTGCCGAGCGTTCCACCAACGAGCAGGAAAAACGCTTCTATCAAGCACTGGTCGATCTGATGATCCCTATTGTCAAGGGGTGGTGTACCGAGGCCGGGATCGATGTGGCTTCACTCGGCATGCAGGTACACGGCGGGATGGGCTATATCGAAGAAACCGGCGCGGCGCAGTACTACCGCGATGCACGTATTTCCACCATTTACGAGGGCACCACCGGGATACAGGCCAACGATCTGGTAGGCCGCAAAGTCGGGCGCGAAAACGGGCAAACCATGCTGGCCTTGATTACCGAAATGCAAAAATTATTGCCACAACTGGAAGCCGCCAATGAGACCAATCTCAAGGTTTTTGCGACCACGCTGGCAGCGGGTATCGATGAGCTGAAGCGGGCAACCGACTGGATAGTCAGCGTATTCCCCGCTAATCCAGCTGCCGTTGGAGCAGGGGCCGTGCCCTATCTGAAACTGGCCGGAACGGTATGCGGGGGCTGGATGATGGGACGTGCGGCACTGGTTGCTGCGAAACAATTAGCGGCAGGCGAGGGCGATTCACCCTTCATGCAAGCCAAACTACGCACCACGCGTTTTTACGGCGATCACATCATCCCGCTGGCAGGCAGCTTTGCAAAGGCCGTTATTCAGGGTGCGGATAGCGTATTGCAAATGGACGTGGAATTTTTCTAAAAGACAAGCATTGGCGCGGTTTTACAAGCATTTTTGCTCGGTGAGGCGCGCCAATACTGGAGTTTGGTTTTTAAAACAAGGTTATTTTGCGGGCATTGAAAAATAGCATACCAATCATCGCCCTGGTGGTGAGCACAAGAATCAGCGTTCTCCCAATGCTTTTTTAGATGCTGCGACAAAACGTTTAGCCTGCTCCGCTTTAACCTCATCGCCGGACTCGCATGTCCAGGCTGCCAACAAACTGATGCCGAGCAATTTTCCCTCCTTGAGTGGGCGATGTACCAGACCTGTTATCTTCATTTCGAGTTGTGCCTTGGTCATCAAAGCAAAACCTTCGCCACGACGGATGCGCTCGAAGGCACGCAAATCATTAGGGGGAATATAGCAATAGTTAGGGCGGTAACCAATCTTGTCAAATATTTTTGCGCAGAATTCAAAATAACTCGGATTGTAGCTACGCGGAAACCAGAACAGTGTCGTTTCCGCAAAATCGCTTAACGAAAGCATGCGCTTATTGGCGACAGGGTGATTGTTGGCAATCACTGCTACTACAGGCAAGACTTGGATCACCTCGTATTCGAGGCCATTAAAATCCCCTGGGCCGCCGACCAAAGCAAAGTCAAACTGTTTTTGACGTACTCTGGGTAATAGTTGTTTGGATTCTTCGTATTCAACCTCCAAGGCATCAATGCCCATTGTCTTTTTCCATTCGGTTTCGAGCAATTTCCGTTTGGCTATGGGTATGGCAATGGTAGCCGCGATACGAATTGTCGAAATCGTTCGAGTACTGGTTTTGCTCATCTCCAGCGCTAATTCTTGAGCATCAACAAGCAATTTCTTTGCATGTTTATAGGCAACTAGCCCTGCAGCGGTTAATTGAACATTATTCGTGCTGCGCTCAAAAAGGCGTGTGCCCAGAATGGTTTCCAGGTCACGGATTTGTCGGCTTAATGGTGGCTGAGAAATATACAAACGCTCTGCAGCGCGGCGAAAGTTGAGTTCCTCAGCAACTGCAACGAAATATTGCAAATGACGTAATTCAAATCGCTTACTCATATTCAATAGGTATCACAAAGAAAGTCATTCCCGCAGAAATATCCGTTGTTTAACATTTGCTTCGCCTTACAAAGGAAGTTGGGATATGTATTGCCTCCTTTTTTGTCACGAATGACACCAAGTCTAAGACATGGGCGTAAAACAAAGCAATAAATGAGATAAATTTTTTTGATAATTACTCAATTAGGAGAACATCATGCAGGGGTTTAAAAAAATATTAGCTGTCGTGATAGGTTTTTTTGTATTGAATGCAGGAGCGATGGATTTGACGGACCTTTGGTACAACCCGGCTGAATCTGGTTGGGGCGCCAATATTGTTCAGCAAAACAACATTATGGTTGTGACTTTGTTTGTCTATTCGCCAACGGGTGAACCAACCTGGTATGTAGCCTCGGATGTCCGCGCAACAGGCGAAGATAAAAATGGATTGCCGAATTTATTCGGTGGCAAGCTTTACCGGGCACATGGTCTGTGGTTTGGTGATAAAACTGCCTGGAAAATGGGAGAACTTGAGGCGGTAGGTGAATTATCTATTGTGCCGCTTTCGCTTTCAAAACTTCAGTTTAACTACACGATCAATGATCTTGCTATCGCCAAGACCGTAGTTCGTCAAACATGGCGTAATCATCGAATAACGCGTTTCTATTCAACTCCTTTCAATTTCACCGGGCTACCCCAAACAATTATTGGCCAGCGTACCGATTTTGCCTTTTATATTGAGGATGGGTACGACGACGCAATACTAGTGGTATTTCACAGCGATGGCACCCAGCTATGCCGTTATAGCGGCCCCTATCAACAATCGGGCAGATTTGGTGCTTTTAGCGGTCAATATAAATGCAACAATGGGCAGATTGGAAAATTTGAGGTAACTGAACTAGAACTTACCTCCCATGGGGTGACAGGTTATTTCCGCGGGTGGTATGCAAATGCAATGGTGCAAGGCTCGTTTAGCGGAGCAAATTAAGAATTGCCATCCATAGGGTAAGCATCAATAACGGCGGGCGTTATACAGGAAGAATAAAATGCGCCTCTCTTGAAATTTGCGTGGGTTGCCTCAAGGGTGCGCTTTGCTGGGCTTCGCTCCCGAGCCTGTCCGGCGGCGAGGACCACCTCGCCCCTAGGGGTGGGGCAGCCCTGACATGAGGCGCCACAAGGTGCCACAAGGCGCCGCCCCTCCCTTGGTAACTCGCTCGTTTTTCAAGAGAGCCTTAAAATTCAATCCCCAGCTGCTGGTAAAATTTCAAAACTAGCAAAACTAACACTACCCTACGATCTGAAAGTACGAGGAAATACCTTATGCCTGAAATTTTCGGCTTCGATGCCTTTTCCCCAAAAGAAATTGCTGCCCGCGTCGAAACCATCGGTGTCGTGAAGGCACGTTTACCGTTACTTTCTATGTTGATGATGAGCATCCTGGCTGGAGCATTCGTTGGCCTCGGCGCACTTTATTTTGTGTTGGTTAAATCCGACCCGACTTTGGGCTTTGCTTTAAGCCAATTGCTTGGCGGCATCGTGTTTTCCCTTGGGTTGTTTCTGGTCACCGTTGCCGGTGCGGAGCTATTCACAGGAAACAATCTGTTGGTAATGGCTTGGGCAGACAAAAAAATTTCCACCCGAGAATTGCTGCGTAATTGGGTGGTCGTGTGCATCGGTAATTTTATCGGCGCAGCCGGATTGGCCCTACTGGTTTTTCTTTCCCGGCACGCGGAAATGAATAACGGCGCCATCGCTGAGCAATACCTCAAAATTGCCGCTGCCAAGTGCAACATGCCATTGGAAGTCGCTTTTTTTAAGGGCATGCTGTGCAATGTATTGGTTTGTATGAGTGTGTGGATGGCGATTGCTGGCCGAAATGTCATCGACAAGGCGGTAGCCATTGTTTTTCCTATTTCAGCGTTTGTGGCTGCTGGTTTCGAACATAGCATCGCCAATATGTATTTTGTGCCGCTTGCCATGTTATTACAGACTTTTGGCGGTGTGGGCGCTGCGCCTGAGGCGATTACCTGGGGTGGTTTTTTCAGCAATCTGGCGCCCGTCATTTTAGGCAACCTCGTCGGCGGTAGCGTGCTGGTGGGCTTGGTGTACCACATCATTTACCAGCGGACTGAGCAGGAATGAATAAACCTCTCGTCCAATAGTAAAACAGCCGTTAGTGCGGTTTGAAAGGCAAACTCAAGCAATGGTCTGTTTTATCTTATTCGTTTACTAGTTTATCGGTCGCATCAATCGCTCGCGATCACTATGCTATCTACAATGCTGCCGCGAAGGCCAAAACTGTCTCCTGCGTGCGCCCTCATGAAATCAACGTCATCCATCAGACCGATGCCCAGGCGGCTGCCGTCGTAACGATTTTGAATCAAGCCGTGAAAATCGGCGCCTTTGTATGGCTGGAGCTAACACGCCGCGGACAGCGGCGATTTGGTCGAAGTGAAATTGTCGCGCGAGCGTTAGACCATCTCGATGTAAAAGCCGGTAATATGGCCTACCTCGAGTTACGGCGCACGAAAATTTTTAAAAAGGAAGCTGCATGATCAGTCGATTGCCGCGTACCGTGGAGGAAGCATTGGCCAATGCCGCTGCACGGGGCCGCGTCAAGGAACTGATTTATGCCGGTGAAGTGACGCCGGAAGAAGCGCATTTTCTGCTTGAGCAGGGAGAGGCCAAGGTAGTCGATGTGCGCGCCCGCCATGAACATGAATTCATTGGCCGTATTCCCGGCTCGCGGCTGATCGAGTGGAAATTCTGGCCCAGCGGAGAAGCGAATCCCCATTTTCTGGATGACTTGCGCACACACTACAAGCCAGATGACAAGTTGTTATTTCTCTGCCGCAGCGGGGTGCGCTCGCATGCAGCGGCGCGCGTAGCGGCAGAAGCGGGGTTCAGGCACGCCTACAATATTCTCGAAGGCTTTGAAGGTGAGCTCGATGCCCATGCACAGCGGGGCAATGTCGGCGGCTGGCGCAAGGCTGGTTTGCCGTGGATACAAAGTTAAGCTCAGGACTTACGCAAAACCGCCCTAGCTATGTTGCAGCGCCTGGTCGTACGATTTGTACTGCCTGCGTTGCAGCGCCTTGCTGGAGCAGTTTTGCGTAAGCCCTAAAAGAAATGGAGTAACCCGTACAGCTCCATTTTTTACAAACTTTTTACATTTTTCTGAAGATTGTTTGACCCTATCCGGGCCGATTTTGCTCAAACTGGCTGTGCTGGATAGACTTCTTTCAAAACTGTCGCGAGCGAAGACAAAACAAGGCGCATGTTGGCGAAAAACCGGAGTTTACAAGAGAGTAAATGAGGATTTTGAGCCGCCGTGCAACGCCGTTATGTCAAGCGCAGCAAGTTTTGAAAGAAGTCTAATGAATTACTGTCACAGTTACGCGTGCCCACGCACGCTTTAACCCAAGGAGCGATTGCAATGAAAAAAATCAGAGAAAAATGCTTGATGTGGGGAACAGCGCTATTGGCCTTCCTCGCTGGAAACGTACAGGCCACGCAAGTGGAAGTGAGTGCGGCGTTGGCCACGCCGGTGGTGCAGGCGGGCAAGTCGCAGACGGCCTTCCTCAAAGTGTCGCTCACCGGTTTTGCTTTGCCTGAGCACCGGGAGCGGCCGCCAGTGAATGTGGCGATTGTGATCGACCGTTCGGGATCGATGTCGGGGGAGAAAATGAGGCAGGCCCGGGAGGCGGCCACGCTGGCGGTTCATTCCCTAGCCGCAGACGATATTGTGTCAGTGATTGCGTTTGATGACCGCGTTGAAGTGGTAACTCCCGCGACCCGCGCCACCGATAAACACGCGATTACCCAAGCCATTGCCCGTATCGATGCGCGCGGCAGTACGGCCATTTTCGCGGGTGTGAGCAAAGGGGCGAGCGAGATACGCAAGTTCATTGACCGCAATCGGGTCAATCGCGTGATTCTGCTCTCCGACGGGCAAGCCAACGCCGGCCCCAGTTCGCCTGCAGAGCTTGGGCGACTTGGTGGTTCGCTGGCGCGTGAGGGTATCAGTGTGAGCACCATCGGGCTGGGCCTGGGGTACAACGAGGATTTGATGACGCAACTGGCCGGGTACAGCGATGGCAATCACGCTTTTGTGGCCAATGCACAAGACCTTGCACGCATTTTTAAGCTGGAATTTGGCGATGTCACTTCAATGGTCGCGCAGGATGTCGATATCACCATTCGCCTGGCCCGCGGTACGCGGCCCGTGCGTGTGCTGGGCCGCGACGCGGAAATAGTCGGCAACACGGTTCGCACCCGCATGCGCCAGCTGGGCAGCGAACAGGAAAAATTTGTCATGCTCGAAGTTGAAGTGCCCGCAGGCACCTCAGGCGCGCATCTCAACGTGGCCGATGTCGATGTGGGTTACCTCAACATGGTGAGTAAGCGCCACGATGCGGTCAAGCGCATGGTTGCGGTGAGCTATACCGATTCCGCCGAAAAAGTGGCGCTGGCAACCAACAAAAAGGTGATGAAATCGGCAGTGGAGCAAGTGGCCAATACGCTGAACGCAGAAGCACTGCAACTGCGCGACGACGGCAAGATTGAAGATGCGAAACGCGTGCTCAATGAAAGTGCGGATTACCTTTATTACAACGCTCAAAAACTTGATGCGCCGGAATTGAAAAAACAGGAGCAGGAAGCGCGCAAGCAAGCCGAAACTATCGATAAAAGCGGCGAATGGAATAACACACGGAAGGTAATGAAAGAGCAACAGCACAAACTCAATACGCAGCAAAAGTATTAAAACAGTGATTCGGCGCATCGCTTGTTGATGATGCGCCGATTTTGCAACCGTTAAATTTTATGAAAGGTGATAACCATGCGTATATCTCACTTATTGGCAGGATTTGTTTTTGGCATGATGGCAACGGTAGCGGCAGGGAAACAGGAAAAAATTCCCAATAACCTGATTGATTACGAAGGATTCCTTAAAGATGCGACTGAGGTAGCAAAATTACGCGAACAGCGCCGGGTCACCGAAGAAGCATTCATTCAAATGGCGCGCGATCCTCAAACTATCGTTCTTGATGCACGTAGTGAAATTGGATACCGCCAGTTCCATATCAAAGGAGCAAAGCACTTGAGTTTGGCGGATATTTCAGCCAGCGAACTCGCGAAAATCATTCCCGAAAAAACGACTCGCATCCTGATTTATTGCAACAATAACTTTAAAAACGATCCTGCGCTGATCACCAAGATAGATAGAGCTGCAATCAATATTTATACATTTAATATGCTTTACAGCTATGGCTATACCAATGTTTATGAGCTTGGCCCGGTTATCGACGTCACTAAAACCAAACTGGCCTTCGAACGTCCTCCAAGGACTTGATTTTTACGGATTGAGCGAAGCAAGAAAATGATTCGGCGCATCGCTTGTTGATGATGCGCCGATTTTGCAACCGTTAAATTTTATGAAAGGTGATAACCATGCGTATATCTTACTTATTGGCAGGGTTTGTTTTTGGCATGATGGCAACGGTAGCGGTAGGGAAACAGGAAAAAATTCCCAATCCGCAAATCGATTATGTGGGCTTTTACAAGGATGCCAAAAAGGTAGGCGATTTGCGTGAGCAGCGGCGCATTTCCGAGGCAGATTTCATGCGTATGGCGAGCGATCCGCAGACCATTGTTCTCGACGCGCGCAGTAACGAAAAATACCGCATGTTGCATGTCAAAGGAGCCAAACATCTGAGCTTGACTGATGCGACAGCCGATGAGTTGGCAAAAATCATTCCGGCGAAAAATACACGCATACTCATCTACTGCAACAACAATTTTGAAAATGAGCCGATTGCATTTCCAAGCAAGGCGGTAAGAGCATCGCTCAATATTTATACTTTCAATACCCTGTACAGCTATGGTTACACCAATGTGTATGAGCTGGGGCCATTGATCGATATCCAGAAAACCAAACTCCCTCTCGAAGGCACACTGCGTCAGCAAGCGCTGTAACGAGTGGCGGATGTTGTGTATCACGGGAGAAAATTGTCACGGGGAAGCCACTTTACCTTGCATCTATATTGCCGCACATGACAAGGCCTCCCCCTTTTTTAAAGGGGGATCGAGGGGGATTTCCGTTGCTTGTCACTGGTTGAACCACTGCAAATCTCCCCCCACCCCTCTTTTTCAAAGAGGGGAACGGAGCGGTTTGAAATAATGGGTGTGGTTTGGAGCCAAGGTAAAATTTTTCACTGAAAATTGTTTTTTAAAGGGCAATCGCTTTGGCTATGCATCACATCACTGAATAAGGAAGAGGCGCGTGCAAAAAAAGATTGCGCTGGGGTTGTTGCTTATCGTGGCGCTGCCGATTGCCCTGCTCGGCTGGTTCGGCTTGCGCACGGCTGAGCACGAACAGGCCGCGATTGCCCACCAGCTGCAGGCTTTGGCGATGGCGCAGCTTCAGGCGGTCAACGAGAAGATTCAGCGTCTTTTTCTTGAGCGGCAAAATCTTTTGTTGCAGCATTCATCCCTAGTCAGGATGAATGAAGGTGTCCCCACACCGCGCCCGGTTTCAGATATCCGGGACTATGTGCGCGATTCGCTTTATGTGCAGCAGGTATTGTTGATGGATGCTGATGGCAAGCGCCGCTTTCCAGATGAACCCTTGAATCAAGCCGAGCGTGCGATGTTGCAGCGTACCGCTGCGATTTGGGAAAATCCGCAGCGGTTATTGCAGGGCGCGCCCATACAGATCGCGCCAGACCCAGACTCTGCTGCAAAGTCTGCCGACGCCGCGCCGCATCGTTTTGGATGGTATTCGTGGTACCGGGATTCCGAATTGCATCATTTGTTTTGGGTGCGCAGCGAGGGTGAACGCATACTAGGTTTTGAGCTGGATCCCATACGCCTGACTTCGGACATCATCGCCGCCTTGCCGGCCAGCGGCGATGCACGCGATGCACGGGATGCGCTGGGCGATGCCCGGATCCGCTTGCGTGACGCCAATGGCGCCACGGTGTATCAGTGGGGCGCGTATGAACCGGGCGAGCAGGAAACCAGTGCGGCTATGTTGCCTCTCAGCCCGCCACTGGCAAGCTGGAAGCTCGAATACTATCGGCCCGCCTCGAGCGGTATCGGCCAGGGCAGCCGTTTGGCGCTGCTGGCGAGCATGCTGGCCGTGGCGCTGGTGCTGATTGGCCTGGGTTATTACCTGTATCGCGAACAGTCGCGTGAAATGCGGCTGGCGGCGCAACGGGTTAATTTCGTCAATCAGGTTTCGCACGAACTCAAGACGCCGCTTACCAACATTCGTTTATATGCCGAGTTGCTGGAAAGCGAATTGGCCGATGCCGGGCAAAAGGCGCGCAAATATATCGACGTCATCAATGTGGAAAGCATGCGCCTCTCGCGGCTCATTACCAATGTGCTCAGTTTTGCCCGGGCCCAGCGCAACCGTCTGCAGCTGCAAACCAAACCTGGGGTGGTGGACGATACGCTGCGCCGCTGCCTCGAAGTTTTTCAACCTGCGCTGGCGATGCGGCACGTCACCATTGATTGGCAAGCACAGGCCAATGCGCGCGTCATGCTGGACGAGGAAGCGCTGGAACAAATCCTCAATAACCTGTTGAGCAATGTGGAAAAATACGGCGTATCGGGCGGCAAACTGGAAATCCATTCGCGGCAGGACGGCGAACGCACTCGCATTACCCTCCGCGACTATGGCCCCGGCATTCCACCCGCTGAACGTGATCGCATATTCCAGCCTTTTTACCGCGCCAGTTCGAAATTGACGGATGGTGTGGCGGGCACCGGAATCGGGCTGGGCATCGCACGCGATCTGGCGCGCCTGCATGGTGGCGATGTACAGTTGCTGCCAGTGGAACCGGGCGCCTGCTTTGAAGTGATCCTTGCTACGCCACCTGCGCCGGAAACAGCATGAAAATACTCATTGCCGAAGATGATCGCTACATCGGGGAAGGGTTGTGCACCCTCGTGGAGACCGAAGGCTACGCGCCGCATCTGGCCAGCGATGGAGAGGAAGCGCTGGCGCTTTTTCTGCATGTCCGGCCCGATGTTGTGTTACTCGACATCATGATGCCCAAACGCGATGGCTATGCGGTATGCCGGGAAATTCGCAAAACCGATAATGATGTGCCGGTCATATTCATCAGCGCCAAATCAGAAGAAATCGACCGCGTGCTCGGCCTCGAGTTGGGTGCGGACGACTACATCATGAAACCCTTTGGCACGCGCGAGGTGATTGCCCGCATCCGCGCCGTCACCCGCCGCCGTCTGGCGCAAACGGCAGCAGCAACGTCAGCGTCAGACACGCAGCCGGAAGTACTTCATTTTGGCGATCTTGAGGTTTACCCAGCCGAACTCCGCGCCCGGCGCGGCGCGCAGCAGATCGACCTGAGTTTGCGAGACGTAAGAATTTTGCAACTGTTGCATCAACATCGTGGCCAAGTCGTCGACCGCGACGCAATTTTCAACGCTTGCTGGGGACGCGATTATTTACCGAGCAGCCGCACGCTCGATCAACACATTTCCAAATTGCGCAAGCTCATTGAAGCGGATGCCAGAAACCCGCAAATTATCGGAACAGTACACGGTGTGGGTTATCGCTACGGCTAGAGACTAAAGATCCATCCAAGGGGTTTGTCACTGTTGGTGTGTGACGCGAAAAAGGAACGTTGTTGGGCATTAGCAAGCCTTTCAAAGTGAGACTCAAGCTCAGCCATGGCTTGGCTAAGCACAGGTGGCAACATAGCACGGGCCTTCTTGAAATCAAAAGATGTCTCTCCCAAAAGCACGTTCTCAAGATAGGAAACGTAGACGGCATTGCGCACTGCGTCGTTTGCACTAACGAATATTTCGCCGATGAACTCAAACTGCGCCTTTACCACCTCCCAGTTGTGCGCTGCTATTGCGGAGCGTGTGGCATGCGAGACGACCCCCATTTCAGGATGGAGTAAGCCGCTCTCAATATCGTTGATGCTTGCGGCAATTTCTGGAAAGCGTGCAGTCAAAGCCTGTAGAAAGGCTTCGCGATCAATTTCAGATGGCTTCATGGTGTTCGGCATAGCATCTAACGTAGAAGTGAGGGGCAGCCGAAGTGAGGCGTAGGGAACCACAAGCGCAGCTTGTGGCTGTCCCTCTCGACTGCCATGTTAGGTCGGACCTTCATTGCATGAGGGTTTTGTTAATTGCGGAACATCGGGGCTGTCCTTTCGTGTTCTTTGGTGTGGACGGGCTCAGAAATTCGGACACGATAAATTGGTGGGTTGAAGGATAAATCA
>CAZRAL010000053.1:0-17456 GCA_964598005.1 uncultured Burkholderiales bacterium
AACCCCGCCCTTTGGCAAGGCCCTACTGTCAGATCAAGTCGAAACTACTACACTTGATGCAATACCGAATTTCTGCTAGTTGTGCAAAATTTTCGATAAAAATTCCTGTGTCCGTTGAGAGCGGGGTGTACCAAAAAAATCGGCCTTGCTGCAATCTTCGATAATATAACCGCCTTTTTCCATAAAAATAACCCGGTCAGCGACTTTTTTGGCAAAACCCATTTCGTGGGTGACACACATCATAGTCATCCCTTCGTGGGCCAGCTCCACCATCACATCAAGCACTTCATTGATCATCTCAGGATCGAGCGCGGAGGTCGGTTCGTCAAACAACATGGCGATAGGGTCCATCGATAGCGCACGCGCGATGGCGACACGCTGTTGCTGACCACCCGAGAGTTGCGCGGGATATTTGTCTTTATGTTCTATAAGGCCAACACGATCGAGTAATTTAAGGCCTTTTTCGCGCGCTTCATCAGCGCTACGGTCCAGTACCTTCATTTGCGCAATAACCAGATTTTTGGTTACGCTCATATGTGGAAACAATTCAAAGTTCTGGAATACCATGCCGACGCGGGAACGAAGTTTGGCCAGATCGGCGCCTTTTGCGCCAATAGAAATCCCGTCTACCAGAATTTCTCCCTTTTGAAAGGGCTCCAATCCATTCACACACTTGATTAAGGTCGATTTCCCGGAGCCGGAAGGCCCGCATATGACGACGACTTCTCCCTTGGAAACGGTGGTGCTGCAGTCCGTTAGCACTTGTTTTTCTCCATACCATTTACTGACGTTTTTGATTTCTATCATGGCCATGAGGTTCCCTATTTCAATTCAGTTACGGCTTTGCGATCACTACCCGTGCAGGGTCCATGCGCGCCTGAAGATAGCGCACCAGGCGCGAGGCACCAAAACAGATGATGAGAAATACGATTGCAACGAAAACATACAATTCCACGATACGCCCCGATATTTGCCCAGCTTTGCTGGCCGCGCCCAGAAAATCCTTCAAGCCGACGACGTATACTAACGAGGTATCCTGAAAAAGGATGATGGCTTGAGTCAACATGATCGGCAGCATGTTGCGAAACGCCTGAGGCAATACCACATATGCCATCGCCTGCCAGTAGTTCATTCCCAGTGCATAGGCCGCCCATGGCTGACCGCGCGGCACTGATTGAATACCCGCGCGAATGATCTCCGAATAGTAGGCTGCTTCCACCAAAATAAAGGCAACAATGGCAGAAGTGAAGGGGCCGACCGCTTCGCCTTGTTGCCCGGTGATTTTTCCGACCAGCATGGGAGTCAAAAAATAAAACCAGAAGATTGCCATGATGAAGGGGATGGAGCGGATCAGGTTCACAAATCCTGATGCGGAGTAAGAGAGGATTTTGAAACTGGAAAGCTGCGCCAAAGCGAGCAGGGTGCCGAAAAAAAGTCCGCCGGCTAAAGCAATGGCAAATAATTTGAGGGAAAGCAGCAAGCCATCGTACAAAAACGGCAGGTTTTTGATAATGACTTGAAAATCGAAATCGCCCATTTAGTGGCCCCCCTGCGATACATAGCCCGGCACTGCCACTGCTTTTTCCAGCCAACGCATGAGGAAAATAACAGTTAGTGTGATCACAATATAAATGAGCGTCGCGGCACTGAATGCCTCGAATGTTTTGAAGGTGTATTCAGAAATCTGTCGGCTCTGCGCGGTCAGTTCCAGCACACCGATGGTAAGTGCCGCAGCGGAATTTTTGAAGATGGTCAGGAATTCCGAGGTCATGGGCGGAATGATCAAGCGGAACGCCATGGGCAATAACACGTAGCGATAGACCTGCGGCAGGGTGAATCCCATCGCCAATCCCGCGTTGGTCTGGCCACGGGGCAGCGATTGAATACCCGAGCGTACTTGTTCAGCTACCCGCGACGCGGTGTAAAGACCCAAGCATAAAACGGCTGCCGTAAATTCCCATAGCCCGAACTGCGCGAAGGGAAGGGTAATTAGATTAGGGTAGACCTGTTTTAACCAGTCTCCCCAATCAGCGGGTAGCACCTCCGGCATAACGAAATACCAGAGAAACATTTGCACCAACAGCGGGATATTACGGAAAATTTCCACATAAGCGGTTGCGGCAAAATTGAGAAATTTAAGCGGTGTGGTGCGCAATACACCGATCATGGAGCCCAGCATAAAGGCAATGATCCACGCGCAACTCGATACCAGCAAAGTCCATAACAAGCCGGATAACAGCCAGCCGAGGTAAGTCATTCCCCCCGATGGGGCTTGTTCCAGAAAGATTTTCCATTCCATTAATACTTCTCCTCAAAAGACGGAAGTTTTTATTTTTATTAAAAAAAAAACGGGGAATCGAATACTCGATTCCCCGTTTAGTAATATGCGTAAACTAATCCGGCAATGCCTGGATTTGGAAAGCCGCTTTGAGCAAGGGGTTCATCGGCATGCCGATGGTCTCTCCGGATGGCAATTTGCCCATAAACCACTTATCGTAAATCTTGCTGATTTCGTCCGAACGCATTAATCCCACCAACGCACGAGTAATAACAACCGCAAAATCACCATCGTTTTTGCGGAACATGATGCCATAGGGGTCATAGGACAGATAATTGCCCACGACTTCAAAATCTTTTGGGTTTTTGGCTTTGGCGGTTAATCCATATAGCAGTACATCGTCAGTGGAAAACGCTGCTGCACGACCCGATTCAACAGTCAGGAAAGATTCGCCGTGGTCTTTGGCATTTAAAAAGCGAATGCCCAGATTTTCCTTGTCGGACAAAGCCTTGATGACGCGTTCGTTGGTTGTGCCCTGCGTTACCACGACGGTTTTGTTTTTCAAATCCTTGTAGCTCTTGATCTTTGAGGATTTTTTTACCAAAAGTTTAGTGCCGGTAACAAATGTAACCGGTGCAAAGGCAACTTCTTTCTGGCGTGTAAGGTTGTTGGTCGTCGAACCACATTCCAGATCAATGGTGCCGTTGGCCATGAGCGGAATACGGGTTTGCGAGGTGACCGGGTTATATTTCACAGCGAGCGCTGGCAGGTTAAGGGTTTTTTTTATTTCTTCTACGACTGCCATGCAAAGATCCATCGAGTAGCCGATCGGCTGCTGTTTTTCATCGAGATAGGAAAAAGGAACCGACGTTTCGCGGTGCCCAATCGTAACGGTTCCGCTATCCTTGATTTTTTTTAAGGTGCCGGTCAGTTCTTGTGCATAGGCCGGGATAGTCAGCAGGGCTGCGGCAATGCAGCCGGAGACGAGTTTGGTAAAAGGGAAAGAATGACGCATGGTGTGATTGCTCCTCAGTGTAGTGAGTTGAAAATACTTTTTTTATTAGGGAATGGAATAAATCAATTGCATGATACGCTTTCCAATCGAGTTTACATGAGTTCAAAAAATGCTGTCTATGCCAGTATTGGCGCCGGATTATGGGCTGCAATTATTCCACAGATATCGACGGCCCCCCTATTGCCTTGAATATATCAGCGAGGGCGATGCGCAACTGGCGCTCCGTTTCGATATGGTCAAGTTCAGCCAGTAGCAGATTTCGTTCGCTGTCGATGACGTCCAATTGGCTAGACACGCCATTTTCATAGCGCAATTTTGCCAGCGCAAAGGACTTTTCAAGTGCACTTACACGGCGTTGATTGGCTTCGCGAATATCGCGCGCCTTGACTTGGGAGACGATGGCATCCTGCACTTCGCGAAAAGCATTGGCGATCGCACTTCGATAGTGTGCCAACGCCTGCTGATTACGCGCTTCAACCGCATCGATCTGAAACGGGATGCGATTGCTGCCCCAAATGGGTTGGGTTAAATCGGCAGCGAATCGCCAGATACGCGCAGGGCCGCTAAACAGGTCGGACAGAGATGCACTTTCTCCGCCAAACAAGCCAGTCAATGAAATGGAAGGGAAATATGCAGCGCGGGCTACGCCAATGCGTGCATTGCTGGCGATCAGGCGCTGTTCTGCTTCGCGCAAATCGGGGCGGCGCAATAATAGCGATGAAGGTAATCCTGGCGGAACAAGTGTAGGCATGTTCGATGTTTTGGCGATAGCCTCGCGCTCGATTTTCGGCGCAAGAATTTCGCGTGGGGAGTGGCCAAGCAATACAGCCAGGGCTCGTTCGGTCATGTCGCGTTCGCGCTCAATGACGGGAATTTGCGCCCGCACCGATTCGTACTCGGCAACGCGTTGCTGGTATTCGAAGCTGGAAGCGACGCCCGCTTCAAAGCGTTTTTGTTGCAACGCCAGCGATTCTTTGGCGCGTTTCTCGGCGCGAATCGTTGTGTTCAGGCGCTGATCGAGTGCAATCAAATTGAAATAGGTTGTCGCGACCTGGCAGCCCAAGGCAATACGCACTGTATCGCGCGCGGCTTCAGTTGCCAGTAATTCGGCACGTGCCGCTTCGCTGGCGCGTTGGTATTTCCCCCAAAAGTCGATTTCGTAGGAAAAATTCAAGGCAGCGCGGTGCGACGTTGTTTTTAGCGGAATGCCCGGTTGCGCAAAAGCGCTTTTTTCCGAGCTGCGGTTGCGATCGCTGGAAGCACTGCCATAAATTGAGGGCGCCTGATCGCTGCGCGCCACGCCCAGCAATGCTTCGGCCTCTGCAACACGCGCGGAGGCCAGCACCAAGTCGTTGTTGTTAGCGAAAGCCACTTTGACCAGGCGATCGACCTCCAGATCGAACGGGTCGCTGGAGATAGTCCACCAGCGTTCTTTATCTGCCAGGCTAAGGGATGCCCCGGCCGTCGCTGGCCATGAAGCTGGCAGATCGAGAGAAGGGCGCTGATAATCCGGCCCCATCGCCATACATCCCGATAAAAGCAGTGCCAAGCCAATCGTTGCATAAGTTTGGGGCGAATATTTAGACATGGGGCGTTCCTTGCAATGCTTTCTCTTGCGCCCTACGCGCTTCAGCAAGAATATCGGCACTGGACTGCCGTTCCTTGATACGACGTTCAGTGATGATTTTATAAAATAGCGGAACAAAAAAGATAGCGAGAAAAGTCGCCGCCAGCATGCCGCCCATGACGCCCGTGCCCACCGAGCGCCGCGCGCCCGCGCCCGCGCCGCTGCTGAAAGCCAGAGGCAGTACGCCCAGAATGAAGGCCAGCGACGTCATGAGAATAGGGCGGAATCGCAATCGCGCCGCCTCCAATGCGGCCGCGGCCGCACTCATGCCTTCATGCGATTTCAGTAGCGCATATTCAACAATCAGAATGGCATTTTTGGCAGCCAGTCCGAGCAGGGTGACCAAGCCAATTTGAAAGTAAACATCGTTGGTGAATCCGCGCAACCACACAGCGGCCAGCGCTCCGAAAGTGCCAAATGGCAAGGCCATCATGACCGAGAAGGGCAGCGACCATTTTTCGTACTGGGCGGCAAGGATGAGAAAGGCCATGAGTGCGCCCAGCACCAGCGCCAATCCCGATGAGCCGCTCGCCCTTTTTTCCTGATACGAAGCGCCACCCCAGTCATAACTGAAATCAGCGGGCAGTACCTCGTTGGCAATTTGCTCAACTCGCTGGATGATCTGCCCGGAGCTGATACCAGGTACGCCACTGCCGATCAGCTTCACCGCGGGCAGATTATTGAATCGCTCCAGCGTATCCGGCCCCGATGTAAATTCAATGGCCGCCAGTGAACGAAGGGAAACCATGTCGCCTTTATCGGAACGCACATACAGGCTGCCAATGTCATCGGGACGCTTGCGATATTGCGGCTCAGCCGACATCAATACCTGCCAGGTCCGGCCATATTTGTTGAAGTCATTGACATAGTAGGTGCCAAATGTAGCGGCCAGCGTATCGAATATGGCATCCAGCGGAACGTTGAGCGCCTTGGCTTTTTCGCGATCGACGTTAACGTACAGTTGCGGCACATTGGCGCGCCAGAATGTGTTGACGTAAGCAAACATGGGGTCTGTGCCCGTGCGCTGCATGAATTGTTGCATCACTTCAGCCGTGCGTTTGGGGCCGCCTTCTCCACGGTTCTGAATATAGAATTCAAATCCCCCTGCGGTGCCCAGACCAAATATCGGTGGAGGATTGAAGGCCAGCACCAGCGCCTCTTTGATGCCCCCGGTTTTCATAAACAATTCTCCGACCAGTTCCGGTGTGCTTACCTTGCGCTCATCCCAGTGCTTTTGGGTGACAAAAATGGTGGCCGCGTTGTTACGGAAAGTGCCGCCTATAAAATCAAAACCGGTAAAAGCAACCACATCCTGATTGGCGGGGTTGGATTTAATCATATCGATGACCTGAGATACGATTTTATCCGTACGTTGCAAAGTGGCTCCATCGGGAAGAATCACCGCTGCGATATAAAAACCTTGGTCTTCATCGGGCACCAGACTACCGGGTGTGAATTTCCATAACCCAGCGGTAATGACGACCATGCCGATAAATAAAACCAGACCCAACGCGCCCCGACGGATCATCCACAATACCCCCTGCGTGTAGCGATGGGTCACCCGGCCGAACCAGGCGTTGAACCAGGAAAAAAATTTGCCCGGCGCTTTATGTTCGCGTTTCAGGATCAGCACGCACAGCGAAGGGGTGAGGGTGAGCGCAACCACACCGGAGATAACCACAGCGATAGAAATGGTTACCGCGAACTGCCGGTAGAGTTCTCCGGTTAATCCACCCAAAAATGCGATAGGCACAAATACGGCGCACAACACCAGCACAATCGCGATGACCGGCCCGGTGACTTCGTGCATGGCTTTGATTGCCGCCTCCCGGGCATTTTTGTGTTCTTCATGCATGATGCGTTCGACGTTTTCCAGCACCACGATGGCATCGTCCACCACAATACCGATGGCCAGCACCATGCCGAACAACGTGAGTGTATTGATCGAATAACCCAGCAGGTGGAGGCCGGCAAACGTGCCCAGCAATGAAACCGGGACGGCGGCAAAGGGAATCAGTGTGGCCCGCCAGTTTTGCAAAAACAGGAACACCACCAGAAACACCAGGGCCATGGCTTCGGCCAGTGTTTTGGCTACTTCGCGGATGGAGACTTCAACAAACCGCGTGGTGTCGTAGGCGATGGTATAGGTGAGCCCGGGAGGGAAACGTTCTGCCAGTTTTTTTACTTCTGCCTTGACTTCATTGCCCACATCGAGCGCATTGGCGCCCGGTTGCAGGAAAATACCGATCAGGGTTGCCGGCTTGCCGTTGATACGGCCAATGAAATCATAATCCTTGGGCGCCAACTCAATACGTGCAATGTCTTTCAGGCGCAGATTCGAACCATCGCTATTCGAGCGAACGATGATATTTTCAAATTCCTTTGGATCGGCAAGGCGGCCTTTGGTGGTGACGGTATACATGACTTCCTGCGCGCCACCGGTAGGCGATTGGCCGACTTTACCAGCGGCGAATTGGGCATTCTGCTCGTTTATGGCGCGCACCAAATCGGCTGAGGTCAGGCGCAGCTGGGTAAGCCGATCCGGTTTGATCCAGATGCGCATGGCGTAATCCTTGGCGCCGAAAATTTGTACATTGGTTGTACCGGGAATGCGCTTCAATCGATCCAGAATATTCAACGTGGCGTAGTTGCTGGTGAAAAAATCATCGTAGCGGCCATCAGGCGAATAAAAAGCAATCACCTGTAAAAATGACGATGAACCCTTTTCCACAGTCACACCCTGACGGCGCGCTTCCAGCGGCAGTTTGGCTTCGGCTTGCTTGACGCGGTTATTGACGTTGAGTGCGGCTTGATCGACATTGGTGCCGATATCGAAGGTGACCTGAATCTGAACCACACCATTGGCAGCTGAAGTAGAACTCATGTACAGCATGCGTTCGACGCCATTGATCGCGTTTTCCAGGGGCGCCGCAACCGTTTGCTCCAGTACGGCAGCAGAAGCGCCGGGATAAACGGCCTGCACGGTTACCACAGGAGGGGAAATTTCCGGATACTGGGCAACGGGCAGTGTTCGCATGGCGGCGAGGCCAGCCAGCACGATGAACAGCGAAATGACGGCCGCAAAAATGGGCCGGTCTATGAAAAATCGGGAGAACATGATAGAAAAGGCCGCTTATTTTTGGGTGGAAGAAGCCGAAGACGTGTTTTTTGCAGCGTCACTACCTTTGGATGCAGGCAGATCAGATTCAGGGGATAGTGATTTTACGGCGGGGGCATCGGCGATTTGTACCGGTGTTCCGGGAGCAAAAATCCTGGCCATGCCGTCGACGATAACTTTATCCCGCGGGCTGAGTCCTTTAAGGATGACCCACTGGTCACCAGACCAGTCACCCGTTTCAACCGGACGTACTTCAGCTTTATTGTCGGCGCCAACCACATAGACAAACTTTCCCTGTGGTCCTTCCAGCACCGCGCGTTGCGGTATGACGATGGCATTCTGGCGAACGGCGCCTTTGACAGTAAGGCGCACGAATTGCCCCGGACGTATTTTTGCATCCGGATTCGGCAATTCAGCGCGTGCGTCGGAGGTTCCTGTGGTTGTGTTGACACGAGCATCGCTAAACGTCAGTTTGCCGGTTCTGGACAATACGGTTCCGTCTGCGAGTTTGACTTCTACATCGTATTTTCCATCGGCTGGGCGCGTGATACGTCCGGCAACGGCGTCATTTTCCAGTTTCATTTGTTCGTTGTCGGCAATGCCGAAATTGACGTAGATGGGGTCGGTCTGTATGACGGTAGTCAACAGCACATCCGGGCCGGAAATCAGCGAACCCTCTGATTTGAGGGCGCGGCTGGTGAGGCCGCTGATTGGTGATTCGACTCGTGTGTAGGCCAGATTGAGCCTGGCTTCCTGCACCCGGGCCCCCGCGGCCTTGATATCGGCAGCTGCGATTTGTTCAGCTGACACAGCATCGTCATATTCCTTTTGGCTTACTGCCCTGGCTTCCCACAGGGGCTTCAGGCGCATACTGGTGCGCAGCGCCTGGTCGTAGCGCGCCTGAGCGGCAGCAAGGTCTGCATCAGCACGCGATAAACTGGCTTCAAATGGCGCGGGATCAATCGTGAACAAAGACTGGCCGGCCTTAACGACCGCGCCTTCCACGTAATTCCTTTTTTGAATAATGCCGATTGCACGACTGCGAATTTCGACTTCGCGTGAAGCGGCCGTCTGGGCTGGGTATTCAAAATTTACCGGTATGGTGTGCGGCTGTATCGTGATCACGCCTACTGCAACGGGCGGCATACCGCCTCCCGCAGGCCCATGCCCTTCTCGGGAACCACATCCAGCTAAAAAAAACAGGACAAGGAAGAGAGTTTGCCAACGCAATAAAATGAAATCACGAGAAATCGTGGCAAAAGTGGTGCGGACCATGCGATTTTTCCTTTCCGGGACAGTTAAACAAGTGCCGCCTGCCTGATTGGCGGTAACGAAAAACCCGCTACTTACATTTCCAAATCAGCAACGATACAAAGACGCTGTTGAAAAATCAGTCTTGATTCAAAAATCGAATTATGCGTAGCGTATCAATACGGCAATGCCCAGACCAATGACGCACAAAACAAGCGTTGCGATAATGACCAGGGGGATTAAATTTTTTGCAGGTGAAGTCGGGTTTCTTGTTTCCACCGGATTGGTTTGTTGAGTGGGTAGCCTGCCTGAATTTGATGCCGGTAGAGGTTGAGAGACCGGGCTGGAGGACACCTTTGTATTCAGACTGGATTCAACTTCATCGGTATAGGCGCGGAGTTTACGCGTTTCCGAAATGTAGGGCTGAAATGTTGCTGTTTGTTGTGTCAGGGCGGCCAGTTTGACGGTGGCATCGAATGAATCAAATGCTTTGGCCAATTTTAATGGTTTGATTTCTTCCGCTTCTTCTTTATTGATAAAACGACCCGCTATGGGGGAAATCTCGCTTGTCTGGACAACCGCAGTGGACAGGGAGTTGGCCGCGCCCACCGCTGCGGGTGCGGCTGAGAGAAGCTGACGCTTTACTTCTCTGAGATCGTTCGCAAATTCATTCATATGCTGGTAACGCTCGTCTACTGTTTTGGCCAGCGATTTGGCGAGGATCAAGTCCAGCATACGCGGTACACCGGGATGGTGTGATGACAAAGGCGGTGGGTTGGTATTGACCGTGGCGTACATGATTGCATTGACGTTATCACCATCGAAGGGCGCAATGCCAGTAAGCGTTTCGTAGAGCACGACGCCCAAAGAAAAAATATCAGTCCGATGATCGAGCGTGCGTCCGATCACCTGCTCAGGGGACATATAGCGTGGGCTCCCGAGAATCATGCCGGTCATGGTTTTAACCGCTGAAGAAGGCATTCTGGCAATGCCAAAATCGGTGATTTTGGCCAGGCCGCCACGAACGATCATGATGTTGGAAGGTTTTACATCGCGGTGAATCACCTTATTTTCATGTGCGAAGGCAAGCCCATCGGCAATTTGCGTAATCCATTCGATGGCTGTTGATACCGCCGGTTTTTCTTCGCTGGCAAGAATATCTTTTAATTCCTTGCCTTCAAGGAATTCCATCGCCATGTAAGCCATTTGTTCGGTTCGGCCGACGTCATAAATGGTGACGATATTGGGATGGTTAAGCCGTCCCGCCGCCTTGATTTCCTGCTGGAACCGCGCTTCGTATTCGGCGATATCGTCTTTGCCCAGCATGAAATTAATCGTCTTGATCGCGACCGTGCGATCAATAATGGGGTCGACCGCCTTATAGATTACCCCCATGGCACCCTGGCCAATGGTATCGAGTATCTTGTAGCGGCCCAGCATCTCAATCATGAGAAACCGTCCCTGGCAACATCATTTTTTGTCGGCGGGTTTGGAGTTGGTTTTCAAACTGCGAAACAGCGGCCCCCAGGAGGGATGACCTGCTTCTGCGGGTTCCAGATCAAAATCGGGCTGGATACCCAGAATTTTCTGGAATTCCATTTTGCAAGACGGGGCACGATTAGTGACACAAAAGCTGAAAGCAATAAATTTGTGGGCTTTGATTTGCTCGGCAAGTGGCAGATTTTCCTTTAACGCATCCTGAAAGAATTTGATCGCCTTGTTATAGTCTGCGGCATCGTAGGCTTTCATACCGTCGGCAAGCAACTTGTCAGCAGCGGATGGTTTAGCTGGCGGAGCAGTTACTTTTCCGCTGCGTTTGTTTTCAATTTCGGTTTTAACGGCTAAAAAAGTAGGGCCCCAGGTGGGGTGGCCAGCTTCTGCAGGAGTCAAATCGAATTTAGGGTCGATGGCCAGTATTTTTTCAAATTCTTCCTGACAATTGATTTGGCGTGCAGTCAGACAATAAATGAATGCCATATGCTTGCGGGACTCGATTTGCTCGGTGGTGCTTAGTACGCCACTATCCAGTGCGATCAAAAAACTTTTGGTTGCTTCGTTGTAACTTCCCGCGTTGTATTGGCTGAGGCCTTCGTTCAACGTTGCTGCGGCGCGCTCATGCTTTTGCTGTTGGACATTATCCGCTGGGATATTGGTAGTGGGCAGGGAGGTGCAACCTGTTATAAGCATCGGTAAAAAAAATATGGCACCACCACATAGCATGGTGGGTAAATCAGGCGTGGTCTTGAACAAAGAAAAAATCATGAAGAAATTTTTATGGAATTTATGACGATCAGAATTTGTGTTTGATGCTAAATTCCTCTTTTGATTTTACTTCAATGGTTGCGCTATATGGGGTAAACGTGGTGTTTTTTACTTCCACCTTATATTTTCCGGGTGCCAGCTTGGTGGATTTCAGAGGTGGCGATACCCCGATCGATTTGCCATTAATGAATACCTCACCCCAAGGTTGAATGGTAAACGTTACCGTACCCGGTACAGTGGATTTGGCCGGCTCGTTTTTAGCAGGATCGTTCTTGCCAGGCTCCGCGGCAGGTTTGACAGTATCTTTGCTTGTTTCTGGCGTTGCAGGCGAAGCAGCGCCAGTGCTGCCATGCGGTTTAACAGGCTCCGTAACTGGTAGATTACTATTAGTGGGCGGCGTAAAAATGGGGACTTCGATAGACGAACTACCTTTGGCAGGTGCAACAGGAGCTGGTTTTTTATAGGCTAGCATGATGATCATTCCGATAATCACTAGACTCAGTATTCCCCCAACAATGGTCAATTTCTTGCGGTCTTGCAAAAAGGGCAATGTGCCATTTGTTGCAGGCGAATTTGGCCCAGTGGATACGCTAGCGCCATGAGCCTGGCCGCGCGGATTGGTTGAGGAAACACGATCTGCCAAACCAGCTTTGGCTTGTTTTAAAGCAGTATCGGATTCGCCGACAATATAAATTTCGTGTTCGCGCACATGTTTATCGGTGCGTGAGCCTTCGTATTTAAATAGCTGCGTATAGGCGTCGGACAGGCAGGCAACCATATCGTAGTACGAACGTGATGCAACGATTTGGCCGGGCTGGGCGAAGCTCATGATGCGTTGGGCGACATTAATGGCATCCCCAACGATATTAGGCTGGGCATTGATATCGCGAACCAGTTTGACCGGCCCGAGATTGATGCCGATGCGTAATAGGCCCTCGAGCGGACTGGTATCGGTGGCTTCCGATGGGGATGTATCCTGACTTGCAATAGCTGGTATATGCTTGAGCATATCGCGCATGTTCAACGCCACAAACAGCGCATCTTCCGGATCACCTAAAAAACTGATTGCGGCGCCATCACCTGTATCCAGCACGATGCGCTGGTCGGGGCGGATATCCTTCAGTGATTCCGACAGTACGGTGGTGAATCGATCACGTATGGTGATTTGTTCTGAAACCGATTTTTTGGAATATCCGACCAAGTCGATAAAAACGACACTGCATATGAATGTGCGATTTCCCTGATCCAGCATTGCACTCACGACATTGATCAACTTTTTTCTAGATAATGCGGTTTAAAAAAACAACCTCATGGCTGATTATTATTTTGGCAATCGCATTTTACCTAAAAGCCAACCACTTTCGTAGCCTGATTATTTACTTATGATTATTTACTTGCATTGATATCGTTCTCCATTCAAATGCGCGCTATCTGGCCCCATTAAATAAAGAAAGTGGGGGGCCAACGATTCAGCGGCGGGCAAATGGGCAGGAGATTCGCCGGGGTGGCTGCGCGCGCGCAGGGGGCTGGCCACCGGCCCGGGCCAGCAAAGGTTGATGCGTACCTGCGGGGTAGTGCCCAGTTCACTGGCCCATATGTGATTAAGGGTTGTGAGTGCAGATTTGCAAACGGCGAAAGCGCCCCAGTAGGCTTGGGGTTCGAGGGCGTGGGTCTCGGTTAAAAAAATGACCGAGGCTTGGGGAGATTTTTTCAATAATGGAAAACACGCACGGGTGAGTGCTGCGGGTACGCCGATATTCACCCGCAAATGCGTGAGCCAGGTATCCAGACCCTGATTGGCAAGGGGCGTGAGAGGGGAAAAATGGCTGGCCCCATGAAAAATGCCGTCCAGGCGAGTTAATCCGGTTTCAATCGCCTGGGCAAAATTTTGCAGTTCCGTTTCGTTTGTGAGGTTGTAATCAAGCGGCAGGATGGCGGGTTCCATTCCTCCCTGTTCCATGATTTCATCGTAGGTTGATTCAAGTTTCGCGATGGTGCGGCCATGCAAAATAACCGTTGCACCATGGCGGGCAAAGGCCAGGGCAGCGGTTTTGCCCAAGCCTTGCCCGGCACCGGTGACCAGAATAACGCGGTCTTTCAACAGATCAACAGGAGGGTGATAATTTTGCATGTGGGGCTTGATCAGAAGTTCCTTAAATAGTCCGCACAATGCCTGGCGGCTTCGCGCCCACTGCGCACTGCCCCTTCAAGCGTGGCAGGGTAAGGGCTTTCCGTGTAATCCCCAGCCAGGAATAATCCACTGAAAGGCGTTTCCGTGCAGGGCCGCTTCAATCCAGCGTGGCAGGCAAAGGTGGCGCGTTTTTCGGCGATGATTTTACTCCACACGGGGAGGGGCAATGTGGCGGTCAGAGTTTCCAATTCCCGATGAACCTGATTGGCGAGTTGGTGGTGTTCCATTTTTTGGTGTGGTCCCGATGCCGATACCACCGCAGCGACCAGCCCCCGATTGCCGGTCAGGGCTTCGCGGTCAAAAAACCATTGTGCTATGCCGGTTGTTTGGCCAACCAATGGAGCGGCCAATTTAATAGAGGCCGGATACTGGATATAAATCGTATAAATCGGTTCGTATTGAAAATGGCCTGTTGTGTCCCTAAAGAACGACAGGAGTGGCGAATCTTCGTGGGCAAGCAATTCAAGCTGATGTGCGCCCACGGCGCAAATGACGGCGCGATATTCTCGTAGTTCGCTTCCTGCATGGAGTCGATAGCCGGCAGAAATGGCTTGGATATGGGTGACACGCGTTTCTGGAAAAACGTGCCCGCTGTGAGCATGCAGCCATTTTGCGGCGGGAGCGGGAAACAGCGCGGTTAAATCGACACGTGGCAACAGTAAATCGCTTGCTGCCCGCGCGCCGCAAAGCGAGTCGCGCAGTACATTGACAAAAACTTGTGCCGAGGCCACCGAAGGCGGCGTGTTCAGGGCCGCAACACATAGCGATTCCCATAGCAGGCGAATGGCGTTTGGCGTTTGCTGATGCTGTAACAATAAAGATTGAACGGTGAGATTGCGCTCAACACGAAATCCAGCTTGCTTTAATGCACGCATGAATTGCATTGCCGCCCAACGTTCGGCCCACGATAAACCGTGGGCAAGCAGTAAGGCCCAAACCAGATGCCAGGGTGCGGGCAAACGCGGCGCACGCAAAAGGAAATCACGGTGAATCAGGGTAAGCGGTATGCGCAGCAGTGCATCATCAGGCGCGCCAACCATGTGCATGAGACTGAGTAATTCACTATAGGCCCCGGAGAGAATATGCTGGCCATTGTCGAGTGCGTGGTGACGGTATTCGACTCGGCGCGCCCGGCCACCCAATGTTTTTCCGGTTTCAAAAACGTTAACGGAAATGCCTTGTCGGGCAAGCTCAACCGCAGCAGCCATGCCTGCATAGCCGCCGCCAATAATGGCGACACTCATGAAAAAAACCAGGTTTTCCAGGCGATCCACAACTTGCGCAGGGGCGTGAGCGAAGTGCGTTGCTGTAAAACCATGAAGTGATCCTTGCGGATTTCGTCGAGTAAGGCGCTGTAAATAGCGGCCATGATCAATCCCGGGCGCTGTGCGGCACGGTCTGCTTTGGACAAGGCCGCCAATGCCGTCTGATAGTACTGCTCGGCCCGGGTAGCCTGAAAATTCATCAAGGCTTCGAATGCAGGAGTGTGCCTTGCAGCCAATATGTCTGCAGTGGAAACGGCAAACCGGGCCAATTCGTCGGCAGGAAGATAGATTCGCCCACGGCGGGCGTCTTCCCCCACATCGCGAATGATGTTGGTCAGCTGAAATGCCAAACCAAGATTTTCTGCATAGATCAGCGTATCGGGGTTGCGATAACCGAATATTCCGGCAGAAAGTTGGCCCACTACTCCGGCGACGCGATGGCAGTACAGTTTGAGTGATTCAAAATCGGCATAACGATGATGAGTCAGATCCATTTCCATACCATCGATGATCTCGTTCAGGCGTGCCGCGTCGATGCCAAAAGATTGCACCCCAGGCTGCAATGCCTGCGTGACAGGGTGTTGCGGTGTGCCGCCGAACAGATTGGCTACTTCGGCCCGCCACCAGCCCAGCTTGGCCCGTGCGACGTCGATATCCATGACGTCGTCAGCGATATCGTCGACTTCCCGACAAAAAGCGTATAGCGCGGTGATGGCGCGGCGGCGTTCTGCAGGTAAAAACCGGAAGCTGTAATAAAAACTGGAGCCGCTTTGCGCGGCTTTGTCTTGGCAATATTCGTCAGCAGTCATGGATCGATAATTTAGGGAACCTCTGATTAAGTCCCACATGGCCGCGCGCCCGGAAAACCAAGCGCCCATGCGGGTTTTGACAAGAATAGCCCATCTTCGGCGTGCCTTGCTGCAGGCGGAGCAGGTTCCAAAGGCACTGAAGATTCAGTGCCTTTGGATGCGATCCGAAAGGCAAGGCGATTGCCCCGGCTTCGCGGCCTGTGCTGCGCGAGGCTGTCGCTACGCCGGGGCCTCCTTGGCTCCATATCAACGGATATGACCTGCGTCGCATGCCTTGAATTTGGACTATTCTTGTCAAAACGCGGCTCATGGAGGACTTAATCAGAGGTTCCCTGGATCAAATTCCGTATGATTTTTCGGGGGCTGTATGAAAAGGAACAAAATTTTTGAAAATCATACCGGGTTATGAACCGTAAAAGCGCGTGGTATCGATCCTATCCAGTCCCATTTGCTCATTAGGGGACGATGGCGAAAAACATCTCCATTAACGGCTTCGATCTTGTCCAGAATCCGTAATCCGCCCGAGATAACAAAGCGCAATTCCCAGCCGATACGCCCGCGCAAGGCACGAGTGAGCGGCGCGCCAGATTGAATCATCTGGCGCGAGCGTATGCATTGAAAACGAATCAATTGCTGCCAGGCCGATGAGTCGATTTCCATGGCAATGTCACGATCCGAAACGCCATATCTCAGCATTTCATCCTGTGGCAGGTAGACACGGTTCTTTTTCCAGTCTATGGCGACGTCTTGCCAGAAATTGATGAGTTGCAATGCAGAGCAAATGGCATCGCTATGGCGCAGATTTTGCGGGGAGGCTGCGCCGTAAAGATGTAACAAGAGGCGGCCGATGGGGTTGGCCGAACGACGGCAATAATCGAGCACCTCATCAAAATTGGCGTAGCGCGATTTAATGACATCCTGACTAAATACATCCAACAAATCCCGGAACAACTGGATCGGTAGCGCGTATTCAGCGATGATGTTGGCGATGTCGTGAAACAGGGCCTGTGTCGGTGCCTGGTTGGCCGCAATCCTGTCCAGTTCCTGACGGTACGCATCCAGTTGTTGTAGTCGTTCTGCTGCCGGTATATCCCCTTCATCGGCAAAATCGTCGGCTGTGCGGGCAAAAGCGTAAATGATTTCGATTGGTCGGCGCAGTTTCCCAGGAAGCAACCACGATGCAACCGGAAAATTTTCATAATGGTTGACGGGCACAAGAAGGGTTGAGAAATATAAAGAGAAAAAATGGAGCCAGTAATTACAAAAACTGTTGCGCGGCCATGTGGGATTTAATCAGTGCTTCCTTAGGGTCTGGGTCATACGATTCCACCCAATACCTCTCAGCGTAACGTATTGCGTGTCAGCATTGTATCCGAACATATGATTTCAGAGTACGGTCCCCGGGGACCCGGGGAATTTAATTTCGCAGCGCCGAAAATGAATAGACTTCTTTCGAAACTTGCTGCGCTTGACATAACGGCGTTGCACGGTGGCTCAAAATCCTCATTTACTCCCTTGTAAACTCCGGTTTTTCGCCGCCATGCGCCTTGTTTTGTCTTCGCTCGCGACAGTTTCGAAAGAAGTCTAATAACTGATGTTACGCAGTCGCATTCCGCAGAGCCTGAAGCTCGGCATAGGCT
>CAZRAL010000054.1:0-17148 GCA_964598005.1 uncultured Burkholderiales bacterium
AAAGCGGACAATTCAAAAACTACAGAACCGGACAAGTCTAAAAACCCGCGACAGAGTGCAATTCGAGTGTTGCAAAACATCAATAATTAGTTACAATTTGATGTTACGCGCAGGCGAAGCGGCTTCCCTATGAAAATGGCTTTTCCGGTAAAAATGTTTCTCCTCTGCAGTGCGTAACATCAGAATCTAAGAAATGTTATAATATTCAACGAAAATAAGATATTGATAGCCTATTATGGTTTTTTATAAACTGGAAAATAATATGAAACGATTAAAATTGACCGCTTATTTTTTAGTGATGATATTAAGCAACGGAATTTTTTCAGTTGCGGCACAGACAAGTGTAGGGTCGGCAAAATCGCAATATGAGTTGCCTACATCTTCTTCCCGGTCACAAGTGGAAGAATATGGGCCACGTAGTTATCCAGTTGCCGAAGGGGTATGGGTAGCGCCCTATATCAATCTTTCCTTGGGCCGGGATAGTAATTTATTTTTGTTGCAAAATAATAAAAAGGCTTCGAATTTCAGAATTCTGAATCCTGGTTTTGTGATTGAGGCCCATAGTCCGCAGAGCATGTATAAGCTGGCTTACGATGGGAAATTTGCTTCCTATGCAAGTAGCAAGCGGGATAATTACGAAGATCATATGGTTGCGGGTACTGGGGAATTCCTCTTTTCACAAAGGTCTGGGTTGCGTATCGGGCTCGATTTTTTTAGTGGTCACGATGCGCGTGGTTCTACTGATCGCGGTATATCAATTGCCCCTGACAAATTTGATAATTCTGGATTCAATGCACTTTATGCTTATGGTGCAAATGGAGCTTTGGGGCGCTTCGAATTGGAAGGGGGCGCTTATCGTAAACGCTATACCAATAATCGCGATTTTACTTTTGGCAGTGATCGAAATAGCACTAGTCTAGGGGGAAGATTATTTTATCGCGTTATGCCTAAAACCTATTTGTTGTTTGAGCTGAAGCAGGATCGTTTGGATTACACATTCGAACAATCGCCATTTGATAGTAAAGAAACTCGATACCTTGTGGGTGCAACCTGGGAAGCAACGGCAGCAACAACAGGAACGGTTAAATTTGGGCGTATCAAAAAAGATTTGCGATTGGGGAGGGACTCCACCTCAACAGGTTGGGACGCACAAATACAATGGATGCCATTCACCTATTCCAAGTTCAATTTTAATACAAGCAAATCATTTAGTGAGTCGACTGGTTTGGGGGATTTTATTCTGTCAAAACGGTATGGCGTAACTTGGAACCATTCTTGGACACAGCGTTTTGAAACAACAGCTTCTTTGAGCCGTGCCGACGATGACTATCAAGGTTTTAGTCGTAACGATTCTACAAATGCTATTGGATTCAAAGTTAATTATAAATTTAGGCGCTGGTTAACAGTGGGCGGTGAAGTTTCCCACACTAATCGTGACTCCAATCGGGAATTTGATTATAAGCGTAATTTGTACTTGCTTACGTTGGGTGCAACGCTTTAGTTCTTATCTCGCTGTTAAAGGGGCTCCTTGGGTATTTTTGCGCAAGGAGCCTTTTCATTTTAAGGGTTGTTATGTATGAGTTGCTTAAACTGGAGAGTATTCGTTCTATATGTGTTGGCCATGTACACCCTGCATGGAGGAGCTGCAAATGTTTTTGGCTCCGAATTATCCAACTATAAACTAGGCGTGGGAGATGTCATTACGGTTCAGGTGATAGGTGAGGACGATCTGAAGCGAGAAAAGATACGGCTTTCCGATGCGGGCACACTTTCATTTCCCTATCTTGGAGAAATCAAGGTGCGTGGAATGACGGTCGGAGACCTTGAAGAATTTATTACCAAAGGATTGAAAGGCCGTTATTTGTTGAATCCACAGGTAACAGTGACTATTCTTGAATATCGGAATTTTTTTGTTAATGGCATGGTGGATAGGCCTGGCAGTTATCCTTATGTGCCAGGATTAACGGTTCGCAAGGCTATTTCTTTGGCAGGTGGATTCAAAGAACGGGCCTCAAAGGAAAAGATCAATGTTGTTCGCGAAGATGATCCAAAAGGCACGCCCATTCGCGTCGACCTCAATTCGCCGGTTCAGCCGGGAGATATTCTCACCATTGAAGAAAGTTTTTTCTAAATTTAGGGCTTTGCATGAATGATTTGACTCTTAGCGAACGCGCGGTAGCAGGCATGCCTATGCGACAGGCTATTGTATCGCCTGATACAGAAACGCTCGATCTTGTTGAATACTGGCGTACATTAACCAAGCGAAAGTGGAGCATTTTGTCTCTAGTGCTGTTAATTGCCATTCTTGCAACCTTAATTGTTTTTTCGATTCGACCTAGCTATAGATCAACGGCAATGATAATGATCGAACAAGGAAAATCGAAGGTAATTTCGATCGAAGAAGTCTATGGTGGTATAGGAGGCAACCGCGAGTATTATCAAACTCAGGTTGAGATTATTAAATCTCATGATCTCGCACGTAAAGTTGTTCAGAAGTTGGATATTACAAATCATCCGGATTACGATCCACGTCAAAAGGCTCCCATTTTGGGAATTAATTTGCGGTCGTTGAGTCCTTTTGCCGATAAAGTTACGCCAACTTCCGAGGATATCTTGAAGCAGGTTGTCATTAAATTTAGCAATGATCTACAAGTTCAGGCCGTGAGAAACAGCCAATTGGTGCAAATAAGTTTTGTTTCTCATGATAAGGAGTTGGCTGCCAAAGTACCGAATACCTTGGCTGAGCTTTATATCGAAAGCGATCTTGAAGCAAAAGTAGCGATGACACAAAAAGCAGGAGCATGGTTAACGGAGCGATTGGGAGAGTTACGCAAAAAATTGGATGCATCGGAACAGGCACTTCAGGATTATCGCGAACGTGAGCGTATTGTCGATGCCAAGGGAGTTGCCCTGTCTGGAGCTGCGCGGGCCTTGGAAGAAGCAACCAAGGGCCTTGTCGAAGCGCGTGCAAAGCGTGCTGAGGCTGAGAATTTATACAATCAGATTCAAGGTGTAAAACAGGCTCGTGGTACAGTCTCCTATGAATCGATCCCTGCTGTATTAAGGCATCCGCTAGTGCAGAAATTCAAAGAACTCGAAGCGGAAGCGGAGCGAAAGCTTTCTGATGCTTCCCAGCGCTATGGGCCAGAACATCCGCGCATGGTTCAGGCGAACGCCGAATTGGCGGCCGCTCAGGAAAATACCAGGCGCCAGATTCAGGCCGTTGTAACGGGCGTCACCAAGGAATATGAGGTGGCGCGCGCCAATGAACTGGCGGTCGAACGCGCGTTGGGGCAAAGCAAAGCGGAAATTCAAGGGATGAACCGTAAAGAGTTTCAGCTTGGTGTATTGGAGCGCGAAGCTCAAGCGAACCGCCAACTCTACGATATGTTTGTAACCCGTTTTAAGGAGACGAATGTAGCGGGGGATTTACAGTCCACGGTTGCCCGAGTGGTAGACCCAGCAATTTTGCCCGGCAGTCCCTATGCACCCAAGAAATTACAAATTGTGTCTATTTCTGCTGCGGTGGCATTACTGATTGGCATACTGTTGGCGCTTTTACTGGACAGAATTAATAACACCCTGAATTCGACGCAGGATGTCGAAAAACGCTTGGGGCTTCCGGTACTGGGCGTACTGCAAAAGATAAAAGGCTTTTCCAAAAAAGGCTTTAAATCCGAACTCGCTTTTTTTAACGATTCACAGTCTGTTTTTTCGGAAGCGATTCGCACTGTCCGAACAGGTGTATTGATGTCATCGTTGGACAGCCAGCATAAAGTACTGGTGGTTACTTCAACCGTCCCTGAAGAAGGCAAGACCACAGTTTCGTTCAATCTTTCCTGTGCATTGGCGCAGGTAAAGAAAGTGCTGCTAATCGATGCGGATTTACGGCGGCCAAAAATCGGGCGTTTGCTGGATCGCGATAAGGATGCACCTGGTCTTTCTAATATGGTTGCAGGCACAGCTACACCGAGTCAGGCAATTTATTTCGATGAAAAAGCTGGCTTCCATATATTATCTGCTGGTACGGTGCCGCCCAATCCATTGGAATTGCTTTCTTCCAAACGCTTTGAAGAGGTGATCGATAAGCTGAAAGAAGCGTTTGATATGATCGTTATTGATTCTCCACCTGTTCAGTTGGTAAGCGATGCCCTGGTGCTATCCCGGTTGGTTGATTCGGTTGTGTATGTGGTGCGCGCGGATTCGACAGCCTATCAAATGGCACAAAACGGCATCAAGCGGCTGCGTGCTGTCAATGCACCATTGATCGGTGTGGTCTTGAATCAGCTTGATATTGCGCGCGCGGAAAAATATTATGGCGAATACAGCACCTATGGGCGCTATAAACGCTATAACTATGGCTATGGTCATGGTTATAACAGCAAAACAAAACCTGTATAACCGTGCCAAATCGCTGGGCAACTTCCCGTACTTTATTGGTGTTAGTTGCTAGCATAGTGTTAGTGAACACAGCGATTACGGCAATAAAATGGGGAGTAGCCGATTGGTACTGGAGTAATGCCGTTGCCGATATGGACGACTGGAATGCGCAGCGCGACTCGATAAATTATCGCAGCGGGAACGAATGGAGCAAAACACGCGATACATTGCTTGCTGCACAGCAGCTAGAATCTGGCAGCCCCACCATTCTTGAAACATTGGGAATGCTACATGTACAACCAGTTGCTTACCCAGAGGGCACTACACAGTGGCTTCTAGGTGAGGCATTAAACTATTTTCGTCATGCGTTGATAGTGCGGCCCGTATCGCCCTATACCTGGTCGAATATTGCTTTAACCAAATATCGTCTTGGTGAAATAGATAACGATTTGTATCATGCCTTGGAACAGTCGATAGCGCTTGGCCCTTGGGAGCCGGAAGTCCAGTTTGTGGCGGCAGATTTAGGATTTGCGTTGTGGGATGAAATGCCATCCAGCCTGCGTGAATCCGTCGCACAAACCGTAGAACGCGCCGCGCGCTACCATGCCAATAAAATAATACGCATGGCGGAAAACCGTGGTAGACTTTTTATTGTATGCAAGTATGAAAAATTCGCCAATGAAAAAGTTTGTAGTAGGAAGCTGTAGTAAGGCTCATGCTTGAAATAGTTTTTAAATAGCTCTAGACAGGAGGTTGTAATGAAAACATCAATAGGTAAATGGTTTGGTTTAACGTTGGTCGCCCTATGTGGATATGCCGCATCTATCGTTTTAGCGGCCCCTGCAACGGTTTTTGAATTAACTGGAACGGTACAGGCCATTCCCGGTGCTGGTTCACCCAAGGCACTGCGTAAAGGTGATGCGGTCGAACAAGGGGAAACTGTGGTCACTGGCGAAAATTCTTCTGTCGTGCTTCGTTTTGAGGATGGTCAAGTGGCTGCGCTTTCAGCACGGTCCCGTATGACCGTTACTACCTACAATTACAACAAGGCTGATGTGGCTAAAAGTAACATTTTTCTTACCTTGGTGGAAGGTGGCATGCGTGCCATTACGGGCTTGATCGGCAAGCAGAAGCCCTCGCAGGTGGCTTATCGTGCGGGTAACGCGACGATTGGTATTCGTGGTACCGATGTCACGATTGCCGTCAATGGCGGTGTTGTTGCTGTTACAGTAACCGAAGGTGAAATCACGATTACTTATGATGGTAAATCGGTAACTATCCCGGCCAGCCAAGGATGGATGGTATCCAACGGTAAAGTACAATCCTTGCCTGCAGATCAAATAATCGCGTCAATTTCTGCTCAAGGTACTCCTGCTGCGATGGCAGTAGCCTCAGCATTACAGAGTGCAAAGGCATCGGCGATTCAGCAAGCAGTTCAGTCTGCGGCACAGAGCCAATCCCAAACTGGGCAAACATCGTCTTCTACTCCAACCTCTACCCCATTGCCAACAGGTACCGGTCCGAGTAGCAGCGGTTCTGGCGGTGGTTCTGCAAGCACTCGCTAATAAAAGCCTTACTGCATAAGGCGGGCTTCCCGAAAGGGAGCCCGCTTTTTTCTTGCCCTTTTTTTGCCATGCACGTAGAAAGTATGATTTTCTATCATATTAGACTTCTTTCTAAACTTGCTGCGCTTGACATAACGGTGTTGCGCGGTGGTTCAAAATCCTCATTTACTTCCTTGTAAACTCCGGTTTTCGCCGCCATGCGCCTTGTTTTGTTTTCGCTCGCGACAGTTTCGAAAGAAATCTACTGTCCTTAATGATTCCTATGTCTTACGCACAGCGTAACTTGCAAATTGATACGTTTCTTTTCAGAACATTTCTTGTAGTCCTGGTCTGGGCACCAATACCATTGGGTAGTAATCGTCCGTGGGCGTGGGCGATTCTGGAAGTAGCGCTCTATGGCCTTGCTATCGTCTGGCTGGTGGCATGGGCGTTTCATCGTGTCGAGGCTTCGGAGGTATTTCGACGTGCGCGATGGGTGTTGGGTTTATGGAGCATCTGGCTACTGTATCAAGGCCTTTATTTGATCCCGTTGCCCTTATCGTTACTGGCAACACTTTCTCCCGAAACCGCACGGGCGTATGCATCAATCGCTGATTTGCCGGGCGGGAGTGGCTGGAAAACATTATCGGTCGATCCACACATATCAGCCATTTCCTGGATGAAGAGTCTCGCTTATGTCATTGCGTTTGGGTTGACGTTGTTGCTGGTTAATAGCCGGATACGGGTTAAGCAACTGGCTTACACCTTTGTTTTTTCCGCATTGGTATTTTCGATCTACGGGATACTAATGCATTTGGGTGAAGTGCGCACCGATTGGTTGCGTACCCCGATACTGCACGGTGAATCGGCCAGTGCGACTTATGCCAATCGCAATCACTTTGCAGGATATCTTGAAATGACGCTGGCGATCGGTATTGGATTATTGATCGCCAGCTTGCGAGACGGACAGGCCGAAACCTGGAAAAAATTTCTGCAAGAAACAATCGAGCTGGTTTTCAGCGCCAAAATTCGCCTGCGCCTTTATTTGTCGATACTGGTCATTGCATTGGTGAGCACGCATTCGCGTATGGGGAATACTGCTTTCTTTTCCAGTCTGCTGATTGCAGGTGCAATCGGGCTGTCGATGTCGCGCTACGCCACCCGTAATACCGTGATCCTGCTGGTCAGTTTGATAGCAATCGACGTTTTTATTGTTGGCTCCTGGTTTGGCGTAGAAAAGCTTGCAAAAAGAATCGAACAAACCACTATGCAGGAATTCGATGACCGTCAGGCACCCTCCGATTTTGTGTTGCAGCAAATTCGGGAGAATCCATGGTTTGGATCAGGCCCTAATACATTTTATATTACCTTTCCTAAATATCGGGGTGCCGGGGTGGTTCAATATTACGACTATGCACATAACGACTATGCCCAATTTGCTGTAGAGAGCGGCTTGATAGGTATTGGAATACTGGGAACAATCGTGATTTGGTGCTTGCTTGCAGCATTATTTGCCCAATGGCAGCGTCGTGATCCCTTGATGCGGGGCATGGCCTTTGCCAGCATAATGGGAATAACGGCGATATTGATTCATTCCTATGTTGATTTTAACTTGCAAATTCCTGCTAACGCGCTGATATTTGTCGTCCTGCTGGCGTTGGCATGGATCGCCTTGCATCTTGAACGGCACCCTTCGCGAGCAAATAACTAGTGACGCGGCTATTTGTGTATTGACGCTGCTGCAAGATACTCGGTTTGGCTGGGGTGAGTGTGGCGATTGGTCTTGCTTATTGAGGGCCGGCCTTTTTACCTGCTTTATAAAACCAGTAAAATTTAATTTTACCTCTATTACCTCTAACATCACGCCAGATTTTGTCAGGAGAAAGTGGACAACATGAATTCATTTAGCTGCAAAGCCGTTCTCGAAGGCAAAGCGCCGGGCGGCACTGCAACCACTATCAAGGGATGGGTAAAAACCCGCCGCGACTCCAAGGCTGGTATTTCCTTTGTCAACGTTTCCGATGGTTCCTGTTTTCATCCAGTGCAGGTCGTGGCACCCAATACGCTGCCTAACTATGCGGATGAGGTTCAAAAATTGACAGCGGGCTGTGCGGTAGAGGCTACAGGCACTATTGTTCCATCGCCAGCCAAAGGTCAACCATTCGAAATGCAGGCGACAGCGATAAAAGTTGTGGGATGGGTGGATGACCCCGATACTTACCCAATCCAGCCCAAGGTGCACACCATGGAGTTTTTGCGTGAAGTGGCGCATCTGCGTTCACGTACCAATGTCATCGGCGCAGCAACCCGGGTACGCCATACTCTCGCTCAGGCTATTCATCGTTTTTTTCATGAACATGGTTTTTTATGGGTGCATACGCCCATTATTACCGCCTCCGATGCGGAGGGGGCAGGAGAACTATTCCGTGTTTCCACGCTGGATCTACTGAATTTACCGAAGACGCCGGATGGTAAAGTTGACTTCTCGCAGGATTTTTTTGGCCGTGAAGCTTTTTTGACCGTCTCTGGTCAGTTGAATGTCGAGACTTATTGCATGGCGCTTTCCAAGGTTTATACTTTTGGGCCAACCTTTCGTGCGGAAAACTCCAATACCTCGCGACACCTGGCGGAATTCTGGATGATCGAGCCTGAGCTCGCCTTCGCCAATCTAAACGACGACGCTACATTGGCTGAAGCAATGCTCAAGTACCTGTTCAAAGCAGTATTAAACGAGCGCGCCGACGACATGGCTTTTTTTGAAGAGCGCGTCGAAAAAGGGCTGATTGCAAAATTGCAAGCCATGATCGATAAGCCCTTTGTACGTATGGATTACAGCGAAGCAATAAATATTCTCCAAAACACCAAGGAAAAATTCGAATTCCCCGTGAAATGGGGCATCGATCTGCAATCTGAACACGAACGTTATCTGGCCGAGAAGCACATCAATGGCCCGGTGATCCTGATGAACTATCCCAAAGAAATAAAGGCTTTTTACATGCGTTTGAACGACGACAGCAAAACAGTCGCCGCAATGGATGTACTTGCTCCCGGCATCGGCGAGATCATCGGGGGCTCGCAACGCGAGGAACGCCTGGATGTTTTGGATAGCCGCTTAATCGAATGCAGCCTGGACCCCGTGCACTATGGCTGGTATCGTGATTTACGTCGCTATGGCACGGTGCCGCATGCCGGTTTTGGGCTGGGTTTTGAGCGTACCGTTTCCTATGTAACGGGGCTCTCTAACGTGCGCGATGTGATTCCCTTTCCGCGTACCCCAGGAAACGCACGCTATTGAACCAAGAAATTTATAAAATACTGCACAGTCCTGATTTCATTTTTTTTGAACTAGCCTCTAAGGCTCAAACTGGGTGCGCTCATGCGCAAAGCGTGCTTTATAACGGTTGAAATTGCCTGCCTCGATCGCATTGCGAATTTCCTTCATTAAATATTGATAGTAATGCAAATTATGAATAGTGTTGAGGCGCGCGCCTAAAATTTCGTTTGTGCGTTGCAGATGATGCAAATAGGCGCGTGTGAATTGGCGGCAACAATAGCATTTGCAACTTTCGTCCAGCGGACGCGTATCGTCCTTATAGCGAGCATTGCGTATTTTGATATCCCCAAAGCGTGTGAAAAGCCAACCATTACGTGCATTGCGAGTCGGCATCACGCAATCAAACATATCCATGCCTTGATCGACAGCCTCGATCAAATCTTCCGGGGTGCCTACCCCCATCAGATAGCGTGGTTTATCTTCAGGCAAGCGCGGCGCAGTGTGAGCAAGGATACGCCGCATTTCCTCTTTCGGTTCGCCTACGGATAATCCACCGATAGCATAGCCGTGAAAACCAATGTCGACCAGACCTTCGCGTGATTCGTCACGTAGCGCCTCGTGCATGCCACCTTGCACAATACCGAACAGGGCGTTGTGGTTTTGCAGGCGATCGAATTCCTGCTTGCTGCGCAGGGCCCAGCGTAACGATAGGCGCATCGATTCCGCTGCTTGAGCATATTCGGCAGGATAGGTGGTACATTCGTCGAAAATCATCGCGATATCCGAATTGAGGCCGTGCTGAATACGCATCGATTCTTCTGGGGATAGAAAGCATTTATCGCCATTAACAGGTGATTGAAACGCGACTCCTTCCTCGGTAATTTTGCGCAAATCGCCCAAACTCCAGACCTGAAATCCACCTGAATCGGTAAGAATAGGCTTATGCCATCCCATGAAACGGTGCAAGCCATTGTGTTTGGCCACGATATCGAGGCCAGGACGCAGCCAGAGATGAAAGGTATTGCCCAAAATAATCTGAGTGCCGATTTCATCCAGTTCCAGTGGACTCATCGCTTTGACGGTGCCATAAGTGCCAACGGGCATGAAAGCGGGGGTATCGATGACACCATGAGGTACGGTCAGGCGACCGCGGCGGCTCAAATTATTGCGGTAAATCAATTCGAATTTCATTTGCTACAGCCCTTTTTATAAGAAGCCCCCAATAATTGTAGGCACAATATTTTTGTGAGAACTGTGGTGGAGGTAAGAATAAATGCGAGAGAACCATTGTTGCGAGCGCCAGCAGTGCACCGATATAAAATCGGGCGCTCTTCTGGCATGCTTCTAACTTGCCAAGATATCAAGTAAATTATTATAATTATGCTTTTGCTGTGGGGGTATAGCTCAGCTGGGAGAGCGCTTGCATGGCATGCAAGAGGTCGGCGGTTCGATCCCGCCTATCTCCACCATAGAATTAATTGCACCTCACGTCGTTTCTGGGCTAGCCAGCCTTTCGTAAAGGTGTTAATCCGTCCCAATACACCGCGTATATAGCTCAGGGGCGGTGCCTTCTACTGTACGCGGCGATTATTTCCACTTTGTCCACGTTCAACTGAATCAATAGCTTGGTCGCATCGATGGTTACCGAATCGCCCTCGGTAAAAATTTTCACCGAAAAAACCATTTTATAGGGAAGTTGCTTTGCTTCTGCGTAATATAAGTCTATTCAGAGGTTCCTTAATAGACTCCTAACAAAACGGGGAATTACTCCGGCATTGTCAAACTACCTCAGCCTTCGATCTGAATACCTTCTTCCGCGAACACGCGCTTTACCGTGGGCCGCGAAAATACGCGTAGTGCATGCTTGGTCCACTCGGGATATTGTTGTTTCATATCGATTCCCAGCCGATTTCCCCAGCGATAAAACACCAACAAATAAGGGTCGCAGACCGTGTATTGCGAACCCATGACAAAGATTTTTCCGGTCAGTAGCGTGTTGATTTCAGTGAAATATTTTTCCAGCGTGGCACGGCTAGTCGCTTTAATGGCTGCATGCGTGGCCATATCGGCGCTGTAGCGCTCGGGGCGCCAGATACCCGCCACGGCGATATGCACACTGGAGGAAAGCCAGGACATCAGCGCCAGGGCCTGCGCCTGCTTCCAGGTTTCCCTGGGCCATAAATTACGTGCCGGATAGCCGCCACCCAGATAAGCCAGAATCGCCGTGCATTCAGTCAACACTTTGCCATCCACAACCAGGGCCGGCACACGACCATGCGGATTGATTTTGAGGTATTTGGATTTTTTCTGCTCGCCTTCTGCTAGCGATATCCGTACTGTATCGTAGGCCACGTCGAGTTCTTCGAGGACAATATGTGGTGCCAGCGAACACGCGCCTGGAGAATAGTAGAGCTTGATCATGGTTATTTTCGAAAAAGCATAATGGTCGCGTACTTCGCAAGGCGTTGTCAAACCATTTGAACCAACGCTCCTCACCTTCGAAGAACTCCAGTAAAATCAAAACCAGTTTTTACTTTCATCCCTTTCCTGTCACCAATGGAATATTCCCAGTCTCTGCCTCCGATGCAATCCGCCCTTATTGAAATTCGCCAGCACCCTGCCGTCATGCGGGTGGCTGCCGCTTTACACGCCCATGGATTGGCCGACACCATCGCGGTGATGCCCGCCGCGGCGCATACCGCGCAGGCGGCGGCCGAGGCCCTGGGCTGCAAGCTGGAAGCCATCGCCAAATCGATCATTTTTCGCGCCGCAGACGGTCGCGCGGTACTGGTCGTCACCAGCGGTAAAAATCGGGTGGACGATCAAAAAGTCGCTGCGCTGATCGGCGAAAAAATCGGCAAGGCCGATGCCGAATTTGTGCGCGAGCAGACCGGTTTTGCCATCGGTGGCGTGGCGCCGATTGCACACCTCAACCCCCCTCTGGTATTGATGGACGAGCATTTGCTGACACTGGTTGAAGTCTGGCCGGCAGCGGGCCACCCCAACACCATGTTTCGCATCGCGCCGCACGATCTACTGTGCATTTCGGGTGCGCGCATTGCAAACATCGCGCTCGGCAATTAACAGGAGAAACCATGCACCCACACGAACAATGCATCCGCGATTTTTACGCGGCGTTTGCCCGCCGCGATGCGGCAGGCATGGCGCGCTGTTATCACCCCGACATCGTGTTTAGCGATCCGGTTTTCCGCTTGCTCAAAGGCAAAGAAGCCAACGCCATGTGGGCCATGCTAACCGCACGCGCCACGCAATTTGAATTGACGCTGATTGAAGCTGATGCCGACAGCGAAGGCGGGCACGCGCGCTGGGAAGCCAAATACCTGTATAGCGCGACGGGGCGGCCCGTTCACAATCGCGTCGAAGCGGTATTCGCTTTTCGCGACGGGCTGATCGTGCGCCATGTCGACCGCTTCAATCTGTGGCGCTGGGCCAGTCAGGCGCTGGGGCCGATCGGAGCGTTACTGGGCTGGTCGTGGCCGCTGAAGGCGCTGATCCGTAAAAAAGCACGACGGGCATTGGGAAGTTACGAAGCAAGGGCGGATAGGGAAAAGGAAACATGACCCGCGACGACGTTCTGCAAACGCTGCAAAAACTGGGCACCGAGCAAAACCGCAAAACCTATCGTCGCCACGGCGCGGGTGAAAACGTTTACGGCGTATCGTTCGCCAATTTGGGCGTGCTCAAAAAGAAAATCAAATGCGACCATGAGCTGGCCACTCAATTGTGGGATAGCGGCAATTTCGATGCGCAAAACCTTGCCACCATGATCGCCGATGCCACGTGCATGAATGCCGCCGAAATGGGGCGCTGGGTCAAGGCAGTGGATTCATACCCGATCGCTGGCCTGCTCGGCACGCTGGTCGCGCAAACGCCGCAGGCGCAGACCATGATCGCCAAATGGACCGCATCCAAAGACGAATGGATCGGCACCACCGGGTGGGATGCGCTGGCCGCGTATGCTGCTGCCGTTGCCAAACAGGGGCGGCCGGTAGAAAACGATTTTTATTTGCCGTATCTGGTGCAAATCGAAACGGGTATTTCCCGGGTGGCAAACCGCGTGCGCCATGCGATGAATGGTGCGCTGATTGCCATTGGCTCATTAGGGGGTGAGTTGGCCACGCATGCATTAGTGATAGCGGACCGCATCGGCAAAGTTATCGTCGATCATGGACAGACCGATTGCAAAACGCCCGATGCGCGTGCCTATATCGAAAAAACGCTGGCCTATCGGGCAGCCAAGGCAGGTGTTACCCGAAAAAAATAGCGCCTTATTCGGAGCTATCCAGCAAGCCGCGATACACCGCTGCATCGGCCGCGGAAAAGCAGCAGAAAATAACCTCGCGAATCGCTTCGAATTGAAGCGCTGCCGCGCGTACTGTGGTGATGGCAACGCCTGCCGCCAGATCAATCGGATAACCATAAATGCCGGTGCTGATGCTGGGAAAGGCCAGCGTCGCCACGTTATGCTGGGCGGCAATCTCCATCGCGCGGCGGTAACACGAGGCCAGCAAATCGGGCTCGCCATTTTTGCCGCCGCGCCACACCGGGCCGACGGTATGAATGATGAAACGCGCCGGCAGGCGATAGCCTTTGGTCAACTTGGCATCGCCGGTTTTGCAGCCGCCGAGCAGGCGACACGCATGCAACAAGTCTGGCCCCGCCGCGCGGTGGATGGCGCCGTCGACCCCGCCACCACCCAGCAATGAGGAGTTGGCGGCATTCACGATAGCATCCACCGCCAGCGTGGTGATATTGGCCTGGCGGACCTGAAGATTTATCGGCATAAGCAGGGCATCAAGCGGCTCGCGGGCATTCTAAAATACGCGCCCTCATTTTTTACTTGCAGCCGGGCGACGATTGCTGATTATCAACAACACGATACCCGCCAGCACCATCGGCAGGCTGAGCCACTGGCCCATCGAGAGGCCCAGCGAGAGCAGGCCCAGAAAATTATCCGGTTCGCGCGTAAATTCAGCCAGAAAACGGAACGCGCCATAGCCGATTAAAAAGACCGCGGAAACCGCGCCCACGGGCCGTGGCTTTTTACTGTACAGCCACAAAATCACAAACAGCGTCAGCCCCTCCAGCGCAAACTGGTACAACTGCGACGGGTGGCGCGCCACGGGGTTGGCATCAACCTGCGGGAACCACATCGCCCACGGCCACACGGCCGGGTCGGCGATGCGCCCCGGTAACTCGCCGTTGATGAAATTGCCAAGGCGCCCGGCGGCCAAGCCGGTGGGCACCAGTGGTGCGATGAAATCGGTAACCTGAAAAAAACTGCGGTTGGTTTTGCGCCCCAGCCACCACATCGCCACCAGCACGCCAAGAAAGCCGCCGTGGAAGGACATGCCGCCCTGCCACACGTAAAAAATCTCGACCGGATGCGCCAGGTAATAACTGAGTTTGTAAAACAGCACATAGCCCAGCCGCCCGCCCAACACTACGCCCAGTACCCCGTAGAAGAGCAGATCGTCCAGATCGCGCACAGTAAAGCTCATATCGGGACGACGCTTCAGGTGCAGGCGGCCCAGCACCATGAATAGCACAAAGGCGATCACGTACATCAGCCCGTACCAGCGCACAGCCAGCGGGCCGAGCGAAACGGCGATGGGGTCGAATTGCGGATGGATAAGCATAAACGGCGATCAGTCAGGAAGGCTGCAAACAAAAAAGCAAGGTTACTACATCGCGAGCAGCCATGCGATTGGCTAGTTGATTGGCCGGTTAATACGCTAAGCTGTTTCCCTGTTGTGGAAATGTGCTGCGCGTACTATGCGTACTGCCCGTACTGTGTACTGTTCAACCTTTCAACTTTTAAAAAACCTTATCACCATGCATACACGGATGCTGGCACTATTCGAGCCTGACACGCCCGATATCGAGGCCGAGCTGGAAAAACGGCTGGCGCCTTTTCATATCGAAAAAGAAGTGGCGCCGTATAAAAAATACATCGACGCCGCCCACCTGAAATTGTGGTCGGATACGCATAAAACCGGGAGCGACCTGTATGCACTGCGCGATAAACTGCGCGCGCTGGGCAATACCCGAGAAATCGATATCGATGCGCACGGCCTGTACGAAATCACCACCTTCAACTCGCACGGGCACTGGGATTACTGGACGTATGGAGAAGACCTGCTGGAAAAAAACCACGCCGGCCTCGGCGCCTTTTTCGGGCAACATCGCCAGCGCTGGGGCGATGAGCTATGCCGCCATCTGTGCCCACTGGCCTTGCTGCCAGCCGACATCCAGCCCGGCGCGATCCTCACCTCCGACGGGCAATGGCACGACCTGATGGACCACGGCTGGCGCATGACGAACCAACAATACGCGCCCGAAAAAAACGCTGAACCGCTGGCGCAATGGAAAAAGAAAGTCAGCGCGCTGTTCAAACAATATAATCACACCCTGGCGCTGTTGCTGGATTGCCATTCCTGATCATGGTGATTGACAGCCACGTTTTGCTTTTCCAGTTTTTAAACTTGCCACGCTGATCGTGGCCTGCGTGCAAACCCTGTTTCGAGGAAAAAATGTCTTCTCCCCCCAAAATTACGCCTCCCGCTTATCGTTCATTCACCATCACCAAGGGCAACGAACGCGCGCCCAACCGCTCGATGCTGCGTGGCATCGGCTATCAGGATGCCGACTTTGATAAACCCTTCATCGGGCTGGCCAATGGCCACAGTACGCTAAACCCCTGCAACGCCGGCATCCAGCCGCTGGCCGATGCTGCGGATGCCGCCATCCGCGCGGCGGGCGGCATGCCGCAAATGTTCGGCACCATCACCGTCACCGATGGCATCTCGATGGGCACCGAGGGCATGAAGTATTCACTGGTCTCGCGTGAAGTGATTGCCGATTCGATTGAGACCGCATGCCAGTCGCAATTCATGGATGGCGTGCTGGCCATCGGTGGCTGCGATAAAAACATGCCCGGTGCCATGATCGGCATCTGCCGCATGAACATCCCCGCCATCTTCGTTTACGGCGGCACCATCAAGCCCGGCCACCACAAGGGTAAGGACCTGCAGGTAGTCTCGGTCTTCGAGGCGGTGGGCGCGTATAACGCCGGCAAAATGAGCGAGGAGGATTTCGGCTGCATCGAGCGCTGCGCCATTCCCGGCGTGGGCGCGTGTGGCGGCATGTACACCGCCAATACCATGTCGTCGGCCTTCGAGGCGCTGGGCATGTCGCTGCCGTATTCCTCGACCATGGCCGCGGAAGATCAGGAGAAAAAAGACTCCGCCGCCGAATCGGCGCGCGTGCTGGTCGCGGCGGTCAGCAAAGGCGCGCAGTCCGGCCTGCGACCGCGCGACATCGTGACCCGCAAATCGATTGAAAACGCCGTGGCCGTCATCATGGCCGTAGGCGGCTCGACTAACGCCGTGCTGCACTTTCTCGCCATCGCGCATGCTGCCGATGTGGAATGGAGCATCGACGACTTCGAGCGCATGCGCAAAAAAGTGCCCGTGCTGTGCGACCTGAAACCCTCGGGAAAATACGTGGCGGTCGACCTGCACCAAGCCGGCGGCATCCCGCAGGTCATGAAAATACTGTTGAATGCAGGCCTGCTGCACGGCGACTGCATCACCATCACCGGCAAAACCATCGCCGAAACGTTGAAGGATGTGCCGGACACTCCCCGCGCGGATCAGGACGTGATTCGCCCCATCGACAAAGCGCTGTACAAGCAGGGCCATCTCGCCATCCTGAAAGGCAATCTGGCCACCGAAGGTTGTGTCGCCAAAATCACCGGCCTGAAAAACCCGGTCATCACCGGCCCGGCACGCGTGTTCGATTCCGAGCCGCAACTGATGGAAGCCATCATGGCCGACCAAATCAGGCACGGCGACGTGATCGTACTGCGCTACGAAGGCCCCAAGGGCGGCCCCGGCATGCGCGAAATGCTCTCGCCCACGGCCGCGC
>CAZRAL010000055.1:0-16811 GCA_964598005.1 uncultured Burkholderiales bacterium
TGGCCGCCGTATCAGTTTTATCTGTTGATTTGAATTTTGCAGGGACGACTATTTATTGCTGCTTTTATATTAGACTCCCGGTCAGCCGGGAACATTCGCACAGCTGACGGCTAGTCACAAATTTGCCTTCCCGCCCCACAAAGGGCGAGGTGTTGAGCTGAAAATTCATGGTTAATGTCGGCTCGTCCACACCAAGAATGGGCAGTGCCTCGAGCTTTTCGGCATCGGCTATGGTGTAACCGATCGATAAATCGTCGATGCCGGTAATCAACACGATCTCCCCCGCTTCGGCAAGCTCCATCGGCACCTTGTTCAACCCCTGAAAGCTCTGCGCCTGGGTGACACGCACTTTGCGCGGTGGCTTGTCGCCCATCATCAACATGACATCCTGTGTAGGCTTGATCTAGCCGATACCAATGCGACCGAGATAGCCTGAATAACCAAACGTGGAAATTGGAAATCTGCAACCGCAAGGTCAAATCCGCATGGAAACTGCTATAGTTTAGCCCCATAAAAAATGAAAAAAATTCTTGCGCTTAAAATTGATGTCGATACGCTGAAGGGCACGCGTCTCGGTGTGCCCGCACTACTCGACGTGCTGAAAAAAAATCGGGCCGAAGCGACGTTTTTATTTAGTTTGGGGCCTGATCACACCGGGCGCGCTATCAAGCGGGTGTTTCGTAAAGGATTTTTATCCAAAGTGGCGCGTACATCGGTGACTTCGCATTATGGGTTCCCTACCCTGCTTTATGGAACGCTCATCCCCGGGCCCGATATTGGCCTACGTTGCGTAGATATTTTACGCCGGGTACGCGACGAAGGCTTTGAAGTCGGTATTCATGCTTGGGATCACGTCAAATGGCAAGATGGCGCGGCAACCGCCGCTCCCGAATGGGTGGAACGCGAAATGGAGCATGCGCAGAATCGATTTACCGACATTTTCAAGGCGCCGGCCCGAACCCACGGTGCGGCGGGTTGGCAAATGAGCAAACATAGCCTGCGCTACACCCAACGCATGGGATTCGATTATTGCTCTGACGGGAGGGGAATACAGCCACATTTTCCCATTGTGAACGCGGAAATTATCGACTGCCCGCAATTACCGACCACCTTGCCTACGCTGGATGAATTAATTGGCCGAGAGGGCACCACAATCAACAATGTCGCCGAGAAACTGCTGGCCCTCACTGCATCACCCCCAGAATATGGACATGTATTTACCCTGCACGCCGAATTGGAGGGAATACGCTTGAAACCGGTTTTCGAGCAATTGCTGGCTGGCTGGCAGCAACAAGGCTACCAGCTGGCAAGTACCCATACCCTGTTTGCCTCGTTCGACAGTCGCACCGCCTTGCCTTATTTTGAAGCGATACATGGAGTCGTTGCCGGGCGCAGCGGTACTCTGTTAATGCAAGGCAAACCATTTTTAGCTTGAACCTACTTTTCTAACTACTATCCTTCACATATTTACAAAACAGGAAAATTTCATGATCAGATCTGATGTTACGCACTGGCAGAAACACACTATGTCTGATTCCGTCGTTATCTTCACCGCGAAACACAATCCCATCGGCAGCATGATGCATAAGATTCATGCCCGCGGGTCCTGCCTCTGTGCAGGCGGGGCCTAATTTGGCTATGGTATAGCTTAGGGAACCTCTGAATAAATCCCACATGGCCATGGAGGACTTAATCAGAGGTTCCTTAGACAAATCCTGATCGTTTTATGCAGAATCAATTTTATTTACTGATGTGCACGGCAGAGGCAAAAAATTTTCACCGAAAAAGCCATTTTCGTAGGGAAGCCACTTTGCCTCTGCGTAACATCAGATCAGATTAAAAATACCCGATTTTGAATTGCCAGCAACGGGCAGCCAGCGTTTTTCCAGCGCTGCGTTTAGGGGTTATTCCTACATTCTTTATTTTTATCCGAAAGACAATACGCCAGGGTGTACCGACGAAGGCATACAATTTCGCGATCTTTACCCAGAATTCAAAAAAATAGGCGTCGCCGTTTTTGGCGTTTCACGCGATTCATTAATGAGCCACGAAAAGTTCAAGAGCAAAATGAATTTCCCGTTCGACTTGCTTTCCGATAGCGATGAAACAGTATGCTGCTTGTTCGATGTGATCAAGGAAAAAAACATGTATGGTAAAAAGGTGATGGGCATTCAGCGTTCCACCTTCATCATTGGCCCGCAGGGCGCCATTGTAGCTGAGTGGCGTGGGGTGAAAGTCGCAGGTCATGCTGCAGAGGTGTTGAACAAGGCAAAAGCCGTGGCATAATTAATGCAAGCAGAAAGCTGACCCATCAACCTATTTTCCCTCAAAAAAGCCCACATGCAGACTACCCCTGCAGTGGGCTTTTTTTATCGAAACCTGTCTTTAACCTGATTTTGCGAGGAATAGCCTTGGCCCCCAAACCTAAAAAAACCAGCGATTCTCCAACCGTTCGTCCCCATAAGGAAATTCAGTGCAAGCTGTTCGTACTCGATACGAACGTACTGATGCACGACCCTGCCAGCCTATTCCGCTTTGAGGAGCACGATGTTTATCTGCCCATGATTACACTTGAAGAACTGGATAACAACAAAAAAGGCATGACCGAAGTAGCGCGCAATGCCCGCCAAGCCAGCCGTTTTCTCGATGACATCGTTTCCAGCCAGGAAGGCGATATCGAGTGCGGCATTCCGATGCACAATTTTGGTACTCGAGAAGCCAGCGGACGCTTACTGTTGCAAACGCGACCAATCACGCTCGATTTTCCTTCTGCCTTACCCGACAGTGGCAAAGCAGACAATCAAATACTGGCTGTCGCGCTCGATTTGCAGCACCACCACCCCAAGCGCAACGTGGTGCTCGTTTCCAAAGATATCAATATGCGCATCAAGGCACGCACGCTTGGTGTTGCGGCTGAAGACTATTTCAACGACAAGGTTCTCGAAGACACCGATATTCTTTACACAGGCATACGCGAGCTGCCACAAAATTTCTGGGACAAACACGGCAAAGATATCGAATCCTGGCAGGAACATGGGCGCACGCTGTACCGAATCAAAGGTCCCCTGGTGTCCTCGCTAGTTCTCAACGAATTCGTCTATCAAGATGAAGACAAGCCTTTCTATGCCATGGTTGCAATTCAGGAAGGGACAACTGTTGTTCTGCAGACACTAAAGGATTACACGCATCAAAAAAACAATATCTGGGGAATCATGGCGCGCAACCGTGAACAGAATTTTGCGCTCAATGTACTGATGGATCCGGAAATCGATTTTGTCACGCTGCTTGGTCAGGCGGGCACCGGCAAAACGCTCCTTACACTTGCAGCCGCGCTTATGCAAACGCTTGAATACAAGATTTATTCCGAAATTATTATTACTCGCGTAACGGTCCCTGTCGGCGAGGACATCGGATTTTTACCCGGGACGGAAGAAGAAAAAATGAATCCATGGATGGGTGCACTGGAAGACAATCTCGATGTGCTTAACGCAACCGATGATGAAGCAGGAGACTGGGGCCGGGCGGCCACGCGTGATCTTATCCGATCGCGCATCAAGGTGAAATCGCTCAATTTCATGCGCGGCCGCACCTTCCTCAACAAATTTCTAATTATTGACGAAGCGCAGAATCTGACACCCAAGCAAATGAAAACACTCATCACCCGAGCCGGGCCAGGCACCAAGGTCGTTTGCCTTGGCAATATTGCGCAGATCGATACGCCCTACCTCACTGAGGGCTCATCCGGATTAACTTATGTGGTAGACCGATTCAAGGGATGGTCTCATTCAGCACATATCACCTTGCAACGCGGTGAGCGTTCCCGTCTCGCTGATCACGCCGCGGAAGTGTTATGAAGAGAGATCTGATCAAATCAAAAGACAGAAAATCAGTTATTCAGCAGCTCACAATCATTATCATTACAATTGGTACTTTTCTGCGAGGATCCTTGCCATGAATTTCGCTCGTTTTTTTAGCGTTGTCTTAATAGCGGTCATATTTAATGTCCCTTTATTTGCACAGGAAAAAGGGGCAGCTCTTCCGGCAGGTGTTGCCAAAATTACATCTGTCGAGGGGATTAGCGAGTACAGATTTCCCAACGGATTGACTGCGCTCATTGCGCCTGATCCTTCCAAACCTTCCATAACGGTCAACATTACCTACAAGGTTGGTTCGCGCCACGAAAATTATGGTGAAACGGGTATGGCGCATTTGCTTGAGCATATGCTGTTCAAGGGCACCAAACGCTATCCGAAAATAACCGATGAATTTACCAAACGTGGGGCGCGCTGGAATGCAACAACGTGGGTAGACCGCACCAATTATTACGAAGTTTTTACGGCCTCGGATGCCAACCTCGACTGGGCGCTGTCGATTGAGGCAGACCGCATGGTGAATTCGCGGATTCGCAAAGAAGATTTGATGACTGAAATGCCGGTGGTGCGCAATGAATTCGAGATTGGCGAAAACAATCCCGTCTATATCATGGCCGAGCGCATCGTATCGACCATGTATCTATGGCATAACTACGGTAAATCAACCATCGGCGCGCGTTCGGATATCGAGAATGTACCGATCCCGCGTTTACAGGCTTTTTATCGCGAACACTATCAGCCGGACAATGCGGTTTTGCTGGTGTCCGGTCGGATCGACGAGACTAAAACTTTGGCCCTGATTGCCAAACATTTTGGCCTCATCCCGAAGCCCAAGCGCGTACTGCAAGCGTTGTACACCCGGGAACCCACGCAGGATGGTGAACGTTTTATCAAGCTGGAACGGGTTGGCGATATTCAGGCTGTAGGCGCAGGTTTTCACGTTCCGCCCATGGCCCACGCGGATTACCCGCTGACCTTGCTGTTATCGGAAATATTAATCAACACGCCATCAGGCCGCCTGCACAAAGCGTTGATCGACACCAAAAAAGCTACCAGCGTGGCGGGTTATAACTTTGAAAATCACGATCCGAGTGTGGCTTTATTCTGGGCGGAGTTACGCAAAGAACAGTCACTCGATGAAGTGCGCGATATTTTCATCAAGACTTTGGAAGGTTTTGTGGCCAATCCGGTGAGCAAGGAAGAGATCGAACGTGCCCGGTCAAAATTCCTGAAGGAGATCGAACTCACAGTCAATACATCCGAAAAGCTGGGCCTGAATTTATCCGAAGCGATCGGAGCCGGGGATTGGCGGTTGTTTTTTCTCACCCGGGATCGTTTGCGTGCGGCCAAGCCAGAAGACGTACAGCGCGCCGCGCTAATGTATCTTAAGCCTTCCAATCGTACCGTGGGGTTATTCATTCCTACGGCCAAGCCAGAGCGTACTGATGTGCCTATTGTGGCGGATGTAAACAGCGTATTAAAAAATTACCAGGGAGATCCGCCAATTGCCAAGGGCGAAGCCTTTGACGCAACACCGGAAAACATTGAAAAACGCCTTAAAAGGGGCGAATTGTCCGGCGGCATGAAAACGGCATTGTTAGCCAAAAAAACACGGGGCGAAACGGTCAATGCGCAAATCATTTTACGTTTTGGTGATGAAAATAATTTAAAGAACCAGCGCGTGGCAGCGGACTTGGCTGGCGGGATGTTGATGCGCGGTACCTCGCAGCATACCCGCCAGCAGCTAACCGATGAAATGGATAAATTGAAGGCGCGTATCACCATCAATGGTGGTGCCGCGCAAGCTGTGGCCAGCATCGAAGCCAAACGCGAAACGCTGCCTGCAGCCTTGAAATTGGCCGCGGAAATGCTGCGTGAATCCACACTACCGGAAAACGAATTTGAATTATTGCGCCAGGAAGCACTGGCTGATCTAGAGCGGGAATTATCCGACCCAGCCAGCCGCGCCCGCGAAGCAATCGGAACGCATTTCAATCACTACCCTAAAGATGATGCGCGGTATTACGCGACCACTGAAGAAAACATTGCGGGCTACAAAGCCGTGAAATGGCAGGATGTTAAAGCGTTTTACCAAAATTTCTACGGATCAAACAATGGTCAACTGGCTATCGTTGGTGATTTTGATGAAAAAGCAATAAACGCATTATTGCCTTCGCTTTTCGGCAACTGGAAATCCATGCGTCCATTCAAGCAGCTTACCGATGAATACCGTACTGTGGCTGCCGCAAGTAAAAAAATTGAAACGCCGGATAAAGAAAGTGCCACCTTCATTGCGCGCATTAACGTCAACCTGAATGAAGATGACCCCGACTATGCTGCTTTGAAAATGGCTGACTGGGTACTGGGTAGCGGGGCAGGGTTTTCCTCGCGTCTGGTGGCCCGTATCCGCGTCAAAGAAGGGTTGAGTTATGCGGTTCGTTCCCAGCTGGGGGTGACACCTTTCGACCGTGCAGGGTATTGGATGGCTTTGGCCCAATATGCGCCACAAAATAAGGCTAAGGTTGAAGCCGCTTTCCGTGACGAAATGGGGAAATTGGTAATGGAAGGATTTGCTACCAGTGAAATCAGCAATGCCAAGTCTGGCTACGCTCAGGCCCAGCAACTGGCGCGGTCAAATGATGGCAGGCTGGCCGCCAATCTGGCCACTAAGCTGTATTTAGGACGCACTATGAACTGGGATGCGGCACTAGACAAAAAAGTAGAAATGCTGAAGGCAACCGACATTCAGGCTGCAATTAAAAAATATCTTGATGCAGGACAAATGACGATTGTCAATGCGGGAGATTTTGTCAAGTCTGCAAAATAGAAAAGCAGCCCCCATAAAACAAGGGCCGCATTATGCGGCCCTTGTTATTGAAAAATATGTTTTTATTTGCAATCGTCCAGTGCTTGTTCGATCGTGCCGCTCAAACCCTCTGGCCTGGCAAGCTGGGCACGGCGTAAATCGCTGGTGGCCAGCGCGGCACGGGCTTCACTTTTTTCCAAATCCGTTTGTTTGCTGCCATCATTGTTAATCTGGCCCGGTTTGGCCAGCACAATCTTGCATTTGCTTTCCGGTGCTGCTTCTACCTGCGTTGAGGGTAGAGTGGTGCATCCAGAAGTAAATAGTGACAGGAGGAAGAAAATAATTGATAGTGGTTTCATGGTGGTCTCCTTAGGCAAATGTGCAAAAACAATAAAAGGCACAAAGGAGAAACTATCATACGCCGGTTACCCGATATCAACCATTTTAAGTGGGCTATAGATAGACACTCTTGTAAAGGCGGATGTCAGTTATCTCATCGCGCTGGTCTGGCGGTAAACTTGCACGGTAAACTTGCAGCTTCTATTTTCCCCGCGTTTCTGCGATAATAACGCGCTTTTTGCAATTAAAGAATTGGCAAAACGGTTGCAAAGCCCGTCAAGCCTCAACCTTGCTTCACTGCGATGCGCATTGCAGGAAGCTTTATCCATAAGGAGATGATATGCGCCACTACGAGATTGTGTTTATTGTGCATCCCGATCAAAGCGAGCAGGTGCCCGCCATGATCGATCGCTATAAAGCCATGGTGGCCCAGGGCGGCGGAAAAATTCACCGCATCGAAGACTGGGGCCGTCGCCAGATGGCTTATCCCATTCAAAAGGTATTCAAGGCACATTATGTGCTGATGAATATCGAGATTAATCAAGCCACTTTTGACGAACTTGAACACGCATTTAAATTCAACGATGCCGTATTACGGCATTTGACTGTCCAGAAAAGTGCTGCAGAAACGGGTCCATCACCCATGATGAAGGAAGAAAAATCCAAATCGGTTGATGTGAAGGAAGAGACCAAAGAAGCGGCTACAGTCTGATTTGGCGCGTAATCAATTTGTACTTGATGGAGAAATAGCCAAATCCGACATCCTTCGCCATACGCCAGCGGGCGTGGCCTTTTCAAGTTTCACCTTGCGACATATTTCGCAGCAGCTTGAAAATGACCATCCGGTGACGATTAATGTGGAAATAGAGGTTGTGGTTTACGGTGCGCTGGCTGAACAAATGGCTGGCATCGAAGTAGGTAAAAAAATTTCCATCAAAGGTTTTTTGAATCGCAAGAGTCAATACAGCGGCGTGAATCGATTACACGCTACCCAATTCAAATTTTTATAGAGAGATATTTATCATGCCCCGTCCCGCACCCCGTCGTGGTGGCAAGTTCGACAAGAACAAAAAAGACCCGCGCAATAATCCGAATCGTGGTCTTTTCCGCCGCAAGAAATTCTGCCGTTTCACCGCCGAAGGCATCAAGGAAGTCGATTACAAGGATATCGGCATCCTGAAAGAATTCATCAATGAAAACGGCAAGATCATACCCGCCCGCATTACCGGCACCAAGGCGCGGTACCAGCGCCAACTGGGCGTAGCGATCAAGCGCGCGCGCTTTCTGGCCTTGTTGCACTATACCGATCTGCACTAAGCGGTAACAGGAGAAAAAATCATGCAAATCATTCTGATGGAAAAAGTCATCAATCTCGGTTCTTTGGGCGATATAGTCAAGGTCAAAAACGGCTATGCGCGTAATTTTCTGATTCCGCAAGGCAAGGCCAAGCGGGCGACAGAGACCAACAAGGCTGAATTTGAAGCCAGGCGTGTTGAACTGGAAAAAAAGGCTACCGATACACTGACTGCGGCGCAGAGCCGGGCCGAAAAACTCGAAGGTTATCTGGTGCAAATCACCCAGAAAGCCGGTGTGGACGGCCGTTTGTTTGGTTCGGTCACCAACACCGATATTGCCGATGCGCTCAATGCCCAGGGTTTTGATGTGAAAAAAGGCGAAGTCATGCTGCCGAATGGCCCGTTGAAAATGATCGGTGACTATCCGCTGACGCTCACCTTGCATACCGATGTCAAAGCCACTATCACGGTATCGGTGCTGGGCGAACACGTTTAATCTGCTTGGGTCGTATTTTAAAAGCCGCTGGTTCACCGACCAGCGGCTTTTTTATTCATGGCTTATCCACAGGATATGCACACTATTGTCCGTTGATGCATAAGCGACTTAAGCGCAAAATGATGCGAATTCGAATTTCATTCGTCTGTCCGCTTCATTAATCGTTATTTCATTTTCCTATGGCAGCTAACCCCATCCTTATTCCTTCGTATTCGCAAGATTCGCAAATCGCGGCGATCAAACTTCCCCCGCATTCCATCGAAGCCGAACAATCGGTTATCGGTGGGCTGCTCCTCAATAATGAAGCGTGGGACAAAATTGGCGATATGGTCAGCGAAGAGGATTTTTATCGCGATGACCACCGGCATATTTATCACCACGTTTCCAAACTGATCGAAGCCAACAAACCGGCCGATGTATTGACGGTAGCCGAATCCTTGCAGTTGAGTGGCGGGTTGCAAGGCATAGGCGGCATTGGCTACTTGCAAAGTCTGGCTCAAGGTACGCCGAGTGCAGCCAATATCCGACTCTATGCCGAAATCGTGCGCGAACGCGCCATCATGCGTGCGCTGGCGCGCATCGGCGAGCAAATTGCCGACGATGCCTATACGCCGAACGGTCGTGAGGCGCGGCAACTGCTCGACGAAGCCGAAAAGAGAATATTCGATATTGCCGAAATGGGCCGCAAGCAGGGCTCCGGCTTTCAATCCATGTCGCATCTGCTGGCCGAGGTGATGGAGCGGCTCGACGAGCTTTCCAAAAATCCATCAGCGGTAACCGGCGTATCGACCGGTTTCAAGGATCTGGATAAAATGACTTCCGGCATGCATCCCGGCGATTTGATCATTGTCGCGGGACGCCCCAGCATGGGGAAAACCGCTTTTTCGCTCAATATCGCTCAGGACGTTGGACTGGTCACCAAGTTACCCGTCTTCATTTTTAGTATGGAAATGGGCGGAACCCAGATTGCTTCGCGCCTGTTAAGCTCAGTGGCATGTGTTGATCAGCAGAAGGTCAGAACCGGACGTCTGGAAAATGGCGATTGGGATCAGCTCAATACTGCGCTGGTCAAATTGAACGACGCACCGATACAAATCGACGAAACGCCGGGGCTTAACGCCCTGGAACTGCGCGCGCGCGCGCGCCGCATGCACCGTCAATATGGCGGGGTGGGTTTGATCGTTGTCGATTATCTGCAATTGATGAGTGCCACGGGTAGTGGGGAAAACCGGGCCACCGAAATTTCCGAAATATCGCGCTCGCTCAAAGCGCTGGCCAAGGAACTGAAAGTGCCCGTCATCGCACTTTCGCAGCTTAATCGCAGCGTTGAACAACGCGATGTGAAAAAGCCGGTGATGTCCGATCTGCGTGAATCGGGGGCTATCGAACAGGATGCTGATGTCATTCTGTTTTTGTACCGCGATGAAGTGTATGCCAAGACCGAAGAAGAAAAAGATCAGTTACGCGGCAAGGCGGAAGTCATCATCGCCAAGCAGCGGAACGGGCCGATCGGAACGATTCCGCTTACCTTCAGAGGCCAATTTACGCGCTTTGAAAACGCCGCCCACGGTACAGGGTATTAAGGAACCTCTGATTGAATCCTCCATGAGCCGCGTTTTGACAAGAATAGTCCAGATTCAAGGCATGCGACGAAAGTCATATCCAGTGATATGAAGCCAAGGAGCATAACGATGAAGATGGGCTATTCTTGTCAAAACCCGCATGGGCGCTGGCGCAGTTGTCAAATTCGCGGGCGGTCTGCTGTGTTGCAGTGCTTGCGAAGGGGAACGGCCATTCGCAAGCACCACGCCTTGCACGGGCTTGCGGACGCGAAGAGCAGGGCCCCGGCTTCGCCGGGATGCGACGCGGAGCAAGCCCCATTGGCCCGCCTTCACGGCTTGGCTTCGCCACGCTTTCGTGTCCGGCGGGCCATCCCGGAAAACCGAGCGCGCGGCCATGTGGGATTTAATCAGAGGTTCCTTTAATGTCTCGGCCCATCCGTGCCGAGTTATCCGCTTCGGCGCTGCGCCATAATTACCGGCTCGCCAAGTCTCTGGCGCCACATTCGAAGGTACTTGCAGTAGTCAAAGCGAATGCCTATGGTCATGGCCTGACCTTTGCGCAAAAAGCCTTAGGCGAGGTGGATGGATACGCCACGCTTGAACTCGACAGCGCCGTAAAGTTGCGCGCCTTGCGCGTAGATGTTCCTATCCTGATGTTGGAAGGCTTTTTTGGCGAAGATGAATTGCCTGTATTTGCGCAACAACGATTGACCGCTGTGCTGCACAGCACCATACAGGTAGGCCAATTGGCTCAGGCCAACCTGACGCGACCCCTCGATACGTTCATCAAAATCAATACTGGGATGAATCGTTTGGGGCTGGCCGATGTGGGCATTCGTTATGCGCTGGGTATGTGTCTGGGGAAAAATTTTGGCGCAACCACCTTGATGAGCCATTTTGCTTGCGCGGATTCAGGCGTAGGGATGGCGGAACAACTCAGTGAATTCATGCATTGGGAAAAAATCGCGCGGCAAACTTTAGCCCCCAAGCCGTTGATGGCCAGTCTTGCCAATTCCGCTGCGTTGCTGCGTCACCCGGAAACCCACCGCGATTGGGTGCGCCCCGGCATCATGCTTTATGGTTCTTCGCCATTCGAAGACCTTACTGCGGCCAGGCTCGATCTGAAACCGGTCATGACCTTGCGCAGTGAAATTATTGCCGTGCAGACGCTGGAAGCAGGTCAGGCAGTGGGTTACGGTGCCACATTTCAAGCCAGAAAGCGCATGCGCATCGGCGTGGTGGCCTGCGGCTATGCCGATGGTTACCCGCGCCACGCACCAGGGACTGTTGACGTGGGCACCCCCGTATTGGTCAACGGTAAACGGACGCGTACTGTCGGGCGGGTTTCCATGGATATGCTAACCGTCGATCTTACTGAGATGCCGTTTGCCAATCCCGGATCCCCGGTTACATTATGGGGTGAAGGATTGCCGATCGATGAGGTGGCGCGCGCGGCGGGAACGATCAGTTACGAATTGATGTGCGCCTTGGGGCACAGAGTGCCTGTATTAGAGATCGACTAAAAAATGGCCAAGCCAAAAACTATCTACACGTGCACCGAATGCGGTGGCCAAAGCCCCAAATGGCAGGGGCAATGTGCGCATTGCCAAGCATGGAATACGCTGATTGAAACCGTGGTGGAAGCGCTAGGAGGCAACCGCTTTGCCACGCTGGCTGGTGTGCACGGCGAACGCGGACAGGTGCTCAATCTAAGTAAAGTCAAAAGTGCGGATATTCCGCGCCAGCCTACGGGAATTGGGGAATTCGATCGCGTGCTGGGCGGTGGTCTGGTGAGTGGCGGCATTGTGCTGATCGGCGGTGATCCGGGTATCGGCAAATCCACCCTGTTGTTGCAAGTCCTGTGTGCGATTTCAACCTCCTGTAGTGTTTTATATGTAAGTGGTGAAGAGTCGCCCCAGCAAATTGCGATGCGGGCAAATCGTTTGGCGCTCGATACCCACGATGTTAAATTGCTTGCCGAAATTGAGCTGGAAAAAATCCAGGCTACCCTTGCCGCCGAAAAGCCGCAGGTCGCCGTAATCGATTCCATCCAAACCGTTTATTCCGCGGCACTCACCTCGGCCCCGGGTTCGGTTGCGCAGGTGCGCGAATGTGCGGCGCACCTCACGCGTTTTGCGAAATCCACAGGCACTACGGTTGTTCTGGTCGGGCATGTCACCAAGGAGGGCGCACTGGCTGGCCCGCGCGTGCTGGAGCATATGGTCGATACGGTATTGTATTTCGAAGGCGATGCCCATTCGTCGTTCCGTCTCATTCGCGCAGTCAAGAACCGTTTTGGGGCCGTGAACGAAATCGGCGTTTTTGCCATGACCGAAAAGGGCTTGCGCGAAGTCACCAACCCATCAGCGATGTTTCTTTCCCAGCACAGCAATAATGTGGCCGGCAGTTGTGTCATGGTGACTCAGGAAGGAACACGCCCCTTGCTGGTGGAAATTCAGGCCCTGGTCGATGAAGCACACCTCAACCCCAAACGGCTCTCGGTCGGGCTTGAACAGAACCGGCTGGCGATGTTGTTGGCGGTGCTGCATCGCCATGCGGGCATTGCCTGCTTTGATCAGGATGTATTCATCAATGCTGTCGGAGGGGTAAAGATCGACGAGCCAGGGGCGGATCTTGCCGTGCTGCTCGCCATCGTTTCCAGCTTGAAAAACAAGCCGTTGCCGGCTAAACATGTAGTTTTCGGCGAAGTTGGCCTGGCAGGAGAGGTGCGTCCAGTGCAGCGTGGTCAGGAACGTTTGCGCGAAGCCGCCAAGCTAGGGTTTACCTATGCCATTGTGCCAAAAGCCAATAAACCAAAGCAAAAAATAGAAGGCATGGAGATTATTGGAGTGGAGCGAGTAGAGCAGGCGGTAGAATATTGCCGGAGATAAAAATTACTGTTTCTCTATACAGTTAATTAAATTAAAAAAATTTGAACCAAAAATATCAATTATCCGACTTATGTGACATATCGCACATTGATTTTTATTTATGTGTGGAGCAATATAGGAAAACCTCAACTCCACTGGAGGATACAGATCATGCAAAACTCAAATTCTGAACATCCCGCCCACGATTGGTTGCCTTGGTACTTGAACGGTACGCTCAATATTGCCGAGCGTCGGGAAATCCATAACCAGTTGTTGATTGATGATGCGTTGAGGGAAGAATTGGTGATTTGGTGCGAAACCCAGCGACAGGCAAAAGGAAATGAGCCTGCCTTTAATCAGACATTAGGTTACCAAAAACTGATGGAACGTATTGCCGCTTTCAAAAAAGACGAAGAAAAATCCAAAAAGAAAGAATAAATAGAAAGCCAATGTTGTGATTGCAGACATTGGCTCAAAAATAACCCTGCGGCAAGCAAACGGGGCATTAATCGCTTGGCGCCATATATCAATAACATATTGTAAAACTAGTCATACATCCAGCTTCAATGCTTGCCAAGCTGGATCGTGGCGTAAGCCGTACCCGCCTTTTCATGACGAGCCACCAGTTTGACCTCGCCGCCATTGGGAGCATGCACCACCCACTCGATATGGGTGCGATCCGCCGTTGGGTCAGTATCGGTCCAGAAGGACATCAGCGAAGGTTTATAGGCGCGCCCTTCCAGTTCGCCCGCTACTTCGCGTACTTTTCCCGATAACAGGGTTGCTCCTTGCGGTAGACTGATTTCGGCAATGACGCCCCGTGATTGCTTGCGCTTTTGCGCCTGCTTGGACACATAGGTGGGGAGATAGCCGGTGTTTTGCACGGCGCAACGGATGCGCCAGGTTTCAACGCCGATTTTCTCAGAGCGGGCTTCCAGAAGTTCGATTTTGGGCGATAGCATGGCATTCCAGATCAACCAATCGGGGAATTTGGCGATTTCCTTCTCCAGCAAATGCGGAGGCGGGTTGCGGAAGGCATAAATTTTGTCCCAGCCGCCAATTTCGAGCGGCCCTAACTGGGGGTGATTGAAGGGATACCAGTCGATATAGCCTTTGCCCTTCAATTCCTTGTCGGCCCAAGCCAGCATTTTGAGATCGTCCTCAACCGGATGGTCGCGGAACCAGTCGATATATTTGTATTCCTTGATGCCCGCTTCGCGCATGGGGCACCAGATTTCTACCGTCCACTCATAGATCCCAAGGTGTTCGTAAATCCAATCGAATGTGCCGCTGATGACGTCTTTGGGGTGATAACGGAATTCGTGGTACACGCTGATGGCGGGGTAGCCGGTAATCGCGGTGCCTTTTTCGCCTTGCTTTTTATACACCCATAAATCTTCCGCGGGCATTTCATCATCGGCCATGGTCGAAAAAGGCCTGAGCAATACTCCACTCCAGGTATGGAATGTCAAACCGCCGGTAATGTTCGGGTGATGTGTGATGAAGTGCACCACGGCGCGCACTTCAGGTTCGGAAGTCGGGTAGGGGCCTGCCCCTGGCTGCTCATGCTCCTGACGCCAGCTTGCAGGGAAATTGCGGTTCAGATCCAGACCCTGCTTGTCCTTGTTGACCTTGATGTTGACGCCATCGAATTCGCGTATCCGGCCTTCGGGCAACATGCGGTAATAGGTGCCGCCGTATTCGGTCGGTTCGCGGGGGATCATCAGGCGCGGCTGGTCGGGATGGCACTTCCAGTTTCCATTGGAATCCTTGATACGCATGGAAAGAATGCGCCCATCGCTATCGATATCCTCGATATCCAGTCCGTCAATGTGCTCTTCGTCATAGGGATAGGGACGGGTCGACGAACGCACAATTTTTGGCGTATCGCGCATAGCCCACTCCGCGCCGTCGGGATTGATGCGCGGGCAAATGTACATGGCTCGGGTGTCGAGGCAGCGCGTGATGTCTTCACGTTTGCCATATTGTTTGGTAAGCGTATCGATTAGATAAAGTGCGGCTGCGCCGCCTGCAAGCTCGCTGGCATGAATATTCGCGTCAACCCAATATGCAGGCTTATCGGAGGCGGGCCCGGTTTTTTGATTGGTCGCGGTGATTAACCAGATTTCTTTACCTTCGTGGCTTTTGCCGATGCTTTCAAGTGCAAGTAGTTCAGGGAATTTTTTTACGAATTGATGAAGAACGTCGGTAAATTCAGCGTAGCGGTAAAACCGATCAAATTGAAGATTCATTGAAGTATGCGGTAGAGCAGAAATTTGAAAGAAGGCATTTTCGCATACTGTGAGAATCGTTGGTTGGACCCTTTTTATATAAAGAGGCGGAATAAAAGATATAAACTTTGCATCAGTTGTATGCCAAATCCGGATGGTGTAAGCATTTCAGAGTGGAAACGCCATTAGTATTTCGACGTTTTATTGGGTAACTCCAGATCGTCCAGATCGCAAGAATGGTCGCTCGATATAGTAATAGGAGAAAATGGCTGTCAGGATACTGAGTGGGATGCTAATAGCGGCTAACCACCATAGCCTATCACCACTGATCGACCAATAATCAAGCAACTTCAATGTCCATTTCTGAATGGGCAGATGCCACAAATAGAGGCTGTAGCTAATGACACCTATTGTGAGCATGAAGGGGTTGGCGAAAAAGGCTTTTGAGACGGGGCCTGCCAGAGCGGTTCCTAATACTAGCAAGCCGATAAAATAGGCAGTGATTGTATAGCCTACAAAAATCAAAATATGTCCGTTCCAGTAGCGGAGATATTCATGGTCAATGAGCGCCATCATCGAAATAATGCCAAGCAGGCCGACCAGTAACAAGCTATCGGCTTGCATGGATGAAGCTAGATGCCTGTTTCGTACATAAACCCATGCCAGCAGCATGCCAATAGCAAAATGATCAATCAATCCGGGCAATTGCAAGAGGGTAAAAAATTTTTTATCTATCGTTTCTTCACTAACAGTGGCATACGCAATAGTGCGATAGGCAATGGCGAAAATAATCAGTGATAGTGACAAAATGATCCATGCAGTGCGTTTGTGGCGACTAAAGAAAATTGCAAACGCAGCAAACAAGGGCAGTAACAAGTAAAAACCAAATTCCGTGGGCAGTGTCCAGTACACTCCATTGAAATGGGCAGCGATAGTTATGTCAAAATTTTGCAGAAACAGGGAGTGCAGAACGATTATTTTCCAACTAGGTGTTGCCGCAATGAAAAAAAGTACTGTAGAGAGAATAATGATTTGAAACCAGTACGCAGGCACAACCCGTTTAATCCGACGGCCAAGATAAGGTAAAAAACGAATGGGGCCACCTTGATTTTCCAGATACCGTACAAACGGAAGAGACAATAAAAATCCTGAGAGTACGAAGAATATATTTGCACCCATCCAGCTGCAGGTGATGAGCCAGTGATAAGTTATTTGCCAGTCGCCTATAGTGATCGATAGAACACGTGGCCCAGCGAGCGCGAATAAATGATGAAGTAAGATTAATATGTAGTAGTTTCGACTTGATCTGACAGATACCCGATTTGAAGAAGTGACTGTCA
>CAZRAL010000056.1:0-16600 GCA_964598005.1 uncultured Burkholderiales bacterium
ATGAATAAAATCATCATTCTAATAGCACGTCAGTAATCTTGAACAGGTTCTAAGAAGATTACTAAAATTGCTTGATTACATGTGCCTGGCGTCGGCTTACTGGTAATTTTTCCGCAACGCCGTGCAAAACTGCTACCCAGTAACCACTCCCTTCTTCGCCATTGGAGTTGAGTTCATTTACTTTTTCAAAGCTAGTCACGGCTTTTCTTGCTACTAATGTACTGCGGTGGATACGGACAAAGGTTTCTGCAAATTCCTGTTCCAGCTTGGTGAGGGGTTCCTCAAGCAAATATTCTTTGGTAGCAGTGCGGGCGGTGACATATTTAAGCTCGGCGCGCAGATAAATGATTTCATCAACGGGCAAAAGTACGATCTTGCCGCGCTCGTGAATCGAGAGATAGCGACGCCGGGTCTGGGTGGCTGCAGCTACTGCATTTGCCTGCGCCGTTTTAAGCACGGTGGCTTTGCGCAACGCGGCGAGCAGCCGTTCCTGTTTGATGGGCTTGAGCAGATAATCCACCGCATTCAGGTCGAAGGCCTGAACGGCGTAAACATCGTAGGCCGTGGTAAAAATGAGCTTGGGCGGCTGCTCGAGGGTGGCGATATGTTGTGCGACTTCCAGCCCATCCATTCCGGGCATCCGAATGTCGGTCAGGACGATATCGATATTCCCGTTGTTAATGATGTCGATCGCTTCCAGCCCGTTGCTGGCCTCGTCGGCAATCATGAGTGGAAAAGCCCCGCGGCAATCGTCGAGCAGGTCGCGCAGGCGCCGTCTTGCAGGTGCTTCGTCATCGACGATGAGAATTCTGGCGGGTGGAGTCATGGTTCCTTGTCTACGTTCGGTAGGGTAATGGTGACGATATATTGATTACCGGCTGCTTCGGCTTTCAGACTGGCTTCGGCATCAAAGTGCAATTGCAGGCGCTCTTTGATGTTGCTGATCGCCATACGGTTGCCATTAAGGTAGGAAGATCCCGGCTGATAGGGGTTGCTGAGACGGATAACCAGCTCCCGGCCGCGTGGCGCAATGTGGATCGTCAATTCTCCCTTTCCCTGTTGCGGCTCAATGCCATGATAGACGGCGTTTTCAATCAGCGGCTGGAGGATCAGAGGGGGAACCAGTGCGTCCTGAGGCATGGCGTCAATTTGCCAATTGACCTGAAGCCGCTCGCCCAGGCGGATTTGTTCGATGTCAAGATAATGCCGGCATAGCTGGATTTCATCAGCGAGCGGGGCAAGATTGCGGTTATCCGCCATGAGCACCCGGAATAATTCGGCCATGTTTTCCAGCACCTGTTCTGCCCGCCGGGGCTCGCTGCGTATCAGCGACAATGCCGCATTGAGGCTATTGAATAGAAAGTGGGGCTGAATGCGCGCCTGCAGCGCCTGTAAGCGGGCTTCGGTCAGTGCAGGCGAAAGTGCGCGGGCGTGCAAATCAAAATACAGCAGAATAGTGAGGGTAATAAATGCAAAAAAGAATGCGTACTGCCACCATGCAATCGTCGGGGTGAAAAAGGGCATCGCCCGCAAAATCCACCAGAGCATGGTCGCGATCAGCAGCTCCAGAAGAAAAATAGCGCCTATTCCCTGCCAGTACGGCAACCTGACGAAAAGCGGACGCAACCCACAACTGGCCAGCAGCGAAGCGATGATGGCCGGCTGGGCAAATATGGAGATGCCCAAAAAGCGCGGCCAAATATCACGAAAACTGCCTGCATAGCCGACCGCCGCCGCGATACAAAGCAGGTTTACGATCACCAGCAGGCGCAACATAATGCCCATGTTGCAAAAATTGGGCAGGCGCGTGCGCTTCGCTGCGCGTGCTGATAGCGCAGGGGGCGCTTGTTTTATACTCTCGGTATTCATCGAACCAGATTTTCCACGAAATTCCTAGATAAAGAAAACATTCACATGCCCAATGATTCGTCAACACCTAAAAGCTGGTCAGGTCGCTTTTCCGAACCGGTCGCCGATCTGGTCAAACGCTTTACCGCTTCTGTCACCTTCGATAAACGACTGGCTGAAGTGGATATTCAGGGCTCTGTGGCGCATGCCCGCATGCTGGCCAAAATCGGTGTATTGACCCCAAAAGACCTGGCGGATATTGAGCTTGGCATGGCGCACATTGCCGCCGAAATCCGCGAGGGCCGCTTTGAATGGTCGATTGACCGCGAAGATGTGCATATGAACATCGAGGCGCGTCTGACCGCTTTGATCGGCGATGCAGGCAAACGGTTGCATACCGGGCGCTCGCGCAATGACCAGGTGGCGACCGATATCCGTTTATGGTTACGGGGCGAAATCGATACCATTATTTCATTGCTCCGTAGTACACAGCGTGCATTGGTAACCCTGGCGGAACAGCATGCGGATACCGTTATGCCCGGCTTTACCCATTTACAGGTGGCCCAACCCGTGACATTTGGCCACCATCTGATGGCGTATGTGGAAATGCTGGCGCGTGACGAGGCCCGAATGAATGATTGCCGCAAGCGCGTCAATCGCCTGCCGCTGGGAGCGGCGGCGCTGGCTGGCACCACATACCCGATCGACCGGGCGCTTGTCGCCCAACAACTGGGTTTTGACGGGCTTTGCGAAAATTCACTGGATGCCGTTTCGGATCGCGATTTTGCCATCGAATTTGTGGCCGCTGCCGCGCTCACCATGACCCATCTATCGCGTTTTTGTGAAGAACTCATTATCTGGATGAACCCCAATTTTGACTACATCGACCTTGCCGACCGGTTTTGTACCGGTTCCTCCATCATGCCGCAGAAAAAGAACCCGGATGTGGCCGAACTGATACGCGGCAAAACCGGTCGTGTAAGCGGCCATCTGGTCGCACTGCTGACCTTGATGAAAGCCCAGCCGCTGACTTATAACAAGGATAATCAGGAGGACAAGGAGCCCCTTTTCGATACGGTGGACACGCTGCGTGATTCATTGGCCCTCCTGGCCGACATGACGGGCGGAATAGAGGTGAAAAAAAGTGCAATGGCGGCGGCCGTCAAGAAAGGGTTTGCGACGGCTACCGATCTGGCCGATTATCTGGTCAAAAAGGGTTTGCCTTTCCGCGATGCCCATGAAGCCGTGGCGCGTGCAGTAAAAGCGGCTGAAACAGCGGGACAGGATTTGGCAGACTTGCCGTTGCCCAAATTACAGGCCTTTTCGAATTTGATCGACAAAGATGTATTGGGGATCTTGACACCGGAAGGTTCGTTAGCCGCCCGTAATCATATTGGCGGCACCGCTCCCGATCAGGTCAAGGCCGCTGTCGCAAAAGCAAAGAAGCGGCTGGCAGAACCAATTTGAACCTTGTGGCGGGCATTCGATTTTTTAATCATCCTCGACATTACCGGCCCCTTTCTCTTCATACAGCCAGCAAATCTTGCGCGTTTCTGGTCCCGATAACCGGTCGCCCATTAAACTGCAGCGATAAGCGCGGGCAGAAAGCCGCTCGAAATACCGGCAGCTTGGGCAATTTCCAAAAAGCTGCCCTTCATTATTTTGCTGAAAAGTGGCCAAAGTTTCGCGCAAGGCGGAAACAGCATTACGGATACGGTTAGGACTAATATTACGTGTGGCCTGTTGCCAGACCAGTTGTGGCTGGGTATCGTAAAGAAATTGCTCACCCGTGCCGGAAAGACGCAACCGAACCACGCGGCGGTCGAGGTCATCTTCATAGCGTTCGATCAACCCGCGGCGGTCCAGCAGCAGCAGGCTTTGTGACATGGTGCCTTTGGTCAGACCAAGATAGGCGGCCATGGCCTGTGGCGTATTGGAATAGCGGTTGGCTTTGGAAAGGTAGATCAGCGCATGTACATGCACGGCCTGCAATTGTTCCTCTGCGCCCGCGCGGCGAAGCTCAGTGCGCATCAAATTACCCAGCCGCTCGACCAATTCCAGAAGTACCAGCGGGTTTTTGTCCATATTTTATATCGAGTCGATACTTGTCAAGGTCTATTTTGAATGGTTTGCAATTGATATTGAGGCGATACTAAACGGAATTCGGTTTCTTTTCAAGCCATTTTTCTTTTCGTCAAAGGCATTGAGGACTTACGCAAAATTGTTCCAGCAAGGCGCAGCGCCGCAGGCAGTACAAGTTGTACGACCAGGCGCTATAACACAGCTCACAGCTGGGGCGGTTTTGCGTAAGTCCTGGCATTAAAATGTGATGTCAATCACACGATTCGCCAGCATACTTATCTCGGCAGAAAGCAGGCATTCCAGAGTTTGTTGGTCGCGCGTATTCCGCCATTTTCCCTCGTGATATCTGAAATGAAAGCCCCCGGATGGGGTTGCCACCCATATCTCGCGCGCAGGGGTCTGGCGATTGATAACGATCTTGCTGCCGTTTTCAAATTCCAGGGTCAGAACGCCGCCTTGCAGGACGCTGTCTACATCCGACCCGGCATCATCGAGGGCCATTTCAACGGACTCCAGGATTTTATCGGCCCGGCGATGAAAATCACTTTCAATCATTTGGGAAGGTGTCGTCATGCTCGTGGTACCATCCTTTCGGTCGTAAATCAGCCTGTTTATATGATGCGTATTTTTCAATTTTCCCCCATTCTAGCGGCATTATTGGTAGTGCTTAATTTGACCGCCTGCGGGCAAAAAGGTCCGCTTCAGTTGCCACAGGAACCCCCCAAGGCAAGCACCAACTTCCTCCCAAAAAATGCAAAGCCCGCTTGAGGTTTTTGGCGTCAGGCGCCAGGGTAATGGCACTGATTGCGGCTCTTTATATATGGAAGAAGTGGCGCTGGAAGTTGTGGCGGCCCGATTTGGCACCCCCACGTTTGTTTATTCACGCGCCGCCTTGGTGGACGCCTATCGGCGACTGGATAATGCTCTTGATGCAGCCCGTCAAGGCAGGTCGCATCTTGTTTGTTACGCCGTTAAAGCCAATTCCAATCTGACGGTACTGAATTTATTCGCCCGGCTAGGCGCCGGGTTTGATATCGTTTCCGGTGGAGAATTAAGGCGGGTTATTGCGGCAGGGGGCGATCCTGCCAAGGTAGTTTTTTCCGGGCTGGGCAAGAGCGCTGAAGAGATTCGCTTTGCTCTGGAAAAGGGGATCAAATGTTTCAATGTCGAATCGGCGCCTGAGCTGGAGCGGATCAATGATATTGCTGCCACCCTCGGTAAGCGCGCGCCGGTTAGCTTGCGCGTCAACCCCGATGTGGATGCCCAAACCCACCCCTATATTTCTACCGGACTTAAAAACAATAAATTTGGTATTGCCTTCGACCATGCCCTTGATCTTTATCGCCGCGCAGCCCAGCTTTCCCATCTTGATGTCGCCGGTATCGATTGCCATATTGGTTCGCAACTCACGACCATGGCGCCCTTGCTGGACGCCATGGGGCGCATTGTGTCACTGACCGACAGGCTGGCCGACGAAGGAATTCAGCTACGACATATTTGCCCGGGCGGCGGAATTGGTATCACTTATTCAAATGAAAGCACGATCGATTTCTCTGCCTACGCTCAGGCATTGCAACATTGCCTGGGCGCGCGCGACATCGAGCTTTTGCTCGAACCCGGCCGCGCGCTGACGGGCAATGCCGGGCTGCTTCTGGCCAAGGTAGAGTATGTGAAACTGGGCGAAGCCCGGAATTTTCTGGTTATTGACGCGGCGATGAATGATTTGATTCGCCCTTCCCTCTATCAGGCGCACCATGAAATCGTCATGGTCAAGGCAGGGCAAAATATAGACGAACGCCGTTACGATGTTGTGGGCCCCGTGTGTGAAAGCGCCGATGTGCTGGGCCACGATCGCGCCCTCGTCGCTTGCGAGGGAGATCTGGTCGCCATTCTGTCCGCCGGCGCCTACGGATTCGCCATGTCATCCAACTACAATTCTCGCCCGCGCGCCGCCGAGGTCATGGTGGACGGCGCAACGATGCATCTTGTCCGCATCCGAGAGTCGTTTGACGACTTGATTGTGCATGAGCAGATTCCACCGGCATAAAATCTCTTTATGGTCAGTACGCACCATTACAAACTATATGCTCCCAATCTTATTAATATCGTATCGATACTATTTCAAATTTAAGGAGCGCAAATAATCACCCTTGACATACACAGAAACTGGTGCTTTAAAAAAATTCTGTAATAGAATCGCTTCACCAAGTGCTCGCAATGTTTTTCAGACATTTGATGTACTGAATATCAAAATACCTGAAAAACAAGCGCGAGTGGAGTGGGGTTGTTTTGCCAACAAGCATTCGCCATCGCTCGATCGTTCGTCTGAACTGGTTTCTTGGTAGTGCGGCAATCTAACCATGCCGTGCGTGATATCAAGCAATTTGGTCCAACCATCGAAAGGAGTTGATCATGGCAACTGCCAAGAAAAAGCCGGCTGCAAAAGTCGCAAAGAAACCGGCAGCAAAGAAACCCGCTGCTAAAAAAATGGCTAAAAAACCAGCCGCTAAAAAAGTAGCAAAAAAACCGACAGCAAAGAAACCCGCTGCCAAAAAAGTGGCTAAAAAACCAGCCGCTAAAAAAGTAGCAAAAAAACCGGCAGCAAAGAAACCCGCTGCCAAAAAAGTGGCTAAAAAACCAGCCGCCAAAAAGGTAGCAAAAAAACCGGCAGCAAAGAAACCCGCTGCCAAAAAAGTGGCTAAAAAACCAGCCGCCAAAAAGGTAGCCAAAAAACCCGCTGCCAAAAAGGCTGCGCCCAAGAAAAAAACCATGGCTAAACCTGCCGGAGTGCGGCCTGCTCCGATGGTAACCCCTGTGATTACCCCGCTGATCAAGCCGATGGGCTAAAAGCAGCTCTGAGTGGAAAAATCTCCGGCTCAACGGAATTCCGTTGAGCCGGAATATTTTTGCAATTAATTTTCAGGGCGCTGTATTCAAACAAGAAACAGCGTTGCAAGGCCAAGGAAGATGAAAAATCCCATGCTGTCTGTCGTCGCAGTCAGCAATACGCCGGAACCAAATGCGGGATCGCGGCCAAATCGATCCAACACCAATGGATAGGCCAATCCAGCCAGCGCGGCCACGATGAGGTTAAGAAACATGGCCGCGGCCATTACCATGCCAAGCATAACGTTGTCATACAGAAAATAGGCGAATAATCCCACCACCCCTCCCCATAGCAAACCATTGACAGCCGCGATGCCCAGCTCTTTGAAAATAAGCCGCCGGGCGCTTCCGCGATTGATTTGCCCAAGGGCCAAGGCGCGGATGATCAGTGTGGTAGTTTGATTTCCGGAGTTCCCCCCGATTCCGGCGATAATCGGCATTAGTGCCGCCAGCGCCGCCAGTTTGGCGATGGAGCCTTCGAATACGCCGATAACGCGCGAAGCGATAAATGCTGTTCCCAAGTTTATAGCAAGCCACATCCAGCGGTTGCGGGCACTTTTCCAGACACTGGCAAAAATGTCTTCTTCTTCACGCAGGCCTACCTTGGCCAATTCCTGCGCCTCTTGGGTATCGCGTACATAGTCCATAACCGCATCTACCGTAAGACGCCCTTTCAGACGGCCGACCGCATCGATGACCGGGGCACAAACCAAGTCGTAACGCTCGAAGGCTTGTGCTGCTTCGTCTGCATCCTGATCAGGCGTGAAGCGGACCGCATCGCGTTCCATCAGCGATTCGACGCCGATTTCCGGATCGGTCACCAGAATTTTCTTTAACGGCAATACACCTTGAAAATGGTCGTCACGGTCAACCACAAACAGGGCATCGGTTTGTCCCGGCAGTTCATCGAAACGGCGCAAGTAACGCAATGCCACTTCAACCGTGACGTCGGCGCGAATGGAGATTTCTTCAAAATCCATAAGCGCTCCTACGGTGTCCTCGGCATAGGATAGTGCCGATTGCAATTCGGCGCGCTCTTCAAGGTCCTGCGATTCGAGAATATCCTCAACCACATCTCGCGGTAGGTCGTGCGCCAGATCAGCTATTTCGTCGGTGTCCAATGTTTCGGCAGCGGCCACCAGTTCGTGCGACGCCATGCTGGCGATGAGCGTTTCGCGTACCGCATCGGATACTTCAAGCAGAATCTCGCCATCGCGCTCGGCTTTGACCAGATCCCATACAGTTAATCGGTCTTCGAGCGGCAAACCTTCAAGAATATAGGCGACATCCGCAGCGTGTAGGCTATCCAGTGTTTTTTGCAGGGTAACGAGGCGTTGCGACGGGAGTTCGCTGGAGGGCTGAAGGTGAGCTTCACTAGCGGAATTATTTTGCTGTCGCAGTAGTTCCTCGTCCCATTTATATTGACGCAGTATCGCGATAACGTTTTCAAGTCGTTCTTCGATGGGCGGTGCGGCGCTGGCGACCGTGGGAAGGCCAACCGGTTGGGGGCGATCGGTTTTAACGGTTGTCATGAGGGCAGTATATTAAAAGCCATTTATCATTTTAGTTCTTTATGCATTATTACGGCACTTCTGCCTGAGGCATACGCTTTAAAATGATGTGCGTTTTTCTGAGCAGCCCGGGCGCATTGCGATGCTGTTGGTAAAAAAGCGGGCGCGGCACCATGGCAGCAAGCCGGGCAGCCTGTTCTGCCGAAAGCCGTGAGGCAGAGACGCCGTAGTAATGTTGCGCCGCCGCTTCAGCTCCAAACAGGCCATCTCCCCATTCGATGACATTCAGGTAAATTTCAAAAATACGCTGCTTTTCCATCATCTTTTCCATGATGAAGGTGATGATGGCCTCCTCTCCCTTGCGTAACGCAGTACGTGATCCAGATAAAAATAGATTTTTGGCAAGTTGCTGGGAAATCGTCGACCCGCCCGCAACCACCTTGCCTTTTTGCCGGTTTTTCTCTCGGGCTTTCTGAATGGCTTCCCAGTCAAAGCCTTCATGGTCAACAAACTTGTCGTCTTCGCTTACGATAAGCGCACGTTTCAGATGCGAAGAAATTTGTGCATAGGGCACCCATTTATGCTGCAGTACGGCAGCGGGATTTTTTTTACGCAATTCTGCAAGGCGTAACTCCATAAAAGAGGTGGTGGTGGGGTTATGGTCTATCCACCACCAGATTTTGATGAGAACGAAAAATTGGTATGTCAAAAAGACAGCTGCAATCAGGCTGCCCAGTTTGAGTGAAAAAAATAAAAGCTGACGAAACAAGACGGTTGTTACAGATTTTGCTTTAATTGGCGGATTACCGGGGCGGTATCCGGATGCAGGCCACGCCACACAAAAAAAGCCTCCGCAGCCTGTTCCACCAGCATGCCCAAACCATCGACAGCTTGGATGCCAGCTGCTTTAGCAAACCGCATGAAAGGGGTGTCTACTTTTCCATACATAAGATCATAGGCCAATGTCTGTGCAACAAAACAGGCGGCGGGTATCGGAAGTTGGCTATTATTGAGGCTGGCGGAGGTTGCATTGATGACTAGATCGAATTGATGCTCAACAAGGTTTTCTAAACTCAAGACACAAATATTGCCTAACGCCTGGAATTGTGTGGCAAGTTGCACTGCATTATCGAAAGTCCGGTTGGCAATGGCGAGTTGCGCAGGTTTTGAGCGCAATAGCGGACCGATTATGCCGCGAGCAGCGCCCCCGGCCCCCAGCAACAGAATGCGTTTTTTTCCGATCGGGAAGTTAAGATTGCATTCGATATCCCGCACCAGCCCGACCCCGTCGGTGTTATCGCCGAAAACAAGTTCACCGTCAAAGCGCAGGGTATTTACCGCCACCGCTTCGCGCGCACGCGCCGAAAGCGTGGTGGCGAAGGCAAATGCCTTCCGCTTGAACGGCACCGTAATATTGCAGCCTGCTGCCCCTTCCGCTCTAAATTGATCGATGGTTTCGCGAAACTTATCTAAGGGTGCGAGCAGGCGTTGATAGGCGATGATTTGCCTTGTCGCTTGTGCAAAAGCGGTATGAATTTCCGGTGATTTTGAATGTTCAACAGGATTGCCAATGACGGCATAACGCGCATTTACCAAAATTTATTCCTGCTTATACTTGAATGTACCGATAATATGAAATCACTTAACGCACCAAAATGGAGCAAATAAAATCTCTGTGCTCGTTTGCAAGCAAGGTTAAAATATTTATTTTTTTATCACTCAGTAGGTTAAGGAACCTCTGATTAAGTCCTCCATGAGCCGCATTTTGACAAGAATAGTCCAGATACAAGGCATCGTAGTTGCCAACATCGGCAGATCGTATCCGTTGATACGAAGCCAAGGAGCATAACGCAGAAGATGAGCTACTCTTGTCAAAACCCGCATGGGCGCTTGTTTTCCGAGCGGCCTGCTGTGTTGCGGTGCTTGCGAAGGGGATTGACCATTCGCTGCACACCGCGCCTTGCATCCCATCCCGGAAAACCGAGCGCGCGGCCATGTGAGACTTAATCAGACGTTCCTTAACTTTAACCATGTAATGGCATATTTTCTGCTAAATTGAAGCTTCAGAATAATTTATTCACTCCACATATCTATCACCCTAAGGGAGAAAAAATGGCAGTTGCAGATGTATTTAAGCTGGTCAAGGAAAACGAAGTCAAATTTGTCGATTTTCGTTTTACCGATACGCGAGGCAAAGAACAGCATGTGTCCGTACCCATCAAAGCTTTTGGCGAAGACAAGTTTACAGAAGGTCATGCCTTTGATGGGTCCTCGATTGCGGGTTGGAAGGGAATCGAAGCATCCGACATGATTTTGATGCCCGATGCGGATACGGCGTTTATCGATCCATTTTTTGATGAACCCACTTTGGTTCTTTCCTGCGATGTGATCGAGCCCTCTACTGGAAAAGGCTATGACCGCGATCCGCGTTCTCTGGGTAAGCGTGCTGAAGCCTATTTGAAATCCACCGGTATTGGCGATACCGCCTATTTTGGCCCTGAACCTGAATTTTTTATTTTCGATGCTGTCGAGTGGTCTGCCGATATGTCTGGCAGCTACTGTAAGGTTTTCTCCGAAGAGGCGCCGTGGTCGACAGCCGAAAAATTCGAGGGCGGAAATTTGGGGCATCGGCCCCCGGTTAAAGGAGGCTACTTCCCCGTTCCTCCCGTCGATTCAATGCAGGATATCCGCTCGGCCATGTGTCTGGCGCTGGAAGATATGGGGGTGGAAGTCGAAGTTCATCATCATGAAGTAGCTGCACCGGGTCAATGCGAAATTGGCACCAAGTTCGAAACGCTGGTGAAGCGTGCGGATTGGCTGCAAATCCTCAAATATGCCGTTCATAACGTCGCTCATAGCTATGGTAAAACGGCCACCTTTATGCCGAAACCGATCGTAGGCGATAACGGTTCCGGTATGCATGTTCATCAATCGATCTGGAAGGCGGGTAAAAATCTATTCGCCGGTAATGGTTATGCCGGCTTGTCTGAATTCGCCTTGTACTATATTGGCGGCATTATCAAACACGCCCGGGCGTTGAACGCCATTACCAATCCCGGTACCAATTCGTATAAACGCCTGGTGCCGGGTTTTGAAGCACCGGTAAAATTGGCATATTCAGCGCGTAACCGTTCGGCATCGATCCGCGTTCCTTATGTGCAATCCGATAAAGCCCGGCGTATCGAAGTGCGCTTTCCCGATCCTACCGCCAATCCTTACCTTGCTTTTGCAGCGATGATGATGGCTGGCCTGGATGGGGTTCAAAATAAAATTCACCCTGGCGATCCAGCTGACAAAAATCTGTACGACTTGCCACCGGAAGAAGATGCCAAGATCCCAACTGTATGTTCATCGCTGGATCAAGCGCTGGATTATTTGGATAAAGATCGGGAGTTTTTGACTCGCGGTGGAGTTTTCTCCAACAGCATGATCGATGCTTATATCGAACTCAAGATGCAGGAAGTCACTCGTTTCAGAATGACGACCCACCCTGTGGAATTCGATATGTATTATTCGCTTTAAGTAGTACACCTCGTTTTAAAAGCAGGGCAAGAGATTTTTCTCTTGCCCTGCTTTTTTCAAGGTGCAATAGAAAGGGATCAACAAATCGGTGATTTAATCAAGCCGATATGGTACGAAATCAACCTATAGCGGTGCTTTATTCATAAAACACAAGCTATTGGGTTGCAAAAGAATTTTTCAAAACGTATCCTGGTAAACCCATCAAGTATTTATTTCGACTTCCAATCATGTCAAATGCAGTCGTTTCCACTTCATCTCTATATAGGTTGAGTGTATCCATTAGTGGGTTCTTATTGCTTCTTGGCGTAGCTACGGCTCAACAAATAAATTCTTCCACTACGATTTATAAATTTGTCGATGAAAATGGCCGGGTGACCTACGCCAATACGCCTTTAAAAGGAGGCACGAAGGTTTCGCTCGAGCCTCTAACCATCATGTCATCGAATAATAATGCGTCCGCCACAAATCCGCCCCCTACAATGCCAGCGACCCTTGCGGCGAAGGTGGATGTAATGATTCAACCTGGGCGAGCCACCATTGCTCCGCTTGCACAGCGTCGGGAGGAAATTCGTCGGCGTATTCTTGAGGAAGAAATTGCACAGGAAGAAAAAATGCTGCAGGGCGCCCGGCAAACCTTGGCCAACGAAGAAAACAAGTCGCCTATTTTTCGGGCCATGCGTGCTTCTTTTTCGACCGCAATAGATAAAAATACCTCTGCTGTAAACGAGGCGCGCCTTGCCGTAGAAAGCCACTTCGAGCGTAAACGTATTCTTCAGGATCAAATTGCGGGGCATGAACAAAATATTGCCGCCTTGCGTCAGGAACTCGCACAAAATCAGTCAAAAATGCCATAAACAAGAACACAAGGCATAATCGATTCCTTTCGATCGATGTATAAGTTCTAGGAAATTTTAGCGGAAATGCCTTGGATGGAACCCCTTTCAATCGGTAATGAATTTATTTTTCATACCATAGAAATCTAATAAGCATTCGGTGTAATGCATTATTTTCAGGGGAAAGCCGGGATATCACGAGCTTCATAATTAAAATGCAAGACTCTTTAGCCGTCGTTTTTAAGTGCCCCATCAGCATTTGGGAAAAATAACTGCTCGCCATTAATTTTGTATTCAGAAATTATTTTTTGCCCTTTAGGTGAAAGCAGCCAATGGATAAATTGTTGTCCAAGTTCTTTCTTTATATGAGGATATAGTTTTTGATTTACCAGTATCACACCATATTGATTGAAGAGCCTTGAGTCACCCTCCACTCTAATGCCAAGCGAACCTCGATTCTTGAAAGATACCCAGGTAGCCCGATCAGACAGGGTATAAGCATTGATGCTAGCGGCCATGTTCAGAGCTTGTCCCATGCCACAACCACATTCTTTATACCATTTCCCTTTTTCTGTATCGATATTTACCCCACTGGCTTTCCAGTAGCGTAATTCTGCTGCATGCGTTCCGCTTTTGTCGCCTCGGGTAATGAATAATGCTTTAGAGCTTTCAATTTTCCTGAGGGCGCTCAGAATATCTAATTTGATTTGTACTTCGCCAGTCCCTCCGTTAGGCCCAACCAGAACAAAATCGTTATACATTACATTGAAGCGTTCTTCACCAAAACCAGCCGCCACGAAATTTTCTTCTGCCATTCGATCGTGAACGAAAACAACGTCAGCATCACCTCTTTTGGCCATATCGAGAGCTTGCCCTGTTCCAAGGGCGACTATTCGAACATCAATCCCGGTATGTTTTTTGAAGATTGGCAGAATCCAACCAAAAAATCCTGACTGTTCAGTGGATGTTGTAGACGCAACTGTAATGTACTTTTCTTCCCCCTTAACTGCAAAGGCTGACCCCGTTAATGTGATCATTAAAGTTAGAACTACGAACAATTTTCTCCCCTTCAAATCATTTCTCCATAAATGAATGCTCTGGCTTCTGCAGAACTTGGGCTTGCAAAAAAATCATTAGCTGCGGTTACTTCAGTTACATGGCCTTCATGCAAAAAAACCACCTCATCAGCAACACGCTTCGCCTGAGCAAGATTATGCGTGGTCATAACAATTTTTGTTTTATTTGCATGTGCAAGTTGAATAATCTCTTCAATTAACCTCGCAGACTTTGGATCAAGATTGGAAGTAGGCTCATCCAGATAGAGTATTTGAGGCCGACGTATCCAAGCACGAGCTAATGCGATTCTTTGTTGTTCACCGCCGGACAACGCACGCGCAGACTGATACATTGTTTTTTCAAGGCCAACAATGGCAAGAGCATCGCGCGCGTATTTGTCTACATCATGCCGGTTAATAGCAAGGCTTCGCATGAGTCCATAAGTTACGTTACTTAATACATTAGAACGCAGCATGACTGGACGTTGAAAAACCATTGCATCATATCGACGCATTCTCTGATCGGTGACAGGCGTACCTCCGTTAAATAATAATGTGCCTTTAGTTGGCTTTATCAAACCATGCAACAGCCGTAGCAATACGCTTTTACCAGCGCCATTGGCCCCAAGAATAACGGTACGCTTGCCTGGCTCTAATACGAAGTTGATGTTAGACAAAATATTTTTGCCATCCACCATAAACGACATTTTATCAACAACGATTGGCAGCAAAAAAGGTTTAACCATATCGACGTTCAGCAAATACTTTGGCTCCTTGGGCAAATCCATTTAAAACAACGACGATAAGAATTAATACCAGCCCCAAAGTGAGCGCAAGTGAAAGGTCACCTTTGCTGGTCTCAAGTGCGATCGTTGTAGTCATCACCCGTGTGATACCATCGATATTACCCCCTACTATCATTACGGCACCCACCTCGGAGCATGCACGCCCCGTTCCTGCGAGCAGCACGGTCAATAGAGAAAAACGGGTATCCCATATAAGGGTTGCCACAGCTTTCCATCCACTTACTCCCAGTGATCTAAATTGCTCACTGTATTCGCGCCATGCATCCTCGATAATCTGGCGTGATAGCGCGGCTATGATGGGAGTAATTAAGATAACTTGTGCAATTACCATTGCACCTGGTGTAAACAAGATGCCATAAGTACCCAGAGGGCCCGCCCGAGAGAGAAGCAAATAAACGAAAAGCCCCACTACAACAGGAGGTAATCCCATGGCAGCGTTCATAACTGTAATCACTATTGCTCGGCAAGGGATGCGCTCAACAGCTACCCATGCCCCCAATGTCAGGCCAAAGATAGTTGCAATGGCAACAGAAGTCAGGCTTACCTGTAGTGATAACATGATGATAGATACGAGCTTGCTATCAAAACTGCCAACAAGGTGTGCGCATTCAGTTAGTACATCAAAAAATGTTGCCATACTTCAAATCATTTATTGGTTTTAATTGAAAGTGAAATGCGTTGCAATCGTGGTGCCACATGAAGATTTGATATGTGCACAATGTAAATTTTTAGGCATACTTATTCTGAAAGGGGCAAAATTTATTTGCCAGATGAGTTATTAAGAGCTAATGGCTTAAGCAGTACTTCCATTTCCTGCATCATGGTTTCACCAAGCTTGGTAAAGGAGCATTCTTGCCGAATGGAGATAAGGGCTAACTCCAGGCTTTCATCAAGTGTGTTTGAATACCAGCTACCACGCTTCCTTGCAATCATTTGACAATCGAAATTGTCGGAATAACATCTTGTAAAAAACTTGCTCTATTATCACATCACATTACCCGCTCAGGTGAGCACTGCATCTCGGGTAAATCGGCTCAGGAAAATATGCAAGCCCAATATCGAATTTCTGAAGACGATTATGTCAACGCAATGAAACTAGGTGTGGGCAACGGCACTCAAAAAAATTGAGTGTAACTTGTTTGGGGTTGACTATTCCCCTCGCGCTGATTGCTTTGTTCAGCACATCGTCGCTTCAAGAGGCTGCAATAGTGGCGCTTATTGCCTGCTTTGTGGGAGGCACGACGGGATCTTATGTCATACCATTGATAGCACGCCGAGACTATAGAAAGTACAAAGCCATGCACGGCGTTTTTACCGTTGAATTGCACGAGGATGGGCTTCGGATTGGTGCCGAAATAGGAGAGACCAGACTCGTATGGAACAAAATCCTGAAGTGGCGGCACGACGAGCGTTATGTGCTGATTTACCTGATGCCGCGGCTTTTTTCCTTGTTCCAAAATCGGTCGAATCGAGCGGATTTGATGTTTCTTTGTTGGTAAGCAAGCTCTCGCAACAGGTTGGGGCGGCGGCATGAATTTCTAAATCAACAGTGACACAAGGGAAGTCACAGGCAGGTTGAGCCCTGCGACAAAGTGTAGCTGATAAAACTAGCGTTGCTTGACAAGTAGCCTGTCATATATGGACGCCCCCGGAACTGCAACAACAATCAATTTGTGTTGAACAAAACAGATAAAGATTGCAGCCATATATTCGGACTTTAATTGTGGCCAACAATGGCCTAGTCCCTGATGGAATCCGCTGGCTGGGGCTCTATCATTCCGACGCACTCGAGGTGCGATGACAGGTACGAGCTTACCCGGCCACGGTCTAACCTGTTTTGCCATCACTTCATGATTGCCTGTGCAATCGGTGGAAACGCTCCTTTGCAGTTAGTTACGATTTCATTCCAGCCCCCGGCTTTGCCGATGGGGTTTTATGCAGCCGTGCGGTTCATGTGGCAGTGGGTTGTTCTGCCACATGATCCGCACGGAACAAGCATTCTTTCCTTAGAACGTGTTCATAATCTTCGTAGCAGTAACGCTAAGAAAGCCAATGAC
>CAZRAL010000057.1:0-16162 GCA_964598005.1 uncultured Burkholderiales bacterium
TTTTCATCCGCAAAAATTACCACTTTTCATGTGACCGTGCGTAACATCAGTTAATTAAGTGTCGAAGAATCACGCGTTGAACCCAACGTCATACTCTTCCAGAACCCCTCTCCTGCCTTCGCCCCTAATCGATGGGCAAGCAATTCTGGGAACGATTCTTCCGGGGTGAAATCGACAATTTGTTCCGCTTTGATAATATCGCGCGCAATGGAATCCAAATTTCCCAATCCATCCGCAAGCCCGAGTTCAACACTGCGTTCCCCCGACCAGACCAGGCCCGAAAACATTTCGGGTATTTCCTTGAGCCGCTTTCCGCGGCCTTGTTTTACCACCTTAATAAATTGCTGGTGAATCTCATCAACCATCTGCTTGGCATATTTTTGCTGTTCAGGATTCAGCGGTGAAAAGGGGTCGAGAAACCCTTTGTTCTCGCCAGCAGTGATCAAGCGCCGTTCGACGCCCAATTTATCCATTGTTCCCGTGAAACCGAATCCATCCATCAACACGCCAATCGAGCCGACAATGCTGGCCTTGTCTACAAAAATACGGTCAGCCGCAACCGCTACATAATAGCCGCCCGATGCACAAATATCCTGCACTGCAACGTGTAATGGAATATCGGGATATTTCGCCCGCAACCGCCTGATTTCATCATTGATATAGCCCGCTTGCACCGGGCTGCCGCCAGGACTATTGATGCGCAGCACCACTCCTTTGGTATGTTTATTCTTAAAGGCTTGTCGCAATGCGCTGATAATCTTGTCTGCAGAAGCCTTCGAATCCGTAGTGATTACCCCTTTGAGATCGACCAAGGCCGTATGACTTTCTAGGGAAGATACTTCGCGTATGTTCCCCGAAAAAAAAGCACCTGCAATGAATAGTAAAAACGTAAAGCTCAATAATCGAAAAAAAATTCCCCACCGGCGTGCACGTCTCTGCTCGACAAGTGTCTCCAGTAGGAGCTTTTCCAAAATCGTTTTTTCCCAGTTATCTGGATTCGGGGGGAGCTTCATTGAAAATAGTTGGTACTTTGCTGTATGTGAAACGTTTTATCCTGCTGCAACGAATCTGCCGGTTTCTTGATGGTACTGACTGGCTCACTGTACTTGAGGAAACTCGTTCCTGCTGCCAAAAACCATTCCTGGCGAAACACAAACTCCACAAGCTGTCACCGTTTTCAGCATGGAATATCGTAATTTAATTATAGACCACTTTCATAGAAGACAATGCGTGGTTATTCATGAAATAACACAAATTTACATGAGTTATAGCATGCTTCCTTATACAGACCTAATCAAATCTTATCGAAGTCTGCTTCGTGGCTCGCTTGCTGCCTTTATGCCTTCACGCAAATAGTGCAAGTAATGTTCTAGATCGGAAGGCAGCGGGGCCCGAATTTCAAGATGTAAACCCGTTAGCGGGTGCTGTGTCGCAAAAAAATGGGCATGCAAAAACATGCGCTTCAAGCCACCGTTTCGAGCTGCCGCAATTGATTTGTTCAGGGGAAAATCCCCGTATTTGTCGTCGCCTAAAATGGGAAAACCGAGATGCGTCAAATGAACACGGATCTGATGCGTACGGCCGGTACGAATATCTGCTTCAAGCAGGGTAGCATCGGCAAAATTTTCCATCCGGCTAAAAACAGTGTGCGCTTCTACCCCATTGTCTTCATCGACTGCAACACGTCTTTCTCCATTAGCAATGACATATTTAGCGAGCCTCAAGCGCACGTGACGTTTTTCATCGGGCCACTGCCCTTTCACAAGCGCAATATAGCGTTTATCGGCGCGCGTTTTGGCTTCGCCGCGCAGTTGTGCATGCAATATGGTCAGGGCGCTGCGTTTTTTTGCCAGCAACAATACCCCCGATGTCTCTCGATCCAGCCGATGAACCAATTCGAGAAACCGGGCTTCCGGGCGTATTTGACGAAGCGCTTCGATCACTCCTAGGCTGATTCCACTGCCGCCATGTACGGCCATGCCAGCCGGTTTATTCAATGCCAGCAGCGCTTCGTCCTCATAAAGAATTTCAAACCGAATACCGCGCTGATGCATGCGTGCAGAGGCTGGCTGCTCGTCGGGCCGGGCAACGGCTATGCGCACGGGGGGGATGCGTAATACATCACCTGCCTGCAAACGATAATCCGCTGCAATGCGCCCTTTGTTTATGCGCACTTCCCCCGATCTTAAAATACGGTAAATATGGCTTTGGGGAACGCGTTTAAGATGCGTTAGCAAAAAATTATCGACGCGCTGCCCTTCTACGGTATCGTCAATGGTCAGGTAAGTAACAGCAGCCTCAGTGGCGGCATCGGCTTTATGTTGATTTTCCTTCGCAGTGATAGGCATCTTACGTTATACTTATATCTCGTTGATTTTCAAGCGTGTCAGTTCAGGCAAAGCAATAAAATTGTGCGCTTTGGGAAATGGGAGTCATCTGAATTATCCAGGCCTCATTTCTTTACTCGTCTTGACAATCGCCGCAATCCGGATTTTTATCCAGTGATCCGCGCGGTTAATCAAAACCTACCGCCAGCATCCCGGTTCAATTTCTGGAGTTCGGAATACGAGCGGCCGTTTTCGCTCGCCGCAACCAAGTAGCGATATTAAACGAATTGCGTGCTTGAACCCCAAAGGGTTTGCGGCGTGAGGGAACATGGCTTCGCTGATTTTCCGGCTGAGGTCGCATTGAGGATAATCCGTTGTTGCCGTTTGACGGGCAACACAACAGAAAGTGATGGCGCATTGTGGATTTCGTTAATTTCAATCAAACAACTTATATTCCACGCTAAGCCTATGCTTCATAAGGGCATCGCACTGTAGTATCGTTGCATCGATAATGCCCTAGCCTCATCGTTATTTCCCTCCTGTCTTGAAAGTACGGGAAAGAAGAACATGAAACGAATGTTGTTTAACGCAACCCAGGCGGAAGAACTGCGGGTTGCCATTGTAGATGGTCAGAAGCTGATTGACCTAGATATAGAACATGCTGGTAAAGAGCAACGCAAAAGTAATATTTACAAAGCGGCCGTTACCCGTGTAGAACCTTCGCTGGAAGCGGTCTTTGTCGATTATGGTGCAGATCGTCACGGTTTTTTGCCTTTCAAGGAACTGACCCGCACCTATATTCAGGGCGATGATGGGGAAGGCACCCGTGCCAGAATTGCCCAAAATCTTAAAGTCGGTCAGGAAATCCTCGTTCAAGTCGAAAAAGACGAGCGTGGTAATAAAGGCGCGGCGCTGACGACTTATATTTCCCTCGCTGGTCGTTATCTTGTTCTTATGCCCAACAACCCGCGTGGTGGCGGTGTTTCCCGTCGTATTGAAGGCGAAGAGCGAGCAGAGCTACGCGAGATCCTTGATCAACTCAATATTCCAACAGGAATGAGTGTCATTGCCCGCACCGCTGGTATTGGCCGCTCCGCTGAAGAATTAAAATGGGATATGAGTTATCTCCTGCAACTTTGGGAAGCGATTGAGAGTGCTTCCAAAGAAGTCAAGGCACCGGAATTGATTTATCTGGAATCGAGCCTTGTGGTACGCGCCATCCGTGACCTGTTTCAGCCCGATATCGGCGAAATCCTGATCGACACCCCGGAAATATTCGAGCAGGCGCAGTCTTTCATGTCAACTGTCATGCCTGGCAATGTCAATAAGGTCAAGCTTTACAAGGACGACGTCCCGCTTTTCTCGCGGTTCCAGATCGAGCATCAGATTGAAACCGCATATCGCCGCGATGTTGCCCTGCCTTCCGGTGGGGCCATCATCATCGACCACACCGAGGCGCTGGTTTCCATCGATGTCAATTCAGCCCGCGCAACGCGCGGCCACGATATCGAAGAAACAGCATTTCGCACCAATTGCGAGGCCGCCGACGAAATTGCCCGCCAGCTTCGCTTGCGCGACCTAGGAGGTCTGGTGGTCATCGATTTTATCGATATGGAATCGGTCAAGAATCAGCGCGAAGTTGAAAACCGTTTGCGTGATGCATTGAGCCATGACCGTGCACGCGTCCAGACCGGGAAAATTTCACGCTTTGGCCTGCTGGAGCTTTCTCGCCAGCGTTTGCAACCCGCCCTTTCGGAGTCAAGCTACATCCCTTGCACCCGTTGTCATGGCCTGGGGCACATCCGCGATACCGCCTCTTCGGCGCTACATATCCTGCGCATCATACAGGAAGAAGCCATGAAGGAAAACACCAGTGCTGTACACGCGCAAGTGCCAGTTGATGTCGCAACTTTTTTACTGAACGAGAAGCGGCAAGACATCCACAAAATAGAAATGCGTTTCAAAGTCAACGTGCTGCTCATCCCCAACGTACACCTTGAAACGCCCCATTATGAAATTGAACGCTTGCGCCATGACTCCGAAAAACTTGAATTAACCATGCCCAGCTATCAAATGGTCAATAAACCGGTTGAGGAAATCAAAGCTGTCATTGGCCAGGAAAGCGATGCCAAGCCTGCACGTCCGGAACCGATTGTCAAAGGCATTACACCTTCCCAACCTGCACCGATCTCCCCCGAACGTCCTTCCCGCGCTTCCGCAAACGCCCCTGTTTCCTTGTGGCAACGTATTATGGAGTGGTTCAAAGCAGAGCCTTTAACACAGCCTCCCCCAACCACCGCCAAACCAGACCGTAATGCACGTGGCGAGCGCCCACGCCGCGACGAACGCAAGCGTGGCCCTAAACAGGATCGTGAACGTGGGGGACGTCACGAAGGCCGCCAACGTAACGCCGAACAGAAACAAGAGCCGCGTAACAGCAAGTCGGTCGAGACTAAACCGCCGCTGGAAGAACACGATACTGGAACGAACCAACCACAGCAGAAAAAACGTCCATCGCAAGCTCAAACACCAAAACCAACCCTGGAAGCGAAGCATATCGATTCCAGTGAAAAAAATGAAGGGCGTGGGCGGCGGCGGCGTGGGCGTGGAGAGCGCCCGGAACAGCAGACGCGTAAAGCCGAGTTGCCTGCTCAACCGGCAATCAAAGAAGAATCCACTTCGAATGCCGAGATCGGTAACGCTTCCGAAAACACGATTGTAGACGCGGCACATTCGATGCCCTCGGCAAATTCGTCATTCGTAGCTTCGACAGCCTTTATGGAAAGTGCGCATTCTCAGCCAGCTAACGAAATTACATCAACAGAAAGTGCAACTGTTATCGCCGCCAAATCGGCACCGGTTATCAAGCCGACAATGGGCACTATCGATCAAATCCCTGACACATTGCTCCCACGAGCCGTACCGCGCCCCCGTCACCGACGCCAAGCGTCCGCAGTACCAGTCACCGAGCCTCTGGTCATTATCGAAACGGCTGTCGAAAAAATTCAGCCTTCGTCCCCTGGCGTTGATCAAGAACCTCCACGCCGGGCCAATCCCCGCCTACGCAAAAAACGCGAAGCGGTGAACGAACCGCTGATATTTGTCGAGACCAAAACCGGGGAATCCAACAATTCATCTGTCCAATAGCAAACCGGTTTTGCCGAAGCGCTGACTATTCTTGCGAATAGTCAGCGCTTTCAATAGCTAATTCCATTTCTAAATCAAAAATGACACAAAGGCGAGCCGCAGACAATATGCGCAATACGGCAAGGCGAAGCCGACAAAGTAAGTTTTGATTTAGAAATGGAATAATGCCAAAACAAGATCAATTGCGTGAACGGTCGCGGGCACGAAGAAATTTAAGCAGCCCATTACAGCCATCCTCGATCATATCAAGCACGCGCTCAAAATCCTCTGCGCCACCTTGATAAGGATCCGGCACGTCTTCACCTTGATAAGAGTCGCCATAATCCAGAAGTAATTCAATTTTTTCCTGGTTATGCGTTGCACAAATCGATTTGAGATGGCGCATATTGATCTTGTCCATCACCAGAATGTAATCATAAGTTTCAAAATCGGAGGGGGAAATCTGGCGTCCCCGTAATGGCTTCAAATCGTAGCCGCGACGTGCCGCATGTTCTATGGCCCGCGCATCGGGAGGTGAATCGACGTGATAATCGTGTGTTCCAGCCGAGCCAACATGCACTTTTCCTTGCATATTGTGTTCCGCCAGCAGTTTCAAAAAAACGCCCTCAGCTGTTGGCGAACGGCAGATATTACCCATACAGACAAACAGAATTTTTTTCATTCGTTTTCCCGGCCTGCCATCAACAAAAATTTATTACGCATTGTTTTCAATTCATCGCGCAACTCGGCCGCTTTTTCAAATTCGAGATTTTTCGCGGCTTCGTTCATTTCCCGCTCGAGCCGTTTGATGGTCGTCTCGAATTGTTTTTCGGAAAGAACGTCGTATTTTTTTCGTTCCTGCGCGGCCTTGCGCTCTACCCGCTTTTCGTCAATATCGTATACGCCATCGATCAGGTCCTTGATGCGTTTCGATACCGAACGCGGCTGAATGCCGTGGGCGAGATTGTATGCGACTTGTTTGCTGCGCCGCCGCTCGGTTTCCGAAATCGCCGCGCGCATCGAATTGGTTTCCCGGTCTGCATACAAAATCGCCGTACCATTGATGTTGCGTGCCGCCCGCCCGATAGTCTGAATTAACGAGCGCGTGCTGCGCAAGAAGCCTTCCTTGTCTGCGTCGAGAATGGCGACCAGTGAAACTTCAGGGATATCCAGCCCCTCACGTAGCAGGTTGATGCCGATCAACACATCAAAAATGCCCTGCCGCAAATCGCGAATAATCTCGACCCGTTCCACCGTTTCGATATCCGAATGCAGATAACGGACTTTAATGCCATGTTCGGCAAGATAATCGGCGAGATCTTCCGCCATGCGTTTGGTCAGCGTGGTAACCAACACACGTTCACCAACCTTAACGCGCGCATTAATTTCCGACAATAAGTCGTCAACTTGTGTAGAGGCTGGGCGAACAATCAGCGTTGGATCCACCAACCCGGTGGGGCGCACCACCTGCTCTGCCACCTGAGCGGAATGCTTGGCCTCATAATCGGCAGGCGTTGCCGAGATAAAAACCGTTTGCCGCATCATGCCTTCAAATTCATCGAAACGCAGCGGGCGATTATCCAGCGCGGATGGCAGACGAAAGCCGTAGTCCACCAGATTTTCCTTGCGCGCGCGGTCGCCTTTATACATGCCGCCCACCTGGGGAACCGTGACGTGGCTCTCATCGATAATCATCAAGGCCTGCTTGGGCAGGTAATCAATCAATGTCGGGGGGGGCTCGCCGGGAGCACGCCCGCTCAGGTGGCGCGAATAATTTTCGATTCCCTTGCAAAAACCGATTTCATTGAGCATTTCCAGATCGAAAGTCGTGCGCTGCTGGATACGTTGCGCCTCGAGCAGCTTGCCTTCCTTCTGAAAAAATTCCAGGCGTTCGCGCAATTCGACCTTGATGGTTTCGACCGCGCGCAGCGTCGTTCCGCGTGTGGTCACATAATGACTTTTGGCGTAAACGCCAAAACGCGGCACTTTTTGCAGCGTATGCCCGGTGAGCGGATCGAAAAGGGTGAGGCTGTCTACCTCATTATCAAAAAGAGAAATGCGCAGCGCCAAATCGGCATTTTCCGCCGGGAAAATATCGATTGAATCGCCGCGCACGCGGAATGTACCGCGCTTGAAATCGAGCTCGGCGCGTGCGTATTGCATCGCCGTCAACTGCCGGATCAGCTCACGCGGATCGGTTTTGTCGCCTTGCCGCACGATCATGCGCATATCGTAATAATCCCCGGGATCGCCGATACCGTAGATGCACGATACCGTCGCCACAATCACCGCATCCGGCCGCTCCAGCAGTGATTTGGTGGCGGACAAGCGCATTTGTTCGATGTGTTCGTTGATCGACGAATCCTTTTCGATAAATAGATCGCGCGAGGGAACATACGCCTCCGGTTGATAGTAGTCGTAGTAGGAAACGAAATATTCCACCGCATTTTCGGGGAAAAATTCTTTCATTTCTGCATACAACTGTGCCGCCAGCGTCTTGTTGGGCGCCATGATCAGCGCAGGCCGCCCCAATTGCGCGATGACATTCGCCATGGTGTAGGTTTTACCGGAACCCGTTACGCCCAGCAGGGTTTGAAAAGCCAGGCCATCGCGAATGCCCTCAACCAGTTTTTCGATCGCCTGCGGTTGGTCGCCAGCCGGTGGAAAAGGCTGATTCAGTTTGTAAGGGCTATCGGGATAAGTAACGAGGGGCATAGGGAATCAGGAGAATGGTCACATCAGATTGTGCGAATGGTTCGCTGCGCCTTAGCAAAATGACATTTTGGTGAAAATGGCTTTTTCGTTGAAAAATTTTTTCTCAGTAGAACGCAACAGCGGTTGTTCGAAGCAGCAGTAGTTCCCCTCTTTGGAAAAGAGGGGCGGAGGGGAGATTTGCGGTCGCTGAACAAGCGACAAGCACCGAAAATCCCCCTCGATCCCCCTTTAAAAAATGGGGAAGTCGGTTGTGCTTTATTTTTGCGTAGCATCCGTGCTCAAGGCGCGCCGACAGGTGCAGGTTCAATCAAAAAATTCTGTGATTTGCTCTTGCCCCCATGTTGTCGCGCCAGCAAGGCATAAGCCGTAGGCACTACAAATAGCGTCAATACCGTCCCCAGCGTCATCCCGCCAACGATCACCCAGCCTATCTGCTGGCGCGACTCGGCACCCGCGCCGCGCGCCAGCGCCAGCGGAATCGCGCCCAGCACCATAGCCCCGGTCGTCATCAAAATCGGCCGTAATCTTAAAACAGTGGATTCGACAATGGCCTCGCGCAATGCCATGCCCTTTTCCTGCAATTGATTGGCGAATTCGACGATGAGAATGCCATGCTTGGTAATCAATCCGACCAGCGTGATCAGACCAATCTGGCTATAGACATTCAATGTTCCGCCGGACAACCATAGCGCCAGAAGCGCGCCGGTCATCGACAAGGGAACCGTCAACATGATAATGAAGGGATCGATAAAACTCTCGAACTGTGCGGACAGCACAAGATAAATAAACGCCAGCGCCAGCAAAAAAGTGAGAAAAATGCTGCTGGAAGAATCGCGAAACTCGCGTGATTGCCCGTTCAGATCCGTTTGTACCGTGGGGGGCAAAACCTGTTTGGCGGCCCGCTGCATATAATCGATGGCATCTTTCAGCGCATACCCCTCGGCAAGGTTGGCATTGATGGTGGCGGAACGCAGCTTGTTAAAGTGATTGAGGCTTCGCGGCGCAACCGATTCACGCACGGTCAGCAAATTGGAAAGTTGCACCATTTCGTTATTCTTGCCACGCACATAGATATTGGTTATATCGTCCGGACTGGAACGATCCACATCGGCCACCTGCACAATCACATCATATTGTTCACCGTCGCGTTTGAACCGCGTCACCTGTCGGCCGCCCAGCATGGTTTCAAGCGTGCGTCCTACTGCTTCGACATTGGTCCCTACATCCGCAATTTTGTCGCGATTGATCGCTATTTTCAATTCCGGTTTATTGAGCCGGAGATCAGAATCGACATTGACCAAACCGCGATTTTTCATCGCTTCACCAACCAGGCGATCCACATATTGTTGTAATTCACTAAACGGGGCTTGGGTCATGATGACAAACTGAACCGGCTTATCGCGCCCTTGCCCCAGAGAAGCGGGATTGATGGGAAAGGCCATCACGCCAGCCAGGCTGGCAAATTTAGGCTGTAACTCGCGCGCGATATCCTGCTGTTTGCGCGTACGCTCGCTCCAGTCCTTGAGGCGCAATATCGCCATGCCATTCGATACAGTCGGAAAACCGGCAATCGAATTGTAGCGATGAGCTTCCGGCACCTGACTGTAAAATTCCTCAATTTGCTTGATATAGTGCGCCGTATACGATACTGTCGCTCCTTCTGGAGCGGACACCACGCCGAAAATGATTCCGCGGTCCTCGACTGGCGCCAGTTCCTGTTTAAGCGTTAAAAATAATGGCGCGGCAATACCCGCAAAAGTTAGCCACAATCCGACCGCAATCCAGCGATTGTTCAAGGTGGTCATAACCGCACGTTTGTAGGTGGCGGTCAGCCAAACAAAAAAATTCTCAATGGCGTTATACAGCTTGCCGTGTTTGACTTCGTGCTTCAATAGTAACGAACACATCATCGGTGACAGCGTGAGCGCCACAAAGCCGGATACCAGCACCGCGCCCGCCAACGCCAGCGCAAACTCGATAAACAACCGGCCGGTGCGCCCCGTTGCAAATGCCAATGGCGCATAAACGGCAGCCAGTGTAATCGTCATCGCAATGACTGCAAAAGCAATTTCCCTCGCCCCAACCAGTGCCGCTTCAAGACGCGGCATGCCCTGCTCCAGATTACGATAAATATTTTCCAGCACCACAATCGCATCATCGACCACCAGACCAATGGCCAGTACCATCGCCAGCAAGGTCAGCGTATTGATCGTAAAACCGAAGGCATACATGAGCCCGAATGCGCCGATCAGTGAAATCGGTATGGTGACCAGGGGAATGATGGTGGCGCGCAGATTGCGTAAAAAGAAAAAAATGACCAGTGCGACCAGTAATACCGCTTCCAGAATGGTGCTGAATACGGCCTTGATCGATTGTTCGATAAATACCGATGAATCGTAGGCCGCCTCGATCATCATTCCGGGAGGAAGCGTTTGCCTGATATTGTCAATCTCAAGCCGAACGGCTTTGGATAATTCCAATGGATTGGCCGTGGCCTGTTTGATAATGCCCAGATTGGCCGCCTTGCCACCTTTATAACGCGCAATAACCCGTTCATCGACGGGTCCGACTTCGACCTTGGCCACTTCCCGCAAACGTACCGGTGAACCCGCCACGTCCTTGACCACAATATTGGAAAATTCATCGGGCGTTTGCAAATCGGTCTGTGCCAGCACCGAAAATTCGCGCGCCTGACTTTCGATACGTCCTGCGGGCAGCTCCACATTCTGCCGTCGCAAGGCCTCTTCGACATCCTGCGGCGTCAGGCGATATGCCGCCAGCTTGCCGCGATCCAGCCAGATGCGCATCGAGGTCTGGCGTTCACCGAAAATGCGCACATCCGCCGCCCCCGGCAGCACAGAAAAACGCGGCTTTATATAACGATTCGCGTAATCAGACACCTCGATGTCTGTGTGTCTATCACTGGAAAACCCCACAAACATAATCGGCTGTGCATCGGCTTCAACTTTGGCAATAAAAGAATCCCCAGCTGCTTCTGGAAGCCGGCCACGCACCCGCGCCACCCTATCGCGCACATCCGCAGCAGCGGAATCGGGATCGCGCGTCAGTTTGAACTTGATATTGATCTGGCTGCGTTCGGCCAGACTATTCGATGTCATCACATCAATGCCTTCGATGCCGGACAACAAATTTTCCAACGGCTTGGTAATCTGCGACTCCACCACCTCCGCCGAAGCGCCTTTATAGACGGTTTCAACGCTCACGACCGGCTCGTCGATTTTCGGATATTCGCGCACCGATAAACGGCTATACGAAATCAGCCCGATCAACAAAACAGCAAGGCTCAATACAGTCGCAAAAACCGGCCGTTTAATACACAGCTCGGGCAAGGTCATGATTTACCCCCGGTTTTCTGTATAACGGGTTGACTGCTTTCTGAGCGAACAGAGCCACTTTCCGGTGCCGTACTTTTTGCAGCAGGTAACCCGGCGACTGCGGGCGGGACTACTTTTACCGGGGCGCCATCACGCAATTTGAGCTGTCCCGCCGTCACCACCATATCGTCAGATTTCAATCCCTGCAGCACCTCCACCCTTCCAGCGCGGCGCTGGCCAATATCGATTTTGACCCGCTGCGCCCGGCCATCGACCACCTTAAAAACATACTGATCGTCACCAACCGGAATAAGCGCCTGCTCGGAAACCACCAGTGAATCGCGATGGTCGCTAAACAACAAGCGCACCCGCGCAAACATACCCGGGCGCAGCCGGGCCTCGCCATTTTTGATCACCGCACGAATCACAATGGAGCGCCCGTTGGCATCGACCAGCGGATTAATGGCGAACACCTTTCCCTCGTAGATCTGATTGGGAAACGCATCCAGACCAATTTGCAAGGCTTGACCAACTGCAACCTGCTTGAGGTAAATTTCCGGTACTTTGAAATCCACTTTCAACGGATCAATCCCTTCGAGATTGACGATGTCCTGACCATCTTTTACATAATCGCCTACGCTGACAGTGCGCAAGCCAACAATGCCTGAAAATGGCGCACGTAAAACCAGTTTGGACAATTTGGCATTGGCCAGTTCGGCTGCAGCTTCGGAAACACGATAATGGTTTTCTGCCTCTTCTCTGGCCTGACTGGAAATAAAGCCTTTCTTCTGCAAATCCACGGCACGTTCAAACTTGCTTTTGTTCAACTGAAGATTGGCTTTGGCCTGCTCGAATTCGGCGCGTTGCACCGAAGCATCGAACCGCACCAGTACCGTGCCTTGCGCCACGCGCTGGCCTTCCTTGAACAAAATTTCGGAAATTCGCCCAGCCACTTCCGGCCGCAAGGTAATCGATTCGTCCGAGCGCAAACTACCCACCGCCGTAATACCTTGCGGCAGGGAGATTTGCGCTACTTTGCCCGCCTCGACCGTAATCGCGGGCGGCGCACTGTTTGCTTGTGTTGCGGATTTGTTTTGGGGTTTGGGCGAAGCCAGCGAACCTAACCAGTACCCTCCCCCGCCAACAAGAAGCAAACCGGTAATGACCGCCATGCCTAAAAGAATTTTTTTCATTTGATTTTGATAAGGAAATAAATCAGGGACTGATGTTACGTACAGCTACGGGATCAATCTTAAACTTGTCATAAGAACGCAAATTCTTTAATCCGCTGCAAGAAGGATCCACGCACCGTTTCGGCGCACGAGCGCTAAAAAATTTGTCGCCATCGCCCCCGATAAAAGCATTCGAGGGCAGGCTGCAGCGGGGGCCCAGTGGCGTTTGTAGATTTTTGCCATAACTACGCCTCACAAAGTCGCTGGATTCCCGCTTTCGCGGGAATGACGGTGACGGTTTAGGGTTGGGCAAGCCATTTTCATAGTGTGATTGCATTAACATCAGTCAGGCAGAAATATCCGGGTCCAACTGCGATTGCAGAAAAGCAATTTGATCCTTCAGCAACAATTTTCGTTTTTTCAGGCGCTGTAACTGTAATTGGTCAGGCAAAGGGACCTCAGCAAGAACATTGATGGCCCGATCCAGATCACCATGTTCCTGACCGAGCTCAATCAACCGGCTTCTTATAGCGGCCTCTTTATCAATCATGGTCATTCCGCTTCGTCTCCATCCATGTTTTCGCCTTTATCCCGTAACCAAAATAATAATCCCCAGCGTGGTAAAAATGGCAGCGGCAATCAGGCGGATCAATTTCAATGGCAGCTTGTGCGCAACTTTTTCACCCAACAGTACAGCAGGCACATCGGCAATCAGCATGCCCAACGTCGTCCCCATCACCACTTGTATCAGGGAGGGATATTTGGCAGCCAGGGTGACCGTAGCCAGCTGGGTTTTATCGCCGATTTCGGCCAGAAAAAAAGTGATAAACGTCAACGCAAAAACGCCATAAGCAGATTGTGGCACGGCGTCATTTTCCATTGAATCTGGCTTAAGCGCCCAAATGGCGATGGCGATAAAAGAAAGCCCCAGCAGCCACCGCAAGACATGGGGATCCAGCGCACGGCGGATCATCTCGCCTACTATCCCTGCAAGACCATGATTGAGCAATGTTGCCAAAAAAATACCGCCGATAATGGGGAGGGGTTTACGAAAACGCGCGGCCAGCAATAAAGCGAGAAGTTGCGTTTTATCGCCGATCTCACTGATAGTGACGACTAATGTAGAAACAAAAAAGGGTTCCATTTCCTGAATTGATGACTGATACGCGCTGGCGAGAAAAATTTTTGGCCGAAAGCCAATATCACAAAAAATGTTTTGCTTTGACATCACCTTATTGCTACAACCTTCCACGATCAGACCTCCCCCTTTGAAAAAGGGGGATCGAGGGGGATTTTCGCTGCTTATCCCAGGTTGGGCGACCGCAAATCTCCCCTCCGCCCCTCTTTTTCAAAGAGGGGAACCCAGACGAGCCAACGTCTCCTCCCGGCCCAAAATTTCCATAATGGCATCGATGGCAGGCGTTTGGGTTTGCCCGGTAATGAGGATGCGTAAAGGCATCATGAGTTGCGGCATCTTCAACCCATGCCGAACTACCTGAGCTTTGATCGCTGCATTTATTGCAGCTTTGTCCCAGGCGGTTTCAGCAAGCAACACGATCAATTCTTTCAATGCCTGCTGATTTTCCGGCGTGATGCGTGTCGACCACTGCGCCCTATCGACCACAGGTCGAATATAAAAATAACGGGCCGCTTCCGCCATTTGTGCAAGAGTCGGAATGCGATCGTGCAAAAGATGAGCCACCTGCCCGATTGATGGCCCTTTGGCCAAATCGTATTCCTTGCATTCGAAAAAAGGTTTTAATTGCGTGGCCAGTTTCTCCAGCGGCATTCTTTTGACATGTTCCTGATTCAACCAGAGCAACTTATCGGGGTCAAATCGTGAAGCGGAAATACTGATGTCCTTGATATCGAACCACGCTACAAATTGTGCGGGCGTAAAAATTTCATCATCGCCATGCGACCACCCCAGCCGGGCCAGCATGTTGATCATGGCCTCCGGCAAATAACCTTCATCGCGATATTCCATCACGCTTTTAGCGCCATGACGTTTGGCGAGTTTGGCTCCGTCTGGCCCCAGCACCGTCGGGGTATGAGCAAACACAGGCGGTGTAGCCCCCAATGCCTCATAGAGATTAATCTGCCGTGGCGTATTGTTTACGTGATCGTCGCCACGAATCACATGCGTAATACGCATATCAATATCATCCACCACCACACAAAAATTATAGGTCGGTGTGCCATCCGGCCGGGCAATGACCAAATCGTCAAGTTCGCTATTTTGAAATTCGATGCGCCCTTTAATCTGATCGTCCCACCCAACCACCCCATTCAGCGGGTTGCGAAAACGCACCACCGGCTTGATGCCTTCCGGGATTGGCGGCAACGACTTGCCCGGCTCGGGACGCCACCGGCCGTCGTAGCGCGGCTTCTCGCCACGCGTCATTTGTTGCTCGCGCAAGGCATCGAGTTCTTCTGGCGTGGTAAAGCAATGATAGGCCTTGCCTTGCTGAAGCAGGACTGCAATGACCTCCTTGTACCGGGACATGCGCTGCATCTGGAAGAATGGCCCTTCGTCGTAGTTCAGGCCGAGCCAATCCATGGCTTCGAGAATGACCTTGACTGCCGATTCCGTGGAACGCTCCTGATCGGTATCCTCGATCCGCAAAATAAAGACGCCCTTGTGCCGACGGGCATAAGCCCAGGCGAATAACGCTGTACGAATATTACCGAGGTGGGTGTATCCCGTAGGACTGGGGGCGTAACGGGTGCGAATCATGATTGCTTACAAAGAGAAAGACTATTATTTTACCAGTCGCATGGAACGACCTGATGGTTCATTTTCAAAATGTTGTATAGATCAAGATTTTAATCTTGGAAAGCCGGCTTCCCTCCAAATGCTGCCAGCACCAGCCGCACTGCCGCTGCCTTGCGCGGCAATGCAACATCCCAAGGGTGCTGGCCGCAATCATCTGGAATATTTACCGAGGCGCCTGCTTTCAAAAGAACCTCACAAATATCAGCGTACCCATGACTGGCCGCCGCATGTAAGGCAGTGCCCCAGATAACGCTGGTCTTATTCAAGTTTGCGCCGCCTTCAAGCAGCTGATGAACAACTGGCCGGCAGCCCCCCAGTGCAGCATATATTAATGGTGTGGTGTGGCTGTTATCAGCCATATCGATTGGAGCGCCTTGTTGTCGCAACCAATCAACGGCATCCACTTTGCCTTCGATCGCACAATAGTGAAGCACGATTTCTCCCACGCTATCTTGCACGTGAAGTAATTCGGGACATTTCGTTAACATGTCGCCCGCGCTGTGACGATCATGCATAACAAGCTGCCTGAATAATCTTAAGGAACCTCTGAATAAGTCCTCCATGAGCCGCGTTTTGACAAGAATAGTCCAGATTCAAGGCATGCGACGTAGGTCGTATCCGTTGATACGAAGCCAAGGAGGCCCCGGCGTAGCGGAAGCCTCGCGCAGCACAGGCCGCGAAGCCGGGGCAATCGCCTTGCCTTTCGGGGCG
>CAZRAL010000058.1:0-3764 GCA_964598005.1 uncultured Burkholderiales bacterium
AACCCCGCCCTTTGGCAAGGCCCTACTGTCAGATCAAGTCGAAACTACTACAATTGAGGCTTGGTGCTGAAACTACCACTCTCAATCTCCCCTCCGCCCCTCTTTTCCAAAGAGGGGAACCCATGCGGAAATCATTTCATGAAATTGCCATTTCATAGGAAAGTTGCTTTGCTTCTGCCTAACATCAGTAAGAAATTGACAGTCGATCGTGCTTGCCTGAATAATGCGCAGTCTACCGCACCCACGCCACTACCTTTTCAGAGAACATTATGGATCAAGTCCTCACGTTCAATCCGACCACCCTCCCCCTTTCCAAATCTCAAGAGATCGCACCTGAGCGTTGGACGCTCCAGCAAATCGCGGCATTGTTCGACCTGCCCTTTAACGATTTAATGTATCAGGCACAAACCGTACATCGCACGCATCACGATGCAAATCGCGTTCAGCTTTCTACCCTGCTATCAATCAAAACCGGTGGCTGCCCGGAAGATTGTGGTTACTGCCCACAAGCCGCGCGCTATCACACTGAAGTCGATAACGAAGCGCTGCTAAACGTCGAAGAGGTGGTGGCCGCGGCAAAACAGGCGCAGCAGCATGGCGCAACCCGATTTTGCATGGGCGCGGCCTGGCGGGGGCCTAAACAGCGCGATCTGGAACCGGTGCTGGAGATGGTGCGTGAAGTCAAAGCATTGGGGCTGGAAACCTGTTGCACGCTGGGCATGCTAAAAGAAGGTCAGGCCGAACAGCTTAAAGAGGCTGGGCTGGACTACTACAATCACAATCTGGATACCGCGCCGACTTTTTACGGTGAGATCATCAGCACACGTACTTATCAAGATCGCCTCGATACGCTTGAGCGCGTACGTCACGCCGGGATGAGCGTGTGCTGCGGCGGCATCGTGGGCATGGGGGAATCGCGGCGCGAGCGCGCCGGCTTGATTGCGCAATTGGCCAATCTGGATCCGCAACCCGAATCGGTGCCCATCAATTATCTGGTGCAGGTGGAAGGCACGCCATTGCATGAAAAACTGCACGGCGAAAAGGTGCTGGACTGGAACGAATTTGTGCGCACTATTGCCGTGGCGCGTATAACCATGCCGAAAAGTTTTGTCCGTCTCTCGGCAGGCCGGCAGGAAATGAGCGAGGCCGTGCAGGCGCTGTGTTTTCTGGCGGGTGCCAATTCGATCTTTTACGGTGAAAAACTGCTCACCACCGGCAACCCCGATGTGGAAAAGGATCGTGCGTTGTTCGATAAGCTGGGGCTTTCGTCGCTATAAAAATTTTATGCGAGATCGACGTTACGCCGGAAAAATATGTCAGTGAAATGGCAGATTACGGCTTCCCCGCTATGAATGGATGAAGTGGAAAGGCGATTGAAAATCGTTATGCCATTGGCAACAGCGGCAAGCACCAAAGCAAAAGCAGATTCCTCACCGCAAACTACGCGGTTCGGAATGACAAATTGTGCTCGTGTCAAAGAAATGCACATTTCCTTACCAAGAATTTTTATCGATTCGTCTATCGCCAACTCTTTACATGTTTGCACTTTGCCTATGCGGGGAGCATATTAAGGTGTCATTCCGAGCGGAGCAGCGCGTAGCCGAGGAATCTGCTTTTTTGTGAGAATACCCTCCTTTAGAGGTAAAAATCTAACCGTGGATTATTGAAACTGAACAGCGAAGTAGAAGTGAAGCGATTTTCGTAAAATCAATATGCCGCTCTCCGATTTTTCCACGCTGATCTCCGAGCTAGCGCAAGGCGATCAGCTACGCACCCGTCGGGTAGTCGATTCGCCGCAGGGAGCGTATGTGGTGGTCGATGGACGACGGCTCACGGCCTTCGCCAGCAACGATTATCTGGGCCTAGCCGCCGACCCGCGCGTGGTGGAAGCGGGTAAACGCGCGCTGGATCGTTATGGTGTAGGCGCGGGGGCCGCACATTTTGTCTGCGGCCACATGACACCCCATCATCTTTTGGAGCAGCGGCTGGCCGAATTTATGGGTATGCGCAAAACCATCTTTTTCCCCAGTGGGTATGCCGCCAATATTGGCATGCTGACTGCCTTGGCCGGACGCGGCGATATTATTTTTGCGGACAAGTTAAACCACGCCTGCCTGAACGACGGCGCACTGCTGTCGCGCGCCACATTCAAGCGCTATGCGCATGGCAATATGGCCAAACTCCGCGCCCTGCTTGCCTCACAGGCCGATTCGCGCGGGCGCAAACTGATCGTCACCGATGCTGTGTTCAGTATGGATGGCGACCTCGCTCCCCTGCCCGCTCTGCTTGAGCTGGCGGAAGAATTCGATGCGTTGTTGCTAATCGACGATGCACACGGCTTCGGCGTACTGGGCAAAAATGGCCGTGGCTCGCTTTCGCACTTTGGGTTAAATTCTGATCGTATTGTCTATATGGCAACACTGGGCAAGGCGGCGGGCGTTTACGGCGCCTTCATCGCTGGCGATGAAAACGTAATCGAATGGATTCTGCAAAGTGCGCGCACTTATCTCTTTACCACCGCCACGCCGCCAGTTATTGCCGCTGCATTGCTAACCAGCCTGCACATCCTGGACAACGAAGACGAACGCCGGGAACAATTGAATGCCAATATTCAGATTTTTTCCCAAGGCTTGAAATTGCAACGCTGGCAACTCCAGCCCTCGATCACCGCTATCCAACCTGTCATCGTCGGCAGCAACCACGCCGCTTTGCAGGCTGCCGATGCATTGCGCACGCGTGGCTTTTGGGTACCCGCCATTCGCCCGCCTACCGTGCCGCCAGGCCGCGCGCGTTTGCGCATTTCGCTTTCAGCCGAGCATACGCTGGCCGACATCATGGATCTCATCGTCGCCCTGACGGATATCGAGGCCGCTGACGCCCAACCGCGCGCATGAGTGTATTCATCGAAACACGGGGCGACGGTCCCCCGCTGGTTTTGCTGCATGGCTGGGGCTTGAATCGCGCGGTATGGAACAGTGTGGCGAATACCCTGGCGCGCCATTGGACGCTGTACCTCATCGACCTGCCCGGTCATGGCCGCTCGCCCCCTATGACCGCCCAGTCGATGCACTCAATCGAAGACATGGCCCACGCCGTTGCCAAAACACTGGCCGATCACGTACCAAAGGCTGCAAACATATTGGGCTGGTCATTGGGTGGGCAGCTCGCGTTGGCCCTGGCGCATTATCACCCTGAAATGGTCTCGCGCCTCGTACTGGTCGGCACCACCCCGTGCTTTGTTCAGCAACCCGATTGGCCGCATGCCATGCGCCCCGCCATTCTCGAAGATTTTGCACAACGACTGCAACGCGATTTCTCCGGCACCATCCGTAGCTTTTTAGCTTTGCAAGCCATGAATGCGCCGGGCAGCCGCGACATTGTGGCGGCGCTGCAGGCGGCACTCAGCGCAGAGGGCCAACCCCCTGTCGACAATTTGGCCGCGGGCTTGAGTATGTTGCGCGACAGCGATTTGCGACCTGCTGTGGCGCATATTCAGCAGCCCGCGCTCATCATTCAGGGCAGGCGCGATATGTTGACCCCCGAACCGGCCGCACACTGGTTAGCCCAGCGTTTGCCACAGGCAGAATATCTGCTGATCGACGATGCGGCGCATGCACCGTTTCTTTCGCATCCTGAGCACTTCCATCAAGCGGTAACGGAATTTTTGGCACCATGAGTAACTTGATTTAGGACGCACCACTAAGGATTTTTTGCGGGGAAAGCCCATGTTACGAAAAATAGCGTTGTTTCGGTGTCACCTCATT
>CAZRAL010000058.1:3864-16009 GCA_964598005.1 uncultured Burkholderiales bacterium
ATCAACGACCGTAAATCTCCCCTCCGCCCCTCTTTTTCAAAGAGGGGAACCCAAGCATAAATCTTTTCACAGATTTGCCATTTCATAGAAACGCTGCTTTGCTTCCGCGTAACATCAGTGAGTAACTGATGTAGGACGCACCACTAAGGACTCTTTGCGGGGAAAGCCCATGTTACGAAAAATAGCGTTGTTTCGGTGTCACCTCATTGTTTCAACCATCCACGATCAGACTTCCCACTTTTTAAAGGGGGATCGAGGGGGATTTTCGCTGCTTGTCGCAGGATCAACGACCGTAAATCTCCCCTCCGCCCCTCTTTTTCAAAGAGGGGAACCCAAGAAGAAATATTTTCACGAAAAAATCGTTTTTAAAATCAAACTATTTTTTTGTGTAATAGCAATGAGCCATTTCATTCTCCCCGCCAAAAACGATATTAAAAATTCGTTCAACCGCGCGGCTTCAACCTACGATGAAGCGGCCTTTTTGCAACGCGAAATCGGCGACCGCCTGTTGCAGCGCCTGGATTACATCAAACTATCACCGCAACGGCTACTCGATCTGGGCTGTGGCACGGGTTATGTAACCAGTAAGTTGGGGACGCGTTACCCGCAGGCAGAAATCGTGGCGCTCGACCTTGCCGCCGAAATGGTAGCCTGTACCCGCCGGCAACTGGATACCGGACCATGGCTAAAACGACTATTCGGCAAAATGCCTGCACGACATTACCTTTGTGCCGATGCGGAGCATATTCCGCTTGCCGGCACTACTACCGATCTGATCTTTTCCAATCTCGCCTTGCAGTGGTGTAATCCGGAAAACGTATTTTGCGAAGCGCTGCGCGTGCTTTCGCCCGGCGGCTTATTGATGTTCACCACCTTCGGCCCCGACACGCTGAAAGAACTGCGCGCAGCCTTCAGCAGCATCGATGAAAAACCGCATGTCAACGTTTTTATCGACATGCACGACCTCGGCGACCTGCTGGTACACGCCGGTTTTGCCGACCCCGTCATGGATATGGAAATACTGACGCTCACCTACAGCGAACTAAAAACCTTGCTTCAGGAATTGAAACAGATCGGCGCGCGCAACGTCATGCCCGGCAGGAATCAGGGGCTGATGGGTCGCCAGGCGTGGGCGCGCATCGTGCAAGGCTATGAAAAATTTCGCACTCAAGGCAAACTGCCAGCCACGTATGAAGTTATTTATGGGCATGCGTGGAAGCCTTTACGCACGGTGCAAAAAAGCGTCGAGGGGCAACAAGTTATTGGACTCGATGAATTTCGTGAAATGACGAGAAAAAAATGAAATACGGCTTTTTCATCACTGGAACCGATACCGAAATCGGCAAAACATTCTGCGCCGCCGCATTGCTGCGTACTTTTCAGCAAGCTGGCTTTTCCACGCTGGCAATGAAACCGGTTGCCGCTGGCTTGACCTTAATCGATGACCAATGGATCAATGAAGATGTCGCTTTTTTACGCGCGCATGCCAATATCGTTGCATCTTTAACGCGACTCAACCCTTATGCTTTGCAGGATGCGATTGCCCCGCATATCGCCGCTGCGCGCCAGGGTATTCGCATTGAACCTGATGTCATCCTCAATGCCTATGCGGATTTATGCGCCAGCGCTGATGTGATACTGGTCGAGGGCGTGGGTGGATTTCAGGTGCCGTTAAGTGAAAGCTACGATACTGCCCAAATGGCTCGCGACCTGGGCTTGCCGGTTATTTTAGTGGTCGGCATGCGGCTGGGTTGCCTGAACCATGCCCTACTAACCGCCCGGGCGATTCGCGCCCAAAATTTGCCCATTGCGGGCTGGATTGCCAACGTGATCGACCCAGCCATGCAGGCGATGCCGGAAAATATCGATGCGCTGAAACAGCGACTCGATGCCCCCTACCTCGGGATGGTGCCGCATTTGGCAGATCGCAACATTCAAACCGCGGCTACATTTTTAACCCTTGAGCAACTGATAAAAGGAAATATTTCATGAAAAAAATTCGCCCTATTTTATTGTATTGCGCCGCTTGTTTTTTTTCGTCTGCCTTCGCGCAAACGCCACAGATCGACAAGCCTTGGGTAAGAACCAGCATCGCGGGATCGACGGTATCGGCGGCTTATATGCAAATCAAATCGGCCGAGCCGCTGAAATTGGTCAAGGTAGAGTCGCCGGTCGCCGGGCTGGTGGAAATACACAGCATGGCGGTAAAAAATGGCGTGATGGAAATGCGCGCAGTCGATGCGGTTGAGATTGTTGCCAATAAAACCACTGAGCTGAAACCCGGCGGTTATCACATCATGCTCATGAAATTGAACAAAACCATCACGGTGGGCGACAAAGTACCCCTCACCCTGACCTTTGAAAACAAGGAGAAAAAAGCGATAAAAGTAATGGTCGAGGCCCCAGCCCAGCAAAACGAGGCGCACGTTCATCACGCCCATTGACCTCTTGCACTGCTTCCTGTCCTGCCGATGGCCTACGATACGATTCTTTTTGATCTTGATGGGACATTGACCGATCCCCAAGAAGGTATTGTCAATTGCATCGTCCATGCGCTGACTCAGATGGATGTAAAAATTCCTCCCCGTCCCGCTATTAAAGCCAGTATCGGCCCGCCACTGCGCGATGCGTTCGCTTATTTTTTAATGTCCACTGATCATGCAGTCATTGAACGGGCGGTAACACTCTATCGTGAACGATTTACGACAGTAGGTCTGTATGAAAATGAAGTCTACCCCGGGATTTCGGCACTACTCGAATTACTGCATGCCAATGGAAAAAAATTGATTCTTGCCACTTCGAAGCCACGAATTTATGCCCAGCAAATCCTCATGCATTTTGGATTGTTGCCCAACTTTCATGCCGTATACGGCCCGGAACTCGACGGCACGCGTGATCGTAAAAACGAATTGATCGCCTATATCGTTTCCCGGCACGCGCTTGATACATCGAGGACAGTTATGATCGGTGATCGTGGCGTCGACATGACCGCCGCATACAGCAATGGCATTGCTGGTATCGGTGTGGGCTGGGGTTATGGCACAAAAGATGAATTGACGCTTGCGGGCGCTCGTTTCGTTTGCACAATACCAAACGAGCTCCTGCAAATAATTGTGAAATAAAATCAAAAAATAATGGTAGACCTACGCTAAACGGTGCTTTCAAAGGGAGATCAGAATGAACAAGGATCAAATATTTGTAACACAACCGCACTTGTCGTCACTGTCGACCTTTGTTTAATATCTGGAAGAAATAGGGCCTGTAACCCCTTCGTTTATCTAGACCATCTTAAAATAAAAAGTTGGGTGCATTTTGCATCAAGAATTGCCTGGGTGGAATGTTGCCCAAGGATTCATGGGGTCGGTGTTTGTTGTAGCGTTTGAGCCAGTCCTCGGTCAAATTACCCACCTCTACGAGGCTGCTGAAGACATAACAATCAAGCACTTCGGTGCGGTAACTGCGGTTGAAGCGTTCAATGTAGGTATTTTGTGAGGTTTCCCCGGTTGAATGAAGACCAGTTCGACGCCACGGTGCTTGGCGCAAAAGGAGATAAAGCATTAGCTTTATTTCCTTTTTCTTCTTATCGCTATGGGATTGGTGCCGACAATCTGACTCGAACAGATGACCTACCGCTTACAAGGCGGTTGCTCTACCAACTGAGCTATGCCGGCATGAAGAATATTACGTTGTTATATTTTAAATGTATTGTGCTATGTCAGGCTAGAGGAAGTGAAAAGTATTGTTGGGAATTTTTGAATCGCCCGGATTTGTAGCACGCAAACTGTCCGGATTTCATATTGCCCGAGGAGGGCGATATGAAGCCGACAAAAGTACTACAGGATATACGGAAAACGAGATTTGGCGAAGCGTATGAAGGCTGGAATGCAGGGCGGCTGACCCAGGCTGAGGCGGGACAAAATTACCATTCCATATAAAATCATTATTTGATATGTGAACCACAATACGGGCATTTTTCAGGGGTTTTGAGACGTGCCACAAGACCATTCATGATGAGCGATGTACCACATGTTGAACACACAACTCGGATAATAAGAAAAATATAACCAATTATTACAGCAAGAGCCGCAATTGGTACTCCTAACAATGGTGACAAGTAATTGGCTAAAAAAAAGCCTAAGGATACAAAAAATGTAATCGCTATTATTATTTTTAATCTAATTTTTTCGATTGTTCTCATTTATCACACTCTCTTGAAGGGGCTTGTGAAGGCACATTACCTGTATTGAATATTGGTGAACTGTTTTTCATTGAATTCACTGTCGATTGCAGACACGGATCGACATTTAAAATTAGCTCTGTCACTTTCCCTTCGGGCCTAATATTTCTGATAAGACAGAAAATCGTTTTTGTTTTTCAATCCTAAGTATGGTTTCTTCCGCTGCATTCTTTTGGGCTATGCGATCTGGTTCCTGTTGTTCTTTGTACGTTGCCAGATTGAAATCTTGGTAAGTATGAAATGCGGCAAAATACTCTGGATCTTGAAGTAGTTTGGCCATAGGCCTCATTCCTTTTAACGGCCCTTCCTTGATTTCTCGAACCACCGCAGCCTTTTCCACACCTGGTACCTGCCCTTGGGTATCCCAGCCGGGCTTATAGTCTTTTGGGGTAGTCATATCCCAGTTTTCCAATCGCTCAACAATCTTGGCATACACCTTCGGGTTCCGGACGATTGCCGGATTAATTACCTCCCCAATTTGATTCCTTAACGCGCCAAAGGCAGCTCCTACTCCGCCTGGCGTATTGCCCCCCTTAAATCGCTTCATATCAAAGACTGCGCGCATTTGAGCAGCATAAAAGAGAAACCCTGCATCTTCCAGTTGACCAAGGCTATTTGCATTAAGCGATGCTATGAACATAGTAGCGGCGTCTGCTTGCGCGGAGTTCTCTAGTACCAAACGTACTGCCTCCCTACGATTATCCTCCGAACCTCTTAATTTCATGGTTACCGCTACCGGATCATAGGTGGCCTTGTCCGCAGCTAGGGATAGCAGAGGCAAGAAGGCAATAACGAGTGCGAAGCGTGAGATGATCTTCATGTTTCCCCTTTTTGATGTCCAATGTTAAGGTAAGGGACGTGCCGCTTGCGGCGCGTCCCACTTGACCGCAATGTTAAAGCGTGCCAAGTGCCTCTGGATTAGCCAAGCACCCGCAACTAAAAACACTGCATATGCGAAAACTTTATACGCAGATATGGCAATATTTACAGAATGCCTGTCAAAAGCTAAAAGTTCGGACAAACGCAGAACAAGAACAAGGAAGGCCATCAGTGCCACAGCTACGGTTGATTTTCGGTAAATAAATGCTAGCAGATAACTGAACATGCAAGCCAAACTACGCACCACACGTTTTTACGGCAATCACATCATGCCGTTAGCTGCAGGTTTCGCCGAGGCCATTATCCATGGGGCGGATAGCGTGTTGCAAATGGACGTGGAACTTTTCTAAAAGACAAGCATTGGCGCGGCTTTACGGGCATTTTTGCTCGGTGAGGCGCGCCAATACTGGAGTTTAGTTTTTGAAACAAGGTTATTTTGCGAGCATTGAAAAAAAGCATACCAATCATCACTCTGGTGGTTAGCGCAAGAATCAGCGTGCTCCCAATACTTTTTTTGCTGCCGCGACAAAACGTTTAGCCTGCTCCGCTTTAACTTTGTTGCCGGAATCGCCTATCCATGCCGCCAACAAACTGATGCCGAGCAATTTTCCTTCCTTGAGTGGGCGATGTACTACACCTTTCCTCTTGGCCGCAAGTTGGGCGGTGGTCATTAATACAAAACCATCGCACTGGCTGATTCGTTCGTATGCGCGTAAATCGTCTGCCGCGACATAGCAGTAATCGGGTTGATAGCCCACTTCCTTGAATACTTTCGCGCAGTGATCGAAGTAACTCGGGTTGTAGCTGCGCGGGAACCAGAAAAGCGGCATTTTCCCCAGATCATGCAGAGATACCATTGGCTTGCGTGCTGCAGAATGATTGCTGGCAATAGTGACGCTCAGCGGCAGCGTTTGAATAACGCTGCATTCAAGGCCATTAAAATCTCCCGGGCTGCCAACCAGGGCAAAGTCGTACTGTTTTTGGCGCACCAGCTGGAGTAACTGCCTCGATTCCCCATATTCAATTTCCAGCACATCCACCTCCATTGCATTTTTCCACGCTGCCTCAAGCAATTTGCGCTGGCTAATCGGTACGCCAATCGATACGGCGATACGAAGCATCGATAAGGACTGGGGAGCGGCGCTGGCCATTTCAAGCGCCACCGCTTCTGCCTCGGCGAGCAATTTTATGGCGCACTTGTACATCGCCTCCCCGGCGGGGGTCAATCGAATGCTGTTGTTCGTCCGCTTAAAAAGGGACGCGCCTAAAATGGTTTCCAGTTCCTGAATCTGCCGGCTTAATGGCGGCGCAGAAATGTGCAGGCGTTCGGCCGCGCGACGGAAGCTGAGCTCTTCGGCTACGGCAACGAAATACCGCAAATGACGTAACTCAAACCGGGCGTGCATACCTTACAGGTAATGCAAAAAAAGTTATGGTCATGCTGTTTTTCTATATTTAATATCTGGTCAATGGAAGCGATTGCTATGGCAACCTCATCGCAATTGGTGAGTACGCAAATTCACGCGCCAAGTTTAAAACAGCAGTGTAAAAAAAAGAAAACAATATTTTTTATTGACTAATAAACAGGACAACTTATGAAAACCTTGAAAAAACTGTTTTATCTGATAGCGGGGTTCTTTGCGTTAAATGCCAGCGTGGCGTGCTTAACCAATCTCATATGATTCAACATCGTCGATTAAGATCATGACCGGAAAATAAAAAATGATATTCCCCAAATACGGCAAATTCCAATTTGTCTACATAGCGGTAACGCTACTAGCCACTGCCTTTTTAACGGGTTGTAGTGGCGGCAGCGGTGGATCAGCAGGCACGCCACCGCCTATAACAACGCTGCCGCCGGTACAACCCGTTGCAGCCACATTCCCTGACAAGGCTATTACCAAAGTTCGTACTACGGCAAATAGCTGGGTTGCGTTGGCGGAAAGACTGAGGCCGCTGGAAGACTTCACAAGGCCGGATCGGCAGTTACTGATTGCCGCTGACGGTCAGAATGTGACCACCGTCTTTTCACCGCCGCCAAGGGAAAACGAAAGCGTCCCGGCCGATATTCCAGCGTGGACGCTGGTCGATTTTACGCTCCATGGCTCCGGGGAAATCAGCACGGTACTCGCCAACGACCGGGAGTTGCGTTTGCTACGCCTGGACCTTTCTGGAAAGGTGCTGCGTGAATTTGCATTCGCCGACTCTCTGGTGGCGACCGATCCTTACATGGGGGGAGAGTTTAACTGGACTACTTTTAATGCCTCCATGGTGTCACGCGGTACCCGCGATGCAGTGCGAGTCAGCGCCATAGGTGAAGACATGGTGGTTGCGTTGCGCAGTGGGCGCGGCACGGTGCTGGCGTATCGTTTCAATTATTCAGCAGCCCATGGATTTTTACAGCAATGGCGCACGGTAGTGGAACCGGGGGTTGGCATAGGGTTTTTAGGCATTACCTCGGGTACATTTGATCCCTTTGGCAGCCTGGAAAATCACTGGAAAGTATTTCTGGATACGGATGTGGCCGGGCGCATCGCAATTGCGGTTAGCCCGCGACTTACGGGTATTGCAGAGGGGCATACGCAGTATTTTGGCGAGGTAGTAGATCCAGATTTGTGGTGTGGCGCATTGGTGACGCGACTTAGCCCGAATGGCCAACGATTGGGAACCGCAATTCTGGCTACCGAAAAGAAAATGTCAGAATTGCATGGGCTGCGCTGGATCGGAGAGACAGTCGCCCTGACTGGACGCATCAAGCAAGATGGCGGGAACTGGGATGCTTATATTTCATTGGTGGGACAAGACAGCAATAAACCTGTCACCTATCAGGTAGCGGATGTTGAGCAAGGCGATATTTTCTTTGACGTGGCATCTTTGAGCAACGGCCAGCTAGTGGTGGCAGGTGCGGCGGGCTATACGCAAAACCCCTCTGGAGGAAGTATTTCAGAGGCCGCCACACCGCTATTGGCGGTGCTGGACAAAGAAGGAAAAGTGCAGCAACGCATCCCGGTCCCTGCCGGGCCGCGGCATAACCAATTGCGCTCGCTTGCACCATGGAAAGGAAATTGGTTAATTGGCGGATTGCAAAATGGCCCCGGTACGCATTCAGCAGATGCAGGCAATGGCTACGTCAATATGGAGCTACTCAGAGCCGATGGTTGGGTGCGTGAAACCATAGTGCCGCATTGAAGAGATCTGGTGGAATCGCTCGCAGATGCCGTTGGTCTGCGGGTTCTTGGCTTTGGTTCGGGTGTGCTCGATGTCCTCCAAATCCAAGTACAGCGCAAACTCATGGTGCTCGCGGTTGCCGCAGTACTCGCTGCCCCGGTCGGTTAGGATGCGCAAGAGCGGGATGCCTTGCTCCTCGTACCAAGGCAGCACTTTGTCGTTGAGCATGTCCGCCGCCGTGATGGCATGCTTGCGGTCGTAGAGCTTGACCAGCGCGGTCTTACAGGAAGGTTTGTTGGTAAATCCGGCCCACGCCTTTGATGTTGCCTACGTAATATGATGCAGCAGGCCAAACGATGCCTACGGAAAAGGCAACCTGTTGCAGCTGCTGGACTCAGGCTTTTCTAATACCTCGCGCTCTTGGCATGGGTTGTTTACTCTGCTTCACGTCGAAGAGCATTTTATCGCATCCACATGCTGCAGCAGATTAAGCATTCCTTGTACCAGGCGTTGTGATGTGCAAAAAAAAAGACCTGACTGATTCATGTTGCTTACGAATCAGGGAACTGCCTATTAAACGGAGCAGTTTAAAGAGCAGTTTACAAAAATTGACCAATTCGCTTTTCACTATTCTCATAGTGAACCTCACCCCGTTTACAAAAATTAACTAAGTCTGACATTTTTTTAATCTATGGCAGTGGCATATTAAGTTACATCCAACTTTGCCACGCTGTGGCCAACATTCAGTAACTTAATACAAGGGGAAGACCATGGGCTACATTCCGATCAAAATTAAATTTGCTATCGCACTTATTGCTGCACTGCTGTGGATGGGATTCAGTCTGATGCTTGCGGCTGCATGGATCGATGGCTTAGCCCAGCTTGTGGGGCTATTTTTGGCTAACATGATTGTCTGGTCGATCGCCATCATTCCAGGGTTTATGAATTGCTTTTTGGTTGCCAGCCTGTTACTCGACAAGCGACCCGTTAGAAAAGAATTGACGTCATACCCTCCTCTTACCATTTTGGTAGCTGCATACAATGAGGAAGACTCCATTCTGGGAACACTGACCTCAATTATAGAGAATGGCTATCCAGGTAAAATTGATATATTGGTTATTGATGACGGTTCTCGTGATCGCACGGCATCAATTGTCGAAGAGTTTTCGCGCAAACACTCCAATGTTTCGCTTATAAAACTGCCACATAATCGAGGCAAATCTCATGCGTTGAATGCTGGCTTGCAACAGGCAAAAGCCGATTTGATCGTGACGATCGACGCGGATTGTTATGTTTTTGAAAAAGCGATCAAGCATCTGGTCGAGCGGCTGGCTGATGATCCTGAAGACACCGCGGCTGTTGCTGGTGCTGTCCATGTTCGAAACTCACGTGTTAATTGGGTAACTGCAATCCAGGAATGGGATTATTTCCATGGTATTGCTGCAATCAAGCGCATGCAATCCCTGTTCCAGGGAACACTTGTCGCACAAGGCGCTTTTTCAATTTATCATAAAGCCGCCTTATTCGAGATGGGGGGATGGGCACATACAGTTGGTGAAGACATCGTCCTGACTTGGGCAATGCTTAAAAGAGGCTATCGCATCGGATATGCCGAAGATGCAGTGCTTTTTACCAATGCACCGAAAACATTGTGGGGATTTATTCGCCAGCGAGAGCGCTGGAGCCGTGGAATGATCGAAGCCTTTAAAAACCATTGGCCCTTGTTATTCATGCCGAGGATGCGCACGCTTTTCATTTGGTGGAATTTTATGTTTCCAATAATGGACGTTTTTTACACTGTTTTCTTTATACCTGGTCTTATTGCTGCCCTTTTTGGTTATTTTTGGATCGCGGGCCCATTGACGCTACTCGTTCTTCCATTTGCTATGATTGTTAATATGGTTATGTTCTTGCTCAGCAGAAACATGTTCACGCAGCAAACATTAAAAGTCAGACACAATTTATCCGGCTTTTTTTCTTATGTCTTTATATATTCGCTTATCGTGCAGCCTGCCTCATTGCTGGGTTATTTCAAGGAATTTTTCAATCTTAAAAAATCGTGGGGGACAAAATGAAAATCTGGCCATATTTCGTTGCTCTAGCTTGGCTCAATAATGCTACGGCAGAAGAATCAATTGTATTCAAACAGGCGATTTCGCTTCCTAGCGTCTTCATTTCCTCCGCAAGCGATGACTTTCATACCAATAAGTATCAATTTGGTTACTACCCGCTTTATGGACACGGTGATCTCTATACTGGCCTGACAATACATCAGATGCGTTTTTCCCAAAATGACTGGCATTTGACAGGTAATCAAATTACCATTTTGACTAAATCCATCTCGCCCGAAACAGGGTTGGGCTACGATCTCAATTTGGGTGTCAACAAAATTGACAGTAAAGAATTGCTGACCACTGATAGCCGATACAGTTTTCAATGGGCAGCACATACTTCTTCTGAAATTTCCATCAATCGCGACTGGGTAGAAACCCAGAGCGCATTAACGCAACATATCTATTACACACAGCTGCAAGCCAGCGTCGAGCAGCTATTAGCTGATCGATTGACGTTAATTGCATCCGCAGGAGCGACAAGATTTTCTGATACCAATACCCGAATCCAAGCGCGGCTAAAACTAATTTATAGCCTTGTTCCAGACCAAGGGATCACCACCCAGTTGCGTTATCGAGATTTTCGCAATCGTGATACGGATATTACCAACAACTATTTCAATCCAGATCGTTACCAGGAAGCAATGATCGCCATTGGAATTCGCCGCTGGATACAAGGCTGGACAGTGAAAGGCCTCGTCGGGGTCGGCCAACAACGCATCAACAAAGATTCACGCACGACAACCAAATTATTCGAATTTGAGGCCAATAGCCCATTTGTTGGCAAAGTCTTTTTCCGTACCCGGATCGGATATAGCAATTCGGCCGGATTTCAAGGGCCAGACTATGCTTATCGCTACTTTATGGGTGAATTGATTTTTCCTTTTTATTGAGTTCAATATAAACCTACTATTCCTCGTGGCTTGCTGCAGGGATAAGGGTTTGCGTTAAGTTCTAGGTGGCACATCAAGGAGCCAAATCATTATTGATTGAAACGGAAAAGGGGCTGCGATTCCGTAAACCCTGCTCAATCATGTGATAGCGCACTATAAAAAGCCGGCTGACCTGCTGGGCAAGAACGCAATGCTGAACTAAGGAACCTCTGAATAAGTCCTCCATGAGCCGCGTTTTGACAAGAATAGACCAGATACAAGGTATCGTAGTTACCAACATTGGCAAATCGTATCCGTTGATACGAAGCCAAGGAGCATAACGATGAAGATGGGCTATTCTTGTCAAAACGCGGCTCATGGAGGACTTATTCAGAGGTTCCCTAACTGACCAAGGCAGTTGTTGAAGGCTACAGCGGTCAACTTCTTTTTTTAGAATTATCGGTCATACATCGTTTGACCCCTGCGCCAGTCGCGCGTAAAATGGCACCTTCGTTTGAAGAACAGCGCACGGGGTGTAGCGCAGCCCGGTAGCGCGCCTGCTTTGGGAGCAGGATGTCGTAGGTTCAAATCCTATCACCCCGACCACAGCTGTTTTTCTGCGAAAATGTCCGACGGTATGAAAATGCGCCCGTAGCTCATCTGGATAGAGCACCGGCCTTCTAAGCCGGGGGTAACAGGTTCGAGTCCTGTCGGGCGCGCCAAACAAGAAATATCACTATGGTGGCTGTAGCTCAGCGGTAGAGTCCTGGATTGTGATTCCAGTTGTCGTGGGTTCGAACCCCATCAGCCACCCCAGTTTAAAACGCCACCCTCGAGGTGGCGTTTTAATTTCCGGCACTGCGAATATTCGCTATGGC
>CAZRAL010000059.1:0-15598 GCA_964598005.1 uncultured Burkholderiales bacterium
GGCCACCGTATCAGTTTTATCTGTTGATTTGAATTTTGCAGGGACGACTAAATAAGCGGGGTGGTTTGTTAATTAAACAAAGCGTCAAACAAAACCCCAACGTTACTATGCCCTAAACTTGCTGTGCACCCCTCGAAAAGGGGGCGAAACGACGGCACAGAAAATACAGGTAATCCTTCAATTCACGTTTGACCCGAAAAGCAGCACCCTGCGTGTTCTGCACCAGCGCGAGTGCGCGGATAAAACGACGGCGCTGATCATGCAAGTTCCGGCAAGTAACTCTTCAACTCGGTCAGGTGAAAAAATCTGCACGCCTGATGATGCCGTGGCCGCAGTGGCCAATGGACAAGCAAGCATGACCATGACCGAACAAGCCATATTGCAATGGGTGATAAAAGGCAAGAGCAACAAGGAGATGGCCCGCCTGTTTGGCCGAAGCGAGGGCACGATCGACAGCGGTATGCCAAAACAGTATTGTTGGCACGTTTACCACTTATTACAAAGATTTTGAACAATCCTTCAAAAATAGTTGCCCGAAAACCGGCGACATAACCTGCCTGTCCCTACTACAATTCGGTTCACGCTTTAGGAGTTGAGATAAAAACCGAACGGGAATTTATTGTGCAATCCAAAAATCGCACGCTGACTGAAGATGAGATGTGGCATGCCTTTCTGAATAAAAGTTCGGAGTATGAAGGCATTTTCTATACCGGCGTGACCAGTACGGGTATATTCTGCCGCCCCACCTGCTCCGCTCGTAAGCCGCTTCGTGAAAATACCCAGTTCTTTAAAACCAAAAGCGCCGCTTTGCATGCGGGGTACCGCCCTTGCCAGCGTTGCAAGCCCATGCACGAGCATGGCGATGTACCTGCACTGGTAGAAAAATTGCGCAATATGATCGAGGGCGACCCCGCAACGCGCGTGCGTGAACACGATTTACAGGCCATGGGTATTGAGCCAACTACGGCGCGGCGTCAGTTTCAGCGCTATTTCGGGATGAGCTTCCATGCCTATCAGCGCGCCCGGCGCATGGGTTCTGCTTTGCTTACTGTCAAGAAAGGAATCAATATGCTGGATACCCAACTGGAGCATGGTTTTGAGTCGTCGAGCGGCTTTCGTGAGGCCTTTGCCAAAGTGTTCGGCACCCCGCCGAGCAAATCCCAAACCGTACATTGCCTGTTGGCGCGCTGGATTGAAACGCCGCTTGGCGCAATGCTGGCACTGGCGGACGACGCCGGTTTGCATGTCATGGATTTCGTCGACCGGCGCGGTCTGGAGCGCGAAATCCTGCGTTTGCGCACCCAAACCGGTTACGTTATTGTGCCCGGCACGCACGCCGTACTCGATCAGGCCGAACGTGAAATCAGCGCGTATTTTGCAGGTCGGCATACCATCTTTCGCACGCCAATGGCACCGCGTGGTACCGATTTTCAGCGCGCAGTATGGGCGCAACTGCTGCAAATTCCGCCCGGTGAAACGCGCTCCTACGCTGACATCGCCAAGCGTATTGGCCAGCCTCAGGCTGTACGAGCGGTGGCGCGCGCGAATGGGGATAATTTCCGCGCGATCATGATTCCTTGCCACCGCGTGATTGGCAGCGACGGCTCCTTGACCGGGTATGGTGGCGGGCTGGCGCGCAAGGCGTGGCTTTTGGAGCATGAACGTGCGCTGCGATTATCCGCATGAATGCGGGTAATGCATGAATGCGGGTAATGCATGAATGCGGGTAATGTTACGCGGCTTGTTTTGCTGGCTGCTTTGTGGGGCGGATCGTATTTATTCATTCGCATTGCTGCGCCTGTGTTAGGCCCTATTCTGCTGATGGCTGCGCGGCTCAGCATTGCAGCGGTGGCAATGGCGCTCTATGTTTCATACCGGCGCGAGCCGTTAAAGTGGCGACAAAACTGGAAGGTGTATCTGGCCATTGGGGCGCTTAATTCGGCTATACCTTTTACGCTGATCGCGTTTTCCACTCTCACCCTGCCCGCTTCGATCACTTCGATCCTAATTGCCACCTCGCCGATGTTTGGCGCCCTCGTTGCGGCGCTCTGGTTTGCAGAACGTATTACCGTACAAAAGGCGGCAGGCATGGTATTGGGCTTTGTTGGCGTCGCATTGATGACCGGGCTGGGAACGCTGCAAATGAACGCTGCCGTGATCGGGGCTACTGGTGCCTCGTTGATAGCCGCTTTATGTTACGGCATCGCCGGTTGCATGACCCGTGCTTATGCAAAAGGCTGTACTTCCCTGCAATTGGCCACGGGCAGTCAGGTAACGGCTGCAGCTTTGTTGCTACTTTTGGTTCCCATTGCCCCTTTGCCTGCTGCATTTTCAACCAATATTGTGATGGCAGTTTTGGTATTGGGCTTGTTCTGCACGGCATTTGCCTATCTGCTTTATTTTCATCTGGTGACCGAGGTCGGGCCGACTTCTGCATTGACGGTGACTTACCTGGTGCCCCTGTTTGGCGTGTTGTGGGGCATTCTGTTCCTTCATGAATCGATAACAGCAGGCATGCTGCTGGGTGGAGCGGTGATTGTCGCCGGGACTGTTCTCGTCACCAGCAAGCAATTCAGCCGCGGCAGGAATAGTATGCAGAGCCATCGATAACTCAACAAATAGATTAGCCAGGCTGATAAGCGATAATACGAAGCATGAATATAGGCTGTTCGCTTCAAATTCGTCAATTATTCAAAATCTACCAGCCGGGTATCTCCGTATTAAAAGGTATCGACCTCGATTTTGCAGATACCGGGCTGACCGCCATTATCGGCCCGAGCGGCAGTGGCAAATCGACATTACTTCGCTGTATCAACCGTCTGGTCGAACCGACTTCTGGAGATATCCAGTTCCTAGGACAAAGTGTTATCCACTTACCGGCAAAGCAATTACGCCAGTTACGCCGCTCCATCGGCATGGTGTTTCAGGAACATCACCTTGTCGAACGGTTGACTGTTGTTGAAAATGTGTTGTGTGGGCGGCTCGGCTATACCGCTTCATTTAAAATCGGTTGGCACCAATTTTCAACAACGGATATTGATAAAGCCTATTCTTTAATTGAAGGGCTTGGTCTTGCAAAAATTTCCCAGCAACGGGCCAGCAACCTTTCAGGAGGAGAACGTCAACGCGTCGGTATTGCCCGTGCCCTCATGCAAGAGCCACAAATTCTGCTCGCAGATGAACCTACCGCATCTTTAGACCCCAGAACCGCAACAGAAATCATGGCATTAGTGGCTGATCTTGCTGCAAAAAGAAGTATTCCGGTCATCGTCAATATGCATAATGTGGCGCTGGCAAAGCGTTTTTGCTCGCGCCTGATTGGGTTGTTTAAAGGTGAGATAGTCTTCGATGGAGAACCCTCACAACTTACTGACAATTGTCTCGAAAAAATTTATGGCAGTACCAACTGGCTGGAATAGTGTTTCTTTGAATTTTCTTTGATTAATTGTCTTGCGTATAATGCAGTCAAGTTGAATCAAAAAGGGAAGGCGAAATGGAGGATTTGTCTTTATTTTTTCGCAAATTACTCGGTTTGGGGGGGAATTCTCCTCAAGATACGCCTATTAGTAAAGATGACAAAAATAATGCATCGGGTTATGCAGGCGAAAAACGCAAACTAAGCACATCGACCCATCAATTATTCACGTCGTATTATGACGAGCACGGCGTAAACTCTTTGCTTAAACCGGATTTATGGGTTGTTCTTTCCTCATCCGGCCCCATGCTGACTCATACACCAGCAGCCATTCCTGATGTGCAAGCACAAGTGGAAATTCGCTCACTGTTTGTTGCTCAATGTGCTTTGGCAACCGAAGTTGGAGAGCCGAACATTTGTCGCGACACTCTCAGGGATCTTTCCAGTGAAGCAGCGCGGGCACTTATTTTTCAACTCAATCAGCATAAATAGCGTGTTGCCTGTTTGATTACTTCGTTTCGAAGCGATATAAACAAAATACATGGATGTATTAATTCCATTTCCAAATCAAAAATGGCGCGAAGGCGAGCCGCAGACAGGTTGAGTAATACGGCAAGTCGAAGCCGACAAAGCAAGTTTTGATTTAGAAATGGAATAAGTAGTCCCCTCCACAAATAAGCAACGTAGGGATCAGTCATGAATATCAGGGGATGGTGGTCAAAATATTTTTCCTCTACCGATGCAGTTGCTCGCGTTTCCATGGGATTAGTAGCAGTCGCTTTTTTCATTGTTCATGAAATTGCCGATGAGCCTATTGAATTTCTGAAACGGCTTGAACTGATTGCTTACGACACGCGGCTCAAAGCCACTTTGCCTAATAATCCTGATTCGCGTGTTGTCATCATCGATATCGATGAAAAAAGTCTTCAGGCAGAGGGGCGATGGCCCTGGTCACGTAATAAAATGGCGCAATTGGTCCGTCGCACATTTGACGACTATGGCATCAAAGTCATGGGCTTCGACGTTTTTTTTGCCGAGCCCGATACTAGCTCAGGGCTGCAAATTCTCGAAAGATTGGGCAACACCACATTCAAAGACGATATTACTTTTCAGGAACGAATTGGTGTCTTACGTAATTCGTTGGACTACGATACAAAATTCGCCGAAGAAATCAAAAAGCATGTTGTGGTACTTGCTTTTGCCGGCTCTAATAACGCAAAAAATCTCAGCGATTTGACTATCGGCGATTTACCGACACCCACATTTCGTGAAGACTCTTTCGATAAACCGATCCCGGTCATCGAAGTTTCTGGTTACAGCGCCAATTTAAAAAGCCTTCAACAGGCCGCCGATAGCACAGGACATATCATGCCCGATATCGATTTTGATGGCGTACTACGTCGCGTTCCGATGTTGGTCAAATATCAGGGGGGATACTACGAAGCGCTTTCTCTAGCGATGATCCGGGCCTATTTTGACAATGAGCCTTTGCAAATTAAATTTCGCGAGGACGATGGCGACCGTATCAAGCAAATCAGTACATTGCGGGTAAAGGAGGCGGTTATTCCACTGGATACCCGAGCGACTGCCTTGGTCCCCTTTCGCGGCCCCACGCCGATGTTCCGTTACATCTCGGCCACTGATATTTTGCAAGGAAAACTTGCCAAGGATGAATTAAAGGGAAAACTCGCGCTAGTGGGCACCTCTGCTCAAGGCTTGCTCGATTTACGCAATGTTCCGGTCAATAATATTTATCCGGGAGTTGAAGTCCATGCCAATATGTTGAGCGGATTTCTTGATAACAACATTAAACAAAAGCCGCCATACGAACTGGGTTTGCGCATCTGGGCGTTCCTGATTCTGGGCATTCCCCTCGCGTTTCTGCTTGCACGCTCAAGCCCTGTTATTGCTACCGTGATTACGGCAGCGGCCATCGGACTCATTGTGATATTTAATATGTACTGGTGGCACCACAATGTTGTGATTGCTATTGCTATGCCCATGTTGTTGACTGGGGTGTTGTATCTGTTGAATATGGCGTATGGATTTTTCATCGAATCGCGCTCCAAAAAACAGATTACAAGTTTATTTGGCACTTATATACCCAAAGAGCTGGTCGATGAAATGGCTAAATCGCCTGGTGATTACGGCATGCATGGCGAAACGCGCGAAATGACCGTTCTGTTTTCTGATGTACGCAACTTTACCTCCATTTCGGAAGGACTTTCGGCAACCGAGCTGACCGCCATGATGAATGCCTATCTGACCGCCATGACTAGTTCCATTCAGGAGCGGCGTGGCACCATCGACAAATATATAGGCGATGCGATCATGGCTTTCTGGGGAGCACCGCTGAAAGACGAAAAGCATGCTAAGCATGCCCTGCTCTCTGCGCTCGACATGCAACAAAAAATAAAAGAAATTGCTCCCGAGTTTCAGAAACGCGGCTGGCCCGCTCTCGAAATCGGCGTTGGGCTAAATTGTGGGCCAATGAATGTTGGCGACATGGGCTCTAGTTTCCGTCGTTCCTATACCGTCATGGGGGATGCCGTTAATCTGGCCTCACGATTGGAGGGGCTGACCAAGGAATATGGTGTGGGTATTTTGGTTTCGGAAAATATTGTCAAAGCCGTAACTATCGGAGTTTATCGCGAATTGGATCGCGTTCGGGTAAAAGGCAAACTCGAACCTATTTCCATTTTTGAACCGGTTGGATTAAAGGGAGACTTGCCTGAAAAAATAATGGATGAACTGGACTATTTTCAGCGTATTCTCGTTTTTTACCGGGAGCAGCGCTGGGACGATGCCGAGCGTCTTCTCGCAACGCTCATACAAAAGAATCCCGATCGCAAGCTTTATCAACTTTATCTGAAGCGCATTACCAATTTGCGCCAATCTCCTCCAGGCCCTAACTGGGATGGCGTATTTACTTTCACGACAAAATAACTTTTCCAACACAATTAAAGGAATGATGCCATGATCAAGGTTGCTTTTAATTTTTTTGTATTTACCACTCTTTCTCTATTCACTACTCAAATACTTGCAGGAGCACAAACCAATATAACTATTGTAAACGGTCCAGATATACCCTCTCAAGGCGTAGTGATTAAAGGAGTTTGGCCAGGATTTTTCAGCATTGTGCCACCAGGTGACTTAGATGATCCTATTCCAGTTCCCGCACCAACACCATCTTCGGATTTACCTCGTTACGTGGTGGCAGGTGCTACTCAAGCCGGTAACGTGGGAGCCAAAGATTGGCGGTATACAGTGCTTTATGTTTGGGATAAACATGCTAACCGTGCAGTAGTCTATCTACCTGGGCCATCCGAATTAGGATATGCAATCAATAATGGTACATATTCTTACAAATATAAAAAATGGGCAGGAAGATGGTATTACGCTGAGAAAAAACTAGGAGAGGAAATTTATCAAGCTATTACCAAGAATAGAGACATAAGTAAATAGCCCATTAATGGGCTAAATCAAATAAGCCATACGAAGGCATAAGCGAGCCGAATGAACGGCAAGAAAGATTTTGCAAGTTTGTTGTAGTGCGCGGCGATGTATCCAACTGGTGTTGCACAAAAGCACCGCGCCTTTCAGAAAAAAAATTTCCCCCAGGGGGCAGTCGGTTATTGAGTTGACGGAATTCCCTGGGCATGCACTTGCTCCAGCCGGTAACCAAAATTGTAGACAGGAACCAGTTTTACCTGTCGGTGAGCACCTAAATCCAGTTTTTTACGTACCCTGCTCATGTGTGTATCCACAGTGCGTGAGTGGACATCCGCCGTATGTCCCCAGACACTTTCTGTAATATGTCCCCGTGACAATAATCTTCCGATGTTACGAAACAGAAAGGCAGTCAGATCGAATTCCTTATCGGTCATTTCGATCACTTCATTGCCAATTTTAACCAATCGATCATGAAAATCGATATGGTAAGGGGGTAAATCCAGCTTCTCCTCTACAAGAGGCTTCGGGCGTATGCGTCGCAATAGCGCTTCAACACGGGCCAACAGCTCCAGGCGGCGTACCGGCTTTACCATGTAGTCGTCAGCGCCTGCATTCAGGGCTGCAACAATATCTTGTTCGGAATCGCGAATAGTTACAAATAATACTGGTGCGGTTGAGTTTTGTTTTTCACGAAGCCATTTCAATACATCAGCGCCGGAAACATCAGGTAGCTGCCAGTCGAGGATAAATAAATCGAAGCTTTCGCGTGTCGCTTCACGAATGATAGCCTTGCCTGACATGAAATGATGGCAATGATGCCCTGCTGCTTCTAGCCAATGCATGAGTGCAACGCCTATCTCCAGATCGTCCTCCAGAATTGCTAATCGCATGTGTGCCTCGCATGTAGTTTTTTTGAATTTTAATCATAAACAAAACAAGACAACTCAACCTTAATCATGTTTTCGTTTTTTGAGCGCCCCCGGAAAAAATGCTGCTTTAAGATAATAAAACATGGACCACAAAGTCAACACGGCCGCCATCCAGATCATGATTCGCCCTGCACGCCGACAATCGATGAAATCGAACAGCAATCCATCATAAAGTAAAAAAGGAATAGCGATTAATTGTGCAACAGTTTTAACTTTTCCCAGCAAGGAAACGGCCACGCTGCGACTGTTCCCAACCTGCGCCATCCATTCACGCAGTGCCGAGATGGTAATTTCGCGTCCAATAATAATCAGGGCAACAATGGCATCGGTGCGCCCCAGTTCGACCAAAACAATCAGTGCCGCGGCCACCATCAGTTTATCGGCAACCGGGTCGAGAAAGGCGCCGAATGCTGAAGCCTGATTCCATCTGCGCGCAAGATAACCATCAAACCAATCGGTAATGGCTGCCGCAATAAAAATAGCCGTCGCCGTAACATTGGCCTGATTCGCCGTAAGCCATGTCTCATCCACATACAGCACCGCAACAAATAGCGGAATCGCTGCGATACGCAGCCAGGTCAGGAGGATGGGAATATTCAACGTCACAGATCCGTGGTGCCTTAATGTAATTGATTATAGATTGCTTCAGCGAGCTTGATACTGATGCCGTCTACCTGCGCCAGATTTTCCACACTGGCTTCGAGTACGCCCTGCAATCCGCCAAAATGCGCCAGTAAAGCCTTGCGGCGCTTGGGGCCGATTTCTGCAATGTCTTCAAGCCGTGAGGTATTTCTCTTTTTCGCTCGTCGCGTACGATGCCCCGTAATGGCGAAGCGATGGGCTTCATCACGAATTTGCTGAATGAGATGGAACCCGGGATGATCTTTGGGCAAATGCAACTCCTGTCGCGATGTGCCAAAAATCAGCGTTTCCAGTCCCGGTTTACGCAACTCACCTTTCGCCACGCCAATCAACTGAATATCGCCCAAGCCAAGTTCTGCCATGACTGCTTCTGCCACGCTCAGCTGGCCCTTGCCACCGTCGATAAGCACAATATCTGGCCGAAGGGGCGCAACCGGCGCGGAAACAGATGTTATCCGGGCAGCTTCTGCAGACGAGGGAACATCCGCATCATCTGTTGCTGGAACCAGTTTTGAATAGCGCCGTGTCAACGCATCGCGCATCGCGGCATAATCATCGCCCGGTGCAATCCCGGCTATGTTGTAGCGTCGATATTCTGAGGGCTGCATCGCGCCTTGATCAAATACAACACAGGCCGCTACCGTTGCCTCACCCATGGTATGGCTAATATCAAAACATTCGATACGTTGCACAGATTCAACCCCAAGTGCCTCGGCTAATGCTTCACGCCTGTTTTCCTGCGACATTTTATCAACCAGGCGCTGATCAATCGCCAGCTTTGCATTTTTGCATGCCATGGTCATCCATACCCGCGCTTCGGCGATGGGCCGGCTCACTACCTTTACATTTTGCGCAGATAACTCCTCAAGCATTTCTTGCCACTCTACTCCTTCATGCTGCCCATCGACGACAATCGTAGCGGGCGGAGGTTGGGTCGCATAATGCTGTGCGATAAAAGCATGGAGCACCGCTGGCAAATCGGCACTATCGGTGTTTTGCGGGAAAAAACTCTTGTCACCCAAATGCCGGCCACCCCGAATCATCACCAGATTAACGCACCAAATATTGGACAACTCGATAACTGCAATCACATCAACATCACGCTCACTGGATGATTCGACAAATTGTTTGGTGAGCACTTTTTGCAAAATACGAATCTGGTTGCGGAACTGTGCTGCCGCTTCAAAATCAAGCTCAGCCGCTGCCGCTTCCATTTTGCGGGTCAACTGACTCAACACATCATTTTCTTTGCCCTGCAGGAATAAAGCAGCGTTCTCCACATCCTGCCCATACTGTTCCGGGGTGATCAGGCCCACACAAGGTGCAGAGCAACGTCCGATTTGATGCAGCAAACAGGGACGGGATCGATTGGAATAAACTGTATCATCGCAGGTACGCAGGCGAAATACTTTCTGCAAGTGAGAAATTGATTCGCGTACCGCCCAGGAATTTGGAAAAGGGCCAAAGTAGCGATGATGCTTGTCCGGCTTGCCGCGATAAAAACGTATTTGTGGGCAGGCATGCCCCGTCACCATGATGTAGGGATAACTTTTGTCATCGCGGAACAGCACATTGTATTTCGGCGCCAGCGCCTTGATCAGATTGTTTTCAAGCAGCAGCGCTTCAGACTCGCTGCGCGTGACGGTGGTTTCGATCGCCTCGATCTGACCAACCATGTAAGTCGTACGCGGGCTGGAATGCTGTTTCTGGAAATAAGAGGAAACCCGCTTGCGAAGATCGCGCGCCTTGCCCACATAAATAACTTCACCTGCCGCGTTTTTCATACGGTAAACCCCAGGCAAATTGGGCAATTGGGGGAGAAATACTTTGGGGTCAACCATGGATTGCGCTAATTTCTACCTTATGGATAGGTGATCTTGTCTTTATTCATGGTTCATCAAATATGCTTCATGTATTGGCAAATAGCATCAAATACCGCGTGAAACGATGCTTCGCTCAAACGCCGCGTGTTGGTATTGTATCGACTGCAGTGATAACTATCGAAAAGCATGTGCCCTGTCGGCAACGCATGCTGCGTGCCATGGGAAAATTTAGCCGTCGATTGCCCAAGATCGAGGGCTTGCAAAATGGCGCGATGCGCAATCCCGCCGAGCGCTAACAACGCAGCACCGCTGGACAACTCTGCCAGTTCTGCGCGCAAAAAAGCATTACACGTCAAAATTTCTTTGGGGACAGGTTTGTTTTCCGGCGGCAAGCATTTCACGGCATTGGTGATGCGGCAGTCGTGCAATTCAAGTCCATCACCCGCATCAACCGATTCAGCCTTGTTGGAAAAACCAAATTTGTACAAGGTGGCATAAAGTAATTTGCCCGCGTAATCTCCGGTAAAAGGACGCCCCGTTGCGTTGGCACCATGCATCCCGGGAGCGAGGCCAACAATCAATAAACGCGGACGCGCCACTCCGAATGGCGGAACCGGTTTGCAAAAATAGGCCGGATATTCGTTCTTGACGGATTGTAGAAAACTGGCCAGTCGCGGGCACTGGCGGCAAGCCGGATCGTATGCAGATTTCATGGTCGAAACTCCCCATCAGCAAAAAGGGCGCGGTTAACCGCGCCCTTGCTATCGATTCATGCCAGCTTAAGGAACCTCTGATTAAGTCCTCCATGAGCCGCGTTTTGACAAGAATAGTCCAAATTCAAGGCATGCGACGCAGGTCGTATCCGTAGATACGAAGCCAAGGAGCATAACGCCGAAGATGGACTATTCTTGTCAAAACCCCGCATGGGCGCTGATTTTCCGGGCGGTTTGCTGTGTTGCGGTGCTTGCAAAGGGTACGCCGCAGCGAGGAGCAGGGGCCCCGTTTACGGGGATGCGACCGCGCAGGCGTACAATTGCAGCCGCGTTTGCTGCGGCTAGATGTTCCGCTACGGGGTCGCCTCCACGCACGTGGTGCGCGGAGCCTGCTACCCCCTTCGCGGCTGCCGACCATTCGCTGCGCACCGCGCCTTGCATCCCATCCCGGAAAACCGAGCGCGCGGCCATGTGGGACTTAATCAGAGGTTCCTTAAACCCGTCGGCGATACTCCCCGGTACGGGTATCAATTTCAATTTTGTCGCCACTTTCGCAGAACAGGGGAACGGATACAACAAAATTTGTTGGCTTGATTTTGGCGGGCTTCATAACTTTTCCGGAAGTATCGCCACGCACGGCAGGCTCGGTTTCGATTTCGCGCACGACCGAGGTCGGCAATTCAACCGAAATGGCCTTGCCCTCATAAAAAACAACTTCACAAGGCATAGCATCATCGACATAGTTGAGTGCGTCGCCCATGTTTTCGCTTTCAACTTCGTATTGGTTGTATTCGGCGTCCATGAAGACATACATGGGATCCGAGTAATACGAGTAGCTGACTTCCTTGCGCTCAAGCATGACTACTTCAAATTTGTCGTCCGCTTTATAAACGGTTTCGGTGCCGGAGTTGGTCAACAAGTTCTTGAATTTCATTTTAACGACTGCGGAATTTCGTCCCGATTTGTTGTATTCGGCTTTCAGCACCACCATGGGGTCCTTGCCGATCATGACTACATTTCCGGCGCGCAGTTCTTGAGCAATTTTCATGATATTCCTACTCGAGTAATGATTGTGTATCAAAAAAGCCTTGCATTTTAGCTTTTTTTCTGTAAAAAAGCACGATTTCATCGACCAAACTGCGATGAGATTGTTCATTTAGCCAGTGTTCAGCGTGCTTATGACATTGCGGCAAGACGGCGGCGAATTGAGACCAAGCAATGCATATATCCTGTGTTTTTTCCTCATTCCAGGCCAGCCAGAAGGCCCGGGTAGCCATCGTCAGTTCTTCAGGTGCCCCGGCTAAATAGCGCGAGAGAAAAGCATTCAATTTGGCTTGATGGATATGATTTTCTTGCGGATAAATGTGCCAGACAAACGGTTTGGCTGCCCACTGTGCACGAACGAAAGAATCTTCTCCGCGGACAAAATTGACATCGCAGGCCCATAGCAATTCGTCGTACCCGGATGGCGACATGAATGGGATGACTTGCGCAACAAGATTTCCGCGCTTCCACACCTCGCCTACTCGCAGGCGATGGCCCGCGTGGTGATCTGCCGATTGCAGCACTCGCCCTTCCGGTATCAGGCATAAAACAGGCTGCGGGCCGGATTCCCAGCACCGCAACAACCCGTCAAGCGCCGCATTTTCATAGGTAAATAAGGAAACGATTATGCTGTACGGCCTCGCATCAATATAGGACTTACGCAAAACCGCCCCAGCTGTGTTGCAGCGCCTGGTCGTACAACCTGTACTGCCTGCGTCGCTGCGCCTTGCTGGAACAGTCTTGCGTAAGTCCTGAATATTATGTTTCGCAAAAATGGCCAGACGAGAATCAGGGTGATCGAAGTACCGTGCGCGCCGCGCCAGCAAATCAACCTCACGCAGCAAGCCCCCTGTTTGCGCAGAAAATCCCGGGAAGAAAAAATATTTGGTCAGTGGTAAATGAGGATGGGGCGAAGGTAATAGATGCGTCTCTTCCACCCATTTTTCTGCAGACAGATATTCCAGATTCAACCATACCGGTTGTTCAGTACGCCGCGCCATGGCATCGATATATTCTGGCGGCAGTTCACAGGCAAAGGCTTCGATGACCAGATCCGCCACTGCATCGATTGTTGTATTTTTTGTCCAATGCAGTACGTCAATGCCATCAATGATCTGGTGCTCAAGCGACGCTGTTTGTGGTTCCATCGCGCGAAGTGGTGCCAGGTCATCCACCCATAAACGAACACTGAAACCATGCGTAGCATGCAGTTGCTTTGCCAGCCGCCAGCAAACGCCAATGTCCCCAAAGTTATCGACGATTTTGCAAAAAATATCGCAGGAAGGCGACACCCTGTTCACGTCTTTGCAAATGCAACGATATGGCGGCGCGCAGCCTGTAAACGCGACGCATCACTTGCGCATTCACGCTTATGCAGGCCGCATAGTTTTACCGATAGCGCCGGGTTAGGCACTATGCCGTCCCGCGTTAAACCTTGCAGCAATTCATCTGCAAGAACAGGGTTATTGCAGATCAGCACCATATCGCAACCTGCATGCATGGCAGCGTGGGCGCGTGCAGTCACGTTCCCGGCCACGCTGGCCCCCTCCATGGACAGGTCATCAGAAAAAATGATGCCCTCGAAGCCCAGTTTTTTACGCAGTATTTCCTGCAGCCAGACCGGCGAAAATCCTGCAGGCCGGTGGTCTACTTCGGGATAGGTCACATGCGCCGGCATAACAGCCGCCAGGCCGCGCTGGACCAGCTGGTGAAAGGGAACCATATCGTTTTTTTCTATTTCAGCAAAGGGCCTGTTATCGACAGGAATGTCGTGATGCGAATCCGCCTGGACATAGCCGTGTCCGGGAAAATGTTTGCCGACCGAAACTACGCCCGCTGCAGACAACCCATCGATAAGGCGACCTGCCAGCTCCGTAACGATCATTGGATCAACATGAAAAGCGCGATGCCCAATGACCGTGGAGCCCCCCCAATCGAGATCCAGAACCGGGGCAAAACTGAAATCGACGCCGTGAGCTAATAATTCGCTACCGATCACCAACCCGATATCGTATGCCAGTTTGCAGCCCTGCTCCTGATCGATGTCATATTGTTCTCCCACAGCCCGCATGGGTGGAATAACGGTAAACCCCTCCCGAAATCGCTGCACGCGCCCGCCTTCGTGATCGACCGCGATCAACAGTGCCGGGGCGCGCAAGGCATGAATCGACGCCGTCAATGCCTTTAATTGCACCGGGGAAGCGTAGTTGCGGGCAAACAATATGACACCCCCTACCAACGGATGCTGCAAACGTTTCACCTCATCCGGTGTCAATGACAAGCCCGCGATATCAACCATCACCGGGCCAAGAGGCATCTGCAACATTATTGCTTTTCCAGAATCACGAAAGCCAGCGCATAGTCCTGCTCGTCGGACAGTGAAATATGCGACGCATCGATCTGTAGGCTGGCCAGATATTGCGCCAGCGCAGGGCTGGATTTGATGATCGGGCGGCCCCATTGATCATGGGTCAAATGAATGTCATGCCAGCCCATTTTCTCGCCAATCCCCGTTCCCAATGCTTTGGAAAAGGCTTCTTTCGCAGCAAACCGTTTGGCCAAAAAATGGGCGGGTTGTGGCGCCCGTCCATATTCTGCGGCTTCGGTTTGGCACAGGATGCGATTTACAAAACGTTCGCCAAAACGGCGCAACAGGCTTTCAATACGCGCAACATTTACCAGATCGGTTCCCACCCCATAAATCATGTTCGGGTTGCAGCCTCGACCATCAGGCGTTTCATTTCGCGTACGGCTTCACGTATTCCGGTAAACAAGGCCCGGCTAACAATGGCATGGCCAATATGCAACTCGCGGATTCCCGCGATGGCCGCAACAGGTTGAACGTTCGCATAATTAAGCGCATGGCCGGCATTGAAACGCATCCCGCACTGCCGGATGGCTTCGCCGGCACGGCGAATTTTTTCCAGTTCAGTTTGGACCAACGGACTATCGGCATCCCGGCCGTGGTGATAAAACGCCTGCGCATAAGGACCGGTATGAATTTCACATACCCTTGCACCAATCCGGTGCGCCGCCTCAACCTGACGCGATTCCGCATCGATAAAAACACTGGTCACGATGCCGGCATCAGCCAATCGCTGGATCGATGTACGCAATACGGCCTCCTGACCCGCCACGTCCAGCCCTCCTTCGGTGGTGATTTCATGCCGGCCTTCGGGCACCAGCATGGCCATCTCCGGTTTTAATTGACAGGCGATGTCGATCATTTCTTCAGTCGCTGCCATTTCCAGATTGAGCCGGATTTGCGTTAGGTCACGCAGCCGACGCACATCCGCATCCTGAATATGGCGGCGATCCTCGCGCAAATGCACGGTGATCCCGTCTGCGCCGCCAAGCTGTGCTTCCACAGCCGCCCATACCGGATCAGGTTCATAGGTTCGCCGCGCCTGCCGCACGGTGGCCACATGGTCTACATTGACGCCAAGTTCGATCATTTTAGGGGAACCTCTGATTAAGTCCTACATGGCCGCGCGCTCGGTTTTCCGGGATGGGATGCAAGGCGTGGTGCGCAGCGAATGGCCCTTCCCCTTCGCAAGCACCGCAACACAGCAGACCGCC
>CAZRAL010000060.1:0-15339 GCA_964598005.1 uncultured Burkholderiales bacterium
GACTAAAGGGGTCAGGGTTATTAGCTTCACAACTTTAGCACTTCTTGTCGCTCAACTACAACCTGTTTCGCCTCCGTCCTCAGGCGCGGCCTGCCTCGTAGCCTTGCTTCCCTCCTCACCCCAGTCGCTTTCTCAATCTTGGCGTAAAAACGCGCGTTGCCCAGTGGTTGGTTCTGATTGAGTGCTAGCCGAATGTTATCAATTGCCGTGCTATCCAACTGTGTGTGAAACAGGGCGCGGTAAGCAATTTGTCTGCTCTTATCTGTTTGTCCCGGCGCTTCGCCCAGCCAGTGCAGGTAGCTGGAGTAGTCCTCCTCGCTAAAGAAGCATGGCTCTCGGTTATGACCGCGCTGCACAATGTGTAGCGGGACACCATTTAGCTGGATGCGGGGGCGACGGGGCATGATGCAAGAGTATCACAAAATAATTGACGCTGACCCCTTTAATCTTTTAATCATCGCAAAACAATTGATGCTGGTCCTTTTGATTTATGGTCTCGCGGAAATTAAACGTGGTCCGTCCCCTATTACGTTTAAGGGGGAATGGCTGAAGATGGCCGATTGGCGCGGGGTTTGGGGTTAATGGTGTTTGACCTCATTTTCCGCCCCATTTTTCTGCCGATTGTTTAGTGCTTGAATCGCATACAGCAGTAGAAGGATAAGCACGTCCCAATATGCGAAAAGTAAGATAAATGGAAGCGACAATCCATCCCGCAATCCAAAAATGATAGTTGCTGTACCGGTACACATCAAAATCAGCAAGCCCGTTATCGCTGGTCGTCTGAGCAATAGAACTGCCGCAACAACATTAATCGCTAATATCGTCAACCGAAATGGGTATACGAACTCGAAATTAGTATCTGTTCCAAATCTTGACGTCATTTGATGATGTATTGGCCCCATATATGCGTAGCCTATTGCTGCAAAGATGTTTCCCCATATTAAGAGTATTGCAAAGCGCTGTGCATATTGACGGTGCATAGTAGGTTTACTTACTTTGCGCCCGCAGGACAGAGATCCGACGAGAATTTACCAAAAGTCTCAAAATTTCTAGCGCCAAATGCACCCAATTGTGTGCCTCGAATGTTGGCGCTTAGATTTCGTCCAGAGAAATACTCCTTATCCATACTCAATCCAGGTCCAAGCGCCATGTAGCCATTAAGCGCCATGTTTGCAGACCCAGGCCCATACGTCTTCTCTATACTCCACGCAACTTGTATGTATTGAACATCATATTCAGGCGGACTAAAGGGGTCAGGGTTATTATCTTCACAACTTTAGCATTCCTTGTCCCTCAACTACAACCTGTTTCGCCTCCGTCCTCAGGCGCGGCCTGCCTCGTAGCCTTGCTTCCCTCCTCACCCCAGTCGCTTTCTCAATCTTGGCGTAAAAACGCGCGTTGCCCAGTGGTTGGTTCTGATTGAGTGCTAGCCGAATGTTATCAATTGCCGTGCTATCCAACTGTGTGTGAAACAGGGCGCGGTAAGCAATTTGTCTGCTCTTGTCTGTTTGTCCCAGCGCTTGATACAGAACATGCGGGGTGATGCGGCTGTCGGTCGCGCCCAGCGCATTGGTCCGATAGCTCGTCCACCGATAGTGTGCTGGATCATCGACCATCGCGGCGCGTACCGGGTTGAGTTCAATATAGCGTTGACAGGTTAGCAGGTAAGTATCCGCCTGAATGACAGACGATTTGTAGCGACTGTCCCACAACGTGCCGGTACGTTTGTAAGTGCGGTTGATATACTGCACATAGCGCCGTCCCAGCGACATGATGAGCTTAGGGACTGCTTCTGCCTTTTTGGGCGTAAGGAGCAGGTGTACGTGATTGGTCATCAGCGCGTAGGCATGGAGCTGACATTCGTTGTCACCCAGCGCTTCGCCCAGCCAGTGCAGGTAGCTGGAGTAGTCTTCCTCGCTAAAGAAGCATGGCTCTCGGTTATGACCGCGCTGCACAATGTGTAGCGGGACACCATTTAGCTGGATGCGGGGGCGACGGGGCATGATGCAAGAGTATCACAAAATAATTGACGCTGACCCCTTTAATCCTCTTTAATCCTTTAATCCGACCCCATTAATCCATTGACGCTGACCCCTTTAATCACTTTAATCCGCTTTAATCCATTAATCCCCTCGGGTATCTAACAGCAGCCCCATGACAATGGTGTCAATATATTGTCCATCAACTTTCATTCCATGGCGTTTCGTGCCCTCGTATTCGAAGCCTAGTTTTTTATAAAAGCCTATTGCATGTAGGTTGTCCGCCCGAGCTTCAAGCTCTACGCGCGTGATACCGCATTCCACTGCATGAGACCGGCATGCATCGAAAAGTTGGTGACCTATACCTTGTCCGCGATAAGGAGTGAGAATTCCCATTCCTAAAGCGCCGCAATGCTGCAACGTCTGATGCCATGCGGGCAAAATATCGCACCAGCCGATAACTCGATTTTTTTCGCGGGCAACGAATTGCGGGATATTTTTTGCGATATTCTCATTGACGAAGTCGCGCACATGGTCGAGTGACGGCGCTTCCAGCATGGCGAGAAACTTGCGTTCGCGTGCAACCATATCCAGACATTCACGAAATGAGGTTATATCGGATTCGGCAATCGGCGTGATTGAAATTTTCATCATGGGGTGGAATTTTTAGGGCTGTAAATTCTTACGGTACGGTAAACCCTGACTTTTTTGCCGCCTTGTCGTAAAGCTGCATTGAAATATCATAGCCTTCTTAAAGAATTGGGCCCACTGTGGCCAGAAAAAGCATTGTAACCTTCCCCAAGTTTCTACCAGGCAGGGAAATGTTCGCTTATAACGCTCTAGGTGTAGTAGTTGGCGCGCAGAGAGGAAAATTCCTAAATTCGGTTGAAGCGCAAACACATATGTATCTCGTCATGAGGCTTACCGTCGATAAGCATGGCTGCTGGCTCTCGGCCGAATGCCTCGAAGCCAAGAGATTCGTATAAACGAATAGCGCCCATATTGGTGGCATTAACACAAAGATTGATTTGCCGAATCCCTTCTATGGAGCGTGCCAAGGATAGCGCTTCTTGCAAAAGTGCACGGCCAGCACCCTGACCTCGGTTTTGAGGTGATATATACATGCCCCAGATCAGGGCTTTGTGTGCAAGTTTATGCTTGGTTTCTCTACCCAGCGCGACGATGCCAATAAGTTCATCTTTTTCAAATGCGCCAAATACGCCGCAATCGGTCTTAACTGCAAGACGTTCTTCGATAACGGAGATCGGAAAATCCTTTTCCTCTACATAGCTCGAGCCGAAGGCGGTGGGTGACTCCCGTAAGGCACGCAGACGCAACGATTGAAAGATCAATGCATCGGCAGGAGTAAGGCGGCGAATATTCATAGCAATATTCAATAAACCCGTCGCACCAAATGGGCTTCGTGCAGAATGGTGGTAGCCAGTTCTTCAATGCTCTTGGTTGTGGAGTTTAAAAAGCGGATATTGGACTGTTTCATCAGCGATTCTGCTGCATTCACTTCGTAAACGCAGTTGGCGAGCGCAGCGTACTGGCTGTCTGGTTTTCTTTCCTGCCGGATTTGCTGTAACCGCTCGGGCGAAATGGAGAGCCCCCATACTTTATGTTTCAACGGTAGCAAGGCAGGGGGGAGCTTCATTTTTTCCAAATCTTCGGGGATCAGCGGATAGTTGGCCGCCTTGATGCCGAATTGCAGCGCCAGATAAAGGCAGGTGGGGGTTTTCCCACTGCGTGATACACCGACCAAAATAATATCGGCTGCGGTCAGATTGCGGTTTGTGGTGCCATCATCGTGGGCCAGGGTGTAATTCACGGCCTCGATACGATGATTGTAATCCTTGAAATTACCGGCGGAGTGGCTGCGTCCCACAGCGTGGGCAGATTTTGCCCCGAGTTCAGCTTCCAGCGGCACAATAAAGCGTTCGAAAAGGTCGAGCACCAGCCCCTCTGCACGTCCGATCCGGGCGCGTATATCCTCTGTCATCAGAGAAGTAAAGACCAGCGGGCGTTTGCCTGATTCGGCATAGGCAGCGGCAATCTGGGCAAGGGCAACGTGCGCTTTCTCTGGCGTATCCACAAATGGCAGCGTAACGCGGTGGAATTTTATGTCATCAAACTGGGTGAGAAGCGAATTGCCCAGCATTTCCACCGTAATCCCGGTACGGTCGGAGATAAAAAAAGCAGTACGGCATGGGGGCATGAAATTTTTTCCTTGTGTGGTGTAGGAGTGAAGAAGTTATAATCACGGCAGTTATTCTGCTGGGGTGGCCGTTCAGGCATTTTGCACTTTCGGCAGGTTGCTTGTCGATAATAATGCGACCCTTTTCCCACATTCATCCCCACACACATGACCAAAATTCCTGCTTCTGCCCCTGATGTTTTACCTCTTGTTTTGCCGCTGAGCCAACTCCGTATGCAGGATGTGGCGATGGTGGGCGGAAAAAACGCCTCGCTGGGTGAATTGATCAGCCAGCTTGCACGAGCTGGCGTGCAGGTGCCGGGTGGATTTGCCACCACAGCACAGGCATTCCGCGAGTTTCTTGCGCATAACCGGCTCACTGAAAAAATCAATGCTGCACTGGACAATCTCGACGTCGATGATATTGCCGCCTTGAGCAAAACCGGGGCTATGGTGCGCGAGTGGGTGATCAAGGCCCCATTACAGCCCGCCTTGGAAGAAAGTGTACGTGCGGCCTACCACGTGCTCACGCAAGATGACCAAGCGGCCACCTTTGCAGTTCGTTCCTCCGCCACGGCGGAAGATTTGCCCGATGCCTCGTTTGCCGGCCAACAGGAGACCTATCTCAATATCAAAGGTATCGATCATGTGCTGGAAGCAATCAAGCATGTTTTTGCTTCGCTTTATAACGATCGGGCCATTGCCTATCGTGTGCACAAAAATTTTGTCCATGCCGAAGTAGCACTTTCCGCGGGGGTGCAGCGTATGGTGCGCTCGGATACCGGGGCGGCTGGTGTGATGTTCACGCTGGATACCGAGTCCGGCTTTCGCGATGTGGTTTTCATTACGTCTAGCTATGGGCTGGGGGAAATGGTGGTGCAGGGTGCGGTCAATCCCGACGAATTTTATGTTTCCAAACAATGTTTGAAAAACGGTAATCCTGCCGTTATTCGCCGCAGTCTGGGCACCAAGGCCAAAAAACTGGTTTTCACCAACGAAACCAAAACAGGAAAATCGGTAACCGAGCAGGATGTCCCCGCAGCTGACCGCGAACGATTTTCGCTGACCGATGCGGATGTGCAGCAATTAGCGCAATACGCCACGGCTATTGAAGCGCATTACGGTTGCCCCATGGATATTGAGTGGGGCAAAGAGAGCGCCAAGGATGGCGGACGCCTTTACATCTTGCAGGCGCGTCCTGAAACAGTGAAATCGCAAGTGAAAAAAACCGATTCATTAACCCGCTATCGGTTATTGTCAAGCGGGGAAAAAATCGCCGAAGGCCGCGCCATTGGCGGCAAGGTGGGCGCTGGTCCTGCGCGCATCATTGCCAATGTCGATGAAATTCATCGTTTCAGGGCGGGCGATGTCATTGTGACCGATATGACCGATCCCAACTGGGAGCCGGTGATGAAAAAGGCCGCCGCCATTATCACCAATCGGGGAGGCCGCACCTGTCACGCGGCAATCATTGCCCGCGAATTGGGTGTGCCCGCCATAGTAGGTTGTGAAGACGCGACGGAGGTCATTCAAGATGGTGAAGCGGTGACCGCCAGCTGCTGCGAGGGGGATACCGGTTTTGTCTACCGCGGAAAAGTCCCGTTTGAAGTCAATACGATTTCGCTCGACAACATGCCGGCAATTCCGGTCAAGATATCGATGAACGTGGGCAATCCTCAGCTGGCGTTTGATTTTGCCCAATTGCCCCATGAAGGCGTAGGCCTGGCGCGGCTGGAATTTATCATCTCCAATACCATCGGGATCCATCCCAAAGCGTGCCTGGAATATTCGGCTTTACCGCCTGATTTGAAAGCGCAAGTGATGCAGCAGGCACGTGGCTACAAGGATCCCGTTGATTTTTATGTGCAGCGGATCATCGAGGGTGTGGCGACGATTGCAACCGCATTCTGGCCCAAGAAAGTGATCGTGAGGCTTTCCGACTTCAAATCGAACGAATACCGCAATCTGCTTGGCGGTACCCGCTATGAACCCACTGAGGAAAATCCGATGCTGGGGTTTCGCGGCGCATCGCGCTACATCGCACCCTCATTCCACGATTGCTTCAAGCTGGAATGCGACGCCATGCGTTATGTGCGTGACACGATGGGATTAAGCAATGTCGAACTAATGGTGCCTTTTGTGCGCACGTTGACCGAAGCGGATCAGGTGCTGGCGATCATGAAACAGTTTGGGCTGGAACGCGGAAAAGGCGCGGGCAACGGCGGTTTACGCGTGATCATGATGTGCGAAATCCCGGCTAATGCCATTCTGGCAGACGAATTTTTGCAACGCTTCGATGGCTTTTCCATTGGATCCAACGATATGACCCAATTGACTTTGGGGCTGGATCGTGACTCGGGGCTGGTGATGGGGGCTTTCGATGAACGCGATGCGGCAGTCAAAAGCATGCTGCATATGGCCATTGCGGCCTGTCGCAAAGCCAACAAGTACATCGGTATTTGCGGGCAAGGGCCTAGCGACTACCCCGATTTGGCAGAATGGTTGATGAAAGAGGGTATTGGAAGTATCAGCCTTAATCCCGATACCGTAGTGGAAACATGGTTACATCTGGCTAAAACCGCCTCACCATGCTGAGGTGGCAATTTTCCCGTTTTGATGCACTGCCCATCCGTGATTGGTATGCCGTGTCGGCAGCCCGCCTGGCCGTTTTTGGTATCGAACAAAAATGCGCTTTTCAGGATAACGATGGGGCCGATTTTCATTCCTGGCACTTATTGGGTTGGGTTGAAGAGCAGGGGGTCAAAAAGCTGGCGGCTTATTGTCGGCTTGTCGATCCCGGTATCAAATTTGACGAACCTTCGATCGGCAGGGTGATTACAACCAGCGAATTCCGGGGCCAAGGGTATGGGAAAATATTGATTGTGGAAGCGCTATCCCGGCACGATGCGTTATACCTCGGTCAGCCCAACCGGATCGGCGCACAGCAGCGCCTGGAAGGATTTTATCGAGCCTTCGGGTTCGAAACCGTCTCCGATATTTATATGGAAGATAATATTTTGCATGTCGAAATGCTGAGACCAGGCAAGGAAAAACCATGAACAAACCACTTTCTGGAAAAAAGGCTATCGTGACCGGCTCCACCAGTGGCATCGGTTTAGGCATCGCGCGCGCTTTTGCCGGTGCTGGCGCGCATATCATGCTGAATGGGTTTGGTGACCCCAAAGAAATCGAAAGCCTGCGCCGCGGCCTGGAAACCGAGCACAATGTAAAGGTAAATTATTCGGCGGCAGACATGTCCCAACCCGAGCAAATCAAAGCGATGATTGATGCCGCCAAGCAGGATTCAGGCGCGGTGGATATCCTGGTAAACAATGCGGGCATCCAGCATGTGGCGCCGGTCGATGAGTTCCCTGTGGAGAAATGGGATGCGATTATCGCCATCAACCTGTCCTCCGCCTTTCATGCCACACGCGCGGCATTGCCGGGCATGAAAGCGAAAAAATGGGGGCGCATCATCAATATTGCTTCGGCGCATGGGCTGGTCGCCTCGCCGTATAAATCGGCCTATGTGGCGGCCAAACACGGGGTAATTGGCTTGACCAAAGCTGTGGCGCTGGAAGTGGCCGAGGCTGGCATTACCGTCAATGCCATTTGTCCCGGCTACGTGCTGACACCGTTGGTAGAAAAACAGATTGACGATCAAGCTGTCGTGCACAACATTCCGCGTGAAAATGTGATTCGCGATGTACTGCTGGCCCCACAGCCCACCAAGCAGTTCGTCACCATCGAACAAGTAGCGGCATTGGCGCTGTTTCTGGCTTCGGACATCGCTGCGTCCATAACGGGTAGCGCCTATTCCGTGGACGGGGGCTGGACAGCACGCTGATGCGGGTAAGGCCGGGACAATGCATTTTATTGACCGGCTTCGAGCCGTTCGCAGGAGAAAAAATCAATCCTTCATGGGAAATTGTCCGTGTTTTCCCTGAAAACCTACTGGGCTACCGCGTAGAAAAGCGCTGTGTCCCGGTACAGTTTGGTCATTCGATCAACATGGTTACAACAGCGATCGAAGCGCTGAAGCCCGCACTGGTGCTGTGTTTAGGGCAAGCAGGTAATCGTGCGCACATGAGTATGGAACGCATCGCGATCAACGTTGACGATGCTCGCATAACAGACAATGCGGGACACAAACCAGTGGATGAACCTATCCATACCGTGGGGCCAGCCGCTTACTTTTCTACTTTGCCGATCAAAACGATGGTGAGAGCCATGACCCGTAGAGATATTCCTGCCGAAATTTCCAACAGTGCGGGAACCTTTGTTTGCAATCATTTGATCTATGGTGTGCTGCATCATATCGCGCAGCACGGCTATAAAATCCGCGCCGGGTTCATGCATGTGCCTTATCTTGATGAGCAGGTTATCGATAAGCCCGGTGTACCTTCATTACCGCTGGACACCATGATAACAGCCACGAAAGCGGCGATAATAGCGGCCATCCGCAATCCCAAAGATCTAAAACTGGTCGGCGGCACACTTGCCTAACGGCCTCTCACCATAATAAAAGGAGCGTATTCGCATGAGCAAAGTATATAAAGACGCCCGGTCCGCATTGGCCGGACTGCTGAAAGACAACATGACCATTGCCGCAGGCGGCTTTGGCTTATGCGGGATACCTGAAAACCTGATCAGCGCATTGGTGGATTCTGGCGTCAAAGGCCTCACCATTGCGGGCAACAATGCGGGCGTGGATAACTTTGGCATGGGGCTATTGCTGAAAACGCGTCAGGTCAAAAAAGTCATTGCTTCCTATGTAGGTGAAAACAAGGAATTTGAGCGCCAGGTACTGGCTGGCGAACTCGATTTGCAACTGGTGCCGCAGGGTACGCTGGCAGAAAAATTTCGTGCCGGAGGCGCCGGGATTCCCGGTTTTTACACCCGCACGGCCTATGGCACCAAACTCGCCGAAGGCAAGCCCACCCATGCGTTCGAGGGCAAAGAATACGTGCTGGAAGAGGGCATTCGCGCCGATGTTGCGCTGGTCAAAGCCTGGAAAGGCGACCGAAACGGCAACCTTATTTATCGCAAAACAGCGCGTAATTTCAACCCCATGATCGCAACCTGCGGCAAAATAACTGTGGCGGAAGTCGAGGAATTGGTGGAAATAGGCGACCTGGATCCTGATCAAATTCATACGCCGGGGATTTTTGTTGACCGCATCATTCAGGGCGTGAATTACGAAAAGCGCATCGAATTTCGTACCGTGGCAGGAGGAATGACATCGAAAAGCGATACACCGGTGCGCCACCTGATGGCCAAACGCGCCGCGCAGGAATTGCGCGACGGCTACTACGTTAATCTGGGAATTGGCATCCCCACCCTGGTGGCCAACTACATACCGGATCATATCAACGTGATACTGCAATCCGAAAACGGACTGTTGGGCATCGGCCCTTTTCCGCAGGATGCAGCAGTCGACCCCGATCTCATCAATGCCGGTAAACAAACCATTACCGCGCTGCCGGGATCGAGTTTTTTTTCCAGCGCCGATTCATTTGGCATGATCCGTGGTGGACATATCGACTTGTCCATTCTGGGGGGGCTGGAAGTCGCTGAAAACGGCGATCTTGCCAACTGGATGGTGCCCGGCAAAATGGTAAAAGGGCCGGGAGGCGCAATGGATCTGGTTTCCGGCGTTAGGCGCGTCGTCGTTCTCATGGAGCACACCTCGAAAGACGGCGCATCCAAAGTGTTGAAGCAATGCAGCTTACCGCTTACCGGCAAAGGTGTCGTTAACCTCATCATTACCGATCTTTGCGTGTTTGAAGTCGAACCTGGCAAAGGGCTGGTGTTGAAGGAGCTTCATCCTGGAACGACCTTGGAAGAGGTGAAGGCAAAAACCGCGTGCGATTTTCGCATTGCGCTTTAACAGCCTGTTGCTGATAGTGGAGCAACATCAGTAGACTTCTTTCGAAACTTGCGGCGCTTGACCTAACGGCGTTGCACGGTAGCTCAAAATCCTCACTCAAAATCCTCATTTACTCCCTTGTAAATTGCGATTTTTCGCCGCCATGCGCTTGTATTCGCTCGCGACAATTTCGAAAGAAGTCGTAAGGGTGTATTTTTACAGGAATTAACAAAACATCCGCATTCTGTTAAGCTGGCGCATCGTTAACAAAGATTGAGGTGCGTTCCATGTTTTCTGTGCTCATCCAGCTTTTTACTGGCTTTACCTATGCACAAGACCACTGACCACGCGCGCGTCACCAGCGTCACGATGCTGCCTGTGGACTGGATTGCCAGCCTCGAACAGGCGCTGCTGACGAAGCAACAGGCCGCTGCCTCTACCCCGGTAAAAAAACGGCTCGATGCGGCGGCACAACAACTGCAAGCCGCCCCCGATGCCAACGTCGCTGCCTTCGTCAACGACGCCCTTTCCTTATGCAAACAACTGTATGCACAAGGCCGTGACATTGATGCGCTGCCGCTGGCGCGGCTTTGCGCCAGCCTGGCGGGGCGGGTAAATCGCGCGCATTACCCGCGCCTGCACTGGCAAGCCCTCACCGCAACCGGCATCTTGCTGGCGCATAAAGGCGATTACCCGGCCGCCATTGCCGAACACAGCCGCGCGTTGCAACTGGCCGAGGCTACGGCTAATGTGGCTGATCTAGCATTCAGCTGGAATAATGTGGGTAGCGTATTCAAACACGCTTCCGCGCACAGTTTGGCCATCGAGTGTTTTATGCACGCTTACCAGCAGTATTCGCTGGGGCCGGTGCTTGCGCGTTATTGCGCCTTGGGCAATATGGCGTATTGCCAGTTGCAGTTAGGCCATTTACGCAAAGGCCGGGCGGCGGCCACGCTGGCCTTGCGCTACGAAACCGAGGCTTTCCGTAGCCAAGACCCTTATACCGCTGCCGTCTTGCGCAACAATCTGGTGCGCCTCTTGGTGGCTGCGGATAAAAAAGAGGCCGCGCAGCCCATCGCCGAGCAAGTCTATCAACTTGCGGCGGCGGCGCCTTCATTGCTGATGAATAATCTGGTGAACGTACTGCGCGCCATGCTCGATGTCGCCTATGGGCGCATCAACAGCGGCATCGCCCGGCTGGAAGCCGAATTGCAGCAGGTGCGCCACCTGCCCGAGCCGCGCAACGATACGCTCACTGCGTTGATTGAGGCTGAACGGGCCGCCGGGCATACCGTGCGAGCCTGGATGTACTGGCAGGAATTAAACGACTATACCCAACCCAACGCTCTTGTTGAACAAGGCGCGGCAATCAATGGGATCAATGCAGTCGGCTCACTGGTTACGCTAGAGCCGGAAGAATACCAGCTGCTGCAATGGCTGGCCGAGGGCCACAGCAGCAAATCCATGGCGCGCCTGCGGGCCAGTAGCGCCCACAGCATACGCACTTACCTCAGCCGTATTTACGCCAAACTTGGCGTGAATAACGGCAAAGCAGCGGTGGCCTGGCTGCTTTCGCAGCGGCCCGCTGCGGATCCAGCGCCTGCTGCGCCTCTCTTCCTGCATGCGGCCGTATCTCCCACTCCAACGGCACACTCGACGGCTGCCCCAACCGGCGCACCGCCGGGCGCTTGGTATGTGCAATGTTTGGCCAAAGGCTATTGGGATACGGCGATCCGTCACTGGCAGGCAACGCTCCCTCCCGAGCGGCCAGCCGAAGCGCGTTACGCAGTGGCATTGATGCTGCTGTTGCAATCGTGCACCGATGAGGCCATGGCGGAAGCCCGGTTGCTGAAGGACACCGCCTTGCGCGGGGTGCAGTGGGCCAAACAATGGCTGGCAACCCGCAATCAAGACAGCCTGCGCCATTTGCAGGAATTGGCAGAGGCGCTACCGCTGGGGCACCGGGATAAGTACGCTACCCTGATGGCGATTTACCACGGTGCGATGCGCGCCCATGCGCAGGATACGCCCTTGGCCATCGACTGTGCGCAGGCGCTATTTAACGAGGCACAGGCTTTGCGGCAGGGGATCATGGGCCATACACCGGGCTGATACGGGCCGCAGATTCCCCGGCGCAGGAATGGCGGCGTTGGTCTGGCACGCAAGTCATAAAACGATAAGACCAGTTATCCCAGCCCGCGCGGTGTGCGGGCGGAATCTGCTTTGGCGTGCTGCGTTAAAACTGCCAAACAAACCGCAGATTCCCCCTCACTTGCGCTGCGAACATGCCAAGGCTAAGTATTAAGCAGCAGGCTTGTACACCACAGGCGGCGTGGTGCGCAGGCCCCAACCTTCCATAGTGCCACCGCCTGTTACTTGCAGCATGTCACTGGCCGCCAGTACCGTGAGCGTTGCAGCGCGCTCGCCTGCTGAAGCGGAAGTGGAAACAAAAGATAATGTATTGTGCATGGATTTCATGATTTCTCCTTTTGAGTTTAATGAGAGTGAATAAAACATTCAGGGTGCGCGAATGCGCAACCCGCGTTCATTCTGCAATAAAAGCCTGGGGAGGTGTGCCACAGGGCGGCTATAGAGTGGTGGTGAAACAGGCGCGGTAAACATAAAGCCGCAAAACATAAAAAAATGTTATTACAGGGAAAAAGAACATATTTAGTTGTGCAACCAACTTTTTGCAGGGTCGCAAGTGCATTTTTTGTGGTTCGTTCAAGGTCAATAAGACGAGCCGAGGGTATGTGAAATGTCGCGGCTGTGGAAGACAGAAAAGCCTGAAACGCCTGCGCAGTGAAATTGCCATTCTGATGGGGTTTTATCAACAACAACCGGCGTATCGCTTGGCACTGGATCTGGCTGTAGATGTAAAGGCGGTGAGCTGGATCGATCAGCGTTTGCGCCAAGCGCTTTATCATGTTACTGAACTGGAAGGCGCTAAGCTCTCGGGGGAGATCGAACTCGATGAGTCGTACTTTGGAGGTCGACGTAAAGGCAGGCGAGGCCGGGGCGCAAGTGGTAAAAGCATCGCCTTTGGGCTGCTCGAGCGGGATGGCCGGGTTTATACCAAGATCGTGGAGAATGTCTCGGGGCTGTAAGGAATTTTGTGTAAACTGAAAATTGTTAGGCTCTACGTAACGTTAAGGTTAAGGAGCCAAAATAAACAAAAGTACCCCATCAGCCAAATCATTATCTATTTCACGTTAGGCCGCACTAGACGGAGGCACACCTTGCGAATCAAACACACGTATGCGCTTCTTCTGTTGGCATGCAGTACCGTGGCGCTTTCACAAGTGCAATGTCCGCTTTTACCTTTAGCAGTCGAGTCCGAGTCGGAAGCACGCGCGCTTGCTAAGGCTTTGCAGCCTCTCGCCATCCAAAATCAGAATGATGGTCCGTGCAAGCCGAAGGTGTCGAGCTTTCTCGCATTCGGCAAGCCTCTCTGTTTGTTGTCGCCAACAGTCCCGGCAGTAGGCCTTGCGTTTTTGTTCCTCGAAGGTGAGGCCAAGCCGATCGCAGCGCACTTTCTAGTTGAGTACTCAGAAAGGCATCACCGTGAACTGGAGCAGCTTCTGGGACGCAGACACGAGCGCGTAGATGCGGCGCCTGCGCTGGTTCAACGTCTCGGTGTGCATCAGGCGCTCACCGCCACATTCCGGAGTGGGGGCACTCTTGTTTCGTTAGAAAGGCCCAGCGATGGAATGCCTGGTCAATGGATATCGTCTGTCGCGTATCAACGTGAAGATCGGGTTCACATCTCAAGACGGAATTGGAACACGTGCAAGTGAGCGCGGTGCGGCCTAACCCCTCCATCGAGCGGCAATCTGCTGAGTCGGCTGACGCCAAACCTAGGCCAACGGTTCACATTGGCCCCTTGGACGCGATGGTTACCGTCGCGCGCGCGTGGGATCTGCTGTGGGGCGGCGTCCTATTGGTCGTCGGTGTGGGCGTATTGATCCTTGCAATCATCAAGCTGGACGGTCTTTCCCTCGCATTTGCCTTAATTGCGATTCCTGGTGCGCTTATAGCTCGGTGTGTGGTCAAGGCAACTTATCTGGATGCCGACAATGAGTGACGAGTTCATGCCTAACACGTCGCTCAAGGTCGCTCCCTTCGGTCGCTGGACGCCGCAAAAGCGCGGCGCCCTTTAGCTAAGTCGTTGGGCGTCAAAATACACACGATACTCACGGATCACTCACTAAAGGCAAAATACCTCTGATGGCAAACAAATCGCACTTCAATAGTGGACACATCGCACTAAACAAATTAAAAAAAGATGGGGAGTTGCACAGCGCAACTATTTCTGGAATTGCAGTGCCAAGCACGGTGCATGGTATCTTCATTCAAGATGCCGTTGACTTCTTAAAAACACTACCTGATTCATCTGTGCAACTTGTCTTGATAGACCCGCCATATAATCTTGACCTAGACCACTGGGACACCTTCCAAAACTATCTCGATTGGGCAAAACAATGGCTTGACCAGATATTTAGGGTTTTAACTGATTCAGGTAATTGCGCCATTTTTGGAGGGTTTCAATATCAAGACTTGAAGAAAGGCGATCTTCTTGAAATCCTTCATTACACTCGCCATGAAACAGCTTTAAGGTTTGTTAATTTAGTAATTTGGTACTACAAGAATGGCATGAGCGCGCATCGATTTTTCGCTAATAGGCATGAAGAGGCTGTTTGGCTTTCCAAGACAAAAAAATACTATTTCGACTTGGATGCTGTTAGAACACCTTTTGATGAGGCAACAAAGGCAATGTATAAAAAAGACAAACGCCTCAATCCAGAGAGTATTGAAAAAGGTAAAAACCCAACAAATGTTTGGGAGATAGGGAGATTAAATGGAAATTCAACAGAGAGAGTTGGTCATCCAACACAAAAACCAGTCGAACTTATACGGCGTTTTGTTAGAGGTTTGTCATTTGAAGGTTCAATAGTCCTTGATTTTTTTGCTGGCTCAGGAACAACGGGGCGCGTTTGCATAGAAGAGCGGCGTCATTCAATCTTGGTTGACTCAGATAATAAGCTGTATGGTTATTTGGAGAAACACATTGAGCAAATTAAATCCAACATGTTCTTGCCTGAATACAATTTGATACGAGATGCTTCTATTGATGCTGTGCTTAAAGAAATCACCCAAGTGAATCAACAACATCAAAAGACCACATCGTAAAGGATTTTTCATGAGCAAGAGACAGACAGGAAGATTAACCAATCAGCACATTGGACGGGCTCAGAAATTCGGACACGATAAATTGGTGGGTTGAAGGATAAATC
>CAZRAL010000061.1:0-15261 GCA_964598005.1 uncultured Burkholderiales bacterium
GGCCGCCGTATCAGTTTTATCTGTTGATTTGAATTTTGCAGGGACGACTAAATTAGACTTCTTTCGAAACTGTCGCGAGCGAAGACAAACACATGGCGGCGAAAAACCGGAGTTTACAAGGGAGTAAATGAGGATTTTGAGCCACCATGCAACGCTGTTATGTCAAGCGCAGCAAGTTTCGAAAGAAGTTTATTATTTTTATTTTATTCGATACCGAGACGATCCAGCCGATAGCGCAATGAGCGAAACGAAATTCCAAGTACTTTCGCTGCTGCAGTCTTGTTATACCTTGTCTGTTCCATCGCTTTCATGATTTGTTCGCGCTCGATCTGATCCAGATAGTCCTGAAGTGATACGGTACGAACGCCGGTAACAAAGGAGGTCCCGGCATCGCGGTCCTTGGCAAGATAAAGATCTGCTTCGCCAATTATTTGGCCATCGCAAAGTGCCACGGCGCGTTCAATAATATTTTCCAGTTCGCGTACATTGCCCGGGTAGTCATGATGTTGCAACGCCCTTAAAGCGCCTGCGTCTATAGTGGGGACGGGTATGCCGTTCTGACGGGCCAAACGTTCGAGGGCATTTTTTACCATGGCCGGAATATCTTCAGGAATCTCGCGCAGGCTGGGCATTTTGAGTTCGATCACGTTCAGCCGGTAAAACAGATCCTGGCGAAATTCTCCAGCTGCAACACGCAAAGCAAGATTGCGGTGCGTCGCGCTGATAATGCGAAAATCGATTAGATGTTCGGTGGTATCCCCCAGCTTGCGGACTTTCTTTTCCTGGATTACGCGCAGCAACTTTACCTGCATGGCAAGAGGCAGGTCACCTACCTCGTCGAGAAAAAGTGTACCACCCGCTGCGGCATGCAGATAGCCTTCTTTCTCGGTGTCCGCTCCGGTGAAGGCGCCTTTGCGATAGCCGAAAAATTCGCTTTCCATTAAATTTTCGGGAATGGCACCGCAATTTACGGCAATAAAAGGAGCGTCACGCCGCACGGAGCCAGCATGAATAAGCCGGGCAGCAACTTCCTTGCCGGTACCGGATTCGCCCGTGATATAAACCGGGGCCTGGCTGCGTGCCAGGCGCGCAATCATTTCGCGTGCCCGTAAAATTGGCGCCGACTCCCCCAGTAGGTGTACCTCATCGTGGCCTGTTGCATTACCGGATTCCGCTGAATTGGGTTTACGAAGATTAGCGGCACCGGAAGGTTTGGGAAGACTCAGTGCCGAAGTGATGAGCGTACGTAATTGTTTGACTTGTATGGGTTTGGAGAGATAGTCAAATGCACCAGCTTTTAAAGCAGCGACTGCATTTTCGGTACTTCCATAGGCGGTAATGACAGCAACCGGCGTATGGGGATAATGTTCACCAATGTGCGAGAGAACGCGCAAACCATCGCCGTCTGGCAAGCGCATGTCGGTCAGGCAAAGATCGTAGTTGCGCGAAGCGAGTTTGGCGATGGCCTCGTCGCAGTTCTGAGCGGTATCCGTTTCCACCCCCATGCGCATCAACGTCAGAACCAGTAATTCTCGGATATCCGCTTCATCGTCGACAATCAGTACATGCCGTGTGTTCATGTTTCTCCTTTCAGAATAAGGCGAAAATGCGCACCCTGCCTGGCCGCAGATTCGTTCTTACCCAGGTACTCGAGGCGGGCATTATTGGCTTCGGCCAATTCACGAGCGATGTAAAGGCCCAAACCGGTGCCCTTGGAATCCGTGGTGAAAAATGGTTCGAACAAATGCGCCAAGGTCTCGGATGCAATTCCAGGCCCGTCATCGTGCACATCCAGGAACAGCGTATGTTCTTGCATGGCCGGTTTTAGTAAAAGCACAACGCTGCCCGGGCGGCCCGAGCCATGGCGGCAGGCGTTGCGCACCAGATTCCACAATATCTGATCGAGATGGCCGCGGTCGAACGTGATGCGTGAGGTCGTGGCAATTTGCAGATCAATCTGTTCTGGAGGGATTTTTTCATTTCCACAGAATTCGTGGACAAACTGTTGCAGATAAATCACAGGATCGATGGACTCTGGATGGGCACGGTCGCGCCGGTTGAGATGAAGTACTTCGCTGACCATGCAATCAAGACGGTGGGCGTTGTCTTGAATAATGGCGAGCAAGCGGGCATCGGTTTCATTGCGAGCGGGATCTTCTTGCAATAATTCTGCGGCATGGTTGATACTGGAAAGAGGATTGCGAATTTCGTGAGCGATACTGGCAGTAAGGCGGCCCAATGCCACCAGTTTCATTTGTTGAGCTTCCTCGTGAATACGGCTTGCATCTTCGATAAAGATAACGATAGGCGCAGGTTCTTTGTCGCCAATGGCCAGAAAGCGAATATGGTAGTCCTTCTGGGTGCGAAAACTTCTCATGACAGGAAAAACATGCGATCGATCTTCGCGCCAGATGTCCAGATATGCAGCAAGTTGCGGCAAACAATCTGAAAGCATGTGCGTCCGCGCGGACAGAAAACCCCCCAATAATATTTCGCTCTGTGCGTTATGTTGCCGAATGACACCGCGCTCATCAACGATGATGAAGCCGTCAGGCATGTCCCGGATCACCAATTCATTGATTTGCGCCATATTGGCCAGATCGATGCTGCGCTCTTCGGCAATTTTTTCGGCGCCACGTGCATACTTGGCCATGGTATAGCCCAAACCGGCGATGGCAAAATAACTTCCCGATAGCAGGCCCGCCTGTAAAAAATCATTGGCAGGGGCGTTGCCATAAAGCAGTTGCCAGGTCTGTTCGAACAATATTGCCAAAGCGGCTAGTGCAGCATGAAAAAAAGCCATTAATCCCCGGCTTACCAGGCCGGCTGCCGCTAGCGTTACAAGCAATAGCAGGCTGATGCCGCTGCGCACGCCGCCGGAAGTATGCATGAGTAACGTGATGGCCGTTACGTCTATGAAAATTTGAATGGTTGTTTGAATCGCGGGCGAAGCAAGGCGTAGGCGCACCCCCCACAATAGCGCAGCGCTAAGCAATAAATAGGCGGCAAGCGTGAATGACGATAACCAGGGTATATTCCCGCCAAAAAGCTGATAACGCTGAAAACCCCAGTATGAGGCGGCCAGTATCAGGGCAATCGTAAGGCGGTAAAGGCAAAAGGTGTGCAGCGTGCGCCACAATTCCTGATGCATTCCCGTCGGCTGGCGGGCTGGGGATGGATTCAGGGGAGGGGCAACTATCATTGAAAAGGTAAGGGGCTTGCTTTATGGCCTTTGTATGCAATGAGCCACATCGCGACAGGTAATGTTGCCATTTTGCTTGATGCTTTCAGATTCCGGCATGTGAATGCCACAGCGGGAGCACTGCACCATTTTTTCGGCTTGGCATGAATTGGCAGTGCCAGGCGGCATTTCGTTGTGCTTACGCAAGGCATGTTTGACCATGCCCTTGAATAAAACATAGATGAATACAAGTAATGCACCCAATGCAAGTAATTTGGCCATGAATAAGCATACCCTGGATGATCCAGCGTTAATTATCTATGCTAGCGCAGAATAATTTCTTGATGCCATTAGGAAGATTAATTTTTGCCGAGTTATAGCTGGTTAAATTGTCCTGCAAGAGGCTATTTTTCGACAAAAGCGCGCTCGACGACGAAATGACCCGGTGAATCCATATGCCCCTCGGTATATTGCCGATCCAGCAATAATTGCCGGGTATCTTTTAGCATTTCAGGGCTTCCGCAGATCATGATTCGATCTTGTTCGCGGTCGAGTAGGGGAAAACCAAGATCGCTGAATAATTTGCCGGATTCGATTAGCTCGGTGATACGGCCTTGATTGCGAAACGGTTCGCGAGTGACTGTGGGATAGTAAACGAGCTTGCAATTTATCACGTCGCCAAAAAATTCATTCTGCGGCAGGGTGTGGGTAATAAATTCGTCATAAGCCAATTCGGCGACATAACGGCAGCCATGTACCAGTATTACTTTGTCGAAACGCTCAAAGGTTTCGGGGTCTTTGATCACGCTCATAAAAGGGGCCAAGCCTGTTCCGGTAGAAAGCAGATAGAGTCTTTTGCCGGGTAGCAGGTTTTGCAGGATGAGGGTGCCTACCGCCTTGCTGCTGATAAGAATTTCATCGCCGGTTTGCAAATGCTGCAAACGCGAAGTAAGCGGCCCATGCGGGATTTTGATGCTGAAAAATTCCAATTGCTCTTCATAATTGGCGCTTACCATACTGTAGGCGCGAACCAGCGGTTTGCCCGCGATCTCCAAGCCGATCATGGTGAATTGTCCATTCAAAAACCGGAAGGACATATTGCGTGTAGTGGTAAAGCTGAATAACGTATCGGTCCAGTGATGGACACTAAGCACATGTTCGCGATAATAGGAAGCCATAAATCAGGTTAGAAAATACATGCTGAAATTGCAACGAAAAAGCCTGTGTATGCACACAGGCTTCGTATACTGTGGTCGGGGTGAGAGGATTCGAACCTCCGGCCTCTACGTCCCGAACGTAGCGCTCTACCAGGCTAAGCTACACCCCGTTTTAGCCAGTAGTTAAAGGCTAAAAACTAAACTTTTCTCTCGACTGCGAAAACGCATAATTGTAGCAGGGCCTCTCGGTAAATGGAATCCGGCAAATGCAAAATGGATTGTTCGGCAATTTTCGCTTCATGTTGTGCCTGTTGACGGGAATAGGAAAGTGCGCCGGTCTCATGAATGGCGCCGATAACCGTTTCCATTTTATCGTGGCCGCCTTGTTCGATAATATGCCGGATAGCATTGCGTTGAGTCGTCGAACCCTTGCGCATCGCATAAATCAAGGGCAGGGTGGGCTTGCCTTCAGCCAGATCGTCACCAATATTTTTTCCCATTTCTGCGGGCTCGCCCGAATAATCCAGAACATCGTCGATCAACTGAAACGCCGTGCCCAGGTGCATCCCGTATTCCGCCAATAATTGTTCGTCATTGGCAGGAGCCCCCCCCAAAATGGCACCGACACGACTGGCCGCTTCGAACAATTTTGCTGTTTTATAACGGACCACCTGCAAGTAGGTGTCTTCATCGACGTCAGGGTCATGAACATTCAATAACTGTAGAACTTCTCCTTCGGAAATGACATTCGTTGCTTCGGCCAAAACTTGCATTACACGGACGGAGCCCGCTTCCACCATCATTTGGAATGCCCGCGAATAAAGAAAATCGCCGACCAATACCGATGCGGCGTTGCCAAATTCCGAGTTGGCAGTTTTGCGCCCTCTCCGCATGGCTGATTCGTCTACCACATCATCATGAAGCAGGGTGGCTGTATGGATAAATTCGATCACCGCCGCAAGGGACTGAATTTTGTATCTATCTGCGCCAAACAGGTGCCCTGCCAGCAAAACCAGCGCCGGGCGCAGCCGTTTTCCACCTGCTTCGATAATGTAGTAGGAAATCTGATTGATCAGCGCCACTTCGGACTTTAGGCGTTGGCGAATAATGCTGTCTACGGCATTCAGGTCGTTCGCAATCGCATCGCGGATCGTTCCCAAGCCGATGGGATTATGCAAGGAATTCATTTTGTTGAAATAGGCCGTGCAAAAAACGCGTTTGTGGACAATAGTTTGCCGACAACGCTACTTTGACTAATTATTATAAAGTCTTTATCATAGCGAGTTAGTCATTTCTTTAATAGCATTAAATCACATTGGCAGGAGTTAACCATGTATGCGGTCATAAAAACTGGGGGCAAGCAATATCGTGTTGCCGCCGGCGAAAAATTGAAAATAGAACAGATACCGGCAGAAGTGGGCGCGCAAGTTGTGATCGACCAGGTCTTGATGGTGGGAAACGGAGAGTCCGTGACCATTGGCAAGCCGCTTGTGTCAGGCGCCCGTGTTCAGGCCATCGTCATTTCTCACGGCCGTGCGGATAAAGTTCGTATTTTCAAGATGCGCCGGCGTAAACATTATCAAAAACGTCAAGGCCATCGCCAAAATTACACCGAGATTCAAATCGGTGAAATCGTGGCCTAGGTGAAGGAGATTATTCATGGCACATAAAAAAGCAGGCGGCTCTTCGCGCAATGGTCGCGAATCAGAATCCAAGCGACTGGGCGTAAAAGCATATGGCGGCGAATTGATCCCTGCAGGTTCAATCATCGTGCGCCAGCGTGGCACTCAATTTCATGCCGGTGAAAATGTAGGAATGGGCAAGGATCATACTTTGTTTGCGCTCAAAACAGGCAAAGTGGTTTTTGCCGTTAAAGGCGAAAAACAACGCTCAATGGTTAGCATTCAGCCCGCATAAACGATATGGCCTCCCGAAAAGGCCCCGGACAGTAATTGTTCGGGGCCTTTTCTTTTCAAGCGCTATCTCGTATTTATAAATCATGTTTGATCCCGTGCTTTTTCTGCTTGCTTCGATCTTACTTACCCTTGCACCGGGGCCGGATATTATTCAGGTACTGACACGCAGTATCACCCAAGGGCGCAGAGCAGGCATTGCCGCAACATTGGGATTTGCTTCGGGTGTATTTTTCCACACAATTCTGGCTGTATTGGGAATTGCCGTGCTTATCCGCTCTTCGCCCTTGGCATTTGGCATTGTGAAATATGCAGGTGCAGCGTATCTGGCCTATATCGGCCTTCGTTCATTGACCAATCGAGGGGGCTTTGCACTGCAAAAGGACAAAGAAATAACAACTTTGTCCCTCATCTACAAACAAAGTGTCATTGGGAATGTGCTTAATCCCAAGGTAACGTTGTTTTTTCTGTCTTTTCTTCCGCAATTTGTGGATTCCCATGCCGCACATGTAGAAGTACAAATGCTTGTATTGGGAGCAATATTCATGCTTCAAACCATATTGGTTTTTGGATTAATCGCCTTACTTTCCGGCTGGATCGGTGATCGTTTGAAAACACAGCCTCGAATCCTCAACAGATTGAATTTTTTTGCGGGATGCGTATTTATTGGATTGGGCCTCCATATCGTATGGTCTAAGAGTTAATTATGAAATTCATCGACGAAGCACGTATTGAGGTGCATGCCGGTAAGGGTGGTAATGGTTCGGCCTCGATGCGGCGTGAAAAATACATTCCCAAAGGCGGGCCAGACGGCGGCGATGGCGGGCGAGGCGGCAGTATTTATGTTATTGCCGACGCAAACATCAACACGCTGGTTGATTACCGGTTTAATCGTATTTTCCGCGCCAAAAATGGTGAAGGTGGCCGTGGAGCGGACTGCAATGGTCATGGGGCAGACGATGTGATATTGCGCGTGCCCGTTGGCACATTGATAAGAGATAAAACGACCAATGAAATTATTGCCGACCTTACCCATGACCGGCAAACGGCTCTGATCGCCCAAGGTGGCAAAGGGGGGCTGGGCAATCTGCATTTCAAATCGAGCACCAACCGTGCGCCGCGCCAATTTACGCCGGGAGAGGCAGGAGAGTCGCGGGAAATTCATTTTGAACTCAAAGTGCTTGCCGATGTGGGTTTGCTGGGATTGCCCAACGCCGGTAAATCCACCTTTATTCGCGCTGTATCGGCCGCGCGCCCCAAGGTTGCAGACTACCCTTTTACGACCTTGCATCCCAATCTTGGCGTGGTACGGGTTGGCGATACGCGAAGCTTTGTGATTGCTGATGTACCGGGATTGATTGAAGGCGCTGCCGAGGGGGCAGGATTGGGGCACCAGTTTTTAAAGCACCTGCAGCGGACCCGTCTTTTGCTCCATCTTATTGATATCGCACCGTTTGACGATAGTATCGATCCTGTTCAATCGGCCAGCAAAGAAGCCAGGGCAATTATTGGCGAGCTCAAAAAATACGATCAATCGCTTTATGAAAAACCGCGCTGGCTGGTATTTAACAAGGCTGACTTGCTTGAAACGGCCATAGCAGAAAAACGGATAAAGGCGATTATCAAAGATCTTAAATGGAAGGGGCCGCATTTCATGATTTCAGCGATGAAAACAACCGGCTGCCGCGAGCTTTCGTTTGCCATCATGGAATATTTAGAGTTGCTACGAGCAACAACAGAGGGCGCCAGCACACCACCGATAGCTGAGGCTGGATCGTAACCCGTCCGGCCATGCTTAACGCCAAACGAATCGTCATCAAAATTGGTTCGACGCTGATCACTAATAATGGTGAAGGGGTCGATCACACAGCCATCCGCGATTGGGTGCGACAAATCGCCGCCTTGAAACACAAAGGCCGTGAAATCCTGCTCGTCTCAAGCGGCGCCATTGCGGAAGGCATGCAGCGGCTGGGCTGGGGCAAGCGTCCTCACGAAGTCAATCAACTACAAGCTGCGGCAGCAGTGGGGCAAATGGGACTGGTACAGGTTTACGAATCGGCTTTTCGGGCGCATGGGCTGGGTACTGCACAAATACTGCTGACGCATGACGATCTGGCCGACCGCAAGCGCTATTTGAATGCATGTTCAACCCTGACCACATTGCTCGATCTTGGCATCGTTCCCGTTATCAATGAAAACGATACCGTGATTACTGATGAAATCAAGTTTGGCGACAACGATACCCTGGGCGCGCTGGTGACCAATGCCATCGAGGCGGACTGCTTCCTGATCCTGACCGATCAGCAAGGCTTGTTTGATGCCGATCCGCGTTTAAATGCCGATGCCAAATTAATCCCGGCCGCGCGTGCGGGCGACCCACAACTGGAGCGAATGGCTGGAGGCTCCGGTAGTCACTTGGGCCGGGGCGGCATGTTGACCAAGGTACTGGCGGCCAAGCGAGCGGCCCTATCGGGCGCTACGACTATTATTGCCTACGGTCGAGAACCCGATGTACTGTTGAGGCTTGCGGCGGGTAGCCAGATTGGCACCCGGTTTGTCACTGAAAAGATGTCATTGGCAGCGCGTAAAACATGGTTGGCCGGGCACCTTAAAACCAATGGCCGCCTCTTTTTGGACCAAGGAGCCATTCGAGCGCTTGGCAAAGAGGGGAAAAGCCTGTTGCCGATTGGCGTTGTTGACCTGCAAGGCAATTTTGAACGCGGGGAAATCGTTAGTTGTATAGGAATAAATGGCCAGGAAATTGCACGTGGGTTGATTAATTATTCGGCAATCGAAGTGCAAAAAATCATGGGCCAGTCTACGTCACAAATCGAGAACATTCTGGGCTATATTGCAGAACCCGAGATTATTCACCGGAACAATCTTGTTTTGATGGAACAGTGGGTAACGAAGACCAAATGACTTAACATGGCGATATTAAACTTATTTAAATAGTGCATGCACTAGTATTTTCTTTATTTATCAAAGGTAAAAGCTTAAAATGGCATATAGTATCTGGACAGATAGTTGCATTCGGAATAAAGTTTAGTCTTTCATCAACAAACAATAAGGGGGCACCATGGATCTTGTAAGTCGCGTCAAAAATATACTTATTACGCCAAAAACCGAGTGGCAGGTCATCGAGCCTGAACAGGCCGATGTAAAGTCCCTCTATGTGGGCTACATCATGATCCTGGCAGCGCTTCCGCTTATCGGAAGTATTGTAGGGACGGGTTTATTAAGCCCTCTCGGAATTAAATATGGTTTGGCATTCGGCATAGTTGGCTACGTTATCGCGCTTGTCATGACCTATGTCGCTGCGCTTGTCGCCAATGCCTTGGCTCCTAGCTTTGGCGGCCAAAGCAACTTTATCCAAGCACTGAAATTAATGGCCTTTACTTATACGGCAAGCTGGGTAGGCGGCATCTTTACCATTATTCCGATTGCAGGTGCCTTGGTTGCTCTGCTCATGGGTTTATATGGATTGTACATCCTCTATCTCGGGGTGCCAGTCATGATGAAAGTACCAAAGGAAAAAACCATTGGTTATGCCGTTGTCTTAATCGTAATTTTGATCGTGATTGGTGTTATTACGGGTATTGTGGCAGGTCTTGTAGCAGCTATTGTTGGTGGCGCTGCTGCAGTGGCAGGAGCTATTCCAACTCCCAACTGAGCTAGAATTCTATTTAATAAAAAAAGCGGGTACCTATCAAGGTGCCCGCCATTTTTGTTATTAATTTACAACCTTACTCGGCTTGGACAGGCAGTGTTATTGCTGTGGCTTTAGCTTGTATACGGTGGTGATGTGGCTGCCCGTTCCGGTTGGGCACATGATCGAGATAACGTACTAATTGCTGCAAGGCGTGTTTGTAAACATCGCGTTTGAATTCGATCACTGTATCTAAAGGCACCCAGTAATCATGCCAACGCCAGGCATCGAATTCAGGATGCGTACTCGCACGCAAACGAATATCGTGATCGCGCCCAATTAATCGTAGCAAATACCAGATTTGTTTTTGTCCCTTGTAGGTACCTCGCCACTCGCGCTTCACCCAGTGAGTGGGAACGTTATAGTGCAGCCAGCTCTTGGTGCGGCCTAAAATCTTTACATGTTCGCGACGCAAACCAGTTTCTTCTTCCAATTCCCGAAACATGGCTTCTTCGGGGGATTCGCCTACCTTGATTCCGCCTTGCGGAAACTGCCACGAATGTTCCTTGATGCGTTTGCCCCAAAACACCTCGTTCCGTGCATTACAAAGAACGATGGCAACATTCGGGCGATAACCATCTCTATCGATCATGGCCGTGCCCATCCAAAAATTAAGTTAAATTGATTTTTTCACAAATCTCAGACAAAAGGTAGAGTTTAGTGTTCCACGGTGTGTAAAATTATACTTGCAGATATGCAACAATTTGAATATAAAGGAAAAAATGCGCGCCAGTCAATTTTTTATTACCACGCTCAAAGAAGCACCTGCCGATGCTGAGGTTATTTCGCAACAATTGATGTTGCGCTCAGGGATGATTCGCAAACTAGCGGCGGGCATATATAACTACCTGCCCATGGGGCTGCGCACCATCCGTAAGGTAGAAACCATTATCCGGGAAGAAATGAATGCGGCAGGAGCAATTGAATTGTTGATGCCAGTTATTCAGCCGGCCGAATTATGGATGGAAACCGGACGCTGGCAAAAATATGGACCTGAACTGCTGCGTGTCAAGGATCGGCATGACCGCGATTTTATTGTTCAACCAACCTCAGAGGAAGCGATTACGGACATTGCCCGCAATGAAATCAAAAGTTATCGGCAGTTACCGGTGAATTTTTATCATGTTCAAACCAAATTTCGCGATGAGCGTCGCCCCCGCTTTGGAGTAATACGCGGCCGAGAATTTACCATGAAAGATGCGTATTCCTTTGATCGTGACGAGGCAGGGGCACAAAAAAGTTACGATGCCATGTATGCCGCATACCATAAAATTTTCAAGCGGCTTGGTCTTACTTTTAGAGCAGTCGCCGCGGATACCGGTGCCATTGGCGGTTCGCGTTCGCATGAATTCCAGGTCATTGCCGAAACGGGTGAAGATGCCATTGCCTATTGCCCAACTTCCGATTATGCCGCCAATCTAGAATTGGCTGAGGCTCTTCCTGTTATTCTGGAAAGATTTCCGCCCAAGCAAGCGCTTGTAAAAACGCCTACGCCAGGCCAATCGAAATGTGAGGAAGTTGCAGCATTGCTTGGTATTCCCCTTGAGCGTACCGTCAAATCAATTGTGCTGGCAATAGACAGGAATGATGATGAAAATACTCCAGAAATATGGCTCTTACTAATACGCGGCGATCACGAGCTTAATGAGGTTAAAACAGGAAAATTGCCTGGATTCAAAAATGGATTTCGTTTTGCTTCAGAAGCCGAAATTATCGAATACTTTGGCTGCAAGCCAGGCTATCTTGGAGGTATCTCTTTAAAAAAGCCAGTCAAAATTATTGCAGATCGTACTGTTGCCAATATGAGCGATTTTGTTACTGGAGCAAATGAAATAGGGTTTCATTACACCGGGGTCAATTGGGGACGTGATTTACCTGAACCCGATTGGGTTGCGGATATACGAAATGTGGTTGCTGGTGACCCCTCTCCCGAGGGCCAAGGGACACTGGCCATCCAGCGGGGTATCGAGGTGGGCCATGTTTTTTATCTGGGTACCGTTTACTCTGCTCCCATGCAAGCAACCTATCTCGACGAAAATGGCAAACCGCAACCCATGATAATGGGTTGTTATGGCATCGGTGTTACCCGTTTATTAGGCGCTGCAATCGAACAAAATCATGACGAGAAGGGTATTATTTGGCCCACTGCGATGGCACCCTTTGAAATGGTAATTTGCGCTGTTGGGTATGATCGCAACGAGGTGGTAAAGACAGCAGCTGATAAAATTTATAGTGAACTAAAAGCTGCGGGAATCGATGCCATACTTGATGACCGCGGGGAGCGGCCTGGAGTGATGTTTGCCGAATGGGAGCTAATCGGGATTCCGCATCGTATTACTATCGGAGAACGGGGCTTGAAGAATGATACGGTGGAATATCAACATCGTCGTTCTTCCGAGCCAATTTCAATAAAGAAAAGCGAAATACTTTCCTTTACCAAAAATAAGCTCGCTTTTTAATATACTAACTGACGTTACGCACTCAAGCTGCTTCTTGACGGATTCCCCTTCATCATTCGGAGTTTCCATTTCGGCTCAGGATCGGAATATGTCAATTACAAGACTATCAAATTGCTGAAGAAGATGGGTATCGAATTCACCAAGTCGCGCTCCTGCCAAATCAATGACAACGTGCTGGCGGAATGCAAGGGCGCTGCCGTCATCCGCAAGTTAAAGAAAATAGACTTTTAGAGAGTTAGCGTTTCTATAGACCCTTTTGCATGACTTAACATTTTCATGCAGGTGTAATGACAAGATTTCTAAAAAAAACAGTAAACTGAAAAATAAGTTTGGGATGCATGGGTAACATGGTATCTGGTGCATATTTAAAGATGTAATTGCAGTTATGTGCACCATGATTTTTGTTTGAGGACCGGAACGAAGTCTTTAGTACGACATATAAGCGTAATTTCCGAGCGACGAACACTTATAACTTATGAAGGATTCAAATCATGAAAGGTATTGTCTTTACCGAATTTCTTGAAATGGTTGAATCGCGCATGGGATTGCCCATGGTTGACCAGATTATTGACACGGCCGATTTGACCAACGATGGGGCCTATACCTCGGTAGGTACCTATGATCACCACGAATTGATAAAACTGACTGTGGCTTTAAGCAAGGCAACGGCTATCCCCGTACCCGATCTCGTGCGGTTGTTCGGGGAACATCTCTTTCAGCGTTTCGGAATCAGTCACCCCCGATTCTTTACCGGGGTCAACAGTACATTCGATTTTCTCAAAAATATTGAAAACTATATTCATGTTGAAGTCAGAAAACTTTATCCCGATGCAGAATTGCCCAACTTCAGGTACGAAAACACCAATCCACAAGAGTTGGTGGTGATCTATCGCTCTCCCCGCCAGTTCGGCGACCTGGCGGAAGGGTTGATCCGGGGATGTATTGCCTATTTCAAGGAACCAATTGTGTTAACGCGTACCGACTTGCCGCCTATAGAGGGTGATCAGCAAGTTCGCTTTCATCTGGCGCTACAGGCTTCATGAGCGGAGAAAACCCGCCCGATATTTATGCTCGCCAACTCGCCCGTGAACGCGCGGCGCGCAAGACTGCAGAAGTATTACTGGAACAGAAAAGTCAGGAACTTTACGAAGCCAACCAAAGACTGCGTGGGCTGAATGCAGAACTGGAAGAACGTGTAATACAGAGAACGCAGGAACTGGCGTTGCTCAACCAGAAGCTGGAACACCAAACGCTTCACGATGCGCTAACGCTGTTGCCGAATCGAGCCTTGTTTCTGGACCGATTAACGCACGCCATCCGGCATGCCGAACGTTCCCATACACGCCTTGCGGTCATGTTTCTCGACCTGGATAAATTCAAGGATATTAACGATTCGTTGGGTCATAGTGTTGGTGATGAGTTATTGCGAACGATTGCCGAGCGGTTAAAGGATTGTTCGCGTACCTCTGATACCGTGGCCAGACTGGGTGGAGATGAATTTGTTTTCCTGATCGTCGATATTTCCGACGAAACCACACCTTCGATGGTGGCAAGACGGTTGGCAGAAGTCATAACCGCGCCCATTACCCTGGCGAATCAAGAGTATCTGATTACCAGCAGTATCGGCATCAGTATGTATCCCGACGATGGTAACAATGCGGAATCACTGTTGAGTTGTGCCGATATCGCCATGTATCAGGCGAAAAAGGCAGGCCGCAACACCTTCCATTTTTTTACCAGCAAAATGCAGGACCGTCTGGATAAGCGCATTAGTCTGGAAAAATCGTTGTCACGTGCGCTGCAGCGCGACGAATTTGTATTGCATTTCCAGCCCCAAGTTGAATTGCGCAGCGGCCGGATCATTGGGCTGGAAGCGCTGATCCGTTGGCAGTCTCCTGACCAAGGTTTGGTATTGCCCGGGCACTTTATCCCTATCGCTGAGGAAAGCAATCTGATTTTTGCCATCGGAGAATGGGTAGTCAATACAGTTTGTAGACATGCTAGAAAATGGCAAATGGATGGCCTGCTTGCCGTGCCAATTGCGATCAATGTGGCTGCATCGCAGTTTTCGCATCAGCGCATAGATCGTTTGGTCGAACACGCACTTCAATCAAGCGGACTGGAGGCACGGTATCTTGAACTGGAGTTGACTGAAAGCCTTTCATTGAATGATCCCAATACTTCGATTGCGATGATGCACCGGCTTAGGGAAATTGGTGTTTCTTTATCGATAGACGATTTTGGCACGGGTTACTCCAGTTTGAATTATCTGAAGCGTTTCCCGGTTAACAAACTCAAGATCGATCAATCTTTTATTCGCGGCCTTCCTCATGACGCAGGGGATTGCGCTATTACTGCCGCCGTTATTCATCTAGCACATGGGCCAGGATTGCGCGCCCTTGCTGAGGGAGTGGAAACCGAAGCGCAACTAAATTTTCTGATTGCGAATGGTTGCGATGAAATGCAAGGCTATTATTTTAGCTGTCCGCTTTCTGAAAATGTAATCGTGGAAATGCTGCAACAGCAGCCAGTTCTGAATCTGACAAAAGTAAAAAAATTCCCTTCATCGCATGTTATTGGCACAAATAAGTAATTTGCATAAGCCCTTGCAAGAATAATTTTTCAGAAACTCATCGCCTCAATGGGCCTAAGCCATGTTCAAATTAGGCAAAATTAATTCTCCAGATTTAAGGAACCTCTGAATAAGTCCCACATGGCCGCGCGCTCGATTTTCCGGGATGGGATGCAAGGTGCGGTGCGCAGCGAATGGCCAGCAGCCGCGAAGGGGGTAGCAGGCTCCGCGCACGAAGTGCGTGGAGGCGACCCCGTAGCGGAACATTTA
>CAZRAL010000062.1:0-14851 GCA_964598005.1 uncultured Burkholderiales bacterium
CCTATGCCGAGCTTCAGCGGTGGCAGGCAGTCCAAGTCCCTGCGTAAGGTCAGTTGTGAATATAGGCAACGCTACGGTGACTGTGCTCGACGGGCAAAATAATATTCTTAACATGGGAATTGCGATCGGGCCTGGCGCGCATAGCATTGCGGTCAATCCGGTAACCAATATGATCTACGTGGCTTGCGAGGGCGATGCAACGGTGCGGGTGATTGACGGCATGGCCGACGTAGCCGTGATGTCGTTCTATCAATTATTACCAGTGATGCCAGCGATGATGCAACCAGTGCCAGTCGCCGTTGCTGTCAATCCGGCAACCAATAAAATTTACGTTTCGGACGTTGCCAATGAAGTGGTACAAGTGATCGATGCCACCGCTGACTCAATTACGCCCATCCCGCTCATGGGTGGCATGTTCCCACCCTTCCCCCAAGGTATTGCGGTCAACCCGGCAAACAACCGTATCTATGTGGCGGATGGCAATTCCGGCCGGATTTGGGACATTGATGGTACGGTCGATATGTCTACGCCTATCCTGCTTATGGGCGGAATAGCCATTAGTGCCATCGCAGTCAATCCAGCCAATAACCGTGTTTTTGCGGCAGACCTAGGCAGCAACCAGGTTTTTTCGATCGATGTCAATACTTTCAATCAGGTTACCCCGGTCCCGGTTGGTACAACGCCAATATCAATCAGCGTGGATGTGGTAACCAATCGAGTCTACGTCAGCAACAATGACAGCGCCAATGTTTCAGTGCTCGATGGCAACGGCGGCAACATGCCGCTGGCAACGCTGACGGTGGGTACGGGGCCGGCACAGCTGGCGGCCAACCCGGTTACCAACCGGATTTATGTGGCCAACCGGACCAGCGGCGACATCTCGGTGATCGACGGGGCACCACATGCGATCGGCATGCCGATTGTGACAGCCTTTGGTCCGCAAAAAGCGGTGGTCAATCCCGTGACCAATAAAATATATATTCCAAATTTAAGCAACAACAATGCAACGGTGATTGATGGCAATACAAATATCGCAACCCCCATTGCGATGGCGCTATCAAATGGCGTAGCGCCTGCAATTAATCTGGTTACCAACCGGATTTACGTTGCTGACAGTACCGGTTTTGGCTTTGTTCACGTTGTAGATGGTGCGACCGATACATGGATAGCTTCAATCACAATGAATGCATTAACAGATAGTATCGCGGTGAATCCAGTCACCAACAAGATTTATAGCGTATCCGGTAATGAATTTGTAGTTATTGATGGTGCCAATAATATGGCAGGAGCGCCGGTCTCAACCCTGGGAATGGGTGCGATCGCTGTCGCCGTTAACCCCGTTAACAACAAGGTGTATGTGGCCAATAACGGGAGTGCGAACGTAACAGTCATCGATGGCGCGACGGATACGGTGATTGGCGTGCCCCTGCCAGCAGATGCGGCCCCTTTTGCCCTGGCGGTCAACCCGGTGACCAGCAAAGTGTATGTGGTCAACCAAGGCGCCAACAACGTGACGGTGATCGATGGCAATGAAGTGGTCAACCCTAATACGGCGGGTGCGGATATCCCGGTAGGGACAAACCCGCAGGCCATCGAGGTCGATCCGCTGACCAACCGTATTTATGTCATGAATCGTACAGGTAACAGCGTAACGGTGATCGATGGCAGCACGGATACGGTGATCGACACAATCGTACTGAATCAAATTCAACCCATTAGTATGACTATCGACCGGGCGGCCAATCGTATTTATACTGTAAATATAGGTAGCAATAATATTAGTGTTATCGATGGTATTAGCCGCACTGTCATTAGCGATATACCGTTCATGATGCCCAGTCATATTGTGGCCAATCCGGCCACCAGCCGCCTTTATATTTCAAGTGCCGATACTGTTACGGTAATCGACGCCCAACAGGAAGCGGCGTTGCCATTGCCAACCACGATTGCCCTGCAGGGCGGTGGCACTGTTGCCAATACAGCGACCCCTACATTCAATTTCACTACATCAGCGAGTTACCTGGTTGGGCAGAATGCGCGCACGGTCTATTTCCAGGTTGACAGTGTGCAAGGCGCGTGGACGCAGGCCACACCTGCAATGATGTCACCCAACTTCACCGCAACCTTGCCCACGTTGACCGCGGGCGAGCATATACTGTATGCCTATGCGGTTGACGCCACTGAAGGGACCTCGATCAACCCGTCTGCCAGTAACGGTCCCACCAGCGGTACCAGCTCCAATGTGGGCCCGCTGGCTGCTTTTGCATTCGTCGTAGTGACAGGCGCCAATATTGCCCCGGTTTTCACCAACGTCAACCCGGCCGCCAATGCCACCATCAACGTCACGGCAGGAGTCGCGGTCGATGGGCTAAACCTGGATTTCGATGCTAGCGGGACGGCTCCCATTACCTTTACGCTGAGCAGCATGCCCGTCTTGCCTGCGGGAAGCACCATCGCCGTTGACCCAATGACTGGCGTCGTCACAGGCATGTTCCCGGTCGGTTCACAGGGCATGTTTGCAATCACGGTCACCGCCTCGAACGTCACCATGATGAACGCCACGCGGACTTTCAACTTCAATGTGACCCCGCCCGGAATGGGAGTCATGACCTTTACCGGCCCCTCGGCAACGGGAACGGGCATGATTACCGCCTCTTTCGTACCCGACGTCAACAATGGCGGATGCGGCTATACCTTCAGCCAATTTATTGGCCCGCCGCCGGTGATGGCGTCGACTGGAGCGGTTCCGGCTCCGCCCTTACCCTTGAACTTTCCACATGGGCTGTTCGATTTCACGATAGGCAATTGTCCGGTTGGGGTTATTGCCACCTTCACCATCACCTACCCGTCACCACTACCGGCGGGGACGCAATATTGGAAATTTGGCCCGACGCCGATGAACAACAACCCGCACTGGTACGTACTGCCGGCGACGATCAGTGGTGTGACGGCGACCTTCAGCATCACTGATGGGGGATTGGGTGATGATGATCTGATGGCCAACGGCACCATTGTTGATCAGGGCGGGCCTGGGGTATCGGCGACCATCCCGACCTTATCGGAGTGGATGCTGATGTTGCTGGGCTTGCTGGTGATGGGTAGCGGCGTTTTGCTGGCTCGCCGGCAGGGGGTATTTACGCCGGCTTGAGTACGTGTCAATTGCAAAAACCTACGAGAAGCCGGGCTGAACCAGCCCGGCTTTTTGCATATTGGGGGTAACCTTTGGCGATGTGGGTTGTCCGACTAATTTCTAAATCAAAACTGACTTTGTCGGCTTCGCCTTGCCGTATTGCTCAACCTGTCTGCGGCTCGCCTTCGTGTCATTTTTGATTTAGAAATGGAATAAAGCGGCCATCGCCTGAGGCGATGCGGCTTCCCGCCCGGGCCTCCTTGCTATAATCCCTCTCCACGCTCTTATCAGGAAAAAAATTGGAACTCATCGGCGAAATTTTAGTTGCGCGCGGCAAACTCGATGCGCCTAGTCTGGATCGTGCACTCAAGGTGCAAGCCGGCGCGGGTGGCGTGCGGGAAAAAATCGGCACGATTCTGATTCGCTTGGGCATGGTGTCGGGCCGCGATCTAGCCGAAGCCCTGGCTTATCAGCGTGGCTGGGCAATTGTGGAAGCCGATGAATTCCCCGAGTTGCCCATTCTGGAAGAGCAGGTCAGCGCACGGTTTCTTCAGGAGGCGCACGCTATTCCGGTGATGGAGAGTGGCGAAGAGGTGGTCGTGGCCATGCTCGATCCGGCGGATGATTTTATTGTGCGCTCGCTGGCTGTCGCGACGCGCAAGCGGATTACCCCGAAGTTGCTGGCAGCCAACGATTTTGATACGGTTTACGAGCGCCTTTACGGAACCGGAAAGTCGTCCATGGGGCAGATTGTCGATAATATGTCGACACGCGACGAAGAGCAGGAATTCGGCGATATCGCGCAATTAAAGGATCTGGCTTCGGAAGCGCCGGTTATCCGGCTGGTGAATTTGCTGATCAGCCATGCGCTGGAGCGACGCGCCTCGGATATTCATATCGAGCCGTTTGAGAACCGCTTGATTGTGCGTTACCGTATTGATGGGGTGCTGCACGAAACCGAGTCGCCGCCCCGGCGTTTGTCTGCTGCGGTGATTTCACGCATCAAGATTATGGCCAATCTCGATATTGCGGAACGCCGCTTGCCGCAGGACGGGCGCATCAAGTTGCGCGTGCAGGGTAAGGAGATCGATTTGCGTGTTTCCACCGTGCCCACGATGCATGGCGAAAGTGTGGTGATGCGGATTCTGGATAAAGGTGGCGTCGCGCTTGATTTTCACAAGCTGGGTTTTGATGACCACAATCTGAAGGTTTTTCTCGAGTTGCTCGGGCAGCCGCACGGCATTATTCTGGTGACCGGCCCTACCGGTAGCGGTAAAACCACCACGCTTTATACGGCGTTGGATCGCCTCAATAATCCGGATGTCAAAATTCTGACGGTTGAAGATCCGGTGGAATATCAAATGCCGGGGATTAACCAGATTCAGGTCAAGCCGCAAATCGATTTGACGTTTGCCAGTGCGCTGCGCTCGATTGTGCGCCAGGATCCCGATGTGATCATGATCGGTGAAATTCGTGATCTGGAAACGGCGCAGATTGCGGTGCAGTCGGCCTTGACGGGGCATATGGTGCTATCCACGTTACACACCAACGATGCGGCGTCGAGTATCAATCGCCTGCTCGATATGGGGGTGGAGGACTATCTGCTGACCTCGACGATTGTGGGCATTCAGGCGCAACGTTTGGTGCGCATGTTATGTTCGTATTGCAAGGAGCCGTATCATCCCGTGGCGGAAGTGGTAGAGCAGATGGGGCTGAAACGTTATGTGGATGGCGCACCGGTAACGCTTTACCATCCCAAAGGTTGTGAACAATGCGGCGATACGGGGTATTTCAGCCGTCAGTGCATCATGGAGGTGTTGCCGATGAGTGACCACCTGCGTAGCTTGATCATGCGTCATGCCACCTCTACCGAATTGCGTGCGGCAGCCATTGCGGACGGGATGGAAACGATGTACGAAAACGGTTTGAAAAAAGCGGTGCAGGGTATCACCACGATCGAGGAAGTCTTGCGCGTGACGCGCGAAGATTAAGGAACCTCTGATTAAGTCCTCCATGAACCGCGTTTTAACAAAAATAGTCCAGCTTCAAGGCATGCGACGAAGGTCATATCGATTGATATGAAGCCAAGGAGCATAACGATGAAGATGGACTATTCTTGTCAAAACCCGCATGGGCGCTCATTTTCCGGGCGGTTTGCTGTGTTGCGGTGCTTGCGAAGGGAGTTGACCATTCGCTGCGCACCGCGCCTTGCACACCATCCCGGAAAACCGAGCGCGCGGCCATGTGGGACTTAATCAGAGGTTCCTTAACGAATATGCCGTTGTTTCAATATAAGGCGGTCAGCCCTGCTGGCGAGGTACAAGAGGGCGTACTCGATAGCGCCTCGCAGGCGGAGGTGGTGCAGCGTCTGCAGGGGATGGGGCTGATTCCCATTCGGGCGGTCGAAGCGCGCATGGGCGCGGTGGCGGGCAGCGCAGGCAGCCCAGACAGCAGCGCGGCTACCGGACGTCAAACGAATCGCGCGTTGTTTTCCCGCAAGGTGAGTCAGGGTGAGATTGCCCTGCTCACTCGCGAGATCGCGACGCTGCTGCGCGCGGGTCTGCCGCTGGATCGCAGCCTGGAAATTCTGCTCAGTCTGGCCGAAAATCCGCAGGTCGATCAATTGCTGACAGCGATTCGTAACGAAGTGAGGGGCGGCACTTCGCTTTCCAAGGCGCTCGATCAGCACCGGGATGTGTTTTCGCGCTTTTATATCAATATGGTGCGGGCTGGTGAAGCAGGCGGTGCGCTGGCTGCCGTGCTGATGCGGCTGGCTGAGTATATGGAGCGTGCCCGTGCGTTGAGGGAGAGCGTTATTTCAGCATTGGTTTACCCTACCATTTTGTTTGTGGTGGCGATTGCGTCGGTGTTGATTCTGGTTATTTTCGTCGTTCCCCAGTTCAAGCAGATTTTTGAACAGTCCGGCAAGGCGCTCCCCTTTGCCACCGAGATTGTGTTGGGTGTGGGCACTTTTGTGCGTCAGGATTGGCCGATTCTGGTTGCCGTTATTATTGGCGTTGTTTGGATATTGCGGCGTTCGCTGGCCAACCCCATTAGCCGGCGCAAATGGGATCAGCGTTTCCTGAGTTGGCCTGTGGCCGGGAAATTGATTGCCCGCGTCGAAATGGCGCGCTTTTCACGTTCTTTGGGGACGCTGATTACCAACGGCGTGCCGTTGCTTACCGGTTTGTCTATTTTGCGTGAAACCATGGGGAACAAAGTCTTCATCGAAGCGGTCGATAAGGTATCGATGGAATTGAAGGAGGGCCGTGGCATGGCCAAACCGATGCTGGAAACGGGAGTATTTCCCAAATTGGCCGTGCAGATGATCAGTGTGGGCGAGGAAACCGGCAAGCTGGACGAGATGCTGTTTCAGGTGGCCGAAGTCTATGATCGGGAAGTGGCGGCGGCGGTCCAGCGGGCTTTGGCGTTGATCGAGCCGGTGATGATCGTAGGATTGGCCTTGCTCATCGGCGCCATCATTATGTCTTTGCTGGTCGCCATGTTCGGTATGATGGAGTTACCGGCATAAATTGACCTTGTAGGAACCTAATTCATTGATGTGACACAGAGGTAAAGCAACTGTCCTATGAAAACCGCTGTTTCAACCCTAAACCGCCGCCGTCATTCCCGCCCCCGATTAAACCAAAAAGGAATTTTTATGCAGGTTTCAAATTTAAAGTATGTTCAAACCACACCGCGACGTGCGCGCGGTTTTTCGCTCGTTGAAATTATTATCGTTATCACCCTTATCGGGCTGATCGCGGCCTGGGCGGCCAGCAAGATTTTTGGTCAGGGAGAAACAGTCAAGTTAAAGCTGGCAAAAAGCCAGATACAAAATCTGGTTGGGCAACTGGATATCTACAAACTGGATATCGGCAAGTATCCCACGACACAGGATGGATTGAAGGCGCTATTGCAAGCACCTGCTGGGGTAACAAACTGGAATGGCCCCTACGTGGGTAAAGCTGAATTGCTCAAGGACCCGTGGAACAACGATTATGTGTACCGTTCACCGGGCGACGAAAATCGTCCCTATGAAATTCTTTCCTACGGCGCTGACGGCAGGGAAGGCGGCGATGGCCCAAACAAGGATATCAATAGCTGGCAGTAATCCAGCCGTTGTTTTTTTGATGCAACAACGCGGTTTTTCCCTGCTGGAGTTGATACTGGTTATTACCATTATCGCGCTGGCTTATGCCTTGTTGCCCCGATTCGTTTTCAATGGCGTTTCCGGCGCAGAACTGAAATCGAATGCGCGTCAGGTGGCCGCGGCCTTGCGGCAAGCTCGCAATACGGCGCTGAATACCCGGCGCGAAGCGTTTCTCACCCTGGATATGGAAAAGCGCGAATTTACCCTGACCAATGACAGCCGCGCCTATAAATTGAATGAGCAAGTGGATTTGAAGCTCTATACCGCTGAAGCCGATATTATCGACGCGCAAAAAGGAACCATCCGGTTTTTCCCCGATGGCTCCTCAAATGGCGGACAGGTCACCATTGCAGCCGGGGAGCGCAAATATTTTGTCAATGTGGACTGGTTGACGGGTACCGTTTCAATCGCGGATAAGCCCGAAGCAGAAAAGCACAGTTAAAAAATGGCGAAGAAGCGCATGAACAAAGGCTGTCAGGGCATTTTACATCGAAGGGTTCGTGGCTTTTCGTTACTGGAAGTGCTGGTCGCTTTTGTGATTCTTGCGCTGGCGATGACGGTGTTGATGCAGATTTTTTCTCGCGGACTGATCGGCGCTGATCTGGCTGAACGTTATTCCAAAGCAGCATTGCTTGCCGAATCCAAACTAGCCGCTATCGGTGTGGAAGAGCCCTTGAAGGAAGGTACCTATAGCGGCAAGTTTGACGATGACTTTTCCTGGCAGCTGGTTGTTAAGCCCTTTCATGATGCAACATTGAAAAAAAATCCCGATACCCCCAGTGCGTTTTTGCCTGTACAGCTATTTGAAGTCGAACTGGCCGTGCGGTTTACCACTGACGACAAGCGCGAGCGAACGGTGACGCTGACCACGTTGCAGCTGGCGCCCACCGCATAACACCATGCGTTTACGTCCCGCTCAAGGCGGCTTCACCCTGCTTGAACTGCTGATTGCGCTGGCGCTGCTGGGCATGATGCTGGTGTTGCTTTATTCGGCGCTGAATTTCAGTATCCGTGCCTGGGATACTGGCGATGCGCGTGCCGAGCAGGCCGCGCGCCAGCGTATCGTGCTCAGTTTTTTGCGCCGTAATCTGGCGCAGATTTTCCCGGTGCGCTGGCGGGGAATTCCCGAATCGAAGATTGCCTTTCAGGGCGACAAGCGCGAATTGCGTTTTGTCAGCACCCTGAATGTGGTGGCAGGCGATGCGATGACCGGTGGCTTGCAGTGGGGACTTTTATCGGTAGCAGACGATGAAAAGGAAGGTAAACATTTTTCCAGTCTGTTTTTGAAACGCGGTCCCTTTGATAATTTTGCCAAGGACTGGTCGGGGCTGGACGATGCCAAACCCATCCGGCTTCTGGAAGGGGTGAAGGAATTTGAGCTGGATTATTTTGGCGCGGAAAATGATATGGCGGAGCCAAAATGGGAAGAAAAGTGGGACAACCCCTTGCGCATGCCGCAGTTGGTGCGTTTGCGCATCAAGCTGGATAATGGCCGCGATCTGCCGGAAATTGTGGTGGCGATCAAAGTAGGCGAGGAAGCTGGCTGTTATGAATCGAATTTCCAGCGCCGCTGCGGGCCGAGGCGGGCGTGACCATTCCCAAAATTCAGCATGGTAATCAGTCAGGACTTACGCAAAATTGTTCCAGCAAGGCGCAGCGACGCAGGCAGTACAAGTCGTACGACCAGGCGCTGCAACGCAGCTGGGGCAGTTTTGCGTAAGTTCTATCAGTGTGGTAATCAGCATGGCATCGCATTGGTGATCGTCCTGTGGATGGTCGTCCTGCTCTCGCTGATTGCCTCCTCGTTTATTTTTGCGATGCGCACCGATACACAAGTGGTTTCAAATGGCACTGCAATGGCCAAGGCGCAGGCTGCAGCCGATGCCGGGGTGCAGCGTGCGCTGTTCGAATGGTTTCGTCCGGCAACCGATGCCGAGCGCTGGTTGACAGACGGCTCGGTTCGGGACTGGTCCTACAACGACGCCAAATTGCGCATCACCCTGCTGGATGACTCTGGTAAAATCGATATCAATATGGCATCGGAACCCTTATTGCGCGGGTTGTTGCAAGCGCAGGGGGTAAGTGAACAAGATGCAGTGAATCTGGTTGATGCCATATTGGATTGGCGCGATGTGGATTCGTTGAAGCGTTTGCACGGCGCAGAAGAAGCAGAGTATGCGGCAGCGGGACTGAAGTACAAACCAGCCAACGCGCCTTTTCAGACCATTGAAGAAGTGCAGCTGGTGATCGGCATGTCCGCCCAGTTGTACCGGCGGATTGCGCCCTTGATTACGGTTTATTCGCGTCAGCCGGGGGTAAATTGGCAGATAGCCCCGCGGGCGGTTTTGCTGGCTGTGCCGGGGGTTACAGCGGCGCAAGTGGAGGAATATCTGGCGCAACGGGAAGCGGGGCAGGCCAATAAGCAGCCCATTCCTCTCTTTGCGCCTGGTGCAGCCTATTTCAGCCCGAGTACGGGCTCCAAGGTCATTGTGCGTGCTGAAGCGCACATGCCGGATGGTACGCTGTTTGTGCGTGAGGCGGTCGCGATGCGAGTGCCGAACTCAAAGCGGCCTTATACCTTTTTGTCATGGAAAGAAGGTGCAGTTGAAGCAGCAAAAGAGGAAAGTACTGAAACACCAATCGAGAAACCGTAGATGACCATGGCTTTGCAACGCACTTCTTTCATTCTTCACTTTGCCGGAACAGCAAAGGCAAAATTCAGCCGTTTTTGGCGCTGGTGGATGGCGGAGTTGCGTGCGTTGATCCCCGCGGGGCTGGCGCGCAGGCTGGAAAGAGAAGCATCGATGATCGATCTTTCGCTCACCGATACGCGTATCGCACTGCTCAAGGTCGGGATAAACAGCCTGAGCGAAGAAAAGCATCAGGAACTCACCGGCATGGATAGCGCAGGCCGGTTGCAAGCCGTGCAGGAGCTGTTGCGCGCCCGCAAGGGTGATATTCGGGTCGTTCTGGATGCCGAACAGGTACTGCGCAAACGGTTGACGTTACCGGAAGCCACCGAGGAAAATTTGCGTCAGGTGCTGGCATTCGACATGGATCGCCAGACGCCTTTCAAGGCGGCGCAAATTTATTACGATGCCCGGGTGGTGCGCCGTGATCGCGCGGCAGGAATGATCGATGTCGAACTTTGCCTGGCCCTGCGCGACGATGTGGACAAACTGTTGACGCCTTTGCGCGAGGCCAAGGTTGCCATTGGGGCCATCGGCTTGCGTGACGATATTGCAGGCCCCGCTCCGCATTTGAATTTGCTGGCAGCGGACCAGCGTGCGCCGCACCGATTGCGGGCGCAACAGATTGTCAATCGCGCCTTGATCGTATTGACGGGTTTACTTACGGTTGCCGTGGTCATACTGCCAATATGGCAAAAACGCGAAGTCGTCATTGCCATGTTGCCGCTGCTGCATCAGGCGCGCAGCGAAGCCGCGATTACCGATGGAATCAATAGCAATTATGTGCGTGCTTCCGCAGAATATAATTTCATCATGAGCAAAAAACAGGGCATACAGCCCGCCATCGCGTTGCTGGAAGAAGTCACGAAAATTTTGCCCGATAACACCTGGGCACAGATTTTTGAACTGCGTCAGACTCAAAAGACACGGGAAATCCAGTTGACCGGAGAAACCGCTTCAGCATCGAAATTGATCGAAATTTTCGAGCAATCGCCGATGTTGCAAAATTCGGTGCAGCGCGCACAGGTTACCAAGGGCGCGGCGCCGGGTACCGAGCGCTATCAAATTGCTGCAGAGGTCAAGCCGCGAATACTGTCAGACCCCAATGCCCCTGCAGAGGTGGCGGTTACAGGGGAGGCCGTTTCCACGGCGGCGGCTGATTTTGTCGGCCCGCCGCTCCCGGGGAAATCACCTGCGCCCACCCCCAGCAAAGGCAGCAAGCCATGACCAAAACCATGCCCACAAAACAGGCCTGGACGCGTGATCGTTGGCTTGCCTTGGGGCTGGCTGTATTGGTAGTGTTGATTCCCATTGCCGGATTGGCGGTACCTGCCTGGCTATTGCATCGTCATTATGATTTTCATATCGCCGACATCGGCAACAAAATCGCACGCTATAAGCGCGCCAATGACACCCGGCCGAAGCTGGTGGAAAAACTGGACCAGCTCAAGGCCAAAAATGCCCGCAAATACTATCTGAAAGGCGCCACATCGGCCCTTGCCGGCGCGGAGCTGCAGGACATGGTTAAAAGCACCATCGAAAGCAATGGCGGACGTTTGAATACTATTCAGCTCGCTGCGCCCAAGGAAGAAGGCGAGTATCGGCAAGTCGCAGTCAATGTGCAAATTTCTGCCACCAATCCCAACCTGCGGCGCATATTGCATGCACTGGAAGCGACGCAACCTTATCTGTTTGTCGATACGCTTACAGTACGTTCTTATATCCCGGCCAATTTCAAGGCCGCACCAGGTTTTGAGCCTGACCTCAGCATTCAAATGGATGTGAGCGCATTTGTCATGGTGACGCCACCTGCTCCCGCGGTGCCTGCTCCTGCAGGCAAGCCATCATGAAGCTATTTTTCGCAAAACATGGTGTGACCTTGTTTTGGTCACTGATGATCGGGGTGCTATTGGGAGGGGTTGGATTGGAAACCGATTGGGGCCGACAATTACGCCGACCCGTTATGGTGCCCTCCCTCGCAGCGGGCAATAGTGGTGAAGGAGACGTTTCGCCCTTGTTTTCACTGCCCGCGCTGGATGTGGCGTATAAAGAAACGGCGGAACGTCCCCTGTTTGTACCTGCACGTCGCCCGCCCCCACCGCCGCCACCGGCCACTGCCGAACCGCCGCCACGCCCGGCCATGCGGCGCGGGCAATTCAAATTGCTGGGCACGATTGTTAACAAGGATATTTCGCTCGCCTATTTAAAAGAAATTGCATCTAATCGAACCTTGCGTGTTGATAAAGGGTCGGAAGTAAACGGGATGAAACTGGAAACAGTCGATGCTACGCGCGTGGTGTTGAAGCTTGGAGACGATACGGAAGAACTCCAGCTTAAGTCCAGCGGATCGCCCAAATCACCAGTCAATCCGGCAGGACAAATGCCGCCTGCCCCAGCGATGCCCGGGCAGCCAGCGCCCGACATGGAAACGCCGGCGACAGGGAATCAAAACGATCCCAATGCGCCGAACCGTCGTCGGCGGTTTCAGAATTTGATCCAGAGCCAGCCGCAACAATGAAAGTTTGGTATGTTCCATCAAAAATATTCACAATTTTTATTCAACGCGTGATTGATAGCGCTATGCAAGGCTTAGTTATGACACAAAAAAAATACTTTCTTTTTGCGCCATTAATTTGCGCAACGGTCGTGTTGGTGAGTGGCTGTGCAGCCACTGGCGCGACTTCAGGCGAAACCCGAGCCGATGCAGATTCGGCGCGCACCGCTGCCGAATTAAAATCTGGGGTCAAGGCAGAGCAGGTGAAGCCACCTGGCGCTTCCACGGCAGGGAATGCTTCGGCTAATGCGCAAATTTATACGGGCACTGGCGTATTTCTGAAACAAACGCCACCAGCGGCTGAGCCTGCGGGGCCAGAGGAGTTTTCGCTTAATTTTGAAGCGGTCGATATTCGCGATATTGTTCAATCGATCATGGGCGGTTACTTAAAGGAGTCGTTCACGATTCATCCGCAAACCGCCGGTACAGCCACCATACGCCTCTCTCGCCCGATCCCCAAAAAGGATTTGATCCCCATTCTGGAAATGCTGCTGCGTCAGAACGGCCAGGTGATGGTAAAGGAAGACGGTTTGTACAAAATCATGCCCGCGCAAAACGGCACCCGCGGCTCCATTACGCCACGCGTCGCTGGTACCACCTCGCAATTGCCCAATGGGTATAGCGTGCAAATGATTCAGTTGAAATACGTAGGCATTCGCGATATGCAGCGCATCCTCGAGCCCTATGTTACTGAAGCGGGATCGGTACGCGTTGATGAGTTGCGCAATCTGGTTATTCTGTCGGGTACGCAACGCGAGCTCAAGCATTTGATGGAAATCATCGACATATTCGACGTCAATTTTCTCGCCGGATATTCGGTGGCGCTTTTTCAATTATCCAGTGACGTCAAATTACTTAGCGCCGACCTCGACAAGCTATTCGGCAATGCTGCCAATAGCCCGTTGGCGGGCATTGTGCGCATCATCCCCATTGAGCGCATGAATGGTTTGCTGATTGTTACCACTCAGCCGCAATATCTGGAAGAAGCAAAAAAATGGATCGAGCGTATCGATAAAAGTGGGGGAGCAAGCGGGGGAACACGATTTAATATTTACCCGGTGCAGCACGGCAAGGCAGAAAAGCTGGCGCAGTTGCTCAATGAAATTTACGGGAAGGCGGGCTCGTCGGTATCCACCCCTGCGTTGGCGCCCGGCGCACGCCCGGCCGTAATTTCTACGCCCCCCATACCTGGGCAACCGGCTGGCGTGCCCCCTGCACAAACCGTATCGTTTGGAGGAGATGGCATCAATGTATCCAAGGACGTCCGCATCATGGCCGATAATGACAATAATATGCTGCTTATTGTGGCCTCTCCCGCGGATTTTGAAAAAATAGAAGGGGCATTAAAGAAACTTGATATCCCCACTCGTCAGGTGTTGGTAGAAGTAACGATCGCCGAAGTCACTCTCACCGACGAACTCAGATACGGCATCGATTGGTTTATCAACGCCCGCACGGGAACCAGCAATGGTCTGACCAATTCCACCACGGGAACATTGAATACGAGCGGCAGCCTCCCCGCCACGCCCAAAGGGCCGCTTGGGGCATATACTGGCGGGCTGCAGTTGGTCAATATGTTGGGGGGCGATATTCGTGGATTGCTTCAGGCATTTGGTAATGATGGAAAAGTTCAGGTACTGGCTTCACCCAAGGTGATGGTGCTGGATAACCAAAAAGCACAGATTAAAGTCGGCGATAAAATTTCAGTGACAACCGGCAATCAAACCACGGGTACAACTACAGGTGTCATTCAAACGATCCAATATCTTGATACGGGCGTACTGCTATCTGTGCAGCCGCGCATCAACTCCGGCGGAAGGGTAACGCTAGATCTCAATCAGGAGGTAAGCTCAGTTTCGGCGGATGCTGGCGCAGGAGGAAATCCGACCGTCAGCACACGTAGTTTCCAGACATCGGTGACGGTGGGATCAGGAGAGACATTGATCCTGGCCGGTTTGATACAGCGCACACGCGTTACTGGCTCAAAAGGATTGCCGTTACTCTCAAAGATACCCATTATCGGCGCGGCGCTGGGACAGCAAAGCTATAAAGATGTGCAGACAGAGTTGGTTGTGTTGATTACACCGAGTGTGGTGAATAATTCCGACGAGGCACGTGGAGTGACAGAAGAATTGCGCCGCAAATTACCTGGTCTCGAAAAATTTATTCCAACCGCATCTACTGCAAAACTCCCTGTACACTGAAAGATAATTTTTTATATGTGCACGACTCTCACACTCTCGCAAATATCAATATAAAATTGATAAAATAACTGACCTTACGCAGCGCAAGTGGTGTTAGGCTTGGCGGATGAAAAATTCTGA
>CAZRAL010000063.1:0-13818 GCA_964598005.1 uncultured Burkholderiales bacterium
GCCTATGCCGAGCTTCAGCGGTGGCAGGCAGTCCAAGTCCCTGCGTAAGGTCAGTAAAATAAAAAAAAGTTGTTGTATAAAAGCAACATCACTATAAAAAATAAAAGGTATGGTTGACTCCAACAAAGATAATGAATACCCTGTAGCTGTTTTGCTAGGGATGGCTAATAATTTACTTTAACTTTTGGTGGCAAAGGCAGATTTAAATTGAAGAATTTTTTACTGATTATATTTGCTTGCTTGCAAATTTTACTTATTGGGGGATGCGTCACATCGCCTGCATTAACACCAGAACAAATCGTTGCGCAGCGGATGAAAGAACGGTGGGATTTTTTAATAGCTGGTAATCTTGATAAAGCTTATGGCTATATTAGCCCAGCGGGACGCAGCGTAACTAGCCTAAATGACTATAGATTGCGTATTAAACCAGGTGGCTGGAAAAGTGTGGAAGTAAAAAAAGTTTCCTGTGAGTCAGAATTGTGTAAGGTCGATTTTATTCTTTACTATAAAATTCTCGGAAAAATTGACACGCAAAATGAATTTACTGAAAATTGGGTTAAGGAAGGTAATGATTGGTGGTTTGTTTATGTCAAATAAGGGGGAATATAAATATTTATTCCCTAATCGCATCTCAACAAAATATTTGTAAATTGAGTTTGATTGTTGTAAACTTAATATGTTGTAGCTTCTAAAGTGATCACTTTATATCTTCAAAAAGGAGTAGCTTAAAAAATGAATACCTTTAAAAGAAAGTCTGTATCTGCTGCTGTTTTGGCCGGGTTAGGTGCTGTTGGTGTTGCGGGCACTGCCGAGGCTGTTCACATTAATTCGGATGGAATGGGTGAAGTGCTGCTTTATCCGTATTACACGGTAAGGAGTCCAAAGGGTTCCAATGCTTCTGCAAATAAGTTCGATACTTATGTTGCAGTAACGAATACCACCGACCAAGTCAAGGCTGTCAAATTGCGTTTCCTGGAAGGGCGTCGCAGTGCTGAGGTACTTGACTTTAACCTTTTCCTTTCCCCGTTCGATATGTGGACTGGTGCAATTCTTAGAACGTCAAATGGTGCAATGCTGGTCTCTAATGATACGTCTTGTGTATTGCCTAATAATTTGTTTGCGGTAAAGGATCCAACTGATGCTCTTGCGCAAATTCAGGGTACTCCTAACGTATTCAAAAATTATCAGTACCAAACGGCTAATGATGGTGATGTGTTTGGATTGGATCGTGTTCGCGAGGGCCATTTTGAAATGATCGAGATGGCGGTTATTACGCGTGCGGTAGATGTTACTGCTGCAACTCACGTGAACGGTGTGCCAGGTAACTGTAAGCATTTCGAGCTTACGGAAACGAGTCCGGCTGCATTTGTAGCCTTTACTGCGGCGCTGTTGCCGCCAGAAGGAGGGCTGTTCGGTCGCGCTTCTTTGGTTAACCCGCTTTCCGGAACAAACTTTACTTATGATGCCGTAGCGCTCGATGATTGGAGTGATGTGGTTAATTACAGTAGCACTGGTGCAACCAGCCCGGCGATTACTGATGCTTCTCCTGCTACCAGTCGTGTATTTACTAACGCTGGGTTGGTTACGGCGGACTGGACTAATCCTGAAGAGGCGGTCTCAGCTACCTTGATGCACAGCTCCCTTGCAAACGAATATGTGCTTGATACTGCAACGGCGTCTGGTACCGATTGGGTTATTACTTTCCCGACAAAGTCCGGGCATGTGCTAACAGGAACAAATACGACTAGTCCCGTAGATATAAATACTCCGCCAAACTTTACTGGAGCGCAAGGGACAGGCCCGTTTTTGAATCAATATGATGATGGTTCTTGTGAGATCTACCAGTTCTCAATATGGGATCGTGAAGAAAGAAGTCCAGGTGTCGTCACGGTGATTCTACCTTCACCATTGCCGAACGAAGTGCCTATTTCCAGTGCGCTGTGCTGGGAAACCAATGTGCTTAGTTATGCAGGAACGAGGCAGAGTGGGGGGGCTCCATTTACCAGCAATTTGCTTGGTTCGACCTTGGGTACACAAGCATTTAATGTCAATATCCAAACAGGTTTCGCGAATGTTCAAAATGGCTGGGCACAAATGTCCTTTATACAGCCTACTCAGCGTATTATTCCGGTGGCTATGACAGCAACTTTATCCACTGGCGCTTCTGGCGTGAATCCAATTGATTTGATGACAGGTACTCATCGTGGGTTGCCCGTGATCGGCTTCATGGTTCATGATTACATTAACACCAATGTGGCAGGTTCATCCTATGGTGGGGTGGTTGCCCATAAATATGGGCGCAATATTGAGAACTAATAAATTTTATTGCTGCCGGTTCAAAGGGGATGGGAAACCATCCCCTTTGTTTTTGTGCTATAGTGATTTATAAATATAATATTTTGTGTTGTCACCTCAATTCTAGTAAAGGAGTTCAAATGTTTATTTTTAGATCGCGGTTAATTAAGGCCTTATTGTTAGGGATGGCTTTTACTTCGTTCCTTGCCACGGCTCAAACCGTACAATTAAATAGCATCAACACAACTTGCACATCGATTACGGTGAATCCAACCGCTAGCGGCTTTAATATTGTTCCTACACCTTCAGCCTGCCTCAGTGTAGGCGGCGGCCCACAGCAGCCGACCACGCCATTTGGGGGCACGGTCACCGTCAATATTGCGGGGACAGCGACTGTTGCTGAGGGGAGTACGGTTAATATTCCGGTTAATTTGCTGTTTAATGGCGGTGCACTGCCATCAAGCAATATATTTTCGGGTTCGGTAACGGTTAACTTTGCAGCTACAAACGGTACGGCAGTTTCAGGCACAAACTATTCAGTAGCAACAGCAAGCCCACTAACCATTCCGGCGGGATCCACTACCGGTTTTATTCAGGTTAGCGGCATTAACGATATGGTGGTGGCGGGCAATAAAACATTTAGCCTGACCTTATCTAATCCTGTTATTCAAAATCAAGGAGCAGGTACTGCTACCACAGCGCTGGGAACAACTACATCCACAGTAACAGTTACCGACGCAGGGGCCCCTGCAGCGGGTAATTGGAATATAGCGGTGAATGGCGCGACGATTCCAGATCCATCACAGATAGTGGGAGTACCAATTCCACCTGCTCATTCTGGTCTTAATGGAGCCGGAAACTACGTTAAAGCCTGGGAGGTTCCAACAACAGGCTGCGTGGCTACGCCAGCCTTGGCAAAATTGTATCAACATAATATTGAATATTGGGACTTCCGTTTCTGGGCCGTGCAAGCCCGTCTGGCACCAAATGAAGCGCTGGTATACACATTTGTTGTGCCGAATAAACCTGATGGAACGATAGGCGCTGTTACTTTCAGCGAAAATACCCAAGGGATGAATGTGGCAGATTTTGTCACGATCAGCAAAAATCGTTGTGATTTTGATACTGCCAAAGCTGCGGCCAATAATAAATGCTATCGTACTGGAGGTGGTACGACTACTACCATGTCCTTCAAAATCCATTCTAGCATAGCGTCAGACCCCAGTTATTGCGTGATAAAGCCGGGGGACAGAGTATATGTAAATTATCGTTTCCAGCACGCTACATCCTCGCCACTAACTGACAGTTGTGCGGACCAAGGGCAATCCTTTTGCGGGACTACCATAACCTTCAAATAAGAGAGAAAAAGACGATCAAGGGCGGTCTGTGGCCGCCCTTTTATTTACCATGTATGGATGTTGCTGACTTGAGCACAATTATATTTTTGGAGATAAATACATAATGAAAATTAAGGATTATTTTTTTTCAATAGCCGTGCTTAGCCTGCCATTTACTGCGTATGCGGATGAGGTCAATCCAGTCCTGGCCTCTACCTCAAAGGTGACCATAAGAAAAAATGATTTGACTGCCGAAATGCAGCGTATACCGGATAACGAATGGGCCAATGTATTATCCAGCCGGGAACGTTTGGCGCAGTTGGTTGAAACGATTTTAATGGCCAAAACCTTAGCGCACCGGGCAGCGTCCGAGGGGCTGGATAAAAATCCTGCACTACAGGCAGAGATTGATTTGGCCAGGGAAAAAATTCTTGCCCGTGCTTATACGGAGAAATTTATCAAGGATATAAAGCTACCCGATTTCACCGCACGTGCGCGTGAAATTTATCTTGCGGAAGCAGCAGAAAAATATACCGGGCCAGAAAGGATTAAGGTGGCGCATATTCTGGTCGACGTAAAATGCCGCACTCGCGATGCCGCGCTGGAACGGGCCAAGGAGGTGCGAGCCAAACTCGATGGTGGCGCAAATTTTTCTGACGTAGCCAAAGAGTATTCCGATGACCCTACAGCAAAAGAAAATGGCGGCCTTCTTAAAATGGCTTATGTAAACCAGTTTGAAGAAAATTTTGCCAAGACAGCCCTTAAACTCAAGCCGGGCCAACTAAGCGAACCCGTTTTTACGCCTTATGGCTACCATATTATTCGCCTCGATGAATATCAGGAAAAAAGAAAATTTTCTTTTGAGGTGGTCAAAGGCGAAATTATCGAAGATCTGAAAAATAAATATATCAATATGCAAAGAAGCAACCATTTTTCTCCAATAACAAATGATCCGTCGATTAAAATCAACGAGGCTGCGATGGATGCACAATTAACCAAGACAGATGGGCTGAAAACACCGCTACCCAAATAGGATGCCAACGCTCTACCAGCATCGCTGGTTGCTGGCCAATTTTACGGCGCGTGAATTTGCTTCACGTTATTCCGGCAGTACGCTGGGCCTACTCTGGGTGGCGGTTAACCCGCTGGTGTTGCTGGCTGTTTACTCGTTTGTATTCGGCCAGCTCTTCAACCAACGCATTGCGGAAACAGGGGAAGCGAGTTACACGCTATTTGTGGCTGTGGCTCTGTGGCCGTGGATCATGTTTGCGGACAGTATCCAGCGCGGCATGGGCGCCATTCAGGCCAATGCCGGACTGATTCGCAAGGTGGCCTTTCCGCACGCCTTGCTGGTTCATGCATCGGTAGCCGCCAATTTTGCGATTCATCTGATTGGCTATGCTGCCGCGCTTTTACTGCTGGCTGCAAGCGGGCAATCCATAAAACTTTCCAGCTTGCCTTGGGCGCTGGTTTTGCTTGCCTTGTTATTCGTGTTTACCATTGGCCTCGCCGCTTTTCTGGCCGCTTTGCAAACGGTAATCAAGGATGTGGAGCAGGCGCTGCCGCCGATTTTGATGATGCTGCATTTTTTGACTCCGGTACTCTATCCGCTTTCTGTCATTCCGCAAGATTATCGCGGCTGGCTGCAGCTTAATCCCCTCGCGTTGTTTGCCCAGCGGTTTCGAGATTTGTTGTTGGCTGGGGGCGGGCCGGTTTCCACGGATGTCACTCTGGCGGCAATCAGCGTCGTGATGTTGGTGGTTGGGCTGGTCGTATTTAACCGGCTTTCGCCGCATTTTGAGGATTTTCTTTGATTAGCTTCAAGTTGTTGCGGTGCTCTATATAATGTCACTTTTGGTTGATGTTACGCGCAGGCGAAGCGGTTTCTCTATGAAAATGGTTTTTCCGGTAAAAATATTTCTCCTCTGCAATGCGTAACATCAGTTTGTAAATCAAAAATGACATGAAGACGAGCCGCAGACAGGCTGAGCAACCGATGTTACGTATCGCCAAGAATTTTTTGCCGAGAAAGCGCATGTCACAGAAAAATAGTTTTGCCTCTACATCGCTTCATTGTTTCAACAATCCACAACCAGACTTCCCCCTTTTTAAAGGGGGATCGAGGGGGATTTTCGCTGCTTGTCGCGGGTTGAGCGACTGCAAATCTCCCCTCCGCCCCTCTTTTTCAAAGAGGGGAACCCAAGCGGAAATTTTTTCACGAAATAGCCCTTTTACAGGCGAGCTATTTTTTTCTCTACGTAACATCAGTTTCCAACAAAGTCACTGGATTCCCGCTTTCGCGGGAATGACTATACTGCGACAAGGTGAAACTGACAAAGTCAGTTTTGATTTGGAAATGGAATAATACGCGCCAGTCTTTATTGCGCTGCTACTGGAAAATACTAATCGCTCTTGGCAGAACTCCCGCTCATTGAATTAACCGATGTAGGCAAGGACTACCCCACGTTATCTACGGGGGGAGGCCGCTTGCGCACGCTGGCGGCCTTGCTGCTGGGGCGTGCGCCCACATCCTATTATCGGGCGCTATCCGGTATCACACTCACTGTTCCGCGTGGAGAATCGCTGGGTATTATCGGCGAGAATGGGGCTGGCAAGTCGACACTGCTGAAAATTATCGCCGGAGTGGTGAAGCAATCCTCTGGAACAGTCTGTATCAACGGCCGGGTGAGCGCGCTGCTCGAATTGGGCACGGGGTTTCACCCCGAATATACCGGGCGGGAAAACATTGATCTGGCCGCTGCACTCATGGGCTGGTCGCGCGCTGAAATCAAGGCGCGCGTAGACGATATTATTGCCTTTGCGGATATTGGCGATCATATCGATCAACCGATCAAGCATTATTCCTCCGGAATGGTGGTTCGCCTTGGTTTTGCGGTGGCTACCGCGCTTTCCCCAGACGTGCTGATTACCGATGAAGTGCTGGCCGTTGGCGATGAATCGTTCCAGAAGAAGTGCATTAGCTGGATGCAGAATTTTTTGCGAAATCGCGGAACCCTGCTGCTTTGTTCGCATAGCATGTATCACATCAAGACGTTGTGCGCCAAAAGTCTGTGGATACACGAAGGGCGTGCGCATTTATATGGAGACAGCTTTTCCGTTACGCAAGCCTATCTGGCCTACCATCAAGAAAAAAATCGGGTCGCCGAAGACCAACCCAGGCGGAGTGAGGGAGGACAGTATCCCACCATGCATTCGCAGTGGATTGAGAACGCAGCGGGGGAACGTGTCGATAGCGTTGCGATGGGAGAGCACATTATGTTTTGTGCCTTGTTCAATTCACCGGCCGATACATCGAGCGTTGCCTTGATTGGGATTGTGGGTGTCGATGGGATGTCCATATTTGGCACGCATTCTAACGATGCGCCATTCTGGCCCAACCGTGTGGGAGATTGTTTGTATGGTTTTCGGGTGGAGATTCCGTCTCTTACGCTACTGCCAGGAAAATACCGGTTTCGTGCTCATGTATTAGACGAGGGCAGTTTACGATTATTCGATACGCTCGAGATGGATTTTGTCGTCACTGGAAAAAGTCGCGATTATGGGGTTTGCCGGTTGGATCATACTTGGCAACCTGCGCAACCATTGGCTGAATCGACATGACCATGACAGTGAATTCAGCAGCTGCAGCAAACCCTCAAGCAGCCAGCGCGCTTTTCAAGCAGGCCATCGAATTGCAAAATGTCGGGCGCCATCTGGAAGCCAGTTTGCGTTATGAATATTTGTTGCAGATGCAGCCCAACAATTGGCAGGCACGCTATAACTATGGTTTTGCACTTCAGGCGTTGGGCCGGTTTGCGGATGCTGGGCGAGAGTACGAAGCAGTCACACGCATGCAGCCTGCGCTCGCCGAGGCTTATGTGAACCGGGGCAATATATTTTTGCGTTTGCAGCAGCCTGCCGATGCGCTGGGTTGCTACGAAAAAGCAATCGCGCTCAAGCCTGAATTGGCTACGGCACACTACAATCAAAGTCTGGCGCTACGCCGGTTATCCCGCTTCAGCGAATCGATTGCGCCCCTGCGCCGCACCGTAGCGCTGGAGCCCAGTCACAACACGGCCTGGGATGAATTGTGCTTGCTGTTGATGGCGCTGAAGCGCCTCGAGGAATCGATACAGGTTTTTCTGCAATGGGAAGAACACGTGCCCGCATCGCCGGAGCTAACGATTACCGGCCTGCGTCTGGCGCGTTATCTGGGCGGCGAAGCGCGCGAGTCGAAATATTTGCAGCAGATACTCGACTGGCCGTTTCCACCCGCTACTCCCGCGCAAGCCAAGGCGATACTGGGGCTGATTGCCTATTTCGATATTGGCTTTGATCAGCAGCTGGCTTTGTATCAGCGCTACCAGTCGGCTGTGGCTGCCGCCATTCCTGCACAGACTCTTTATTTTCCAAAACGCTTGCGTGGGGAAAAAATTCGTTTGGGTTATGTGTCGGCCGATTTTCGCAAACACGTCATGGGGCGGCTGATGCGCGAAATCATCACGCGCCACGACCGCAATCAGTTTGAAATACATCTCTTCGCCTTGCATGAGCCGGTACACGATGACGACACCACGCAGGTATTCAAATCGCAGGCCGATTTGTACCTCAATATCAGCACGCTTCCCGCAGAAAAAATGGCGCAGACTATCGCCGGGTGCGACCTCGATTTACTGATCGATCTGGCGGGGCATACCGATGTGTCCAAACCGGAGCTCTACCGTTACAAACCGGCGCGGGTGATAGCAACGCATATGGCGTATCACGGCTGCATCGGTTTGGCAGAAGTCGATTACAAAATAACCGACCACTACGCCGACCGTAGTGAAAACCGCGCTTATCAAATCGAAAATCTGTTGCCCATGGAGGGTTGCCTGTTTCCCTTCTCGCATGTCGATCCGATTGCCGATATCGGCACGTCCCGGGAAGAATTGGGGCTGAACGGCAAATTTGTATTCGCTACGTTTGTCAATTTGCAAAAACTGTCCCCCCGCTGCCTGAAAAGCTGGAAAGCGATTCTGGATCAAGCCCCGCATGCCATGCTGGCATTTTCTCCCATTGATTCGGGCGAAAAGCAAAGCGTGCATCGGTTGCTGGGCGGCGCGGGTATCGATACGAGCCGACTGGTGTTTTTACCGGCCAGCAAAGACGATGCGCAAATGCGTGCACGTTATCGCCTGACTGACGCCATTCTCGATACCTTCCCCTACTGCGGGGGCGATACCACCTTGGCCGCACTGGATATGGATATGCCCGTGGTCACGCTGGTGGGGGAACGCCACGGTGAACGCATTGGGCTGAGCATTCTTTCCAATCTGGGCGTCACGGAAACGATTGCTGCCAACGACGCAGGCTATATCGAGTTGGCGGTCAAATTGGCCACTGACAAGACGTGGTACCGTACTGTCCGCGAAAAAATTGTCGCGGTGAAAGCGGGTTCGATCCTGTGCAATACCGACCAGTATGTGCGGAATCTGGAAGCGGCGTATTGCCGCGCGTTGCAAGAAAAAAATGTGGCGCTGACCAGCGATTGCCATTTGAGTCCGCAGGAATTTTCCCTGAAATTTCAACAGGCGCTGACCGCGCACCAGAATGAAGATCGCGCGCAGGCCCAACAGCTTTATCAGGAACTGTCCAGCGAGCAGCCGGATTATGCCCCGCTCAACTACTTGTATGGGAGCTTGATGCGCGAAGGCGGCGACCGGGATCAAGCGGTGGCGTTATTGTCGCGTGCGGCGGCCAATGCGCCGGCGCATGTCGATGCGCGCGTGGCGCTGGGCAACCTGTATCTGGATTTGCAGCGCTATCCTGCAGCGGTCGATGTATTTCAGCAAGCGGTCGCGTTGCAACCCGGGCACGCCGAAGCGTGGGGCGGATTGGGGCTGGCCTTGCTGCAGGAGGGGCGCGCCGCTGAAGCGGTGGAGCCACTGGCCAAGGCGCAACAAAGCAAGCCCGCCGACGCGCAGCTTGCGTTCAATTTTGCTGTGGCGCTGCATCGCGCAGGGGGGTTGCGCGAAGCCGCCGAGGCCTATAGCCGCTCGCTGTCGCTCAACCCCAATGATGTGGAGGCCGCGTACAACTTTGGCTTGCTGCTGGCCAGTCAGGAGCAATGGCAGCCTGCGGAGGAGCTGTTCCAGCGCGTGCTGGTGCATGCGCCGGCGCATGCAGAGGCTTACTGCCGCTTGCATGATGTGCTGGCCGCCAGCGGAAAAATCGATGCCCTGCTGGCAAACCAGCAAGTGTTTGAAAAACATTGCCCCACCGATCCGCGGCAAAAACTCGGCCAGCTGGATCGCTACCGGTATGGGGGCAATCTGGCGAGCGAAGCCCGGGTCATGCAGGAATTAATCCAGACCGCCCTGACGCTGGAAAACGAGAGTACGGCCGAGGCACTGCTGGCGCGCTTGCTGGATCGCTTGCCTTACTACGATATTGCGCCTGACGATCAGCAGCATCTGGTGCAACGCTATAACCGGGCCAGTAAAAAACACGAAGCCGATGCGCAGCAGCTTGCCCCCAGTAAACCTGATCACGAAGCGGGCCTGCGGGAAGCGGGTGGGGGGGGGGCCGCCCTCGCGCGCCTGCGCATCGGTTATCTATCGGCCGATTTTGTTGATTCCCCAGCGGGGCAATTGCTGCACGCTCTGTTGATGCAGCACGATCCCGATAAGGTCGAGCTTTATGGTTATACGCTCACTTCTCGGCAGGACGATCTAACGCGTGCGGTGGGGAAACTGACCAAAAGAATGGCCTTGGTCGGCGATCTGGATGCCATCGATGCCGCGCAGCTGATTGCCGAAGATCGGCTGGATATACTGGTCGATGTGTGTGGCGTGGGAACTCCGGCGGTTTTTGCCATTCTGGCCGCCAAACCGGCGCGCATTATTGTTTCGCATCCGCTGGCTATGCACGCCTACCATCTGGATGTAATCGATTACCGGCTGACCGATCAGAAAATCGACCTTGTCCATCAACGCGAATTTCCGGCTGAAAAGTTGCTTGCCGTAGCGGGTTGTGCCTATCCCTTCCGGCGCATTTCTGCCGAGCCACCCGCTGCATTGCCCAAACGGAAAAAATTTGGTATTGCCGATAACGCCGTTGTTCTGGCTGCATTCGGGCCGTGGCAAGCGCTCTCGCAACGTTGCCTTTTGTTATGGCAGCAAATCCTGCAGCGCTTGCCGGAAGCAGTGCTGTTGTTTGCTCCCCGGCACGCCAGCGAGCACGTGTATTACAAACGGCTAATGAAAGCGGCGGGCATCAAAGAAGAGCAGATACGATTTGCGCCCCTGCCCAAAAACGATAGCGAAGCCATGGGACTGTATCGTTTGGTTGATGTCGTACTGGATCCGCTTCCATGCGGTAATGCGCTGGGCGTCATCGATGCCATCAATGCCGCCGTTCCGGTAGTGACGTTGATCGGGCAGCGCGACAGCGAGCGCATGGTGCCAGCTTTACTGCAGCACCTGAATGTGCCGGATACCGTGGCAAACAGCGGCCCGGAATATGTGGACATGGCAGTCAAGCTGGCGCGCGATGCCGATTTTAAGGCGGCCATTCAAAGCAAGATGCAGCACGGATCGGCTGCCGCTTCTGCATGGGTTGCAACGGGCGAACAGATAAAAGAGCTGGAAGCGGCGTATGCGCGGATGATCCAGCTTGCGGCAGACCGGCAGCCTGCATGAAACCGGAAGAAAAACTGTTTGCCGACTATGTGCGCTTGATGCAGGCTGGTCAGACGGTTGCGGCCCTCGCCGCACTTGAAAAGGCGGTGAAGCAAGCCCCACGCTTTGCACAGGGCTGGTACCACCTCGCGGGTGCGCGCCAAAAGCGCAACGATTTGCCCGGCGCGCTGGCCGCGATGGAGCAGGCGTGCGCCAGCGAACCGCAAAACGGCGATTACTGGCTGTTCGCGGCCAATCTCAAACAGGACAATGGCGACCTGAGCGGCGCGCTGGCGCATTTGCGCCAGTCCATCCAGGTGCGTCCCGGGCATGCGCCAACGTATAACAATATGGGCATCGTGCTTTCAGATCTGGGGCGGCTGGAAGAAGCCGAGCGGGCATTTCGGGAGGCGATCCGTCTCGATCCGAATTACGCCCGCGCCTATGCCAATCTGGGATCGACGTTATCGCGCCTGTACCGGTTTGCGGAAGCCATGGTTCCGCTCAAGCGCGCCCTTGCCATCAACCCGCAGTATGCGCACGCCTGGTTCAGTTTGGGTTCGGCCCTGTTTCAATCCGGCATGGCAACCGAGGGTGAAGCGGCATTACGCCGTTCGGTGCAGCTGAATCCGGCATTGAGCAAAGCCTTTGCAGTGTTGGGAAAACTGTATCAGGAGCAGGGCAAACTCGATGCGGCGGAGGCGGCCATTCGTGAAGCCGTGCGCACCCAGCCCGATAGCACCAAGGAGCTTAATCAGTTGGGCGATTTGTTGATCGAACAAGGCCGTTATCAGGAGGCTGATGAATGTTTTCAGCAGGTTCTGCGCAATCATCCGGATAATCTGGCCGCCAGCCTGCGTGCGGCGCTGACGCTGCCTTCAGTCTACGACCATGCTGAGCATGTCGAGCACATGCGGGCGCAGTACGCGACTCGTTTGAGTCATTTAACCGGCAGGCTGAATGCTTTTTCCGGCATGTCGCACGATGATTTGATGAGCGAGATTCAGTTCAACAATTTTTTTCTGGCCTATCAAGGGCGCGATGATCGCGAGCTTCAGCGCCAGTTTGCGCAGTTCGTCGAACAGCTGTTGCAACCGCGTGTGCCCCAGCTTTACGAGCCTTTGCATCCACAACCCTGCGTGGGACGCCGTATCCGTGTTGGTTTTGCCAGCGGCTTTTTCTTCCACTGCACGGTTGGGCATTATTTTGAAAGCTGGGTCAACGGGCTGGATCGCACGCAGTTTGAGATATTTGTCTACTACACCAACCGCAGCCGGGATTTTGTCACTGACGGCATTGCGGCGCATAGCGATCACTTTTTGCACAATGCCCTGCCTGTGTCCGGCCTGGCGCAGCGCATCCGTGACGACAAACTCGACATTCTGGTGTATCCCGAGCTAGGCATGGATGGCATGATGTTCCCGCTTGCCTCCATGCGGCTTGCGCCGGTGCAATGTTGCGGCTGGGGGCATCCGGTCACCACCGGCCATCGCAATATGGATTATTTTTTATCCTGCCAGCTGATGGAACCAGCCGACGCGGAGGAACATTATTCAGAGCAACTGGTGCGATTGCCAGGAATTGGTACGCATTACACCGCGCCAACCCGGATCACGAACAAAAGCCGCGCCGATTATCAGTTACCGGAAAACAAAACCCTGTACTTTTATCCGCAATCGTTATTCAAATTGCACCCCGATAACGATGAGCTGGTGGCTGAAGTATTGAGCCGGGATGCCGATGGGGTGCTGGTCATGTCCGAAGGGCGACATCCGCGCATTACCCGGCAATTCATGGCCCGGCTAACCCCGGTATTCGAGCGATATGGGCTCAAAATAGCGGATCGCATCAACATACTGCCTAACTTGATGCACGAAGATTATTTGCGGGTGAATCAGCTTTGCGATCTCATGCTCGATTCGTTGTATTGGTCGGGAGGCAATACCTCGCTGGATGCGTTGAGTACCGGATTACCCATCGTGACCCTGCCCGGTGAATTCATGCGCGGCCGTCAGTCGATGGGCATGCTGACGGCGCTGTCGGTGCCTGAATTGATTGCCCGCGGCCGAGCTGATTACATCGATATTGCCGAGCGGGTCGGCAAGGATCGTGACTACCGGAAAATGTTATCGCAGCGCATCCTTGCCAATCGTTTGCAATTGTTCGAGGATAAGCTGCCGGTTGAAGCGCTACAGGATTTTTTCAAGCGTGTGGTGCGGCAAGCATAGTGCCGATTTGTTCCGGGGAGCGAGAAGTATCAACACAGCAGATGCCTCGTCGCTTGCTTTTCGGCATGACAAAGTGAGCGGTGGGAATGAGAAAAGAACCACAATTCAGATATATGGGGTCAGACACGATTTTTCCTCTTGATTGTTAAAAAAACACAACCCCCGCATCTCCGCTCTGGGGGCGGATTTTGGGGGATATCCTTTAGCTGCGGTTTAGACAGTTCGCCAAAGAAAAGCCCCCACTAAATAGTCGTCCCTGCAAAATTCAAATCAACAGATAAAACTGATACGGCGGCC
>CAZRAL010000064.1:0-13784 GCA_964598005.1 uncultured Burkholderiales bacterium
TATGGACTATTCTTGTCAATACGCGGCTCATGGAGGACTTAATCAGAGGTTCCTTTATTCAATCCTGCCCCAATTCTTCGCCCAATTCGCGCGAACGCATCCAGGCAGCTTTTACGCCTTCAATAAATTGCGTTTTTAGTTGCTGTGCATCGAACGATTCGATGGCGCGCGCAGTTGTACCCCCCTTGGAAGTCACCTGGGCGCGCAGTACATCAGGTGTTTCAACACTGGTCGCTGCAAGCTGCGCTGCGCCGCGAAAAGTCTCGCGCGCGAACGTACTCGCAGCGTCTGCACGTAGCCCCATTTCGCGCGCAGCCTGCTCCAATGCTTCGATAAAATAAAAAACATATGCCGGACCGCTACCCGAGACCGCGGTTACTGCATCGAGCATCACTTCGTCGTCAAGCCATAACGTCCTCCCCACAGCACTCAGCAATCTCTGCGCAAGTGCACGCCCGCTCTCTGGTACACCGGCAGCTGCACAGAGCCCGGTAACGCCAGCATGAATAAGTGCGGGGGTGTTAGGCATGGTGCGGACAATATAAGGATAATTTCCTAGCCACCTCGACAGATCGCCAATACGTATGCCTGCTGCGATCGAGACGACCAAGGCTTGCGACAATTTGCCGGCAAGGGGGGCGATGGCCTCCTTCATGGCTTGCGGCTTTACGGCAAGGACAATGGCATCCCAATTATCCTTTGCTGCATCAGCCGTTATTGAAGGTGCAACCGCAATGCCAAAAGCGGCCTGTAAGTTTTTGCGGGGATTTTCTGCAGGCTCAATCGCGAGAAACGATGTGGGGGAGTAATTTTTTGCGATCAAACCACCAATGATGGCACGTGCCATATTGCCGCCGCCAATGAATAATATTTTCATGACGCGCCATCCTTGTTGAGGAATTGATTAACGCCCATACATAAGGATCGAGAGTATTCATGAATAAAAAAATCTTTCATTTCAAGCCCTCTCTCCAAAGATGGCCGCACCAATTCTGATCATGTTAGCCCCTTCAGAAATAGCAGTCTCAAAATCTCCACTCATCCCCATCGATAGCGTATCCAGAGAAATCCCGTGCGCTTCCATTTGCTCCGCTAAATGCCGCAGCAAACCGAATTGTTGGCGCTGAATCGAGATATCGGGATTGTTTTCGATAATCGTCATCAGTCCCCTCAGTCGCAATCGTGGCAACCCAAGCGTATAACGTGCCAGCGGTAGTGCATCGTCTGGAGCGATTCCACACTTGCTTGCTTCGCCGCTCACATTTACCTGAATACATACATTTAATGGTGGTATTCCTTCGGGCCGGGCCCGCGCCAGCGCATCAGCAATTTTCACGCGATCCAGACCATGAACCCAGGCGAAATGGCGGGCGATTGATTTTGCCTTGTTGCTTTGAATAGGGCCAATAAAATGCCACTCGATATCCAGATCGCACAGCTTTTCGATTTTATCCAATGCTTCCTGGACATAGTTTTCGCCAAAACAGCGTTGGCCCGCTGTATAGGCCGTACGAATGGCCTCGGCAGGCTGTGTTTTACTGACCGCCACCAGGCAAACGGGCCTACGTTGCGTTACCGGTAACGCAAAAATAGCCGCACCAATACGCGCCTGTACATGTTGCAAGTTCGCTTGGATTGGGGACATAATCAAAAAAATTGCTGTTGGCCTGTTGATGCCAGTTAAGCTGGTTTGAAATCTTTATGCTGGCCTTGGTGCAAAGTAGTCTCAATTAAATAGCGAAAATCTGGGAAAATTATAATGGAAATTGCTGAACTCCTCGCCTTCAGTTTCAAGAATAAGGCTTCTGATCTTCACCTCTCCGCGGGCTTGCCACCAATGATTCGCGTCCACGGCGATGTGCGGCGCATCAATGTACCCGCACTTTCGCACGAGGAGGTTCACGGCATGGTGTACGACATCATGAATGACGGGCAACGCAAAGTCTATGAAGAAAATCTGGAATGCGATTTCTCGTTCGAGATCCCCAATCTTGCCCGCTTTCGCGTCAATGCCTTCGTGCAGCAACGTGGGGCTGGCGCGGTCATGCGGACGATTCCGTCCAAAGTGCTCTCGCTGGAAGAATTGAATGCGCCCAAGATTTTTGCCGAAATTTCCAATCAGCCGCGTGGCCTGGTGCTGGTGACCGGCCCGACCGGGTCGGGCAAATCGACCACCCTCGCGGCCATGATCAACTACATCAACGAGAACGAATTCGGCCACATTCTCACCGTCGAAGACCCCATCGAATTCGTGCATGAGTCGAAGAAATGCCTGATAAACCAGCGCGAGGTAGGGCCGCATACCTTGTCCTTCTCCAATGCGCTGCGTTCTGCACTACGCGAAGACCCGGACATCATTCTGGTCGGCGAGATGCGCGATCTGGAAACCATCCGGCTGGCGATGACCGCAGCAGAAACCGGGCATCTGGTATTCGGCACTTTACATACCAGCTCGGCAGCCAAGACGGTAGATCGCATCATCGACGTTTTCCCGGCAGCAGAAAAGGAAATGATCCGCGCCATGCTCTCGGAGTCGTTACGTGCGGTCATCTCGCAAACGCTGTGCAAAACCAAGGATGGCACCGGGCGCGCGGCCGCGCACGAAATCATGATCGGCACTCCCGCCATTCGTAACCTGATCCGCGAAGCGAAGATTGCCCAGATGTACTCGGCCATCCAGACGGGGCAGGCACTCGGCATGCAAACGATGGATCAGTGTCTGACGGACCTGGTTCGACGGAATGTCATTTCGGTACTGGAAGCACGCGGCAAAGCAGCGAATAAAGATAATTTCAACGGTTAGCGGGTAAAATTTTGCGCATCAATGCCAGCAGGCTACTGCAACGTAAAGGAATAATGTAAAAATGGAACGCGAACAGGCACTTAAATTTGTCCACGACCTTCTCCGCGCAATGGTTGCCAAGAGGGGTTCGGATTTGTTTTTTACCGCCGGATTCCCGCCAGCAATAAAAATTGATGGCAAAGTAACCCCTGTCTCACAACAAAGCCTTTCGCCGATTCACACGGCCGATATTGCGCGCTCCATCATGACCGACCGGCAGACGGCCGATTTTGAAGCCACGCATGAATGCAACTTCGCGATTGCGCCTACGGGGATTGGCCGATTTCGTTGCAATGCTTTTGTTCAGCAGGGACGAGTTGGCCTGGTACTGCGCACCATTACAACGCAAATTCCGAAATTCGAAGACCTGAATTTGCCGGTGGTATTGAAAGATGTAGCCATGACCAAGCGTGGCCTGGTGATTTTCGTCGGCGGCACAGGCTCGGGTAAATCAACTTCTCTTGCCGCCATGATTGGTTACCGAAATGAAAACAGTTACGGCCATATCATCACCATCGAGGACCCGGTAGAGTATGTTCATGAACACCGTAACTGTATCGTCACTCAGCGTGAAATCGGCGTGGATACCGATAACTGGTTTGCCGCGCTGAAAAATACACTGCGCCAGGCGCCTGACGTCATTCTTATCGGCGAAATCCGCGATCGCGAGACCATGGACTATGCAATTGCTTTTGCAGAAACCGGGCATCTGTGTATGTCCACCCTGCATGCCAACTCGACCAACCAGGCACTCGATCGCATCATCAATTTCTTCCCCGAAGAACGCCGTCAGCAATTGCTGATGGACCTCTCGCTCAATTTGAAAGGCTTTGTTTCTCAGCGTTTAATTCCCAAAAAGGAAGGCAAGGGCCGTGTGGCCGCCATCGAAATTTTGCTCAATTCTCCGCTGATTCAGGACTTGATTTTCAAGGGCGAAGTACATGAAATCAAGGATGTAATGAAACGTTCGCGTGAAATCGGCATGCAAACTTTCGATCAAGCGCTGTTTGATCTTTATGAAGCCGATCTGATTTCTTACGAAGATGCACTACGCAACGCGGACTCGTTGAATGACCTGCGTCTCAAAATCAAACTCGAAAGCAAAAACGCCAAGGGTAAGGATTTATCTGCAGGACTTGAGCATCTGGAAATTCTAAAACATTAAAAAGTGGACGCGCTAACTTTTTAGCGCCGATTTGTTCCAAGAGAAAAGGGCAGGGATTTGCTCTTTTTCCATCTGGGGCTTAGCCAGAGATTTCTTATATAAATTGCAGCGAATAGTTCAGTAGAAAGCCCAATGCACATCAAAAAATAGTGCACCACAAAAAATATTATTCTTTTTCAAGTCCTTCTGACGTTACAGATACTACTGGCGGGGAAGGCGGTATTTTTGGCGTCATCACTATTTTTGCTGGATCGCAGCCACCTGGCACTTTTGCCACTTCACCAGTCACCGCCATGCCACCCTTTCCTGGCATATTGATAGTCACCATATATCCCAACGACCCATCGCCGCGCTGGATCGTCACCGTTTCTGCCAGTGTGCCATCTTTACAGGAGAGTTTGAGTTGTTGTTTGCCTTGCTCTTCGCGTTGTTGCAAGACATCGCATTTGCCCTTCAATTTTTCCAGCGTATCGAATTTGACGAGCGCCTGTTTTGCTTCTTTATTTTCTGGTGTCAGGCATTTTTCATCACGCTGAGTCGTGGTACGCGAGGGCTTAGTATCACGCACACCGTAGTATTCGTATTTCACAACAGTTTGCCAACGCTCTCCTGTTTGTTGTTTTTGTGTGGACTCTTGCGAGATTACAGGCATACTCATTGTGGCTCCAAGAAACGAAATTCCCAGCCTTACGTACCAATGATTGACATGCGATTGCTGTAGGCAAATTGACTGTGTTTTCACGCCATCCTCTCTAATTACTTGCATGCTCAATTTCTGTTGGTTGGAAGCTCCGCGAATTTTCACACAATCCGGCGATCCGTATCCGAATCGAACAATACGGCTTTTGCCGTATCCACAGCCAGCTTTAGCGCACGCGCATTTGCCGGTATGGCAGCCGGATGAATACGTGCGATTACAGTCGATTCACCAAAGCGTGTATGGATAAAGCAGTCCGCGCCGGTAGGCTCGGCAAATTCTATTGGACATTCGATAGTTTGTACTGCTGCTTCCCCCGCGCGCGGCAAGTCGGTGAGATGTTCGGGACGTAACCCCAGAATAATCTCGCGGTTTTGGTACGCATCGAAATGAGCCGCAAAAGCGGGCAGTTGGATACACTGCATAGCACCGCCAATCTTCACTTCCACGCCAAAGCGGTTTTCGGTCGCATTTTCCACCTTTACTAATTTGCCGCGGATCAGATTCATCGGTGGTGAGCCCATGAAGCCCGCCACGAACAAGTTGGCGGGTTGATCGTAAATCTCCTGCGGCGAGCCGAATTGCTGAACGACACCATCTTTCATCACTGCAATGCGGTCGCCCAGTGTCATGGCCTCGATCTGGTCGTGGGTCACGTAAACGATGGTGGTGCCCAGTCGTTTATGCATCAGCTTGATTTCGGCGCGCATTTCAACGCGCAATTGCGCATCCAGATTGGAAAGTGGTTCGTCGAACAGGAACAGTTGCGGCTCACGTGCGAGCGCACGGCCCATGGCGACGCGCTGGCGCTGCCCGCCGGACAATTGCGCGGGCTTGCGATCGAGCAAGTGCCCGATCTGCAAGGTGGCCGCCACCCGCTCGATAATGCGCGCCTGTTCGGCCTTAGCAACTTTGCGCAATGAAAGCCCGAAGGCGATGTTGTCCCGTACGCTCATCGAGGGGTACAAGGCATAGCTTTGGAACACCATGGCGATGTCGCGATCCTTTGGTGCGAGATCGTTGACGCGCTTGCCCCCGATGAAAATGTCGCCCGAGGTCACACTTTAGAGACCGGCAATCATGTTGAGCAGTGTTGATTTACCGCAGCCCGAGCCGCCGACGAGGATCAAAAATTGTCCGTCTTCAATTTCCAGGTCGATGCCCTTCAATACCTCCCCTCCGTTGGGAAATATTTTGCGTACATTGCGGATTGCAAGGCTTGCCATGGTTATCTTTCCTTTTTACTCTTTTCAGGACTGACGCAAAATTGTTCCAGCAAGGCGCAGCGGCGCAGGCAGTAAATCGTACGACCAGGCGCTGCAACGCAGCGGGGGCGGTTTTGCGTCAGTCCTGATTTTTATCCTTTCACTGCGCCGGCAGTTAACCCGCGCACAAAATATTTTCCGGCAATGATGTAGACGAACAATGTCGGCAATGCGGCAATGATGGCCGCTGCCATATCGACGTTGTATTCCTTGACTCCCGTCGTCGTATTGACGAGGTTGTTGAGCGCGACTGTAATAGGCTGTGAATCGACACCGGAGTACACCACTCCAAACAAAAAATCATTCCAGATTTGCGTGAATTCCCAGATGATGCTGACCATGATGATCGGGCCGGAAATAGGCAGCAGAATGCGCCAGAAAATGGTCAGGAACCCCGCACCATCGACGCGGGCTGCCTTGATGAGTTCGGCAGGGATCGCGACATAATAATTGCGAAAAAACAGGGTGGTAAACGCCAGCCCATAAATGACGTGCACGATAATCAGCCCCGTGGTGGTGCTCGATAAACCCAGTGCGCCCAGCAGGCGCGCCATCGGCAACAAGACGACCTGAAAGGGAATAAAGCACCCCACCAACAAGGCGGTGAAAATGATTTCCGATCCGCGAAAACGCCAGTGCGCCAGCACATAACCATTGAATGCGCCGATCACGCTGCAAATCAAAACAGCGGGGACAGTCATGGCAATCGAATTCCAGAAAAACGGCGCCAGCCCTTCGCAGCGCACACCAATGCAGGCGCTGCCCCAGGCTTTGGCCCACGCTTCGGCGGTCAGGCTATGCGGGAGCGAGAGCAAATTCCCTGCACGGATTTCGTCCAGCGATTTGAGCGAAGTCACGATCATGACGTAAAGCGGCGCCAGCGCATACAACGCGAAGAAAATCAGCAGGATGTAAATCGCGGCGCGCGCCGGGGTAAATTTCGGTTCCATGTCAGCGCTCCCGATGCGTGGTGCGCACTTCCGCATACATCAATGGCACCATGATGGCGATAACAGTCATCAGGATCATGACGGCCGACGCCGCGCCCAGCCCCAGCTGGCCGCGATTGAAAGAGAACTGATACATAAAAATCGCCGGCAGATCGGAGGCATTGCCCGGCCCCCCGCCGGTCAACGCCATCACCAGATCGAAACTCTTGATGGCGATATGCACCAGAATCAGCAGTACGCTGAAAAATACCGGACGCATGGCCGGCAGCACGATGCGCCGATAAATCACGTGCATGGGCGCGCCATCGATTTGCGCCGCCTTGATGATTTCCGTATCGATGCCGCGCAGGCCAGCGAGAAAGAGCGCCATGGCAAATCCACACGATTGCCAGACGCCCGCAATCACCACGGTATAAATGGCTTTATCGGGATCGACCAGCCAATCGAAACTGAATGAGGTCCAGCCCCAATCGCGTAGCAATTTTTCGAAACCCAAGCTGGGCGTGAGAATCCATTTCCAGGCTGTGCCCGTTACCACGAAACTCAAGGCCATGGGATACAAATAAATGGCGCGCAGCGCGCCCTCGGCACGGATTTTTTGATCCAGCAGAATGGCAATGAATAAACCCACCGCCACGCTGATGCCGACAAACAGCGTGCCAAACAGGGCAAGATTCTTGAGCGAATTCCACCAACGCTCGTTATCGAATAATTCGACGTAGCGCTCCCACCCGGCAAACTCCCAATTGGGCAGCAATCGCGATTCGGTGAAGGAGAGTAAAACCGTCACCAGAATAAAACCGTAAATAAATACCAGCGCCGCCAAAACCGTTGGCGAGAGCACGATTTTAGGCAACCACTCATCAGCAAACCGATGGCTGATATGCGACATGGCGGTAGAAAAAAGGGGCGAAGAGAAAAAAACGTACCGGCTCAGTCTCAAGCAGCCGGTACGTTATTCCCTGCGCTTATTTGGCCCTGGGCTTATTTGGTCCTGGCGGCTTTGGCCAATGCAGCGACAGCATCTTTCGAACTCATGTTCGAGTTCATGAATTTGGCGATGACATCGACAATTGCGCCCTGTGTGGCAGAGGGAATCGCCATGCCATGTGCAAACGAGGGTACCAGCCCGCCACTTTTTGCCGTGCGGTCCATATCGTCCATCGATTTCAATGCGCAGGCATCGAATTTGTCTTTTTTCACCCCGCTACGCACCGGAATCGATCCTTTGTTCAGGTTGAAAGTCTCCTGAAACTCGGGGCTCATGATCGCGGTGGCGAGAACCAGTTGACCCTTTTTCGCATCTGCAGCTTTCAGGTTAAACATGGCGAATGAATCGATGTTGAAGGTAAAGGCATTGGCGGTGCCCGGTGCAGCAGCGCAGGCGTAATCTTTGCCTGGCATCTTCTGGGCTGCAGTAAATTCGCCCTTGGCCCAATCGCCCATGAACTGCATCCCGGCCTTGCCGTTGATAATCATGGCGGTGGCCAAATTCCAATCGCGGCCCGGCGCATCCTTATCGATATACGTCTTGATCCGACCCAGGGTATCGAAAACCTTCATCATCGTCGGCCCGGTGAGCGTGGCTTGATCGAGCTGCACAAAGGCTTTTTTGTAGAAATCTGTTCCGCCTACACCCAACGCCACCGATTCAAAAACCGTTGCATCCTGCCAAGGCTGACCGCCGTGGGCAATGGGAATCAACCCCTGCGCTTTGAATTTATCCGCCAGCGCAAAAAAATCATCCCAGGTTTCGGGGGCTTTACCACCCGCCTTGGCTAACGCAGCCTGATTGATCCACAGCCAGTTGACGCGATGAACGTTCACCGGCGCGGCGACGTAATTACCCTTATATTTCATGACATCGGCGACGACTTTGGGCAACAATTTATCCCATTCTTTGGCCGAATCGTTGATACTACCAAGGCTGCCCTCGCGACCCCATTCCTGAATCGACGGGCCTTTGATCTGCGCCGCGGTCGGCGGATTGCCAGCCACCACACGCGCTTTCAGCGCCGTCATCGCGGCATCGCCCCCACCGCCAGCCACGGCAAAATCTTTCCATTTAAAGCCTTGGGCTTCGACCATTTTTTTCAGCTCTGCCGCGGCTTTGGCTTCGCCGCCGGAGGTCCACCAATGCAATACTTCCACTTCTGCGGCTGCAACACTCAATGTGCCACTGGCAAACAGGACAGCTACAAATTGTTTTACTTTCATGTCATCTCCTCCATCGTTGAAAAACGGGTTGTTGTGAAACTTGTGAAAGGCTCTTATATCAGGCCTGTTGGCAGTCTAGTGACTGTAACCTAAGGCGTCAACATCCACTGCTAATTTTCGCTGGCTATTCTATCGAAACCACCGCCGCAAATACGCCTTCCACTACTTGCGCCATGCATTTTGAGATAACGCAACTCAATTAATCTGATTGTGTCCACCGTCTCTCCGCGAAATCATACTGTTCCGTCAAAAACGGTATGTAAGTGGCTGCGTAAAACAGTGATGCTCTACCTTCTTTGTAAGAATACCCCGAAAGGCCAAGAGCGCTCTGCATTTGTTTGCGGGTGATACCGACAGCTTCCAAGCTCTCTGGATAACTGCCATTCTTCACTTCATAGGCAAGGATACTGTCAACAATTATCTGCGCGTTTGCGCGAGTTCTAAAGTGCATATAAGCATGAGAACTCAGCACTATGATTGACATCACAATCCACAGGCTAGCCCTAGTAATAATCAGCGGCCTTTGTTCAGGCTTTTTATATGCTGCAACGATACGCACAACTAGCCACGGAAGCAGTAACAGCCAAACGATAAAAATCATAAAACCAGCATGAGGCTGGCTCAGTAGCAACCCAAGTATTGTGACGGTAGTTGCCGTATCCCAATATGTAGAAAATTTTGGAATGACTGTCATTGATTTATCACGAAAAGTCAAAAACGCAGTTTATGGAAGACTTGTTCAGTGCTTTCCTTGCGATTCCACTCTACAACGTCAATACTTACTGCTTACCTTCACCCGCTATTCTATCGAAACCACCGCTGCAAATACGCCTTCCACTACTTGCGCCATGCGGCTATAGTCCAGATGCTCGAAGGTATCGTGGGCCGTATGGTATCGCTTATTGCGATAGAACGCGGTGTCCGTCACCATCAAGCCGGGAAAACCTTCGGCCCAATAGTTCAACTGGTCGGAAAAATCGATTCCCGTTACAAAGCCGGGCGCATTGATACTGTATACCGGCAACGGCGTGGCCGACTGCATGGCATTTTTGACCTGTTTTGCCAGCGCGCCATCCTCGAAGCGTCCAGCAACGGCAACGAAATTCCCGGTGGTGGGATATAGCAACCCCAAACCGGGAAGCGGATAGTCCTGCGTATCAGGTTGATCGGAAAAATAACCGATACATTCCAGCGACAGCATCAACTTGACGCGCGCCTGCTCGGCTTTTAGCGCCCGAGCATGAACCGCACTGCCCATATGCGCCGTTCGGAAATACGGCGGCTCCTCCAATGTATAAGCGACCAGTTCCACACGGTGTTTCAACTTTGCGCCTTGCAAACGCCGGGCCAACTCCAGCAAACCCGCGACACCGCTGGCATTATCGTCGGCCCCGGGATGTGGGCCCCATGCGTCGTAATGTGCGCCGATGACGATGCGCTCCGTGGTTTCCGGTCCGAATACGGCAACGACATTGCTGTAAGTCAATCCATCAACTTTATACGGCTGCCGGTGAACTTTCGCACCAGCTTGCTGCAATTCATCCTGAATATACGCGGCTACCGCGTCGAGATTATCGATGTGCCGATGATCGCGGGGAATAAATTCGGTGGACAGTTTTTTGACATGCTGTCGTAACCGCTCAGCGGAGACGGGTTGAGCGGATGTGCGCGTGGGTCCATGATGTTCGCCGCCCAGCAGGATGGGTTGCGTTACGTTATTCAACAAGGCGCCACATCCAGCCAACGCCAGCAGCAGGAGCGCCAATAAACTTTTACGGCCCATCGGCTTTTTCATATTGGCGTATGACTAACTTATGCATCGTTATTATGAACACGCGACTTGAATCCGGCTGCGTTGAGACGCGCGACGATTTCAGCTACATGCGCATGGTTCTTGGTCTTGAGCACAAAATCGACTTCGGCAGACTGTACGGGTAGATGGGTAAACGCGCGCTGGTGGTGCACTTCTTCTATATTGGCGTTGGCTTCGGCGATCAACGAAGTGATGCAGGCCAACGCCCCGGGCAGATCACGCAACTCGACCTTCAGGCGAGTCAGCCGCCCGGAGCGCACCATGCCGCGCTCAATGATTTCCGCCAGCATCAAGGGATCGATATTCCCCCCGCACAACACCAGGCCTACACGCTTGCCCTGAAACCGGTCGCGATGTTTCAGCAATGCCGCCAACGAAGCCGCCCCTGCGCCTTCCACCACCGTCTTTTCGATTTCCAGCAACAATACGATGGCCTCTTCGATATCGCCTTCGTCAATCAAAACAATATCGCTGACCGATTTTTCGACGATGGCACGAGTGAGTTTGCCCGGCTCTTTGACGGCAATACCTTCGGCAATCGTGGTGGCGCCAAAATCAGCCGCAGTGCCCTTGATAGCGGCATACATCGAGGGAAAGCGCATCGTTTCCACACCAATGATTTCGATGTCAGGTTTCAGCGCCTTAGCCGCAGTCGCCATGCCCGCAATCAGTCCCCCACCGCCAATGGCCACGCAAAGCATATCCAACTGCGGACAGGTTTCGAGCATTTCAAGCGCAATGGTGCCCTGCCCTGCAATCACTTTTTCATCATCATAAGGATGTACAAAAATCAGATAGCGCTGTTCCGCCAATTCATCGGCATGGGCTTTGGCCTCGTCGAAGTTTTCGCCGTACAGCACCACGTTGGCACCGTGGCGTTGTGTCATGTCTACTTTTATATTGGGCGTAAAGCGTGGCATAACAATGGTGGCGGGAATTCCCAGCCGGGCAGCGTGATACGCCACACCTTGTGCATGGTTGCCCGCTGACGCGGCGATCACGCCGCGTTTTTTCTGCTCTTCGGTTAACGACGCCAGCTTATTTAGTGCGCCGCGTTCCTTGAAACTGGCGGTGAACTGGTGATTCTCAAATTTCAAATAAACCTGCGCACCGGTTATCTCCGAAAGTGTGCGCGAATGCAAGCACGGTGTGTTGACGATCTGGCCAGCAATCACGTGGCGCGCAGCTTGAATATCGGAGAGAGTCAACATTGTATTTATGGGGATCCAGGCATGTTCAAAAACCGGTAATCGACTTCCGGTGTTTTGCTGTTTATCAGATCGGCCAAGGCACGACCGGAGCCACAACCTTCTGTCCAACCCAAGGTACCATGACCGGTATTCAAAAACAAATTGGCGTATTTCGACGTACGGCCAATCAAAGGGCAGTTGGATGGCGTGGCAGGCCGTAGCCCTGCCCAGTAAACAGGGTGATCGTAATCAGCTGCGCCAGGAAACAACTCTTTGGCACGCTTCACCAACGCTTCGCAACGGACCTGATTTAGTTCAAGGTTATAGCCATTCAATTCGGCTGTTCCGGCGATGCGCATGCGCGAACCCAAGCGTGAAAAAACAATTTTGTAGCCGTCGTCGGTCAGGCTGACCGAGGGCGCACCCTGATAACCCTCAATCGACAAAGTGGCGGAATAGCCTTTGGCGGGATAGACGGGAATGGAAATACCAACCGGCCATAGTAACAATGGGCTGTAACTACCCAATGCGACCACGTAGGCATCGGCCGTCAGCGTTTCCGTAGTCCCTTCTGCCGTTTTGATGTTGACACCATCAATGCGATTTCCATCTTGCAGCAATCCCTGGATAGTCGTATTAAAGCGAAACGTCACCCCGGCATCGGCACAAAGTCCCGCCAGATTTTCGGTGAACATTTGCGCATCGCCCGATTCGTCATGTTCGGCATAAAAGGCGCCGACCAACTTATCGCGGATAGGTGTCAGCGCCGGTTCAATGGCAATCGCCTCCTCGCGGTTTTTGATCTCGCGCTCGATCCCGTATTGGCGCAGGACTTCAGTGGCCCGACAAGCCACCTCGTAATCTTTTTCGCTGGTATAGAACTGCAGAATGCCTGTACCCAAATAGTCATAAACAATGCCCGTTTCGCGGCGCAATTCACTCAATGATTCACGGCTATACAGCCCGAGATTGACCATCTCGCGGATATTCCGCCGGTAGGCGGAAGGCAGGCATTCGGCCAGAAACCGTAACCCCCACGACAATTGATGCCAGCTTAATTTTGGTCTGAACAATAGCGGGGCATCGTCCTGCATCAGCCATTTCAGCACTTTCAGCGGCGCCCCCGGTGCCGCCCACGGCTCAGACTGAGAAATCGAAATTTGCCCGCCATTGGCAAAACTGGTTTCGAGACCTGCATTGGGCTGACGGTCAATGACCATCACTTCGTGACCAGCCTTGTTGAGATACCAGGCCGAGGAGACACCGATCACCCCTGCCCCCAGAACCATTACCCGCATTACAATTTGTTCCTTTATTCGTTAATTCAATGCTGGATCACCAAATCTAGAGAAGCTCTGAATAAGTCGCAAACAGCATCGTGTGGAACTTTGCAAGTCACTGGCACCGAGTCTACTTGATGGCCGCGCGGAGTCTAGGTAATTGCGCTAGCATTGTCAAATTAATCAATAGACTTCTTTCGAAACTGTCGCGAGCGAAGACAAGCGCATGGCGGCGAAAAACCGGAGTTTACAAGGAAGTAAATGAGGATTTTGAGCCACCGTGAAACGCCGTTATGTCAAGCGCAGCAAGTTTCGTGTTGCGAGTTTTTAAGTTGTCCGGATTTATAGCACGCGACCTGTCCGGT
>CAZRAL010000065.1:0-13647 GCA_964598005.1 uncultured Burkholderiales bacterium
ATGAATAAAATCATCATTCTAATAGCACGTCAGTAATCTTGAACAGGTTCTTAGACAGCATGCTTGATTTTTAGTCCTGTGATGCCATGATCAAACGAGAGCATCTAACTGACCGTCAGGAAAAGTATTCAATTTGTTACATAGGGTGCATGGGGCAATACCCATATCTCCGTCTTATTTGGAAGAGATTTTTTATTTAGGGAAATTTGATGGCTAGTTTGATATTTGACATCAGATTGATCCACTAGCCAAGACTCAATTTCATTAAGCCCTTTAGGCGAATTCTCATTTAATTCAAGATCCGGATGTCGATAATGCATGGGAATAATAATCTTGGGATTCATCTCTTTTTTAATAATATCTATTTCCGTTTTGTATATTGAATCATCTGGTCCAGATCGTCGAATTAGTAATACATCAATACGCCCAAGTTCTCTAATTTTTTTTAATGTAAGAGGTTCATTATCTCCCAAATGGACGATTCTTATTCCAGAATATTCGAATATCCACAGCGTATTAGAAAGTTTTTTCCCATCTTTACCAGTGCCAGAGTGCACGTAAGATATCCCCGTAGCAGTGAGATCGCCAATTTTTACTTTTACAGGATCTCGATATATAGGCACAGAAGGCGGAAAGGGAAACTCTCGACCTAAGCTTATTCCACCATCATGATCAAAATGAGCATGAGTAATAAATATTGCGTTTGCTTCTAATCCTTTGGGGAAATTGTAGCCTAGCCAATAATGGTCCGCGTAAGGATCAATAATAATTTTGTGGCCGCTCGGACTATGTATACGAAAAGAAGCATGGGCAATGTACTCCAGCTTTATGTTTTTATTTTCTTTTGCCTCACAAACATTTAAACCAAAACAAAAAGCTAAAATAACCACACCTACAAATTGCATGTAATTTTTAAAGATTGGCTTAATCTGTGAAAGTGAATGTGCGCTACTCATAATCATTCCTAAACTAAAAAAATTGCAGACTGTAAAGTGTAGCATCTACATGTTCCTGTAGATTCCCCGCGCATGCGCGGGGCCCTTACCACAGGTACGGGCGATCTGACTTTGCACAACCCTGCGGTGATGTTGAATCTGTTGGGTGACCACTGGCAAGGGCCAGATCATCGTGTCGCCCCAGATTGGGAAATTGTTTTGAAACACGTCGGCGCTCATTTGCATTTATATGGCAAGCGTGAGGCGCGGCCCGGGCGCAAAATGGGCCATGCTACGATATGCGATGCCGATTTAACAAGAGCGCTGGCAATTGCCCTGAAAATCAAAACGGAATTAGTCTAATTCCAGTAAGCAAATCCAAATCAGGGGTGATCTGCATCTAATAATTGGTTACGATGCCTTTACTTCACAGGAGATTGCCATGTCTTTTCATCATATTCGATATTTTTCCTTCATTCTGAACGCTCTGTTTTGCGGTTATTTTCTGACTTTTACCTCGTCGTCCGCTTTGGCCTGGGAATGGAATTTGCATTTGGGGTCGACCGTTAATGGATCCGGTAACATCAAATCCGAAAATCGCCCAGTCAGCGGATTTACCGGACTCAATCTCAGCCTGCCTGCTGATGTGGAACTGTTACAGGGGAATCGCGAAAGTTTGATTATCGAAACAGACGACAATATTCTGCCGCTCATCGAAACCGTGGTAGAAAATGGTGCGTTGAATATTCGCTTCAAGGAAAAGGATTCATCTATCAAAACCATGACGTTAAAAATCCTGGTGAATATCAAAAATATCGATAGCCTTTCCATCTCGGGCAGCGGGCATATTTATGCCAACACACTGCAATCAGCGCAGCTTAAGACCCGTATCGCGGGTTCCGGCGATCTGCACATTAAAAACTTGACAGCTGATTCGCTCACAATTTCTGTAGCAGGCAGTGGCGGCTTTTCCGCGGCGGGGAAAGTAAATTCGATAGAGGCAAAAATAGCTGGCTCTGGGGATATTAAGGCTAGCCACCTGGAAGCTAGGACAGTCAAAATCAGCGTGGCAGGGTCGGGGGATGCTGCTGTCTGGGCGACTCAGTCACTTACGGCCAGCGTTGCAGGCTCAGGCGATGTAACGTATTACGGCGATGCACAGGTAACCCAGTCGGTGGCCGGTTCCGGCTCGATCAAACGCCTGGGCTCAGCGCCGCATATCTCTTGAAGTACCACGTGCAGAATGTGGGGATAGTTTGGCAAAAGTAATCTGCGCTAATACCATCCCTATCACCGATTCGCTTTAGTCTGGGGCTACTTCTATGTGTTTTTATACGCTCGCTTTCCAGCGACGAAGAATAGCGACTATGCCATCTCTGATGAATTTTCTTCAATCGCGATGATGGATACCATATCAAAGGCTTGATGTACTGCACCCGTGCGGTGCTCCCGGGCAGGGTGGCGCGTAATCGCGGGCATATCGTCAACCTGGGTTCGGTCGCAGCGCGCTATCCGTATCCAGGTGGCAATGTCTATGGGGCCAGCAAGGCTTTTGTCCATCAATTCAGTCTAAATCTGCGCGCTGACTTGCTTGGCACAGCCGTACGCGTCACCGATATTCAGCCCGGAATGTGCAGCAGAACCGAGTTTTCCACTATCCGCTTTGGCGGCGATGAAACCCGCGCCCAAAAGGTGTATGAAGGCACACACTCCCTAATAGCCAAGGAGACGCCAGCGTAGCGACAGCCTCACGCAGCCCGGTCCACGCAGGCTGGGGCGAAAGCCTTGTCCTCCTGGTCGCGCATCGCACACACGCGGTGCGTGGAGCTTGTTACCCTCTTCGCGGCGGCTGACTATTCGCTGCGCACCGCGCCCTGCACCATCTGCACCATCTGCACGGCGCGTACACTGATTTCCGGTGAATACTTTTTGATCTGCTCTATTGTGGCTTCAGCTCGCTCAGAAAGGCTGCCGTGTGATAGCCCGCGCGCCTAGTATGTCACCGATAAAGTAACTCATTATCGCGGTGCTGGGGCTAGTGAATATAAAATTCACCATACCGATTTCACTCACTACCTTTTTCGAACCATCCCAGGCCGATGTGAACGGAGTGCCACCATTTACCTGGTAAAGGGTCCCCGTGCAGCCGTTTTCCACCATCGGGCAACTTGACGCAACGTACCAAATCGGCTTGCCGTTATTGTCATAGGTATACCAGCTAGCGAAGATCATCCCGTATTGATGGGTAAGTGAGACGCCCCAGCCGGATTCGTTAGCATTCCACCACAAGTCAGTGTAGTCCACTGGAGGCGAAGTCGTACCTGCAGCAAATATCATCTTGGTGATGGATTTCGAGCCATTCAATTCGTCGATGGTGTAGTTAAAGACTCCTTTACTGGCATCGGTAAACGTTAGCGTGCCTTTGCCAACGGGGATTACTGCCTTATTTAAGCCATTCCATGGCAACGTGGGCGCAGTGCCTCCGGTAACTCGGTAGATATCACCGGTGCAACTCGTAGCAAACAGCGGGCAATTGGAGATGACATACCAGATGGGTTGACCACTTGGATCGTAACTGTATATTGCAACAAAGATCATGTTTCCATGCTGGTTAACGGTCATCCCCCAACCAGATTCGTTGGAGTTCCACCACATACCCTGATAATTCAGGTTGCTTTCTGTTGGCAGGATTAAGAGGGTAAAGGTCTGCGTGGCGTCAGGCGGTACACCATTGCTGGCGGTCACGGTCATCTGGAAATTACCTGCCTCTTTGGGGGTACCACTGAGGTGGCCGCTTGACGACAAACTTAAGCCAGGAGGCAAATTACCACTGTAAGTGTAGGTCGAGGCGGGATTGCCGCTAACCGCGAAAAAATGACTATAGAAGACATTCATGGTGCCATTGGGCGGCGGGTTGCTAGTGAACGTGGGGGCGGTGTTCATGGCAGGGGCCTGGGCAATGGTGATCGTGAAGGTCTGCGTAGCATCAGGCGGTACACCATTGCTGGCGGTCACGGTCATCTGGAAATTACCTGCCTGATTGGGAGTACCACTAAGTTGGCCGCTTGGCGACAAACTTAAGCCAAAGGGCAAGTTGCCAGTGTAAGTGTAGGTCGAGGCGGGATTGCCAGTTACTGCGAAAAAATGACTATAGGGAACGTTCATGGTGCCATTGGGCGGCGGGTTGCTAATGAATGTAGGAGCAGTGTTCATGGCAGGAGCCTGGGCAATGGTGATCGTGAAGGTCTGCGTAGCATCAGGTGGTACATTATTGCTGGCGGTCACGGTCATCTGGAAATTACCTGCCACAGTGGGGGTGCCACTGAGGTGGCCGCTTGGCGACAAACTTAAGCCAAAGGGCAAGTTGCCACTGTAAGTATAGGCCGAGGCGGGATTGCCAGTTACTGCGAAAAAATGACTATAGGGAACGTTCTTGGTGCCATTGGGCGGCGGGTTGCTAATGAATGTAGGAGCAGTGTTCATGGCAGGGGCCTGGGCAATGGTGATCGTGAAGGTCTGCGTAGCATTAGGCAGTACACCATTGCTGGCAGTTAGCGTAATAGGGAAATCCCCCATTTCAGCAGCAACACCGCTTAGCCTATATCTGGTCTCCCCCCTGAATGCAAGCCAATTATAATCTTCAAATATCAACCCAGCGGGCAAGGTGCCTGCCGTAACTGTAATGTTGGGCTTTGGATACCCTGTTAATATAAATTCATGGTTGTAGTAGTAGCCAAGTTGGGTTACTTTAGTCGGCGGATCACTCTTAAACAGGGGTTGCCCATTTTCAACCACCAAGTAGAAGGATTGGGTGGCGTCTGGCGCGTTGCCATTGCTGGCGGTCATCATTGGCTGAAAAATTCCCGTCTGGGTAGGAAATCCCTCCAGATAAATTGAAGCGCTCGGATAAACCGGGGTCTTGTCCAATCCGGGAGGAAGATCATTAGGATTGGCTATTACAACGACGGGCTTAGGTTGGCCAAGGGCGTAACCGTGAAGCTGTGTCTTAATAAGACTATTCGTATAAAGATAAATAGGCTCATCCGGGGTTCCATAAAGTATACTACTCCCTGCATTCTGAAATACAGGAGGCGTGTCAACGATAGAGATGGTGAAATTTTCTACGTAGTTGGGCAGAATGCCGTTGCTAATGGTTAAGGTGAAATTGAATAAGCCGTTCTTGGTTGGTTTACCTGTAATCTCCCCCGTAGCCTGATTTAAACTTAGACCATCAGGCAGCGCACCATTGCTCACCATATAAGTAGGGGACGGATAGGCTTTGGGCTCAAATTTGTAATAATAATTATGTTGGAATGGGGAGATGGCATTGGGTAAGGCAGTATGGCCGTACGGCAAATTTGGCTTGGAAAAGAAATAAGGCGCACAATTTACCTTTATGGAAAGGAGTTGTTGTGCATCCGCTTGCTCTTGCGCAGTAAGGGGACTAACGCCGTTTATCGCAAATAAGGCTAAAGTATCTGCACCAATCCATTGTGATGTACCACTAAATAATCCGGTAATGGGGTCTAAAATAAAGTAATAATATGCCTGAGGCTGGAGAACGGGTTGGTAGAGCTTGGAATAAAAGGAAAAAATTGGCGCTGGATCGCCGGTTGCCGTGAAGGTATGGCTATAAGGCACACCGCATAGTGCTGGAGGCATCGGATTGCTAGTGATTTTGGGTGGGGTGGGCATGATTGCAGCAATGCCGATGTAAAAAGTTTCAATATCGTCCGGTGGCGTGCCATCGGTCGCCCTAAGAGTTACTCCGTAAACGCCCGTCTGTGTGGGAAGGCCACTGAGCAGGCCATTCTGCGATAGGGTTAAGCCGGGAGGGAGGGAACCGCCAGCAACACTGAAGGTTGCGTTACCTCCCGCCAGAAAGCTATAGCTATAGTTAACATTGACTGTGCCTGCTGGAGGCTGGTTAGTTTTTATCATGCCACCGTTTGCAGAGGGTGGGCATGCTAACAGCAAGCTAAATACAACCGCTATCAAGAGTTTGCTAAAAATATTTCCCATTTTGACCTCTTCAGATTTGGTTTCTTCGCTAAATTGCACGCACTATCTTGCAGGCAAATTCACCACAATTGTTGTAATGATAACGATATATGGTTTCGATCGTTATGACATTACGCACATATTAAGGAAAAATTTGAGGATATTAAATGAGCCTAAATTGTTTATCGAAATGAATCATAAGCTGGCTCATTGCCAAGTTTATTTTGCCGCTGTTAGAAGTTCATCATGTTTATTCTTTTTCCAACACCTCCGGCGATATAACTGCTTTTAGCACAATGCCCATTTCGCTTTCTTCTATCCGGGTGGAAAACCACCAGATTCCGCCTTTTTTGAACGGCAGATTACCGTCAACCCCACTCAGCAGCAGTGATGCCACCTGCCCAAGAGCAGGTTGGTGACCGACAACGATCACATTGGCTGCGCCATCCGGCCACTGCGTCTCACGCAGCATCGCGCGGGAAGTGGCTCCCACATCCAGCGCAAGCCGGGTTTCAAACGGCCGCCCCAGTGCTGCCACGGTTTGCTGAGCGCGCCGGGCCGGACTGGCCAGAATCTGCCAGTTCTGGCTGATTTGATTTCTCAGCCACTTCCCCATGCGGGCAGCCTGCCTGCGGCCTTTGTCGGTTAATGCACGCTGGGCGTCGTCGCTGCCTAGTTCGGCATCGGCATGGCGCCATAAGATTAGATCCATAATGTGCTCCTGATGGTCGTGATGAAAAACAAGCCGCTACGCCAGCGCCCGCAGCGTGGCCAAAGGCGGCGAGTTAATCGCCTGACGTGTGCCGATCAATCCCGCCAGCGCAACGCCGATGGCTCCCCCGCTGATGCCCACAACAGGAATCCAGAAATTGAAAACGTAGGGGACGTTCAGCACCTTGTCCGATAACACCGCTGCCAGAGCAACTGCACCGCCGCTGGCGACGATTCCCGCCAGCAGGCCGATGGACAAAAATTCGGCGAGCTGAAGAATAATGATTTGCCGCCGGCTGGCGCCCAGCGTACGCATGATGGCGGCGTCGAACAGGCGTTCGTCTTGCGTGGCGGCGATGGCGGCGTAGAGCACCACCAGCCCCGCAGCCAGGGTAAACAAAAAGACATAGGAGACCGCGTTGGCCACCTGATTGGTTATAAGCCGCACCTGATTCATGATCGCCGTGAGGTCGATAACGGAAAGATTGGGGAAACGCTGAATCAATCCGTTCACCACGGCTTCGTTGCCCGGCGGCAGGTGAAAGCTGGTGATGTAGCTGGCCGGATAACTGTCGAGCACGCCGGGGCTGGCGATGACAAAAAAATTGGCCTTGAACGAATCCCACTCCACCTTGCGCAGGCTGGTGACGGGCGCAGTAAAACGGGAGCCTGCAATTTCGTAACTCAGTGTATCGCCCAGCTTGATGCCCAGCGTTTTGGCGATGCCCTCTTCCACTGAAAATTGGCCTTGCGGCGAATTTTCCGGCCAGAATTGACCGGCGACAATTTTGTTGTCCGCCTGTAATGTGGTAGTCCAGGATAGGTTGAATTCCCGCTCAGAGAGGCGCTGCGCACGTTCGTCTTTGTACTCCCTGGGCTGCACCGGCTGGTTATTGATCGCCACCAGACGGCCTCTTATCATGGGATACAAATCGGGCGTCGTCATGTTATGTGCAGAAAAATAATCGCGCACGCCTTTCAGTTGATCTTTCTGGATATTGATTACAAACCGGTTCGGCATGTTTTCCGCTACCGAGCCTTGCCAGCGTGCAATCAGATCGGTGCGCACCAGCGTCAGCAGCAACATGGCCATGATGCCCAAGCCCAGCGCCATGATCTGCACCAGACTGCCACCGCTGTGGCGCTTCATATTGGCAATCCCGTAACGCCATGAGCCTGAGGTGGCGCCACGCAGTCTGGCGGCAAACTGGATTAACCCCCACCCTGCCCCTGCGGATAGCAACAACGCAGCGGAGAATCCGGCCACGGCGATACTTCCCAGTTTGAGGTCGCCCGCGCGCCAGATCACCAGCCCTGCCAGCGCAGCAAAGCCGAATACATAGGCTGCCGCACTGCCTGCTTCAAAGGGATCGAGATCGCGGCGCAATACCCGCAGCGTGGGCACCTTGCGCAAACGCAGCAACGGCGGCAAGGTAAAACCCAGCAAGAGCACCAGCCCGATGACCAACCCCTGCAAGGCAGGTGCCAGCGTCGGCATGGGTAACACGACGGTAAACAGCCCGGCGAGTAGGCCGGCAAGCCCCAGTTGCGCGCCGAAGCCGGCCAGTGTGCCCAATGCGCAGGCAATCAAACCCAGTGTGACGAACTGCCAGAAATTGATCAGAAAAATATCGGCCTGGACTGCGCCCAAACAGCGCATCATGGCTGCGCTATCGAGTTGCCGCTGCGAAAAGCGCCGCGCGGCCAGCGCCACGGCGACGGCAGCGAGAATGACCGACAGCAAGGTGGCCAAGCCCAGAAAGCGCTGCGCGCGCTCCAGCGCAACCCGTACTTCAGAGCGCGAATCGCGCACGCTTTCCAGCCGCTCGCCACGTTGCAGACTTTTGGCGAATTGCGCGGTAAATCGATCAATCGCGTCGCGTTCACCCGCCACCAGCAGCCGATAGGTCAACCGGCTGCCGACCTGCACCAATTTTGTTTTTTCCAGATCGGCCATGTTCATCATGACGCGGGGCGCGATGCCGAAATAATCGAGAACGCTATCCGGCTCCTTGGTCAATACGGCGGCTATGCGCAGTTTTGCGGCGCCCACGGCAAGCTCATTGCCTACGCGCATATTGATGCGCGCCAGCAATACTTCCGGTACCCAAACAGTGCCTGGGGCGGGAACGGTTGTCGCCTCCGCGTCGGGACTGCCGGGCGCTTCGGCAATGCGCAATTTGCCGCGCAGTGGAAAAGTGGCGGTAACGGCTTTAATGTCTGCCAGATTCACCCCTTGCCCGCTTGCCGCATCGCCCGAGACCATGCTGGGAAAGGTGATAGTTTCGGCAGTTGTGAAATGAAGGCGCGTAGCTTCGTCGCGGAATATCTGACGAACTGGCTTATCGGCGATCACCACTGCATCGGCGGCAATCAATTCGTTGGCCTGCTGATTCAGCGCGGATTCGACCCGGTCGGCAAAAAACCCGACCGTGGTAACACTGGCCACGGCGATAAACAACGCGACCAGCAATACGCGCGACTCCCCCGCGCGCCAATTACGGCGCAACATGCGCTGCGCGAGGGTAAATGTTTTCAGGCTGGTGCTCACACCACGGCCGTTTCGACCGCTGCCCTGTCGTTAAGGCCCTCTTCACGCTGCACCCGGCCGGCCTCGATAATCAGCCGCCGCCCGCAGCGCGCGGCCAGCGCCGTATCGTGGGTGACCAGAATCAGCGTGGTACCGCGCTCCTGATTCAATTCAAACAGCAGGTCGATCATGGCGCGCCCGGTGTTGGCATCGAGATTACCGGTCGGCTCGTCGGCGAACAGGAGCCGGGGCTCAGTCACAAAAGCACGGGCAATAGCGACGCGCTGTTGCTCACCGCCCGATAATTGCTTCGGATAATGCGTAAGGCGTTGGCCCAGCCCGACCCGTTCGAGAATCGCGCGGGCGCGCCCGGCGGCCTCCTTCACACCGGCCAGTTCCAGCGGCAGCATCACATTTTCCAGCGCGGTCAGCGCAGACAGCAACTGGAACGACTGGAATACAAAACCCACCAAGCGGCCACGCAGGCGTGCGCGACCATCCTCATCAAGCGCAGTCAGTTCCTCGCCATTGATCCAGACTTTTCCGCTGCTAGGGGTATCCAACCCGGCCATCAGGCCGAGCAAGGTTGATTTTCCCGAACCCGACACACCTACCACCGCGACTGCTTCACCGGCATAAATCTTGAAGTTGGCATGATCGACGATGGTAAGCTGGCTATCAGCCGTTTGCACTTGTTTGCTGAGGTCTTCCACCTGCACAATAGGGGTTTGTGAGAGGACAGGCAACGGTAAGCCATAATTTTCCTGCGCCGCTATCGATTGCGCCGGAGAAAGTGGAAGCAGCGTTTCCTGATGTGGTACCGTCCGTAAGTCAGTTGGATTCATGGTGAACAATCAACGAAATAATTTTCAAGAGGTGGCGGTGCAAAAAGTATTTTCAAGTTTAGTCTGTCATAAACAAAAATCCGGCCACCAAGGTATGGCGGCATTGCTTATTGTGACATTACTTTCCATCCTCACGTTCACGGCCGAAGCAGCGCCGACCAAGCCGCGCCATAAAATTATGGTGTTTGGCGATAGCCTATCCGCAGCCTACGGCATTTCACCTAATCGGGGATGGGTTGCCTTGCTGGCGGAAAAACTGCGTGGGGAGCCAGTTGAAATCATTAACGCCAGCATCAGCGGCGAGACCACGCGCGGTGGTTTGGCGCGTCTACCTGCCGATCTGGCGCGCCACAAGCCAACCCTTGTATTGATCGAACTGGGCGCCAACGATGCCTTGCGGGGCTTGCCAGTGACTGAAACACGCAAGAATCTGGAAGCCATGATCGCATCGATTCGCGTAGCGCATGCGCAACCGGTGTTGATCGGCATGCAGATCCCGCCGAATTACGGGCTCGAGTACGCCAGCGATTTCCGTGCACTGTATCCTGTGCTGGCGAAAAAATTCAATGTGCCGCTGGTGCCCTTTTTGCTTGAAGGCATTGCCGACCAACCCGAAAAATTTCAGGCCGATCGCCTGCATCCTGTCGCCGAAGCCCAGCCCCTATTGCTCGATAATGTCTGGCCCGTGCTGGAAAAAATTCTGAAAAAATGAACGTAGCCGCTTCCGATGGCGCCCTCAAACAAGGGACTTTATCGCTGCCGCTCACCCTCGCACAACTCGATGCATTCGATGCCATTCTTGATGTGCGAAGCCCGGCTGAATATGCGGAAGATCATTTACCTCGCGCACAAAATGTTCCGGTGCTGGATGATGCACAACGTGCGCAGGTGGGGATTTTGCACAAGCAGACGTCGGCATTCGAGGCTCGCAAAGTGGGCGCTGCACTGGTCGCGCGCAATATCGCTGCGCACCTCGAACATTCTTTCATGGACAAACCCAAGGATTGGCAACCGCTGGTCTATTGCTGGCGCGGCGGCTCGCGCTCCGCAGCGATGACGCACATTCTGAAACGTATTGGCTGGAATGCACTTCAGCTTGAAGGCGGTTACAAGGCCTGGCGCGGGCAGATTCTGCATGATCTCGATCAACTGCCGCAAACATTTAATTACCGGGTGATCTGTGGCCGCACTGGTTCGGGCAAAAGCCGTTTGCTGGCGGCGCTGGATGCAGCCGGTGCGCAAGTGCTCGATCTCGAACAGCTTGCTGCACATAAAGGCTCGGTGCTGGGCGAATGGCACGATACACCTCAGCCAAGCCAGAAAATGTTCGAATCGCGAATTTGGCATACCCTCTCTCGCTTTGATCCCGGGAAACTTGTCTACGTCGAGGCGGAAAGCCGGAAAATCGGCTTGCTGCGCGTCCCGCAAACGCTGATCGAGTGCATGCGCGCCGCCGCCTGCTATGAGATCGTATTGGCCCAGGATGCCCGTGTTTCCTTGCTGCGCGAGGAATATGCGCATCTGATCGCCAATCCCGCGTTGCTGTTCTCCAAGCTGGATTGTTTGCGCAAGTGGCATTCCAGGGAATGTATCGCTCACTGGAAAACCTTGGCCGAAGCTGTACGCTGGGATGAATTTGTGGCGGAAATGCTGACCAGCCACTACGACCCCGCCTACCGTAAATCGATGTACAAAAATTATCACCAGGCAGCGCAAGCTACTTTGTTCGAAATGCCGGATGCTTCTTCGTCAAGTTTTGCCGAAATCGCGCGCCATATCGTGACGATTCAAGGAAAACGAGACCGGGCTGATTGAAAGGTCGCCAGCCAGTTTGAATAATGGGGTAAACTTCCTTGAAAAACAGGGGATAGCATTGAACCTAGAAAACGCAGTTGACCGCTATAGCCTCAGACAAATCGACTCGCAATCAAATGCTTGCGCTGATTTTGCGATTCACCTGTTTGGTGAACAACGCTACACGGTCGATAACGCATTTTTTTCGGAGCTCCGCCTTTGTTGCTCCTCCTTGCAGAGAGAGGCCATGCTGCGTTATCGCACCTTGCTGCAGCCTCGAAAAAATCCGTTCTCAACTGTGCCTAAATGCGTTTTCTAGGTTGAAATGCTCGACACTAGTTTAATACATACTCTATTCAGGAGCTGCCGTGCTGAAGAATCGCCCGAACAAGATCGGTAAGTACAACATTGTTGCGGAATTGGGGCGTGGCGCGACATCGATTGTCTATCTTGGCGACGATGAATTTAATGAACGCAAGGTCGCCATCAAAGTCGCCAACACCGCTGATGGCCTGACTCCTGAAGACGCCAAAAGGTTTGAAAAACTTTTTCTGAACGAGGCCTCGCTGGTCGGCAAACTTTCGCATCCCAATATCGTCGGCGTTTACGACGCCGTGATCGACGGCGATATGCGCTACATTGTCATGGAGTATGTGGGCGGCGGATCACTTAAAAAATTCTGCGTCGAAACCAATCTGCTCCCGGTCCGCCAAGCCGCTCTGATTATTTTCAAAGCCTGCCGCGCACTGGACTACGCCTTTCAGAACGGGGTCATTCACCGCGACATCAAGTCCGCCAACATCCTGCTCTCGGAGCGGCACGACATCAAGATTTCCGATTTCGGCACCGCACAGATTTCTTCAGCAACCCATACCCAGATCGACGGTTTTGTCGGCTCACCCGCTTATATGGCCCCCGAGCAGATCAACGAAGAAACTCCTTCAGTGCAAACCGACATTTATTCACTCGGTGTCGTTATGTATGAGTTACTGGCGGGCAGACTGCCTTTTCAGGCCAACAACTCGGTGACCATGATTGCCAAAATCCTCAGTGAAAAACCAACTCCGCTTAAATCCATTCGCCCCAACCTTCCCGACAAGCTGGTCGAAATCGTCGACCAGGCCATGGCACGTGATTCGCGCGAGCGTTATCCTGCCTGGTATGCCATGGCGCGCGATCTGGCCGATGCCTTCCCACAGCTTGAAAAATATAGCCTCGAAATTTCTTCGGCGGAAAAATTTAATGCCCTGCGTCGCCTCGAATTTTTCAAGGAATTCCGCGACCCCGAATTGTGGGAAGTGTTACGCGGCGCTATATGGGAAACCCATCCGCGGGAAAAAAGTTTATTACTTGAGGGTGATATTGGTCACGCCTTTTTTATTATCGTCTCTGGGCAAGTCAAGGTGATGAAAGATGACAAACTGCTCAATGTACTCAAGGAAGGGGACTGCTTTGGCGAAATGGCCTACCTTTCCGGCGAAAAAATAAAACGTACCGCCACTATTATCGCTGTCTCGGAAGTACAGTTGATCAAGATACAGGATGTGCAACTGGAACAGCTCTCAGTAGCCTGTCAACTACGCTTTAACCGCCAATTTTTGAAGACGTTGATCGAGCGGTTGGCTTGGACCAGCAATGTATTGGCGCAAAGTAAGGCTTAAGGAACCTCTGAGTAAATCATCCATAAACCGCATTTGACAAGAATAGTCTAGATCTCGCTTCTTTGAGTTAGCTTGCTGAAACCCTTGCAATTTGTCATACCAGTTCGCCCGGTAGGCTGTCGCGGGTTTTTAGACTTGTCCGGTTCTGTAGTTTTTGAATTGTCCGCTTT
>CAZRAL010000066.1:0-13385 GCA_964598005.1 uncultured Burkholderiales bacterium
ACCATCGCAGCACTTGCATCAGCGGGGAAGCCCTTGTAGTAGAGCTAACCGGCGCCGCGTGGCTTCATCGCGCAGCGTCCAGCGACCGAAGGGAGCGAGGTTGAGCGCCATGTTAGCCAACACTTGTTCGCTCCAGCAAGGTTAAGAAAGAATCAGCGATTATCGTTCGTTTGACGGATTGGCGCTGAAGCAAAATGTCCTCGTGATTCAACTGTACAACCGGCGGTTCGGTAGCGCTGGAGGTTGAAAGATCGAAACAAACCGGGTCGTAGTTTCCAATATAGGGATGACCAATATGAATTAGCCGATGACCAATAAGCCAAGGCGACATGAAAGGGTCACGAAACGGGGCTGTTGTTAAGTCGTACTCAGAACCATCGCCTTTGTTTGCAAAGAGTTCCACCTCTCCAATATCCAAGAGCGGAAAAGCATAGCGATTAACCAATGAGCGGAACGATGGTGGAAAACTGAGACCCAAACGTATCTCAAGGTCGTCGATCCAAGGGGCACCTGCGAGTGAACGAATTTCGGCGCCATCTTGACACAAGCGAGCTACAACAAGATCAACGGAGATGTTGGTATCCATGTTGGCTAACGAGGGTGTAGAAAAACTTGGATTTTCAAACCCCGATGCAAATACAGGGGGTCCATTGACCCTTCCCAAGGCCGTGATTGTCGATTCTAAGCTGTTTTGGAGGATCGATCTCATGGTCAATTTCGCGTTTGCGTCGAAAATTAGTTTTTCTACAGCTTCAACGTTCAAGGTGAGGGGACTCGCCACTGCTGCCGCTGAGGGCCTTGACCATGAAAACATTGAAGTTTGAAGCTTCGTAGTCGCCGAAGGGCTTGCCCCATACGAAGCCATTGCGAAGGTACAGAGCGTGTGCCGCGTCAAAGGCTTGGCCCGTTCCAGTTTCAAGATGTAGCGATCGATAGCCTCGGGACAGTGCGGTTTCAATGATGCAGTTCAGGACTGCCTGGCCAACGCCTTGCCGCAGGAATGCAGCTCGCGTACGCATGGACTTTATCTCTCCAGAAGAAGCATCGAGCTGCTTCAAGGCGCCGCAGCCACAGAGTGTGGGGCCCTGCCACGCAGACCAGAAGGTGATTTCTGGCTTCTTCAATCCTTCGATCGCGAGAGCGTAAACGCTTCCGGGCGGTGAGTTGCCGCGCATGCCAGCCAAATGCTCGGAGATCAGTGCATGGACCTCGACCGAGGAGAGATCATCAACGCGGACTTCGATGGGCATGATGAGGGGGTTTCTGCGAGGCCTAACGATCAGCTAAGGGGCGCGCCGCTGTTGGCGCGTCCCGCGACCGAAGGGAGCACTCTTGAGCGACGTGTTAGGCTGACTTGGGGAGTGCATGCTTTTCTGCGCGCAATACCACGCTATATGAGCGTTCTTCATTTTTAGAGAGTTCAAGAAACGTTTCGCCGACAAAAGGTACGACAGCACTACCTTTACCAGGGTAGGAGCCTGAACGCCGAATATCATGAACAGTAATCTCGACTTTCGCAGAATCTTCTATTTCTATTGCGAAGAGCGATATGCGGAATTCATTGTCTAGATCGCCGGTGAACTTTTCACCAAACGACATGAGTACCGTATTTTCGTAGGTTCTCGTGTTGACCTTTCCATTTTGGCCTTGAGTCTACTCAGCAATTCGAAAGCGAACTTTCACGCCGGTCGCTGCAGCAAGCGCTGGCGCTGCTACAAGTAAGGGAGCAAGCATGAACAGCGAAAAACGGCGTCGATTGAGATTTGCCAAGGTTGTAAGCTCCAATATTGTTGAACGGTCTGGTCTAACGTGAAATAGATAAAATATTCATACGCACACATACTGTCTAAAACAAAATTCGTTGTCAATAACAAACCTATTCGATTAAATTAAAAAGAAAATAACGGTAATACTGGTAAACCGAAAAATTAGGGCAGCCTAAAAAAATGTGGATGGAACCTCAACCTGTTTCTCAGGATTCACCCAGGCTTTTGGACTGTATGCGTGGACTTGACCTGTTTCCACGGACAGATTGAGCTTCTTCATTGAAACTCATGGATTAACTGATATTCGGTATTGATTATCTTTTGGTGATGCCTCCTCTCGAAATTATTGGGTGACTGGTAATTCAATCCTGAATGCCGCCTGCGCGGATTGTACCAACTCTCAAATTTGGGGAACCTCTGATAAAGTCCCACATGGCCGCGCGCTTGGTTTTCCGGGATGGGATGCAAGGCGCGGTGCGCAGCGAATGGCTATTCCCCTTCACAAACACCGCAACAGCAGACCGTCCGGGAATAGAAATTTATACATGACCCCCTCTGTTTCTTGCAGTTGAGAGTTTTAAGACAACCTCGACTTAAACAGAGCTGGGGTATCGAGAATAGGGCAAGGACTTCCTTCAAGGGAAAAGCATGAAATGGAAATTTCCTTCCAGCCCACAGGCTGGTCCGGAAGATCGCAGGCCTGCTCATCATCGACCGTGATGCGCGCAGGCAGGGCAAGCAGGGAAATAGCACCAAACTGGACTCCTTTGCCTTCCAGACGAGGATAGGCCACTACTCCGACAAATGGCGCGGAAAGGGGTGGTCTTTGCAGAAAAACAGTACCTATGTCCACTAAAGGAATCTGCTCACCATTCCACTCCACAACGGGGTTCCGATGTTCGATAGCCATGGGCATCACATGAACCAGCTCATGCTGCCCCACGGCAGCGGTCACGTCCACACCTAGATTCAAACGCCATCCGCTGCTACTAGCCATGAGACTGCTCCACAATCAATGATTGAATATGCTCCAGCAATTCACTTTCCGTATAAGGCTTGGTCAGGTAAACATTAACACCTGCCTGCAAAGCCAACTGACGATGTTTATCGGTCGAACGGGAAGTAATCATGATGACGGGCACATGCCTGCTGGCCTCGCGGTTACGAACAAATGAAGTCAGATCGAGACCATTCATGCGCGGCATTTCAAGATCAACCAGCATCAAATGAGGCGCCCTGGCTTCGACAAGGCCAGCAGCCTCAAGACCATCACGCGCAGTACGAACTTCATAACCCATATCGTGCAGAAATTGCTCCATGGATCGCCGTACGCTCAACGAATCATCCACAACCAGAATGACCGGAAGTTGAACAGCAGAATCGGCAACATCGACAGGCGCAATTTGCCACATTCCGGTTGCATAAGTACGCAATAAATCAGGCAAATCGAGCACGCAGGAAACATCGCCATCGCCAAGAATCGTTGCCCCGATAACACCGGGAATTTTTGGAACATAGACCCCTAGGGCTTTCACAATAACGTTATTGGCTCCAACGATTTCCTGTACCAGAACAACGGTGCGTGCTCCTATTCCCGTCTGCACCACCAGGCCTGGACGCAAGTGACGCTTGGTATGGCGGCGATCGGCGGGCACGTTGACCAGCGTCTCCATGTACACCGCCGGGAGCCACTCTTCACCCAGGCGATACATGAGCTTGTCACCCTCTTCCCTGATTTGTCCTGATTCGGTATAGACAATCTGTTCGATGCCATGGCTTGAGAGCGCCATGACATGCCGACCAATATGAACCAACAGGGCATGCGTAGAGAGAAGCGAAACGGGAATATGGATATTGAAAGCGGTGCCCTGCCCTATTTCGGTTTCAATATCGATAGCCCCCTTCATCGCACTCACCACGGAATAAACCACATCCATGCCTATTCCCCGCCCAGAAATTTGCGTAGTTTCACTTTGGGTAGAAAATCCGGGCCTGAATATCAACCGCTTCAATTCATTTTCCACTATTTGCGAATCCGGAGAAATAATCCCTTTCTCGATAGCCACTTGCTTGATTTTTTGCGAATCGATTCCACCGCCATCATCATGCAAACGAATGACAATCGCATTGCCTTCCCTCGAAAAAGAAAGAGCCAATTTGCCGACGGGCGACTTGCCTCGTTGCACGCGAACATCGGCAGCCTCGATACCGTGATCAAGCGCATTACGCAGCATATGCATCAAGGGTGTGACCAACTTGTTGAGTACCTCTGTATCCAGCGGAGTTGACTCTCCGCTGATCACCAGTTCTGCCTGTTTATCCAGCATGCGGCAAGTCTGGCGAACCGCACGCTGTAAGCGTGGAACTACGGTTGAAACAGGCACCATACGAGTCTGCATGATGGCATCCTGCGTTGCCAGCTGCAGCTTACTCTGATCGACCAACATTTCGTTGATTGCAGCAAGCGCCATATCAGCATCACGCCCCATTTGACGCAGATCGGTAGCGGCTTCAACCAAGCGCCGCGTCAAGCTGTGTAATTCATTGTACTGATCGAACTCCAGCGCATCGAAGTTACTGGATGCCATTTGATGCTGCATTTGCAGGGAAATGCCACGAATATCAACCAGATGTTCGAGCTGTGTCACCAGCTCAAACAGTTGATCTCCCTGTTGGTGGCTGCTGGACATTTCACCCCGAGCACGGTTCAGCTTATCCTGAATCTGTCCGGAAAGAATCACTCCCTCACCTTCCAGCCTCATTAATGTATCGACGACCGTGGTTGGAACACGCAACGAAGCAACGGCCTCTTCAGGTCCTTCCTGAGGTGTATTTTGTTGCACACTGGCCGCAGAAAGTTCCTGTTTTACCTCAACCCGCTGTTCCGCCTCTACCGGCTCGTCTTCTTCGCTTATTCCCTCTCGATCGATACGATTTGCCCAGTCCAGAATATTCTGAAGCAGTAATTGTGCATCCCGGGGTGGCTCGCCTATCCCGGCCAGCGATTCGCTCATTGCTTCGAGGCAGTCACTGGTTCGAACCAGAATATCCGCAAGCACTTTGCCCGGCAGTTGCGCCTGCTTGCCATAAGCAATCAAAATATCCTCGACATGATGGGTCAATGAAGCAATGCCTCGTATTCCCACCGTATTGCCGGCTCCTTTCAAAGTATGCGCCGCACGTTGTGCGTCGGTAAGGTCGTCAAGACTTCCTTCGCCAGAAGCAATTTTATGTACTGCCTCTGCAAATTCGGCAGTATGTTGAGGCAGCTCGGAAAGCAGGCTATCGAGAAGCTCCGGGTTGATATCGGGTGGAACCTGCAACGTCACATCCTCTGGCGTTGCCGTAGCAGCGCGTGTTTGCAGGCTGACTGTTTCCCCCGTTAGCTGCGGTGCCAGGAGCGTATTGATCAGTAAATCGGCATCGTCCTCTGCAAGAGGTTGTGGCCAGTCATTCTTTTGTAAAAAAACGACCAATGCCGTGGCGGCCATAGGATCGTTTATCGACTCTAGATAATCTAAAACCCTCTCTGGCCATAGCAGGAAACAAGATTCAACATTCGAAGCCAGTGGCTGTTCGACGATTTTCGTTGATAACAGCATTAAGTTAAGCTGCAAAAAGGCGAATATTTCCTGCAATCCCGCTAAACCCAGCGCCTCTGCACCATTGATCAAAGGCAGCAGATGCTGGCCGTATTGCTCCAGTGCCTGAGCGCGTGTATTTCCCGATAAATCGTCGCGTGCAGTTTTAACCAATATACCTAATTCGTCTTTCTCGGAAACCAGCGCATCGATTAATACCCCCAACAACTCGGGGCTAACCTGAACCGGATTTACTAAATTTGGCGTCGTTATTAAATCGGAGAAAGATGCTGTCTGGTCTTCTGGTATGGGATCGGGGGTTTTTGCAATTTCATTATCGATTTCATCCTGCGGCAATACGTCAACAAACTTCTCTTCTTCTTTCAATGGCAGATCTACAGGAATAACGAGAGGCTGAATTTCCCCTGTTTCTACAGGACGGTTATCCTGATGAGCAGGCTCTTCACCCGATGCGGAAATCAGTTCAAGAAGGGCAATCAATTCATCGCGGTCATCATCTGGCAACACTTTGCTCCACGATAGATCACACAGCGCTGCAACCAACGCTGCTGAACTTTCATGCCCTCCTTTATGCGCGACATAATCGCCTATCCAGGAAGCAAGTGTCAGCAATTGCTCTCTTTCCATTCTCGAAAGCGGACGATGAATGGTCGAACGCTCCTGAATTTTTCCAACGCTGGCAACACAAAGCGTGGCCAATCCGGCCCAGCCTTCGTCATTTGCCGCTACAGCCACTTGTTCGAGACGATCAATGTAACTATTGAGTGAATGCGTCATGGCGACATCGCCCCCGCCATACCCGAGATCGGTGATGACCTCGCACATCTGCGGCACACTCTCCCGTACGATTTGTTCGATTGGCGAAAATGGGGAAACGACGTCCGACATGAGCTTCCTATGCCTAGAAACGCAACAAGGCCGGTAATGTGGCGTAACTGATCACTACATCAATTAGAAGGCAGTTTGAATACACGCACCGCAGCCAGCAGGTCTTTTGCATATTCCACCAGACTATTGGTTTGTACCGTCTGTTCGGCAAGCTCCTGGCTGGTTAATTGCGTACTTTCACGAATCTCATGCGCACGTTCTTGCAGCACTTGCGTGGCCTCGGCCTGCCGTGCGGAAGTGGCGGCGATCTCTTGTACTGAAGCAACCAGAACCGCTGTTGTCTGCCGAGTCTGTTGCATTTCCTCACCAGCACGCTCGGCGAGTTTGCTGCCTTCCACCACCTGGGTAATGGCAGAGTTCATGGTATTCACTGTTTCGGCTGTTTCAACCTGTATATTAGATACCAGTGTCGTGATCTGCGCTGTTGCGGTACGTGCATTTTCTGCCAGACGCTGAACCTCTTCTGCCACCACAGCAAAACCACGGCCCGCTTCACCGGCAGACGCGGCGTGCATGGAAGCATTTAACGCCAAAATAGAGGTGCGCTCGGCAATTGAATTGATTATGCTCACAACGCCGGAAATTTCCTGCGAGCGTTCGCCAAGACGTTTGATCCGTTTCTCTGTCTCGCGAATAATGTCGCGCGTGGAATTGATACCGCTCACTGTACTGGTCACTGTTTCCAGTGCCTTTTGAGTCGTATTAATAGCGTTATCCGCGGCAATACGACAAGTTTCAGCAAGTTCAGCAATGTGATTCATTTCGGCAGCAGCCTTAGCCAGATCTACCGACGTCTGCTCCACTTTTGTGCGCTCCTCGTTGGCCACGGCAATGACCGCATCTGATTTGGTTTTTACCTTGTCTGAGGCTGTGGCAACCTGAAGCGAAATATTCGTCACATCCCGCAATACCTTGGCGGTTTCCTTGGTCATAAGATTCAACGCGTCCGCCATGGGGCCTGTCACGTCTTCGGTCACCGTCACTTGTATGGTCAAGTCGCGTCGCGCCAGCTTGGCTACTGCCTGCAATAGATCCACAATCGAATTGTTAAGCTGTTCGTTTTCTTTTTCAATCTGCGCCAAACGAGCAAGACGTTCGTCCAGCAAATCATTTAAAGCACTCCCCAGTTGCCCCAATTCATCGGATCCGGTGATGAGAGCACGGGCGTCATAGTCGCCTGAAGACACCCGGCCTACTGTGGCCTGTAGCTGGCCTAAGGGGCGAGTCACACTTCGGATCAACGAGAAACCAATCAAGAAGCCTACCAACAACAATGCCAATGCTACGCCAACTGCCCAAACACCGATCTGATTACGCAGCTTGGCCACGGATAAAAACGCTTCGTCTTCATCGATCTCGGAAAGAATTGCCCAGCGTAAACCTAAAATGTTGACAGGGGCATAAGCAGACAGCACCGGTATATTGCGATAGTCGGGGAAAATCTTATACCCGGCCTGCCCTGTAATTGCTTCCCTTGCTCCGGGTGTATCCACGGGTTGCAAACCAATATTCGAATCTTTGACATTAATCAGTTTCAAGAGATCGGCAGACACACCAGCAGCACCAATTGCTTTTAAATAATTGTCCTTTTCTTCAATCATGAAGCGCGACAAACTGCGGGCCTTGAAATCGGGGCCAACCAGATAGGTTTCGCCTGATGCTCCTAACCCGACATCCTTCCATTTTTTATTGTAGGTCATCACCGCATTAATTTGATCGATTGGTACCTGCACCGCCAACACCCCAACGATTTTGGTTTTATCGAATATCGGTACTGCCAGAAAAGAAGCCTGATCCTCATAAGACAGAAAGTAAGGAGCAAAATCGGAAAGAGCCGTGAAATCGGGTTTAGTCGCGCGGCGGGCTCTACGGAAAACATCACCAAGCCCCGTTCGGGCAGAAGGCGTAGACGGGCCTGTTGTGGAGCCTGTATTGTCCAGAGAGGTGGTGAAATCCAATTCCTTGAATGTGGTATAGACAATCGTCCCCTCTAGATCGATCAAAAAAGTATCGTAGTAGCCGAAGCGCGTTAGCGTGCTCCGCATAAAAGGATGGACCCGGGCATGAATACGGCTGAATTCGGAGCCATCACCGGCATCATCAAGTTTAAATTTTTCGCCCAACGGAGAAGGATTAGCAAAAATATAACGATACTGCAATACCACTTGTTCATCGGTAAGCGCTTTTAGCAGGGTTGACATATCGGCTCTTTTGCCGCTATTACGCTTCTCATATTCACGTGCAAAATCACCGGTGTAATATTGCGCAAGCTTCTCCCGCATATCGGCAAGATTATCTCCACGCATACGCACATTGGCCATCGCAGGAGGCAATTCCTTCATCGCATCGATAACAGTAGGGGTTACTGCCAGCGTATGCACACTATTTTCAAGCGTTTTAAAGTAGGTCTCGATCTCGCCCTTTTTAATATCGCGTTGCGCAATCAAGGCGTTTTTAGCACCTTCTTCCAAGGCATCCTTACCACTGGTAAGTGAAATGCCACCCACGATCAGACTGGTTAACAGAACAGGAACAATGGCAAGAAACAAGGTTCCGAACAACATTTTTTGCCGCAAAGTGCCAAACACTCCCGGTTTGGACGAGCGTGGCTTATTACTTTTATTACTCATGATTCCTCCCGATTGATCCTACCCCATACCTCAAGTTGGCATGGGTGCTACGTGAATGTACTTTTCGCCCAGATGTTTAAAAAAAGCATGCAGATTCAATTCCAGCCACATGCCACTCTTTTCCTGCCACGCCTGCCCAACAAAAGGAATGATTGCCGCAGGTAAAGTGGAAGGTGGTGCGCAAGACGTGGTCGTTAGTTTTACCGATTGCGCATGCCCCTCGCATAAAATACCGATTGCACGTTCGTTTTTATCGAGCACCAAAATTTTGGTGGCTTTATTCATGGAAGTTACCTGATCAACAAAAAGCGCTTGGAGTAAATCGAAGACCGGCACTAAATTGCCGCGCAAGCTGATCAACCCACGCAACCAGGAAGGTGCAACGGGTACAGGATGAATATGGGTTTGTAAATCAACCAGTTCGCTTAATATTTTCTCGGGTATCAAAATATTAAAAGAGCCTACGCGATAACCGTAACGAATAATCTCATCTCTGCCAGATTGGGTCGGCCCCAAAGCACCCACAGGCAAATGAAATCGATTAAGCGCCTCGGAAGGCCTTAACAACATAGGCGGGATGGCAGCATCATGAATTACACAACAACAGAAGTGGCCGATGTTCAGGCAAACGCCTTTAACTGATCGATAATCTGGTCTGCGGTGTAAGGTTTGGTGACATATGCTTTTCCTCCCTGCATTTGTGCCCAAAGCTTGTCCGCCTTTTGCGTTTTGCTAGATACAAAAACCACTGGGATGCTCTTAGTCGTATCATTCATATTGAGTTCCCGACACGCCTCATAGCCATCCATGTCGGACATCACAATATCCATAAAAATCAAATCCGGATTTTCGGTATTAGCTTTCGCTACCCCCTCCTTGCCGCTTCCTGCGCTGACTACCGTAACCCCGGCATCGGAAAGAATATTGCGAATATTCGATAAATCAGTGGGTGAATCGTCAACAACGAGTACTTTACGCACTGGCATGATTGCACTCCTCAATTAATAATTTGAAATCTAAAATGGCACTCTTTTGAAGCCTTGCGCTTTAAAAGTGATACGACATTATCATAAAAAGTTATACGGTGAAATCCGTACCATTACGTGATCGAGCCCGCGCAAACTGCGTATATTTTTCAACAGTGGCATTAAATAACGATTGTTCCACAGGTTTGACGAGATAAGCATTGCATCCTGCCAGTGCTCCGCGCACTTTATCAAAAGGAGATGACCGGCTGGTTAGCATAACGACCGCTGTTTCCTTGATATTCTTATCGCGTTTAATGCTTTTGCAAATCTGGTAACCATCAATATCACCGGGCAAAACAACATCGAGAAAAATCAGATCGTAAATATGCCGATTGAGCAGAGCAAATGCCTCATCGGCGCTGGCGGCAAGATCCGCTTTCAAGCCAAATAACTGCAGACCTAATTCAAGCTGTTTTCGGGTAGTGCCACTATCATCCACTACTAAAACCCGTGTGAGCTGTTCTGACGAAATGGCGGGTTGCATATTGCCCAGGTTTGTGACATTTTGAGTGTTTTCTTCTGCCCCAATGACCAACTCCGGCATAATCTTGAATTTTTCAGCCAATAGGCGATCGAGCGTGGGTACCAATTTTGTTGCAAGGAGTCTTTTTTTGACCTGATATCCGGCTGTATTTATCTCGTTATCTGCAATCATTACCCCATAAATACCAGGACGCCCGATCTGGAAGGATTGCCACTGAAGCAGAGCTGCAGGATCATCCCAATTAACCAAAACGATCTGTACATTCTCCTTTTCTTCCTTCAGGGGGGGGGTATCATAAAATATATAAACTCGCGACTGCACATTCTTGGACGCAAAAGAAAGAACCAGCCGAATAACGCGCAATTCGCGCTCTGGAAGGCCCAGTGTGGCGATGCCAAAACTGTGAACCATGATTCTCCCCTACAGGCGGGATACATAATTGTCGTATCCCATCGACTTCATGCATTTAAAAGTATAGGCTGATAAATACTTTTTCAGTTTAACAGGGAATTAATTTTGCCGCGCACCCATGCGCGCAAGTAATTACAATTTTATTAATTAAATTTTGTTAATTTCATCTTATTTTCCCTGCAATAGTGCTTATATAATTGATGTTACGCGCAGGCGAAGCGGCTTCCCTATGAAAATGGCTTTTCCGGTAAAAATGTTTCTCCTCTGCAGTGCGTAACATCAGTTATATAAAATGAGTCCCCCCTAAAATGACAAGGGCCGCAATAGCAGCCCGTGAGTTTACCAAGGGAACCTTTGATTAATAGTCCTACATGGCCGTGTGCTCGGTTTTCCGGGATGGGATGCAAGGCGCGGTGTGCAGCGAATAGTCAGCAGTTGCAAAGGGGGTAACAATCTCCACGCACCACGTGTGTGGGATGCGCAACCAGGAGGACAAGGCTTTCGCCCCGGTGCCTGCACTGCGTGAGGCTATCGCTTCGTTGGGGGGGCCTTGGCTGTTTTTGTCGAAACACAGTTCATGGAGGATTTTTAATCACCACTCCTACATTGCGCTGCACCGCGAACGCATTAAAGGCCTGACATACCGGCATCATCTCGATCGCATTGATATTGACATGCGCGGGCCGGCTGACCACCCAGTACACCGTATCGGCAATATCGTCTGCGCTTAAAGACTGCGTGCCTTCATACACTTTTTTGGCACGGGTTTCATCGCCGCCAAAGCGGATAGTGGAAAACTCGGTTCCACTGCACATACCGGGCTGAATATCGGTAACACGTACGGCTGTGCCAAGCAGGTCGGCGCGCAGGTTCAGGCTGAATTGATGGACGAAAGCCTTGCTGGCTCCGTAGACATTGCCGCCGGGGTAAGGATAGCGCGCCGCGACTGAACCCAGGTTGACGATATGTCCGCGATTGCGCGCCACCATGCCCGGGAGTGCCGCACGGGTGCAGTACATCAAACCTTTGATGTTGGTATCCACCATCGTGTCCCAATCGTCGAGGCTGGCTTTTTGTGCGGGTTCCAGGCCTAATGCCAATCCCGCGTTATTGATCAGCACATCGATTGACGCGAACTCTTCGGGCAGGGTTTTGAATACCTGCTCAACCGCTTCGCGATCAACGACATCCAGAATTACAGGCAACAGATTGGCACCCAGTTCCGCATGCAGCGCTTGCAATCGATCTTCGCGGCGGCCGCTGGCCACCACTTTGGCTCCTGCGGTAATAAAGCGGTGTGCCATTGCGCTGCCGAAACCGGCAGTGGCCCCAGTGATAAAAACGATCATGGTTTTCTCCTATTTACCTACTTGCGCACGTTTGTATTGATCCGGCCACTGGGGATCGATGCCCAATGCGCTGGCGGCATGCCGTGGCCAGTAAGGATCACGCAATAATTCACGCGCCAGAAATATCACATCGGCTTGGCCCATTGCCACAATCTGCTCGGCCTGTACCGGTTGCGTAATCAATCCCACCGCGCCGACCGCGATGCCTGCCTGTTCTTTGATGGCCACTGCAAACGGCACTTGATAGCCCGGCGTCAGCGTAATTTTGGTATCGGCGACATTGCCGCCACTCGATACATCGATCAAGTCGATACCGATGGCTTTAAGCTGTTTGCATAGAACAATCGATTCTTCAAGCGACCAGCCACCATCCTTCCAATCGCAGGCAGAAATTCGCACAAAAACCGGCCAACCCACCGGCCAGATTTCGCGCACAGCCTGGCAGACGGCCAGCGGAAAGCGCAACCGGTTTTCTAGCGACCCGCCATAAGCATCGGTACGGGTATTGGAAAGCGGAGAGAGAAATTCGTGCAGCAAATAACCGTGCGCGGCGTGCACTTCAGCCACTTCGAACCCCGCTGTCAGCGCATGCCGAGTGGCCGCCGTGAAATCGGCAATGCATTGCTCGATATCGGCCTGGCTCATGGCGTGTGGTTGCGGATACGCAGGCGAGAAGGGCATCGTGCTGGGGCCGATCACTTCCCAGCCGCCATTTTCGGGCACGATTTTGCCGCTGCCGCGCCAGGGCGAAAAAGTGGAAGCCTTGCGCCCGGCATGCGCTAGCTGAATTGCCGGAATGGCGCCCTGCTGTTTGATAAATTCGGTAATAGGCTTCCACGCTTCGGCGTGGGTGGCGGACCAGATACCGGCGTCTTCCGGTGAAATACGCCCAGCCGGCGTCACGGCCGCGGCTTCGCTCATCACCAGCGCCGCGCCACCGACCGCACGGCTGCCCAGATGCACAAGGTGCCAGTGATTAGGCAGACCCTCCGTGCACGAGTATTGGCACATGGGTGAAACAAAAATGCGGTTTTTGAATTCAATATCCCGTAAAGCGAGTGGGGTAAATAATGCGGGGAGAGAGGTTGTCATGAACAGAAAAAACCAGTTGAAGTGTAAAAGAATGAATGCAGAAAAGTGAAGCTGCCCCTAGGAGGCAGGTCCTACATTGATTCTAAGAACGTGTTCATAATCTTCGTAGCAGTAACGCTAAGAAAGCCAATGACA
>CAZRAL010000067.1:0-13270 GCA_964598005.1 uncultured Burkholderiales bacterium
TTCATCCGCAAAAATTACCACTTTTCATGTGACCGTGCGTAACATCAGTTAATAAGTTAAAGTGCCCCTTGATAATGCATCTTTTCAATATTTGAGGGAGATATAAAACTGAAATTTCCCATGTGCTAAAAGGTGCCGTTGGCTAATACCGCGGCGCCTTTCACTTTAGCAACCTCTGAATAAGTCCTCTATGAGCCGGCAAGCCTCTGGCTTGCCGTGGGCCGAAGGCTGACGCAGTTGTCAAATGCGCGGAGCTTGCTAGCCTCTTCGCGGCTGCTGACCGTTCGTTGTGCACTGCGTCTTGCATTCCATTCCGGAAAACCGAGCGCGCGGCCATGTGGGACTTAATCAGGGATTCCTTTATAAGCCTTATTCCATGCCCAAAAAAGCATTTTTCCAAAATACCATTGCTATCGTTTATGACTTCGATGGTACGTTGTCGCCACAGCCGATGCAGGAATACACCGTGCTGCCCAAAATCGGTGTCGAACCTGAGGCATTTTGGAAGCGCGTGCACAAAGAGGCCACCGAAACGGGATCCGATTCGATGCTGGTCTATATGCGCTTGATGATGGAGATGCTGTACAAAAACGACAGTATCCGGATTACGCGTGAAGATTTTTCTGCAATGGCTGCGCGCATTCAATATTTTCCCGGCGTGGAAACGTGGTTTCCCCGTATCAATGAATACATCAAATTGCGCAGTGAAGGAACAATCCAGGTACAGCACTACATTATTTCCGCCGGGCAAAAGGAAATCCTCGATGGGGTGTCGATCCGCCAGTATTTCAGGCAGATTTATGCCTCCGAGTACCACTTTAACCAATATGGCATCGCCACCTTCCCCAAATTGTTGATTACCGATACCTCGAAAACCCAGTTCCTGTTTCGCATCAACAAGGGGCGCGAGGCTATTTCCGAATCGATTAACGAGCATATGCCAGAGAGTGAGCGGCCGATTCCCTTTTCCAACATTATCTATATAGGGGACGGGATGACTGATGTACCCTCGATGGCGTTAACCAAAAAAAATGGCGGCCATACGCTGGCGGTATTCAATCCAAAGTTGGCGCACAGTAAAGAAATATCAGGCAAATTGCTGGATGCCGGGCGCGTCGATTTTATTGCTCCGGCCGATTATCGCGAGAACAGCAAGCTCAGCAAACGCGTTGAATTGTTGCTTGATTCGGTGATTGCGGGCATTGCCTATGCGGCCGAAGTTGCCGCCTGCAAGGCCGAATATACGCACGCTTCAGGGCAATGAAGTCGCTTGTTCTGCCCGTGCTGCACGAATTGTCACACCAGCGCTTTGTTTCGGGTACGGTTCTCGCACAAAAATTGCACGTCTCGCGGAGCACCATTTCAGAAATATTGAAAGAGGTTGCGCCATTTGGTATCGACATTTTTAGTGTGCCGGGACGGGGTTATCGGCTGGCGCGGCCGTTGGATATGCTCGACGCCTCAGCAATACAAAAGATGTTACAAAAAGCCACCCCGCCAGTGCAGGTGGAAATCATGGCTCATGTCGATTCAACGAACAGCGAGCTGCTGCGCCGTGCAGCGCAAGGCGAGGCAAGCGGGCTGTGTCTGGCGGCAGAAATACAGAGTCAAGGGCGCGGGCGGCGCGGGCGGCGTTGGGAATCGGCACTGGGAAGCGGGTTGACCTTTTCGCTGTTATGGCGTTTCGAGCGTGGGGCAGCCCAGCTAGGTGGATTATCGTTGGTAGTGGGATTGGCGCTGGTTCAGACTTTGCGTGGGGTGGGGATCTCCCGTGCGCAAGTAAAATGGCCCAATGATATTTGGGTTGATGGACAGAAGCTGGCCGGTATTCTGATTGAAACACAGGGCGATATGCTGGGTCCTTCTGCTGCGGTGATTGGTATTGGTATTAATTACCGATTGACCGATGCTTTGAAAGAACAAATCGACCAACCCGTTTGCGATATTGCCGCTTTTCTACCCCAACTGCCGTCGCGCAACGAATTGTTGGGATCGCTGCTCATGCAACTGGCAGCGACGCTCGAACGTTTTGCGCAACATGGATTTACCGGTTGGCGTGAGGAATGGATTGCCGCACATGCTTTACATGAAAAACCAGTTTGCATTACCCATGGCGATGGAACCACGCTGAATGCCGTGGTGAAGGGCGTTGCGCCGGATGGCGCGCTGATCGTCTCCGCACAGGGAAAGGAAATGATGCTGACTTCCGGCGAAATCAGTTTGCGTATAAATAAAAAATGAATAACGAGCCCGTAGCCCAACTGCTCGCCATCGATGCAGGCAACACGCGCATCAAGTGGGGATTGCATAGCGGAGAAAACTGGTTCCGTCTTGGGACTATCGAGACTTCTATCGAGGCAGCCAGATCTTTGCATAAAGAAATAGAGGAAGCAGGAATAATCAAGCGTATCCTCATTTCCAATGTCGCCGGGCCTGCCATTGCGCAAGCGTTGCGTACTTCACTATCACCCTGGGCCACGCCAGTCTTTATCGATTCGCAACCTGACCAGTGCGGGGTCAAAAATGGCTATAAAACGCCAGCGAAACTGGGTACTGATCGGTGGGCTGCACTGATTGCGGCGCACGCCAAGCCCGCCACACAACTGGTTGTCATGGCGGGCACGGCACTGACGATCGACGCCCTGACTCAGGAAGGTTGTTTTCTGGGTGGATTGATCGTGCCAGGCCCTGCATTGATGTGCACGGCGTTGGTACAGGGAACCGCACAACTAAGCGGCGACAAGGGCGTATTTCAGATATTTCCCACCGAGACTTCTCATGCCATTGAAAGCGGCGCGATACGCGCTTGCGTCGGCGCCATACAGGGCATGAGTACAGCCCTGCATGAACATCAGAGACACATCCCGCGCATTATTGGTAGTGGTGGGGCATTGCAAATGCTTACCCCGCACCTTCCGTTTGCGCTGGAGATCAACGACAATCTGGTGCTGGATGGATTACTACGGATCGCTGCGGAATGATGCGCTTTATTTTTATGCTGTTACTGGTTGCCAATCTTGGTTTGGCCGCCTGGGTTTATCTGAATTCGCTACAGCCCCACGCCGAACCACCTGCACAAATAAACCCCGATGCATTGAAAATCGTCGCCGTAGTCGATCCCGCCAAGGGCGCGCAGGATGCGCAGGCTGCAAAAAAACTAGCGGCTACCTTAAGCGGTTCGGCTTGCGTGACCTTCAATGTCAAACCTGCGGATAGCCAGCGTGCCCAGGAACGGTTTGCAGCCATGAATCTGGACGAGCGGCTGACTGTCTTGAATATAGAAGAGCCGACACGTTTTGCCGTCCTCATCGACCCCAGAAAAGATAGGAAGACGGCTGAAGCGACAGCGGCTAATCTGAAAAAACAGGGCATTAAGGATATTTCCATTCTGGCGGACCACAGCATCTCGCTTGGGGTTTTTTCCACACCCGAAGCAGCGACGCGTTATCTGACTGACGTGGAAGCAAAAGGCGCAAAGGAAGCCCAGATTTCACCGCGCAATATGCAGATCAAGGAAACCATTTTTTCCATACGCGAGCCGGATACCGAAACTGTGGCGCGGTTGACTGTCATGCAGCACGATTTTGAGGGTAGTACGTTGCAGGCCACGCCATGCGTGACAGCTACAAAAACAAGCGGTAGTATCCCACCTGCTTAAGCGGGACTCTTCTTAAAGCACCTTGCCGGGGTTCATAATATTGTGCGGGTCCCAGGCACGTTTTATTTTGCGCATCAGGTCGAGTTCAACGCCTGATTTGTGATGGGTGATTTCCTCACATTTCATCTGTCCTAGGCCATGTTCGGCACTGATGGAACCATGCAGTTCATCCAAGATGCTGTAAACAATGTTGTTTGCTGCCTGTGTTTGTTGGGAGGAAGGAGCGGCCCCCGGAAAGCTCAGGTTGTAGTGTAAATTGCCGTCACCGACGTGCCCGAAACAGATGACGGTGGCTTCAGGAAACGCGACCTGTAGTGCCGCATCGGCACGCGATATAAATTCCGCAATATGCGAAATAGGTACTGAAATATCGTGTTTGATGCTTTTGCCCTGCAATTTTTCAGCTTCGGGGATACGTTCACGGAGAGCCCATAAATCTTGTGCCTGCGCCTGGGTGGCGGCAATCACTGCATCCTGCACCAGCCCGTTCTCAAAAGCGGGCTCAAGCGCCGCTGCAAGGGCATCCTCTAGCGGCGCATGCTTGAGCGTGTCGGTCAACTCCACTAATACTTGCCAGGGGTGCCGGCTCGAAAAAGGTTCGGCAGTTGCTGGAAAATGTTTAAACACAAAATCCATGCATATCCGCGACATTAATTCGAAGCCGGTTAGCCGGTCTCCTAGTGCCGTTTGCACGCTTTTCAAAAGTTCGACGGCCGCTTCGGGGTGGGGCACGCCCACCAGGGCAGTGCAGGTTTGCCGTGGTTTGGGAAAAAGTTTCAACACCGCCCCGGTAATAATGCCCAGGGTGCCTTCGGCACCGATGAACAAGTGTTTGAGGTCGTAGCCGGTATTGTCCTTGCGCAATCCGCGTAGGCCATTCCAGATATGCCCGTCAGCGGTTACGGCCTCGATGCCCAATACTAGATCACGCGTATTACCGTAGCGCAACACGGCGGTACCTCCGGCGTTGGTCGACAGATTGCCGCCAATGGTACAGCTGCCTTCTGCCGCCAGTGAAAGTGGAAAGTAGCGATCGTGTTCCAGTGCTGTCTGTTGAATCGTTTGCAGTATGCAGCCTGCTTCCACGGTCATCGTATTGTTTGTTGTATCAACAGCACGAATCCGCCGCATGCGGTTTAAGGACAAGATGATTTGCGTCCCGCTCATGTCGGGCGTAGCGCCGCCGACCAGCCCAGTATTGCCACCCTGCGGAACAATCTGGATATGTGCTTCCGCGCAGAGCTTAACGATATCGGCGACTTCTGCTGTATTGGCAGGCCGTATGACTAGTTTACTTTGGCCATGGTAATTACCGCGCCAGTCTTTTACATAAGGCGCAATATCCTCAGGCTGGGTCAACAAGCCGACGTTGCCGACTACCACGCGCATACGTTCGAACAATGTAGCCGTGAGCATGTTATTTTTCTACTGCGGCGCGTATTCTGGCGAGCATGGTGGTGGTCGAACGCGTAAATTGAAACGGGATGGCGTGAACGCTGCCTCCCCATCCCTGCACTTTATCTGCGCCGACAATCTGCTCAAGCGGCCAATCGCCACCTTTTACCAATACATCGGGATGTGCCTCAAGAATGCGTTGCAGAGGGGTATCCTCTTCAAACCAGGTCACCAAATCGACGCTTTCCAATGCGGCGATAACAGCCATGCGGTCTTCCAGCATGTTAATAGGCCGATCTTCCCCTTTACCCAATCGCTTGACCGAAGCATCGCTATTCAAGGCAACGACCAGCGATGTGCCTAGCGCGCGCGCTTCAGCAAGATAGGTGACGTGCCCGCGATGCAAGATATCGAATACGCCATTGGTAAAAACGAGCTTGCGTGGCAGATGCTGTATATGTTCAGCAAATTTAGCGGGTGAACAGAGTTTGACTTCAAAAGCAGGTTTCATTTAGGGAACCTCTGATTAAGCCCCACATGGCCGTACGCTCGGCTTTCCGAAATAGGATGCAAGGTGTGGCGCGCAGCAAATGGTTAGCAGCTGCGAAGGGGTAGCAGGCTCCGCGCACAGCGTGCGTGGAGGCGACCCCGTAGCAGAACATTTAGCCGCAGCAAACGCAGCTGCAGTTGTACGCCTGCGCATTTGACAACTGCGCCAGCCTTCGGCCCACGGCAAGCCTGAGACTTGCCGGTACCATAAGCGCCAAGCCAAGCAGTTAGCTTGGCAAAACCCTTGCGGTACCCCATGCGGGTTTTGACAAGAATAGCCCATCTTCAGCGTGCCTTGCCGCAGGCGGAGCAGGTTCCAAAGGCGCTGAGGACTCAGTGCCTTTGGATGCGACCCGAAAGGCAAGGCGATGGCCCCGGCTTCGCGGCCTGTGCTGCGCGAGGCTGTCGCTATGCCGGGGCCTTCTTGGCTTCGTATCAACGGATACGATCTGCCGATGTTGGCAACTACGATGCCTTGAATCTGGACTATTCTTGTCAAAACGCGGCTCATGGAGGACTTAATCAGAGGTTCCTAAGATGAAATTGAATATATGCAATTAGGTGAAATGGGCGTCTACCAAATGCTGAAACATAAGCGTGCTGCGGGGATAACCTCAGTTCTGACGTAAGGGTATATAGGCCCTAATATCAAAGGCTATGTATAAAAAAGGCTATTGGATCTGGCCGTACTCTCGCATCAGGTTGGGCGCTTCGATGGTAACTTTTCCGGAGCGATCCACCGCATAGCGGCCTGTCCAGGTGAGAATCCTTAGGACGCGCGTGCCAGTTTGAGCTTCGGTTCGATCAAGCCAGCGTTCGAAAATATATGTTTGGGCAAGTAAATCGATTTTAATCGGACCGATGTTGACTGTGGCACGGTCAGGAGAGGCGATAATTTTTGCATCGACGAGATTCAAATGTGCGGTATAACCTTCAAATACAAGCGGGTGCGCCGCTACATATTTGACCAGAGCTGCTTTTAACGCATCAGTAGAAAACGTTGGTTTTTCCTTTGAATAGGTGGCAGGTGGCAAGCACAATAAAAAAAGCCAGAAAATAAACCGCTGATAACGACTCGTGAATGGCCTCATTTCTATTTAGTCGCCGCATCGCTGATATATTCAAATACCTTGACTACACGCGAGACTCCGCTGGTGTTACGGGCAACATCGGCGGCTGCATCGCCCTCGGCCCGTGAAACTATCCCCATCAGATACACCACGCCGGCCTCAGTGACGACCTTGATATGATGCGCCGCAAAATGATTGTTGCCGATAAAGTGCGTTTTCACGTTGGAAGTGATGAGCGTGTCGTTGCCCCGCGAAGTAACGGAAGAATTGCCGCCGACCACCAATTCATTGATGACACTGCGTACATTGGGTATCGACCGAACCAGCTGCGTAGTGTCTTTTTTAATTTCTTCGCTGGATACTTCACCGGTCAGCAGCACGGTCAGGTTGAAGCTGGTGGCATTGACATGAACATCCTTGTATTTTTCACGAATACGTGCCTGCGCCTTCCATTCGACATTTTCATCTTCGATATAAATGCCAGTCGAGCGGCGGTCACCCACGGCTAGGCCAGTAGCGACAATACCGGTCACGGCAAGCGGAACGCAGCCTTGCTGAAAAAGCGTACTAGAAATGAGCAGCAGAAGAAAAATATTGCGCATGATGGACTCCAGAAGAATGTTGTAATTTTACGCGAGAACATGATTTACGGGCTGAATGCATCGCGGATCCATTCGATGTCTTTTCCGTCCAGTGAATCCAGTAATACGGCATCAAAACGGCAGGGTGGAAGAGGCTGCATACTGGCAAGATAGTATTGGGCGGCCAACACGATGCGGCGCTGCTTGGGGAAGTGGATGCTCTCTGCTGCTCCTCCATAATCGGACCGCTGGCGCAAACGAACTTCGATGAAAACCAGCATCGGCCCATCGCGCATGATGAGGTCGATCTCACCGTGGCGACAACGGAAATTGCGCGCTTGGAGTTGCAAACCGTGCGCGACAAGAAAAATTTCAGCGCGGCGCTCTGCCTGATCCCCTACCTTAAAGATGGGGGAAGCTGGCGCTGCTGTAACTGTTGTAAGTCTGGAAAAGAAATTCCTCATTATTCGGTGGACGGCATCAAGGGCTCGATTTTGCCATTGCGAAACTCCACGGCCGTGAGCGTGCGGATAAATTCATGTCCGCTCCCATCCAGCGCCAATTGGCCGGTAACGCCATCTAGTGGTGGTATGGCCGTTTTATAGGCTAAAACTTGTTGAATTAACCGCCAGGCATCGATGCCTAGTGCATAGAGGCGGCCTTGGTCAACGGAAAGCATGGGGGCTTTGCGCGCATAAATCATCACGGCTGGATGATCGGGTCGTACGAACCAGGGCATGTCCAGCAGTTTGACGCTTTCCAGATCGACATTGGTAATTTGGTCCGCGCGCGCATCGTAAGCTAGCGAAGTGGCATAGACCGCCATGCCGGTCGGCAGGTAAGGGCGGATGGTGCGTGCACTCCAGGCATCGGCAGCAAGAAACACACACTCGGCCTTGGCGCGTCGTACGCTGCTGCGAATGGTAGTGGTGTCATTGGCATCAGAAAAAGTAATGCGAGCAACAATTTCGCCGCCCAGCTGAATCCATTGCTTTTCGAAACCTTCCTGGATGCGCTTGGTCAGTGCAGAGGGGGAAACAACGATAATCGCACGGTGACAGGTGCTCTTGGCAAACTGCGCAGCCTGTCTTGCTTCCACGTCGATGGCCAAAGAAAAAAAATAAAATTGATGAGGCAATTCTGTTTCTGCGGGAGCATTGAGTGAGAGAGTGGGGAGGTGGCCGCTTTCACGCACGATTTGCGCTGCACCATCGCGGGTTAATCCAGCGACGATAGCAATAGCCCCTTCCTTGGCGGCCTTGCGGTAAGCCTGTGCCAGCGCATCGCCTTCGTTATCGATACTGTAAAGGCGATAGGGGGGGGCTTCCTTGCTGTCTGTGTTGACCCCGGCGATGAATCCCTGTTTCACAGCTTCCGACAGTACGCCGAGCGATTTGGAACCCAGCGGAAGAATGAGTGCAATATGCGGCTGGGGCTTGGGGGACTGTTTTGATTCGATAACCGCTGGGAGTGGGGCGCGATCCAGCGTGGAGACGTTAGATTCAGCAGGCTTCAAGATGTTTGTCTCAATGGGAGGCTGGTCAATATGATTGGCAGGAGCAGGAATGTTGACTTGCTCAGCTGCTATTGTGCTTGCGCTTAGACAAAGGCTCCCCGAGAATGCCGGGAGGAGAAACAGTAGTGCAAACCGTCGCCAAATAGGTGCCGAAGGAACAGAAGGAATAAAAATTAATGAATAACGTTGCACGGGGAACATTATATGTCGTGGCTACGCCGATCGGTAATCTCGGCGATATCACTTTGCGTGCAATCGAAGTATTAAAAGCTGTGGATGTCATTGCCGCCGAAGATACGCGGCACACCAAGCCCTTGCTTTCCCAATACGGCATTGCTGCAAAACGCTTGATTGCGGTGCATGATCACAACGAACGCGATGCTGCCACGGGAGTGGTGCAGTTGCTGGAGCAGGGAATGGCGGTCGCACTGGTAAGCGATGCGGGGACGCCCGCCATAAGCGATCCGGGTGCGCGCGTCATAGCTGCCGCCCATGCAGCCGGTTGCACAGTTGTTCCCATACCTGGTCCCTCGGCCTTGATCGCGGCAATTTCGGCCAGCGGTAGGGGAGTAGGGCAGAGAGAAGGAGAAAATGGATTTTTATTTTACGGTTTCCTGCCCGCGAAAAAAGGAGAGCGAATTCGCGCCTTGGAAAAACTTAATGACGTTCCTTTTGCAACAGTTTTTTATGAGGCGCCACATCGCATTATGGAAAGCATGGCGGATATGGTCACGGTGCTTGGTGAAAATCGCCAAATCGTTATTGCACGCGAACTTACCAAAAAATTTGAAACCATTCACCGATCCCAGCTTAGCGACGCCCTGGCATGGCTAACGGAAGATGAAAATCGTCAGCGTGGAGAGTTCGTGCTGATCATCGAACCTGCAGTGGCCTTGCCTGCAAACGATGGTGCGGCCGACAACGAATTGCAGCGTACGCTCGAAATCTTGCTGGAAGAATTGCCCTTGAAGCAAGCCGTTACCCTGACGGCAAAGCTGACCGGGGCTAAAAAAAATGCCGTCTATGCGCTTGCATTGACACTGAAGCACGAAGAATAAACCAGTATTCAGTGGGAGGAACGTTATAATTTATCGATGAATGCTCTCACGCTGACTTGTCCCGACGACTGGCATGTACATCTGCGCGACGGTGACGCGCTCAAAGCTGTTGTGGCTGATACAGCGCGACAGTTTGCCCGCGCCATCGTCATGCCCAATCTCAAACCACCGGTCACTACAGTTGCTGCCGCAGCGGCCTACCGCGAACGTATTATTGCGGCGCTACCAGCCGAATCGTCTTTTCAGCCCTTGATGACGCTCTACCTCACCGATAACACAACTACAGATGAAATTTCCAAAGCCAGCAACAGTGGATTTGTGAAAGCAGTGAAATATTACCCCGCCGGTGCGACGACCCACTCGGATTGGGGGGTAAGCGATATTCGCCAGTGCGATGCCGTTTTTGAAGCCATGCAGGCGGCAGGCTTGCCTTTGCTGGTACACGGCGAAGTGACGGATAGCGAGATCGATATATTCGATCGCGAAAAGGTATTCATCGAACGGCACCTCATTCCATTGACGCTGCGTTTTCCAAAACTAAATATCGTGCTGGAACATATTACGACTGCGAACGCCGTTAAATTTGTTTTGGAGGCTGGCCATCAGATCGCTGCCACCATCACCGCACATCATCTGCTTTACAACCGCAATGCACTTTTTAAAGGCGGTATCCGCCCGCATTACTATTGCCTGCCGGTGTTGAAGCGCGAAGAACATCGCCAGGCGCTACTTAAAGCAGCAACCAGTGGTAATCCAAAATTTTTCCTGGGTACCGATAGTGCGCCGCATGCGCAAAATATGAAAGAAACTATATGCGGTTGTGCGGGCTGCTATACCGCCTTACATGCACTGGAACTTTATGCCACCGCTTTTGAGAGTGCGAATGCGCTCGATAAATTGGAAGGTTTCGCCAGCTTTTACGGGGCCGACTTTTATCGCTTACCACGTAATCAAGAAACTATCACTTTAAAAAAAATACCTTGGAAAATTCCGGAAACGCTCCCTTTTCCCAACTCGATGCTGGTGCCGCTTGAGGCGGGAGAAGAATTGACCTGGAAATTGCCCTAGATCGTGGCGCGCCGTCTGGCGGAAATTTGTGCGATGATCGATTGGTGCAAAGGCCGGGAACGGTGGGCGCATCCTGCGTTTTTACCTTTGCAGCGGACGTTAATGCACTTGCCAATGGATGTGTGGCCCACGCTAGCGCAATTGAACGCACGCTTGACAGGCCAGCAGACATGTGGAGGGCAGCACGTTCATTTTGTGGCGCCGCAATCCAGCACTCAAGCGGGCTATTACGAGCGTAAAGTCTTCGAAGAGGGTATGGTGCAGACACGATTCAACAGCTGGCATGATTTCTTCAATGCCATGGCCTGGATTAGCTGGCCGCAAACCAAAGCCTGTTTGAACGCTGCGCATATACACGAACTGGAGCGGCAGGCCGGTTCACATCGCTCTGCCGGGCGTGATCGTCTGACGCAGTTCGACGAAGACGGGGTCGTGGTGGCCTGCGCCTGCCCTCGCTTAGCCGAGGCATTACGCCAATTCGATTGGCAAAATTTATTTGTGGATGTACGCGCGGCCTGGGATAGCACGATCGATGCATTTATCGTCGGGCATGCGCTGTATGAAAAAATGCTGCAGCCCTATCTGGGGGTGACGGGCAAAGCATTGATCATGCCCGTTGAGGTCGATTTTTTCTCGCGACCGCTTGCCGAGCAAATGATTGCAATCGATAACTGGGCCGCTGCTGAAGTCGCGTCGGGTAGGCTGATGCAACGACCTTTGCATCCCTTGCCAGTACTGGGAATACCCGGCTGGGACGAACGAAACGCCGAGGCATCGTTTTACGATAATCAGAATTATTTCCGTCCGGGGCGATTACGGTGCGCATTCATGAGTGACGGTAAATAGAGAAAGGCTTAAAGTTTACCGTAACCGGTACAACATGCATGAAACGGAATCAACAATAATACCTAATAGGCAACGTGTTGTCGCTGAGTAATCAGTCGCTAGCAGGGGATTTCAAGATATGGAATTAATATTTCTCGGCACTTCCTCTGGCACTCCGACCAAAACCAGAAACGTGACTGCGTTGGCGGTCAAGCTTTGTCAGGCGCGCGACTGGTATTTGGTCGATTGCGGCGAAGGGTCGCAGCAGCAGATTTTGCATACTCCGCTTTCGCTGCTTAATCTGCGCGGTATTTTTATTACCCATGTTCATGGCGATCATTGCTATGGTCTACCGGGGTTGCTGGCCAGCGCTGCGCTTGCCGGACGCACCGAATCATTACTTATTGCAGCGCCGCGCGCTATCGAGAAACTACTGCAGTCGATTTATGAAAATACGGCACTCCACCTTAATTTTCCAATTGAATTTCGGGCGGTCGATGAAATGGCCGAAGACGAGGTCTGGGCCGACGCGAATTTTCGTATTGGCACCGTCAAACTTTCGCATCGCGTTCCTTGCTTTGCCTATGTTTTTGACGAAGCCAGCGTGGAAAAGCAGCTCGATACGGCGTGGCTGGAAGCACAAGGGATTGCCCGAGGCCCGCTATGGGGGCGGCTGCAACGCGGAGAGCACATTGAAATAGCCGGGGAGGTTCTGCATGGCAACGATTTCTTGCTGCCGCTGCGCTCGGCCCGCCGGATTATTGTTGGCGGCGATAACGATACTCCGGATTTACTTCAGGCAGCCTGCCAGCGTAGCCAGGTGCTGGTTCATGAAGCGACTTACACGAGGGATATTCTGGAAAAAGTTGGTTCTGGACTGCAACACAGTAGTGCCGCTTTGGTGGCGCACATGGCGGCAGCGTGCAATCTTCCCAATCTGGTACTGACGCATTTCAGTCCCCGTTATGGCGACGATACGGTGCGTTCACCTTCGATCGTCGATATATCGCGTGAAGCGGCCGAATTTTATTCGGGGAGGTTATTTCTGGCCCGAGATTTTGACTGTTTTAGGCTCAATAAAGAAGGTACTTTGATATGGCAGCAAAATTACGTTACGCAGTCTTCAACTGTGACTTAAAATAGTATCCTTTAATTTTCAAATTGAAGGAGGTTGTATGCGGCTATTTATTTTACTGGGGCTTTTATTGGCAATTTCCATTCCGGTGAGGGCGGCCAAGCCCTGTGAAGAATTGAAGGGCGAAATTGCTGCCAAGTTGGACGCCAAACAGGTCAAAGGGTATTCGCTCGAAATCGTTGAAAACGAGCAGGTGGGTAAAAGAAAAGTCGTCGGCAGCTGTGAAGGCGGGACGAAAAAAATTGTCTACACGCGGGCCAGCCAACCTGCGGATGTACCAACTGCAAAAAATGACAAGCAGAGCCAATGAAATACTCGTATGAATGACAGATAGGGCGGTTACGGTAGTCACTGATGTTGCGCACGGTCACATGAAAAGTGGTAATTTTTGCGGATGAAAAAACAAGACCTTGAA
>CAZRAL010000068.1:0-12962 GCA_964598005.1 uncultured Burkholderiales bacterium
GCTTTGCGCGCAAAAATATTTATCAAAGCAACCCAGCAAGCCTATGCCGAGCTTCGGGCTCTGCGGAATGCGACTGCGTAACATCAGTCAATCAAATACTCTGCCTTGGCCAATTTTGCTTCAACTGTTGCACGAGGTGGTGTATGCCCGGGAACGACCCAAGCGTCCCACACCGCATTCATGGCCGAAAAATTTTCCATGCTGGTGAGATAAATGGTGGCCGATAATATTCTTGATTTATCGCTATGCGCCTGCATAAGCAGTTTGTCGATCGCAGCCAGAACCTGGCGGGTTTGACCGGCGATATCCTGAGAGATGTCATCGGCGACCTGCCCGGCCAAATAGACTGTGCCATGATGAATGGCCATTTCGGAAAGACGCGGGCCAACCCCAACACGCTGAATAGTCATATGGAACCTCTGATTAAGCCCCACATGGCCGCACGCTCGGTTTTTCGGGATGGGATGCAAGGCGCGGTGCGCAGCGAATGGTCGATCCCCTTCGCAAGCGCTGCAACATAGCAGACTGCCCGCGCATTTGACAACTGCGCCAGCGCCCATACGGGTTTTGACAAAAATAGTCCATTCATCATTATGCTCCTTGGCTTCGTATCAACGGATACGACCTGCCGATGTTGTCAACTACGATGCCTTGAATCTGGACTATTCTTGTCAAAACGCGGCTCATGGAGGACTTATTCAGAGGTTCCATAATCTATTTTCCTTTTAAAAGCAAACGAATATCGGCAGCTGTTTTTTCAGCGCCGAGGCCATAATTTACAAAAAGCCGCAGGCGGCCCTGCGGATCAAAAACAAGGCTTGCTGCGGTATGGTCGACGGTATAACTTTCTGCCGTTTTTCCAGGCTGGATGCGGGAATAAATTTTAAAATCCTGTATGACTTTCGTGGTTGCGGCGATATCGCCATACAAGCCCAAAAAGTCCGGGTGAAAGGCAGTGACATATTTCATTAGCGATTCCGGTTTGTCGCGTTGCGGATCCACCGTCACGAATAGCACTTGCACGCGCGCCGCATCTGCACCCAATAATTTCATGGCCTGTTTCATATCCGACAACGTGGTCGGGCATACATCAGGGCAGTGCGTGAAGCCAAAAAACATCACCACCGCCTTGCCGTGAAAATCGGCCATTGTCCGTGGCTTGCCGTTATAGTCGGTGAGGCGGAAGTCATTTCCATATCCGGCGGCACCAGTAATATCGAGAGCAGAAAATTGGTCTTGGGCGAATTTATCGCAAGCGCTAAGCAGGGCTGTCAACAAGAATAGAAAGATGAAACCACGCCCGCAATTCAACATAATCTATTTTCCCAGTACTGCGCGGGCCAAGACCGCGTAGTGATCAATCAATAGTGCTGCAAACAATGCGGAAAGGTAGAGTATGGAAAACCAGAATGTCCGGCGCGCCAACGCATCTGAATAATTGCGATACAGGCGAATTGCGTAGCGGAGAAATAGGGCATTCAATATTCCGGCAGCTATTAAATAAATCCATCCACTCATTCCAATGGCAAAGGGCAGCAACGTTACCGCTACGAGTAGCAGGGTATAGAGTAAAAGGTGTTGTTTGGTGAGCTCTACCCCATGCGTTACCGGCAGCATGGGTATGCCTGCCTGAGCGTAGTCGTTTTTCCGGTATAGCGCCAGCGCCCAGAAATGCGGTGGCGTCCAGGCAAAAATGATGAGGAATAGCAGCAGCGCTTGCGGCGCCACCTGGCCTGTCACAGCTGCCCAACCCAGTACCGGGGGCATGGCGCCTGACGCTCCGCCGATGACAATATTTTGCGGTGTAGCAGGCTTCAGGATAATTGTATAAATGATGGCGTAACCCACAAAAGTGGAAAAGGTCAGCCACATGGTAAGGGGATTGACCAGCCGATAAAGAATAAGCAGGCCAACACCCCCTACGCCGATAGCCAACAGCAGAACCTGGCTATCAGAGATATGCCCTGCAACGGTGGGGCGTGCACGCGTGCGCGTCATCCGGGCATCGATACGCTGCTCGATCAGGCAGTTAAAGGCCGCGGCGGCACCGGCCACGAGGGCAATACCGACCGTAGCGTAAAGCATGAGCGGCAGATCCCACGGCAAACCAGCGGGGTAGGCCAGCATCATGCCGATAATGGCGGTGAAGACGATGAGCGCATTAACGCGCGGTTTGCATAACGCAAAAAATTGCCGCAACACAGAAGCGTGGCGCAAGGGCAACGTGGGTTTTACGGTTTGTTGATTGACCATCACATCCGTGTTTGGTGCAATTTGAAATTGATCCAGATCAGGCAAAGCAGCAATAGTGCAGCGCAACCATTATGCGCTACGGCAACTGGTAGTGGCAGACTGCCGATTATATTCGCCACGCCCAGCAATACTTGCAACGTCAATAACAGGCCCAACACAAACATTTCACGTCGCAGGCCCGCAAAACGCCAAAACAAGATCATGGCGAATAGCAGGAAGATCACAACGACTAATGCACCCGCGCGATGCACCCAATGAATCGCGCGCAGACTTTCGATGGTAAGCAGTTCACCATCAGGCCCCACTCCCAGCGGACGAATGATATGAAATGCATCTGAAAATTTCATTTCTGACGGAATCCACTGACCATTGCATTGTGGAAAATCACTGCACGCCAGCGCTGCATAGTTGGTGCTGACCCACCCTCCCAGTATGATTTGCGCTGCGACAATGGCTAAAGCCATTGCGGCTATTATTTTGAGTGCCGGTGTTACGGTAACGGGGCAGCCCTCATTCCAATTGGTAAAGTGCTCTTTGTATTGGCGTAGTGCTAGCCAGCCCAGCAACACAAGGAGAAGCATGCCACCGATGAGATGCGAGGTAACGATGGCGGGCTTTAGCAACATCGTCACCGTCCATGCCCCCAGTGTGGCTTGCACGATGACGACACCTGCGATGCAAGTGGCCAGCACGGGCGATTGCGAGAATGTGCGGCGATTCCGCCAGGCAATCAACAAAATGGCGGCAATGCACGCGCCGACGAACATGGCGAGATAACGATGCCCCATTTCTTTCCAGGCTTTGGCCATGCTCACTGGGCCGCCCGGTTGATTCGCCTCTGCGGATTTAATCTCTGCGCTCGAATGATACGGGGTCAAATTACCATAACAACCCGGCCAGTCTGGGCACCCCAGCCCGGCATCGGAAAGCCGCACATAGGCGCCCAATACAATCAAAACAAAGGTAAAAATCGTGGCAAGACCAATCAAACGACGATAGCGCACCGGATCGTTTTTAACCCAGAAAATAATCAGTGCGACGATGACAAAAGTTGCGCCGCCGATCAGCGCATGTTCAATTCCGCTCATATTTCTTATCCGATCTGCGAGATTTTCAGGACACGCTCCAGATCGCGCACCATTTTTTTAATATCTGCATCGGCCGGATAGCGGATAAACACATTGCCAAGCGGATCGACCACGTAAATGAAGCTCCCTGCATGACTATCTTTTTCTGCCAGTTTCCTATGCCAGCTGGATTCGTTCGCGCGAATCCATAATGTGCCTGCGTAATTTTGGGTGATCTCTGCTGGCGGTAACGTTTCATTATCAACTAGTATCACCCGTACCACGCGCTCCTGATTTTTGCCCAGCATGGTGCGCGCCTGTCTCATGGCATAAAGTTTCTGCTGGCAAGGTTTATCGCAAGCTGCCGTCTCTTTAGTCAGCAACAACCATTTTCCCCGCAACCCCTGCTGCAGATCCACAGCAGGCGAATCCGTTCCCGCAATCGGTTTCAGCGTTTCTGCGGGCAAGGTAACGGGCGGATCAAGCAACTCCCCATAGTTCATTTTTTTTGCCGGCTGGTAAAAAAAATAACTGATGGTCGAGCCTATGAAAGGGAACGCAAACACAAGAATGAGCAAAACAAATTTAAGTCGCGGGCTCATACTCTTGACGCTTGTCGAATAATGCGGATATTCACAGCAAGCCACACAAGTAAAACTGCTGTTGCAATGGCAAACCATTGAAAGGCGTAGCCTTGATGTTTTTCCACCCCGACATTGGGCGTTTCCTTGACCGGTTTTAATTCCGGCGCGGTTTGGGCGGCCAGCAAAACCAGCGGAAAAAGATCGATGCCAAAACGATCCCGATAACGCGCAAGGGTAAGGTTTTGCCATACTTGCCCTTGTACTGTCTCACGATTCAATTCAAGAAATCGGGTATTGGGAGAAACCAGCATGCCACTGATGTCGATCACGCCCAGGGGCACGGCGACGTCGGGCGGGGCGGGATAAGCGCTTCCCCTTGCAATCCAGCCGCGATTGACCAACAAATGAATCGGGCTGCCTATCAGTTTCAGCGGCGTGAGTACGTGATAGCCCGGGCGCGATTCGTCGACCTGATTATCAATAAAAATTTGTTTTTCTTTTAACCATTCCCCCTGCGCAAACGCAAGGCGGTAGCGGGTTGCACTGGCCGCTTCCGTTGCATTGTTCAGGTTCAATGGCGGCGTACGGCTGCGGGCGTCAAACTGCGCTTGCAATGCCATTTTTTCCGCAGCACGATTTTGCTGCCAACGCCCCAGACTCACGGTCAACGCAATGAGCGCGATGGCGCCCAGAGTAGGAAGCAATGAAGGTGTAAAGCGGATTTGTATCGACATACTGACAAAGGATTTACTGCAAAATATGACTTTGGCATAGGCTACATGCTTTACATTTTCCAATCAATTCTGGCGCAGAAATGAAAATTCTGATTATCGTATTGCTCATCATGGTTGTGTTGAGCCTGTTTGGCGGACTATTTTTTATGTATCGCGACAAGGGCCAATCGAAGCGTGCAGTCAATGCCTTGACCATTCGCGTGGCGTTATCGATCACAATATTCGTTATCGTTCTTGTCGGCCATTTTTTTGGATGGTTTTCAAAAAACTAGATCCAAAAAGCAAACAAAAAGCCGCACTAAAGGTGTGGCATAAGATAAATGAATCAATTAAAAATTGGCTCAACCTAAAAACAGATTGGTTTTTTTACCGAAAGGGCACATTCAATAACCTCTTTCATTTGTTGTTCGAAATATCTCAAAATTTGTTCATCATGTAAGTTTTCAGCATGAACTGTCGAGAGAAAATCAATTTCATGCTTAAGTTGATAAATTTTTTCTACGGCCAGAAAATCTCCGCAGTGAGTACCACTGTATAAAACTTTTTCGAGCAGTACGGGTAACTGAATTTTATATTCCTCCAGGAGAATATTCAGTTTTCCTATTGTTGCAATATTACCCAGATAATGATGGAGCAAGATGCCATTTTCATGTTCGCAGGCGTGATAAAAACTCCACTCATCAAAAGCAAGAACGAGATCAATTTCCGTTGCGCCTGATTCGCGCGAGCCATCTTTTCCTATTCGGGGCAGCCATTCCGGCTTGGGTGGTGATTGAAGGTGGTTCTGCTCAAAACAGTCACAATATACGACTACATCCAATCCCATATTTCTTTCCTCTTGCTACACCAGCACATAAACAAAAATAAACAGCCCCAGCCACACTACGTCGACAAAGTGCCAGTACCAGGCCACGGCCTCAAAGGCAAAATGGTGATCTGGCTTGAAGTGTCCTTTGATACAGCGGAATAAAATGACCGTCAACATGATTGCACCCAGGGTAACGTGGAACCCATGAAAACCCGTAAGCATGAAGAACGTGGAACCGAATACACCGGAGGTAAGTTTCAGATTGAGTTCGCTATAGGCGTGCACGTATTCGTAAACCTGAAAGCCCAGAAAAATAACACCCAGCAAAATCGTTAAAAACATGCCCAAAATAAGTTGCCCGCGCTGATTGGCTTTCAATGCATGATGCGCCCAGGTAATGGTCACCCCGGAACTCAGCAACAGCGCAGTATTCAAGGCTGGCACCCCCCAGGCGCCCATGGTGCCAAAGACATAATCAGCGTTCTGCGCCAGGTAAGGCCCCGCGGTAGGCCAATGGGCCTCGTAGCCTTGCCAGATCAGGCTATTGTCGACATCCCCCAACCATGGAACCGAATACATGCGGGCATAAAACAGTGCCCCGAAAAAGGCAGCAAAAAACATGACTTCGGAAAAGATGAACCAGCTCATGCTCCAACGGAACGAGGTATCCACCTGTTTGTTGTACAAACCTGCTTCACTTTCATGGATAACTTGCCCGAACCAGCCAAAAAGCATGTAGAGCAGAATCGCAAAACCGGCCGTCAGGGCGAACCAGCCGTAGGGTTGCAAGGCATTGATCGTCAATACGGTGCCCGAACCCAGGAACAATAGGGCAGTCGAGCCGACCAAGGGCCATTTTGAAGGGGGGGCAAAATAATAGCCGCCAGGATTTGCTGTACTCACGCTATGACTCCTCTATATTTCAAAAATACGGTTAGCTTACTTCGTGATAAAACGAACCAGCATCAATAAGCCAAAAACAAACAGCAAACAACAAAATATTCCGGCCGCAATCACATGGCCGATTTTGAGTTGCTTCTGATCGGACTCGTAATCCACCTGTTTGCGGACTCCGAAAAAACTCCACATCACGGCTTTCATCGCACTCCACATCAGGATTTTTTACCCTCAACGCCAATATTGAAAAACGTGTAGGACACGGCGATATTTTCAATCTCGCGCGGCATATCGGGGCTCACATAAAAGGTGACAGGCATCTCGCGTGTTTCACCGGCCTGCAGGATTTGATTGGTAAAGCAGAAGCATTCCAGTTTATTGAAATGAATTCCGGCTTCCAATGGACTAAAACTGGGCACAGCCTGACCTGTTACCGCATGGGGCAAAGTATTCGTGACGCGATAGCGCACGGTCGTCAAGCTGCCGGGATGAATCGCCACTTTTTTTTCCACCGGTTCAAATTTCCAGGCAAAGTTGCGATTGATATGGGATACGAATTCCACATTCACCAAACGGCTGCTATCGATCTGGGTATTTTGTGTAACCGTACGCGAAGCCGTGATACCCAGCACCTGACAGATTTGCCGGTATAGCGGCACCAGCAGGGCACAGAACAACAACATCACGGGAATAATCAGCAACAGCTTATATAACATGATGCGATTCTGCTCACGCAGTTTGGCCTGATCGACGGTTGCACTCATTGACGGCCGCCAGAAAATTTAAAAATGGTATAGACAAAAACACCGACCACCCACACCACCAGTATGGCGAGGGTAAGGTACTTGCTCCGCTTGTTCGGAGTGCGCTCGGCGTTCATGAACAATGGCAACGTTATTTGATAATGGGTGCAGTTTCAAAGGAGTGGTACGGGGCCGGGCTGGGCAAATGCGTCCATTCCAAAGAGTCGGCGCCTTCCCATTGTTTTTCCTTGGCCTTCGGACCTGAGCGAATCGCGGAAACAATGTTCCAGACAAACAGCAATTGGCTAAAGCCCAGGATAAAGGCGCCAATCGAAGACCACATATTCCATTCGGCAAATTGCAGCGCATAGTCCGGGATGCGTCGGGGCATGCCCGCAAGGCCAAGGAAATGCTGCGGGAAGAAAGTGAGATTAAAGCCCAGCGTGGATAACCAGAAATGCCACTTGCCCAGCGTTTCGCTATACATTCTGCCCGTCCACTTCGGCAGCCAGAAGTAGGTGCCCGCCATCAAGGCGTAGATCGCGCCGGGGAACAGCACATAATGGAAATGCGCGACGACGTAATAGGTATTGTGCAAGGTGATATCGACGGCCGCGATCGCCAATACCAATCCGGAAAACCCGCCGAGGGTAAACTGGCAAACAAAGCCAATGGCAAACAACATGGGCGTTTCAAAAGTAAGCGATCCGCGCCACATGGTGGCGATCCAGTTGAATACTTTTACACCTGTGGGTACGGCAATCAGCATGGTGGCATACATGAAAAACAATTGGCCTGCGGAGGGCATGCCGACCGTAAACATGTGGTGACCCCAGACGATGAAAGAGAGGATAGCAATCGATGCCGTGGCATAGACCATCGAGGCATAACCAAACAAGGGCTTGCGCGCAAAAGCCGGGATGATCTGCGACATGATGCCGAATGCAGGAAGAATCAGAATGTAAACTTCGGGGTGGCCAAAAAACCAGAAAATATGCATGAACATGGCCGGATCACCGCCGCCAGCCGCATTGAAAAATGAAGTGCCAAAGTGACGATCAGTCAGCAACATGGTGATGCACCCCGCCAGCACCGGCATAACCGCAATGATGAGGTAAGCCGTAATCAGCCAGGTCCAGGTAAACATCGGCATTTTCATGAGTGTCATGCCAGGCGCACGCAGATTCAGGATGGTAGTGATGATATTGATCGACCCCATGATCGATGAGGCGCCGAGAATATGAATCGCCAGAATCGTCATATCAACCGAAATACCGCCTTGAATGACCAACGGCGGATAAAGTGTCCAACCCGATGCAGCAGCGCCCCCCGGAACAAAAAACGAGGCAAACAACAAAACCGAGGCCGGAATCATCAACCAGAACGACCAGTTATTCATGCGCGGGAACGCCATATCGGCTGCACCAATCTGCAGGGGGATGAGCCAGTTGGCGAAGCCGACAAACGCCGGCATGACCGCCCCAAAAATCATCACCAGCGCGTGAACGGTGGTCAGCGAGTTGAAAAATTCCGGCTGTACAACCTGCAAGCCTGGCTGAAACAATTCGGCACGAATCAACAGCGCCATTGCCCCGCCGACAAAAAACATGACCAGTGCGAACCACAGGTACATCGTGCCGATGTCCTTGTGGTTAGTCGTGGTCAGGTACTTTTTCCACCCTGCGGGAGCGGCATGGTGATGATCGTGATCATGGGAATGATCGAGGGAGGGGGCATGTGCATGGGCCATCTTGAGTCTCCGATTTTGAATCGTCTAAAAGTTTTTACTTGCGCGCCGCCTTGAATTCGGCAGGTTGAATGACATCACCTGTTTTGTTGCCCCACGCATTACGCGTATAGGTCATGACTGCGGCCAACTCTGTATCTGAAAGGTGCGCAAAGGGCGCCATGGCGGTGCCTGGCCGGCCATTCAACAGTACAGCGATCTGGGCGGCCTTGGGGCCATTGACCATCTTCGAGCCATCCAGGGGCGGAAAAGCGGGCGGCATGCCCTTGCCGTTCACTTGATGACAGGCCACACAATTGGCGCCAAAAACCTGTTCGCCCTTTGTTTTCAGTTCGGCGAGCGTGTACTTTTTGTCCGGGTCTTCCGCTGCGGCCGACGCAGGGGAAGCGACACTTTGGGGTTTGCCCCATTTTTCCTTTGCGCCTTGCAGCCATTGGGCATAATCGGCCTCGGATTTTACGCTAACCGTAATCGGCATATAGCCGTGCAGCTTGCCGCAAATCTGGCTGCACTGGCCTTTATATGTGCCTGCGATTTCGGCTTTGAACCAGGTATCTTTAATAAACCCGGGAATCCCATATTGATTTATGCCTAATTGCGGAACATACCAGCCATGAATGACATCATTAGACGTGACCAGTAAACGTACCCGTTTGCCGACAGGCACCACCAAAGGGTTATCTACTTCGAGCAAATAATCGGGATTTTTCGCGTCTGTTGCCTTGTTTTCCGGATTACCGATCTGACTCCATGGTGTAGAAAGATTGGAATAAAAACCAAAGCTATCTTGCAAATACTCGTAATGCCACCCCCATTGATAGGCGGTCACCTTGACGGTGAGATCGGGATTGGACGTATCCTTCATATCGAGGATCGTTTTAGTGGCGGGGATGGCCATGCCGACTAGAATAATAAAAGGAATAATGGTCCAGATAATTTCGATTACGGTACTTTCATGAAAATTGACGTCCGGTTTTGTCCCCCGTGATTTGCGGAATTTCAGCAAGGTATAAAACATCGCGGCAAAAACCACTACAAATATCACCGCACAAACGATCAAAATCCCCATATGCAAATCGTAGATTTGCCGGGCCACCGGAGTAGCGGGCGGCGGAATATTGACTTCGTAGCCCGCCCGCGCAGAAAGGGTTAGACCCAAGGACAATCCCCCTATCGACAAGTAAGCCATACTTCGCTTTGCAATTTGGATTAGTTTGTGCATTCTCTATATCTCTTGGAGGTATTCTAAAATGATAAATAAGGTCAATTCAGGCTCATCGGGGTTTACTTAGCGTGACTTGGTAGTGCTTTTACGCGTTGCTTCTGGCTTCTCCTCATGAGTTAACACCCCTTTGCCAGAACCAATTTTTATTCAAGCCAACAACACCAAATTTTATCCCAGGCGACTAGTCTGGAGCAAGAAAACAAATCTGGAAATTTTTAGTTCGGTTGCTGGGATGAATCCAGATCGACCTGGAAAGACGATTTTTCTGAAGTCGATTTTCCGGCAATGCGATAGGTCTCGGCTGCCCAGGCTCCCAGATCAATCAATTTACAGCGTTGGCAACAGAAAGGACGCCATGGATTAGTTGCCGAATATTCGTTTGACACCCCACAGGTGGGACAATTTACAAAGGATGGCATGGTCGGATCCGTCTATAAATTGCAATAAACCAGTTCGAATTCGACGTCATGCTCAAACAGGCGGGTACGTTGAACACTGCCCGGCTGGGTGAAGCGGATGTTGAGCGCATATTTGTTGGCGCTGATTTCCGGCACACAAGGAAGATCGCCATTCAAAATAATCCGCAACATATGCGCTGCGCGCTCCATAGGCATCTGCTGAAAAATGCCCTTATAGGCAATCAGTGCCGAACTTTTACCGCTTTCCCGCAAAATGCGCAGCACGATGTGTAGTGCACCAGAAATGGGCAAAAGCGGTTGCAGCCATTGCAGCAAATCGTGACGCCTTGCCTCTGTATCCCTGTAGAGCCAATGATGAAAGGAAGGAAGATCGAATTCGCACACCCCTCCCGGAATAGCGCTTCGTTGCTTGATGGTCATCAGCCACTCATTTTCGCGTAGATGCTGGCCGGTTTTGCCGGACGAAGCCAGCAATTCTGAAAAAGCTGACTCTATGCCACTTAGTACTGCCGACAGTTTTTCTTCAGAAATCGCTGGATTATTATGCAAGGCCTCGAGAAAAAGTCGCTGCCGGTCCAACTCTTGCAGCAAATCGGATTTAAGATCGCCACGGCTGGCCACCTCAAGAATTTCAAAAATACTAATCAGACCGGCTTGATGATCTTGATGTGTATCGCGATCGACAAAGAATTTTACCCGATCGAACAGATCCTCCAGCCGCAACAGCGTCCGTACACGTTCGTTTAGCGGATATTCGTAAGTAATCACGAGGTTGTGCGCAAGAATGGTTGGAATTGTGAGGGATTTATCTTTAATTTACAAATTTTGCAATATTCTTGCGACCAGTCGCTTGTAAACTAGTATAAAGATTATGTATCGCTTGAACTTGTGCTTTTAATGCCGACAGAATGCCTTGATTCGATATAACATCGTCTGCCAGTTGCAATCGAAGCGGGCGGGCGATCTGCGCGTTCATTATGCGGCGGATATCCTGCTCGGCCAGCCCCGAGCGGTTTTTTACCCGTTCGATCTGTATTTTTTCCTGGCAGTCGACTAGGAGTGTACGCTGCAGATAGTTCCGATAGGCGAACGTTTCAAACAGTAAGGGAACCACTAGCAGAGTGTAACAAGCGTCAATTTTTGCTAGCTCTTCATCCACTCGAGCGCGAATCAGCGGATGCAGGATTTGTTCCAGTTTTTGCCGCTGTACGGGCGCCTGAAAAATCAGTTTGCGCATGGCTTCACGATCCAGCGCGCCATTTGCAGCCACCATGTGCTCACCAAACGCGGATCGAATAGCTGGCATGGCCAGACCGGCTGGCTGTGTCAACTCGTGGGCCAGTTGATCGGTATCGATTACCTTGGCCCCCAATCCCTCAAATAAGCGCGCGACCGTCGACTTCCCAGACCCTATGCCACCCGTGATGCCGACCACGAATTTTCTGGGCACCATCACGCTCAGGGCATGCGTCCCAGATACCATTCGTTGAGACGGTTACCCCAAACGAGCGCTGCGAACGCCGCAATGGCAAGGTAAGGACCGAACGGTAACTTTGCGCCTTTGTCACGTCCTTGAACGATAATCCCGATGAGGCCAATAACGGTCCCCGCAACAGCTGAGAGCAAAATAACCAGGGGCAACATTTGCCAACCCAGCCATGCACCCACTGCAGCCAACAGCTTGAAGTCGCCATACCCCATGCCCTCTTTGCCGGTCAGCAATTTAAAACCCCAGTAAACCAGCCAAAGCACCAAATATCCGGCAATCGCGCCGAAAATTGCCGAGCGAATATCAGTAAAAACTGCGCCGAGATTGAATAGCAACCCCAACCATATCAAAGGCAGCGTAATGTCATCCGGCAACAACGTGGTATCGGCATCGATAAAGGTCAACACCAGCAATGCCCAGGTAAACAGGATGGCTCCTAAAGCGGCGCTGGTGACACCAAAATGCCAGGCCAAAAAACCGGTCAAAAATCCTGTCAGCAACTCGACGAGCGGATATCTGAAGCTGATCCGCGCACGACAGGCCGCGCATTTGCCGCGCAGAAAAAGATAACTTAATACCGGAATATTCTGGACTGCGGTGATCTTGTGTCCGCAAGCCGGGCAGGACGAAGAAGGGGTAATCAGATTATATTTTTGCGGTATCGAGTCCATGGCAGCGTCTGTGCCGGCGCTGTCTTTGGATGCCAATGCGGGGCCAAAATAGTCGATGCATTGCGCTTTCCAATCGGCCTCCATCATAATGGGAAGTCGATGGATAACAACATTGAAAAAGCTGCCCATGGCCAGACCGATTACGCCCATCGTTCCAATGTAAAACCATGGGATAGCCCGGAAGGTGTCGATCAATTCCATACTTAAGGACCTCTGATTAAGTCCCACATGGCCGTGCGCTCGGTTTTCCGGGATGGGATGCAAGGCGCGGTGCGCAGCGAATGGTCGGCAGCCGCGAAGGGGGTAGCAGGCTCCGCGCACGAAG
>CAZRAL010000069.1:0-12297 GCA_964598005.1 uncultured Burkholderiales bacterium
CATGAACGCTAACGCTGGCGCGGCTGTCAGGGCTTTTGCAGGGACGACTATTTAAGTGTGAGAGCGAGGCGGTGGGAGCGGATGCGGCACAGATTCGCCGACAGGCGCTGGAACAAGCCCGCTGCCTGACGCCGGACGCAGAGAGCGAAACTTTTATCAGCGGCGCACTGGAGATCTGCCGTCTCTGGGTTATCAATGCACGTTGGCGCGAGGCGCTTGAGCTGACGCACATTTGCCGGGATCTGGCAGCGGGCTGCGCTATTGGCCTGCAGTATCGTGCGGTTTCTGCCCATGCTATGGCATTGACCACTAGCGGTGACCTGGCTGGTGCGCTCGATAGCCAAGTGGTGGCGCTGCAATTGGCACGGCAGCTTGAATCGGGCAGCGATATCAATACGCTGGCGGATGCCTGGAATAATCTGGGTTGCACACTGATGCATGGCGGGGCGTATGAGTTGGCGCGGGTTGCGTTTTCCCGCGTTGGCGCTCTGGTGGCAGTACCGCTCTCGCCAGCTTCTGCGTGCCGGGTCAGCCCGGTTATTTTGTATAGCGTGTACACAAATTTGGCACGGTGCCATCTTTATCGTGCGCAAACACCGGCGGGCCTATACGCCGCGCAAAAGGCGTGTGCGCTGGAAAAATCGCTAGCGTTTTGTAGCGCGCCGAGGGATTGGCTGTTTTTGCGCCATAGCCAGGCTCGGCTATTGATTCAGGCCGGCCAGATCGCCGCAGCGGAAAAGCCGGTGGATGAGATTTCGCAGTATGCAGCCTACACGTCATCGCCCTATGCAGCACTGATGGAGCAGGCGGCAAACGGTATTTATGAGGTGGCATGCGGAAACAAGCGAATCGGGTTGCCGCTGATGGAGCGGGCATTGATGCAATCGCGCGCTATTCCCGACGCCTTGCGCGATACGCTGGCCAGTATTGCACAGGCGGAAACGTTGGCCGGCCGCCCCGATCATGCGGCGCACTACCAGAGAGAACTGAACGATCATGACAAGTCAAAAATGATCGAGGGTAGGTGCAGAAGCAACACCGTGCTGCACGCCGCTTTGTGGCCGCATTAACTCCATGGCGGACTTAATCAGAGGTTGCTTAATATCTTTTTAACTTCATTGACCCGCTCCTTGAGGTTGGGCAATGCGATGTCGATACGCAGGCGGTCTGGCCCGGCCAATTTGTAGTGGCGCCGTGCTTGCACCAAGGCAATAATTTTTTGCGGTGCGACGGGTGTGTCGGGGCCGAACTGGATGACGATAGCCTGACTGCTGGCGTCGATTTTTACGATGGCAAGCGGCTTGCCCAGGACGCGCAGCCGGTGGCTGTCGATCAATGCTTGAGCAGGCTCGGGCAATAACCCAAAGCGGTCGATCAGCTCTTCATTAAGAAGATCAAGCTTGTCGTTATCTTCGCAATTAGCCAGACGTTTGTAGATCACCAGACGTTCGTGAATGTCGCTGCAATAACTTTCCGGAAGCAGGGCGGGAACATGCAGGTTGATTTCGGTCGCTACATTCAATGGCCCGCTGAGGTCCGGCTCCTTACCAGACTTGAGCGATTTGACAGCAGCCTCAAGCATGTCGGTATAAAGCGTAAAGCCAATATCCTGAATGCCGCCGCTTTGCGAATCGCCCAGCACTTCGCCGGCGCCGCGAATTTCCAGATCGTGCATGGCAAGGTGAAAGCCTGCTCCCAGATCTTCCATCATTTGAATGGCTTCCAGCCGCTTTTTGGAATTTGCAGTAAGTGCTTCTGCAGGCGGGGTGAGCAGGTAGGCATAGGCCTGATGGTGCGAGCGGCCTACCCGGCCGCGCAACTGGTGCAGTTGGGCGAGACCGAATTTGTCGGCGCGATGGATCAGGATGGTATTGGCCGTCGGCACATCGATCCCGGTTTCGATAATGGTCGAGCACAGCAACACATTGGATTTTTGGTGGTAGAAGTCGCGCATCACGCGCTCCAGCTCACGCTCCGCCAATTGCCCATGGGCGATGGCGATGCGTGCTTCCGGCATTAGTCTCACCAATTTTTCGTATTGGTTTTGGATCGTTTCAACCTCGTTGTAAAGGTAATAAGCCTGACCCCCACGCTTCAGTTCACGCAGAATCGCTTCGCGCACGATACCGTCCGATTGTGTGGTGACGAAGGTCTTGATGGCCAATCGGCGCTGCGGCGCGGTGGCAATCACTGAAAAATCGCGCAGCCCTTCCAGCGAGAGCGCCAGGGTGCGCGGAATGGGCGTAGCGGTCAGGGTCAACACATCGACCTCGGTGCGCAGCGCTTTCAGCGCTTCTTTTTGGCGTACGCCAAAGCGGTGCTCTTCATCGATAATGACCAGCCCCAGGTTTTTGAACAGCACGTCTTTCTGGATCAATTTATGGGTACCGATAGCGATATCCACACTGCCTTCGGCCAAGCCTTTCAGCGCTACAGTGGTTTCCTTGGCGGAACGGAAACGGGAAAATTCGGCGATACGGATCGGCCATTCGGCAAAGCGATCTGAGAAATTCTGGAAATGTTGTTCGGCAAGCAGGGTGGTGGGCACCAAAATGGCGACCTGTTTACCGGCGGCGGCGGAAATAAACGCGGCACGTAACGCCACTTCGGTTTTGCCAAACCCGACATCACCGCATACCAGTCGATCCATCGGCTTGCCTGAGGTCATATCCGTAATGACCGCCTTGATTGCTGCCGCCTGATCCGGCGTTTCTTCGAAGGCAAACGTGGCGGAGAACGCTTCAAAATCCTGTGGCTTGAGCGGAAAGGCATAACCCTGGCGCGCGGCGCGTCGGGCGTACAAATTGAGCAATTCGGCTGCGGTGTCGCGCACTTGCTGTGCGGCTTTTCGCCGCGCTTTTTCCCATTGCCCGCTGCCCAATTTATGCAGTGGAGCAGCCTCGGGGTTGGCGCCGGTATAGCGCGATATCACCTGCAACTGCGCTACCGGCACGAACAATTTATCGCTATCCGCATAGTGAAGTTCGAGAAATTCGGTATTGCCTTCGCCCGGATCCATGGTGACGAGGCCCATGTAGCGCCCTATACCGTGCTGCGAATGGACTACCGGGTCACCGATGCGCACCTCGGCCAGATCGCGCAGCATGCCCTCGGCTGAGGCGCGGTTGCGGTCGCGCCGACGCGATTGTTTGACCTGGGTCGCATACAGCTCGTTTTCGGTCACGATAGCGTAGCCTTCAGCGGGCACGATAAAGCCTGCGACGAGCGGAGACACCGTTAACAGAAGCGGTGCAGTAGCGCGCTGAAAATCGGCAAACGTCTCTATGGCTGCGTTTTCATGGCCCTGCTCGGCCAGGAATTGGGCGATCGTTTCGCGGCGCCCGGTACTCTCTGCGCAGACGAGAATGCGCCCGGAAAATCCACTGCGCCATGAAGCAAAACGGGCCAGCGGCGGGTCGGCACGCCGGTCTACATCGATTGGTGGCAATGGCAGCGATATTGGGGCAGAGACTATTTCATCGCTACGATTAAATGTCTTCAGACCAGCATAAAACTCATCGACAGGAAGAAAAATATCTTTCGGCGGCAAGAGGGGATGATCCTTGTCGCCACGCAGCAGGTCGTAACGCGAGCGGGTATCGCGCCAGAATGTTTCCGCCGCTTCGTTCACATTGCCGTGCAGATGAATGGTCGCCGATTGCGGAATGTAATCAAACAAGGTCGCGGTTTGTTCAAAAAACAGCGGCAAGAAATATTCGATGCCCAAAGGCGCTAAACCATTGGATACATCCTTGTATAAAGCTGATTTCGAGGGATCGCCCTCGAATCGCTCGCGGAAATTGTCGCGGAATCGGTTGCGCCCTTCTTTGTCCAACGGAAATTCGCGGGCAGGCAAGAGGCGCACCTCGGTCACCGGGTAAATACTGCGCTGGGTATCGACATCGAAGGTGCGAATATTTTCGATCTCATCACCGAAAAGATCGATCCGGTAGGGAACAGCACTACCCATGGGGAAGAGATCAACCAACCCGCCACGTATCGAATACTCTCCGGGCGCCATCACTTGCGCGACGTGCGCATAGCCCGCCAGTACCAGTTGCGCGCGAATCGCTTCGATATCGAATTTCGCTTTATTTTTAAAGAAAAAAGAACGGCCCGCCAGATAATCGCGCGGGGCCAATCGCATCAGCGCGGTAGTGATGGGAATAATGCCGACATCAGCTAAACCATTGGAAAATTGGTACAGCGTTGCCAGACGTTCCGAAACCAGATCGGGGTGCGGCGAAAAATGGTCGTAAGGCAGCGTTTCCCAGTCCGGCAGCCGGTATACGCGCAAGGTGGGGTCGAACCAGGCGATTTCTGCGGTCAAACGCTCGGCATCAGTCGCGGTTGCGGTGATGATGAAAAGCGGTTTTTTTAAATGAGCCAGACGCGCCAGTAATAGCGCATCGGCGGAACCGTGGGTGAAACCGTGGGCGGAACCTTGAATTGGCATAAATCGGACAAGTTCAAAAAAACAAACCCCGCTGCTAACGGGGGTTATGAGTACAGCTAGGCCACCACAACCGGGATTTTGCCGATCCGTGTCTGCCATTCGCGCGGCCCGGTTTTATGCACAGACGTGCCCTGGCTATCGACGGCCACGGTTACTGGCATGTCCTTCACCTCGAATTCGTAAATGGCTTCCATGCCCAAATCTTCAAAAGCCAGCACGCGCGCGCTGCGAATGGCCTTGGAGACCAGATAAGCAGCGCCCCCGACGGCGATGCAGTAGACCGCACGATGTTTTTTGATCGCTTCCAGTCCGATTGGTCCGCGTTCCGATTTACCGATCATGCCAATTAGACCTGTCTGCGCCAGCATGGCCTCGGTAAAGCGATCCATGCGCGAAGCAGTCGTTGGGCCGGCCGGGCCGACTACTTCATCGCGCGCGGCATTGACCGGACCCACGTAATAGATGAAGCGATTGGTGAAATCAACCGGTAATTTTTCACCCCGCGCCAGCATCTCCGTCATGCGTTTGTGGGCGGCATCGCGGCCGGTCAGAATTTTCCCCGAGAGCAACAAGGTTTCGCCCGATTTCCAGGTTGCGATGTCGTTACGGGTCAATGTATCGACGTTCACGCGGCGGCTGTTTTTGAAGTCCAGTGCCAATGTGGGCCAATCTTCGAGCGCAGGGGGTACCAGCTTGGCCGGGCCGTTGCCGTCCAGGGTGAAATGAATATGCCGTGTGGCGGCGCAGTTAGGCAGCAAGGCAACCGGCTTCGAGGCGGCGTGGGTGGGGTAGTCGGTCACTTTTACGTCGAGGACAGTAGTTAGCCCGCCGAGACCCTGTGCACCGATGCCCAATGCATTGACTTTTTCGTACAACGTGAGGCGCAGTTCCTCGGCGCGATTGCGCGCGCCGCGTGCCAGAAGCTGGTGCATATCGAAGGGCTCCATCATCGCCCACTTCGCCATCAACATGGCTTTTTCCGGCGATCCGCCGATGCCGAGCGACAGCATACCCGGGGGGCACCAATCCGCGCCCATCGTCGGGACTTGCTGCAATACCCAATCGACAATGTTGTCGCTGGGCAACAGCATGGCGAATTTCGATTTGTTCTCAGAGCCGCCGCCTTTGGCCGCGACAATAACCTCCACTTTATCGCCCGGCACCAGTTCGACGTGCGTCACCCCCGGTGTATTGTCGCCGGTATTTTTACGTGTACCGTCGGGGTCGGCGAGCATCGAGCCACGCAGCGGATTGATGGGGTCGGTATAGGCGCGGCGTACGCCTTCGTTCACTAACTGTTCGAGCGAAAGTTGCGTATCCCAACGGACCTGCATGCCCACGCGAATAAAAGCGATAGCAATTCCGGTGTCCTGACAAATGGGCCGATGGCCTTCGGCAGCCATGCGCGAGTTGATAAGGATTTGCGCCATGGCATCCTTGGCGGCGGGAGACTCTTCATGCAAATAGGCTTCATGCAACGCGCGGATGTAATCAACGGGATGGTAGTAGCTGATGTATTGAAACGCATCGGCGATGGATTGGATGAAGTCTTCCTGACGGATGGTAGTCATGCGAAATAGGTGAGTAGCTTAGTGCTCGTTATGATGGGCTTTGGATCCTGAAGGTTGTGGCATGATGCGGTCGCAGGCGGCGATGGCCATGGCGGACAGCAGGAAGGCAATATGAATCGAGGTCTGCCAAATCAATACTTTTTCCTCGTAGTTGGCTGCATTGATAAAGGTTTTCAGCAGGTGAATCGAGGAGATGCCGATGATGGCAGTGGCCAGTTTTACCTTGAGCACGGAAGCATTGACGTGGGACAGCCATTCCGGTTGGTCGGGATGGTCTTGCAAATCAAGCCGCGAAACGAAAGTTTCGTAACCGCCAACGATAACCATGATCAGCAGATTCGAGATCATCACCACATCGATCAGGGCCAGCACCACCAGCATGATTACCGTTTCGTTCAGCTTCGGTACCCCTTTATAGCCGATGCTCTCAATCAGCATCTTCAGCGCCTCCTGATTGCCGAATACGGCTTCGATGAGATGGACCAGTTCTACCCAAAAATGAAAAACGTATACAGCTTGCGCCAGAATCAATCCAATATAAAGCGGTGCTTGCAGCCAGCGCGTCCAGAATATGAAATTGCCCAGATAACGAAGCGAAGAATGGCGACTAGGGGTCTGACGTGGATTCATGATGGCTCTTGAAAAAGAAAAGCCGCCCATCCGGTTATTTAGCAAGGCGGAGAATAAATAGCGCAAGGCCGGACTGACTAGTTGCGCTGCATACAGGATAGTGTGCCGCAGAATTTTACCATTCCTGATGCGTTGGAATTTCTGCGTTTCGTTGCCATTACTTGTTCTCACTATTGTTGCTAAGCGTTTGTGCTATAAATCAATCAATCGATTAATTACAGCATTTTTCAAAAAAGATTTTTATATGAGGAGAGAATGATGTCGACCATCGAATCGGTTTTGCACGAGAATCGCCTGTTTGCTCCTGCAGAAGCCTTTGTCAAGCATGCCAATGTTTCGGGAATGGCGGCTTATCAGGCGTTGTGTGAAGAGGCGGAAAAAGATCACGCCGCCTTCTGGGGCAGGCTGGCGCGCGAAACGTTGCTTTGGTATCGGCCGTTTACCAAGCTGCTGAATGAAGCCGATGCACCGTTCTATAAATGGTTTGAGGATGGGGAATTGAATGTGTCCCACAACTGTCTGGATCGTCATCTCCAGACCCAGCCCAACAAAACAGCCCTCATTTTTGAAAAAGACGACGGTAGTGTTGAAACCTATACATATCAGGACGTTTATCAGCACGTTTGCCGATTGGCGAATGGACTGAAGAAGCTGGGGATTGAAAAAGGCGAGCGGGTAATTGTTTATATGCCAATGGGCCCGCAAGCGATATTCGCCATGCAGGCGCTGGCGCGCATTGGCGCGATTCATTCTGTGGTATTCGGCGGTTTTTCGGCCAAGAGTTTGCATGAGCGCATTATCGACGCCGGTGCGGTTGCGGTGATTACTGCAGATGAAGGGCCGCGTGGCGGCAAACTGATTCCGCTCAAGGCAACGGTCGATGAAGCGCTGGCGATGGGGGGATGCACAACCATTCGCGATGTAGTGGTTTATGAACGTACAGGCGGTACGGTAACTTGGCACGCTCCGCGCGACAAAAAATGGAGCGCCGTGATTGCCGACCAGGCCGATCACTGCGAACCCACCCCGCTAGGAGCCGAGCATCCGTTATTCATTCTTTATACTTCGGGCTCCACCGGAAAACCCAAAGGGGTTCAGCATGCATCGGGCGGTTATCTGCTGCATGCGATTCTGACCATGAAGTGGACGTTCGATATCAAACCCACCGATGTATTCTGGTGCACCGCTGATGTGGGCTGGGTGACGGGGCATACCTATGTGGCTTATGGCCCGCTTGCCGCTGGGGCCACGCAAATCATTTTTGAAGGGGTGCCGACTTTCCCCCATTCGGGGCGTTTCTGGGAGGTGATCCAAAAACACAAGGTGTCGATTTTTTATACGGCGCCTACCGCCATTCGTTCGCTGATCAAACTGGGGGCGGATCTGCCCAAACAATACGATTTATCAAGCCTGCGCTTGTTGGGAACCGTAGGCGAGCCGATTAATCCCGAAGCCTGGATGTGGTATCACCGCACTGTAGGCGGGGAACGTTGTCCGATTGTTGATACCTGGTGGCAGACCGAGACCGGCGGCCACATGATTACACCCCTGCCGGGTGTGACGCCGACCAAGCCAGGCTCGTGTACGCTGCCGTTGCCCGGCATTGCAGCAGCGATTGTCGATGAGGCCGGGCATGACGTGGAAAAAGGCAAGGGCGGCTTTCTGGTCATCAAGAAACCATGGCCGTCGATGATTCGCACCATCTGGGGCGATCCGCAACGTTATAAAAAAAGCTACTACCCTGAAGAATTGGGCGGCAAATACTATCTCGCCGGGGATGGCGCACAGCGCGATGCCGATGGTTATTTCTGGATCATGGGCCGTATCGACGATGTGCTGAATGTTTCGGGGCATCGTTTGGGAACGATGGAAATTGAATCGGCGCTGGTTGCCAACTCACTGGTTGCTGAGGCGGCTGTTGTGGGCCGCCCGGACGAGTTAACCGGCGAAGCCGTCAGCGCATTCGTGGTGTTGAAACAGGCACGGCCCAGTGGCGAAGAGGCGCAAAAAATCGCCAGAGAGTTGCGTGATTGGGTGACGAAAGAAATTGGCGCCATTGCCAAACCAAAAGATATTCGCTTTGGCGATAATCTGCCGAAGACACGCTCAGGCAAAATCATGCGGCGACTATTGCGCTCCATCGCCAAAGGAGAAGCGATTACGCAGGATATTTCGACGCTGGAAAACCCGGCTATTCTTGAGCAATTGAAACAAGCGATCTAGGGAACTGACCAACTGTGCGTATCATGCCGCATAGTTAGCGCCACTAAAATAAGGAATTCGTTTTTTGCATTTCACTCTTGTCCAAATGCTTTATCGTTCCCAAGCTTTACTCATAAAATAAACGATGAGCTACCCAGAATTACTCATGTGACGATTTTATTCCGCTATCTGACCAGGCAGATTTTTGCAGCGACGGCATTGCTTTTCATGGCGCTGCTGGCGTTGTTTGCCGTTTTTGATGTTATCCGCGAGCTCGGTGATGTTGGCAAAGGCAGCTATGGTATTGGAATGGTGCTGTCCTATGTCCTGCTTTCCTTGCCGGGACATGTTGTTGTCATTTTCCCCGTTGCGGCACTCCTCGGGACCTTATTGGCGTTGTCGCAGCTTTCCACGCAATCCGAGTTGGCGGTCATGCGTACGTCGGGATTGCCCATTTCGAAATTGGCCTTCTATGTGTCGCTGATGGGGATCGTTTTTACCCTGATTACTTTTTTATTCGGCGAATTTGTTTCGCCTGCCGCAGAAGAATTCGCCAAACGATTAAGACTCTCTGCGACCAGTTCGATGGTGGCGCAGGAATTTCGTTCCGGCTTCTGGGTGAAAGACGAGCGCTCGTTTATCAATATTCAAACGGTTACCCCCGATAACCAGTTACTCAATATCCGGCTTTATGAGTTTGATCATGCGTTTCGCCTGATCTCCATCCTTATTGCCAAAGAGGCGACCTATGCAGAAAACAATCGCTGGATCATGAGCGAGGTGGAAAAAACAACGTTTCAGAATGCCCGCGTGCGTATTGAAAAGCTACCAACGGCATCCTGGAATTCGGCGCTCACGCCTGACCTGCTTTCCGTATTGCGTGTAAAACCAGAGGAAATGTCACTGGCTAATCTGTTTGCCTATATTGATCATTTGCGCGATAACAAGCAAAACAGCACGCGATACGAGCTGGCATTGTGGAGCAAGATATTTCGGCCCCTTGCGGTGATCATCATGATGCTATTAGCTATTCCCTTTGCCATTCAATCCAGCCGAATGGGCGGGGTAGGGGTCAGGCTTTTACTGGGCACGATGATTGGCTTGGGATTCCATTTCCTGAGTCAGCTTACTGCACATTTAACCGTTTTGAATAACTGGCCCCCATTGCTGGCAGCGGCTGCGCCGATATTGCTTTTTATGTTGATTGCCGTGGCGATGCTGGTATGGAAAGAGCACACGCCACGCCTGCATAGTCACCGACTAACGGGCGCTGCAAGCCAATAGACTTCTTTCGAAACTTGCTGCGCTTGACATAACGGCGTTGCACGGTGGCTCAAAATCCTCATTTACTCCCTTGTAAACTCCGCTTTTTCGCCGCCATGTGCCTTGTTTTATCTTCGCTCGCGGCCGTTTCGAAAGAAGTCTATTGAATCGGTGTTGACCAAATATGTTCTGGCAAGTCGGTCGTGCAGAAATTGTCTGTCCGGGCTGATCAGCGCCCATAATATGTTGGCGCACAGGGGTAAAAACAACCAAATGGTAAAAGCAGGGCTGATGCGATGGGGAAAGAATAATAAAATGAGGCCGACCCACGCCGGGCCAAAAAATAATGTTGTCGTGAGCAGTCGCAACAGGGCTTGGGGCAAACGCAAAGTTGTCCCGGAGCGGCTTACAATTTGAATGCGCCACGTTTTCATGGCCAATGTCTGTCCGCCATGAAGCCAGAACCATAAAAAATACCCGCCCATAACCGCAAGCAAGTAAATCTGCAGCAATAAAAGCGGCCATCCCGTACGCACCGTTTCTTTCAGGCCGGCAAATGGAAAGGTTGCGATCAGCAAAAGTGCCAGCAACAGCAATCCTTCATAGATCAGGCACGCCAGTTTACGCCAAATGGACGGCGCAACGGTGTTGGCAGGAAGCGGATGGGGCACGAAGACAAAAATTACAAACTTTTGCCGGAATTTTTTCCGGAATCATCTTTGGGGGTTGATTGCTTTTCTTTCCATTTTTTTCGAATGGCTTGTTGTTTTTCCGGGGGCAGTTTGGAAAGGTCCTTGTATTTTTTGCGTGCGGCGTTTCGCTGCTCTGGGGTAAGCGCAGCCCACTCCTTGATGCGGGTTTGAAAGCGCTCGCGCTGGACAGGTTGCATGCTCGGGTACTTGCGGGCGATACCGATCAACCGTTTTTGCTGAGTACCAGGTAAAGTGGCCCAGTCCTTTTCTAATGGCGCAAGCGTTTGCTGCTCGTCTTTGGACAATTTGCTCCAAGGGGTTTGAGGAACAGCTTTGGTCGGCTCAGTGGCACGGGTAGCAAGCGGCAGCGCTGCTGTACAAAACCAGACACAAATGAGGAATATTATTCGGAGCCGTTGATCCATGTATCCATATCCTGATCCAGAAATGCCTGAATGGGTAATTCGTGTCCGAGCAATGCGGCATCGATATCAATATTGGGATCCGTAGTTTCATCACCGGGAAAATTGAATACCAGCCAAGCCGTTAACAGGGCAATGACCAGCATAAAAAGCCATGCTTTGCGGAGCATATTATGCCTTGACAATCCGGATGGGCCGGATGCGATAACCCAACCGAAGACCGATACAGGCTCGCTGTAACTGACCATTGCCTTGCTGCGCGCCGTGCGCAGCCGCTCCAAAGCGGGCTCATCGATTTTCGTTAGCCCCCAATCGAGCGTACGGGTAATTTGCTTGGAAAATTTTTCTTCGTCCATGGTATGAATCCGTTTCAGGGTTTGATTGCATCATCCATCGAAACTCCTGCGGCTTGCAGGAATTTGGCTAAAGTATGGGTTGCGCGCGAGCAGTGGATTTTCACACTTCCTTCTGAACACCCCATGACGCGCGCGGTTTCATTTACGTCTAGACCCTCCCAGTAACGCAGCAGAAAGGCTTCGCGTTGACGCGAAGAAAGTTTTTCCAGTCCAGTTTCAATGATTTTAAGCAAATCAGCTTGCTGAATCTGATGAATGGGGTTCGGCGAAACGTTGGTTTCTGTATCAATATCCAGGGTCTCCAGCGGATCGTGCTCATCGTCGTCCTTGTCCCCGCTTCCCCATGCAGAAAACAGGGTCATCCACGTTGAACGTACTTTTTGGCGCCGGAACCAGTCCCGAATGGTATTTTGCAGGATGCGTTGAAACAGCATCGGCAATTCTTCAGCCGGATTGCTGCTGTATTTTTCAGCGAGCTTCATCATGGCGTCCTGCACAATATCCAGCGCGGCTTCATTGTCATGCACGGCAAAAAGACTCTGCTTGTATGCGCGCCTTTCAACCGAAGCGAGAAATTCCGACATTTCTTTTTGGGTGGGCAGAAACCCTCCTTTAACATCAGAAAAAGTGGCAAATGGCTGATTTGTTGATACGTGTCTTGCCTTCGTGTGAAGCTATTATGCCGTATTCAAAGTCGCGATGACT
>CAZRAL010000070.1:0-11772 GCA_964598005.1 uncultured Burkholderiales bacterium
GACAACCGGACAGGTCGCGTGCTATAAATCCGGACAACTTAAAAACTCGCAACAAGCAGATCTTCACAATTTGACATCTTGAAAGCCTTCACGTAACTTTGCACAGGCGCCGATTTGACGATCAGCTTGCGGGCGCGGAGAAACTGGAAGTTCAGGGATTCCAATAAATACGGCTAAAGCGGCGATCTGAATTCAACGCAGAGAAGCCCGATAGCACAAACTGTCGGGCTTTTTTACTTCCATGGAACCTTTAATCGCTACACCCCAGACCGCGCATTTTTCCGAACCGCTGCCGCTTGCCTGCGGCATGCCCTTGTGCGACTACGATTTGGCCTACGAAACCTATGGCACGCTGAATGCAGATCAATCGAATGCCATTCTGATCTGCCACGCGCTCAATGCCTCGCACCATGTTGCGGGCACTTACGCCGGCCAGCCCGACCAAACAGGCTGGTGGGACAACATGGTGGGCTCTGGCAAGCCAGTCGATACCGATAAATTCTTTGTGATCGGGGTAAATAACCTCGGCTCCTGTTTTGGCTCGACCGGACCACTGTCAATCAACCCTGTCAGCGGAAAAGCATACGGCGCGGATTTTCCGCTGGTGACAGTGGAAGATTGGGTCGATTCTCATGCGCGCCTGCTTGATCGACTCGGCATTACGCGGCTGGCCGCGGTCATGGGCGGCTCGCTGGGCGGCATGCAGGCGTTATGCTGGGCATATCGCTATCCGTCGCGGGTGGCCCAATCACTGGTGATCGCCGCGGCGCCCAATCTATCGGCGCAGAACATTGCTTTTAACGAAGTGGCGCGGCAAGCCATTTTGTCCGACCCGGATTTTTACGGCGGGCATTTCGCGGAAAAACAGGTGGTGCCCACGCGCGGGCTAACCGTGGCACGCATGATCGGTCACATCACCTACATTTCGGATGACCAGATGGAAAGCAAATTCGGCCGCGGCTTGCGCGAAGGTAAGAACTTTTCCTTCGCGCCAGAATTCGAGATTGAATCCTATTTGCGCTATCAGGGCGAAAAATTTTCCGGTTATTACGATGCCAACACCTATTTGCGGATCACCAAAGCGCTCGATTATTTCGATCCCGCCCACGCGTTTGGCGGCAACCTGGCGCGGGCGCTATCGCCAGCCACCGCGAAATTTCTGCTGGTCTCTTTCACTACCGACTGGCGCTTCCCGCCTGCCCGTTCGCGCGAGATAGTGAAAGCCTTGTTACGCGAAAAGAAAAACGTGACCTACGCCGAAATCGATGCGCCGCACGGCCATGATGCTTTTTTGCTCGACAACGCGCAGTATCACCGTGTGGTGCGGGCCTTTTTGGCACAGTCATTAACGGGCCTTACCGCATGATCACCCGCAAGGACTTTGAAGCCATTTCACAATGGATCGAGCCGGGCACATCGGTGCTCGACCTGGGCTGCGGCGATGGGTCATTGCTGCGTTTTCTGCAGCAGGGCCGCGGTATCGTGGGTTATGGCATTGAAAACGACGAAGCCAACGTGCTGGTTTGCATTCAAAATGGCGTGAATATCATTCAATCCAACCTTGAATCGGGCCTGAAAGAAATCGACGATGGCGCATTCGATTACGTTATCCTCTCGCAAACCTTGCAGGCCATGAAGCGCACCGAAGCGGTGATCGGGGAAATGCTGCGCGCGGGCAAGGAAGCCATTGTCACCTTTCCCAACTTCGGCTACTGGCGGCACCGGGTGCAGATTGCGTTTCAGGGCCGCATGCCGGTTTCCGATGATCTGCCCTATCAATGGTATGACACGCCTAATGTGCACCTGTGCACAGTCGCCGACTTTGATGCTTTTTGCAGGCAGAAAAAGTTGCGTGTGCTCAGCCGTCTGGTGATGCACCACGAGCGCGAGCAGACCATTTTGCCAAACCTGTTTGGAACGCTGGCCCTGTATCGACTGGCGCAGGATGAATGAGGAGGGTCAGCAGAAAATCTTTCACCGCCAATCCCGCAGTTCGGAATGAGAGGCACGTCAGCAAGAGTTGGCTATCAACATGCGAAAGCAAAAGCAGTCTGCTGCTCTGGCGGAGCCTCGCTGCACTACTCATAAGTCAGTAATTTAAGCGAAACTTTGCAATAAAAAACGCAGCTAGCGTTGCTGAATCGATGCGGCCGCAGCTGAAACATTTCCTGCAAGGGGTGGCGTGCGGCTGATACGTGCGCGCACCCAGCCATAGAATTTCTTCATCGAACGGTAAGTAAAGCGTATCAGCAGTAACGCCAGCAGGGCTTCAAAAAATGTCACCACGAATGCGATAAATGCATTCCCGCGCGCTTCGCGTGCATGGAATTTGGCAATGACACGGTCGCGTGTAATTTCGATGCTGTCGTAAAAAGTGGGCACCACCAGTAGCGTGAGCAGGGTGGAGGTAATCGTGCCGCCAATAATCGCTATGGCCATGGGCCGGTAAAATTCTCCGCCTTCGCCCAGCGCGAGCGCCACCGGCATCATGCCTGCAATCAGCGCGAAGGTGGTCATCAAAATGGGGCGCAACCGTACACGCCCGGCGTGCATCAGCGCTTCTTCGCGGTTGATGCCTTTCGCTTCTTCCTTGCGTGCGCAGTCGAGCAGCAGGATGGCATTTTTGGCGACCAGCCCCATCAACATGATGACGCCGATGAAGCTCATCAGGTTCAGCGTGCCTTTGGTCGCCAGCAAGGCCAACACCACGCCAATGAGGGATAGCGGCAGCGAGAGCATGATGGGGAGTGGCGCGGTGAATGATCCAAACTGGATAACGAGGGTGAAATACATGAGGCCAATACCCATTACCAGCGCAATGAACATTTCGGTGAATACTTCCTGTTGGTCGCGCGAAGCGCCGCCCAGTTCCAACCCATATCCGGTCGGGAAGTCGATTTGCTTGGCGATTTTCATTGCATCCGAGGTCACTTCTCCCGGTGAGCGCCCTTGTACATTGGCTGAAACGGCGATCATGCGCTTGCCATCCGAGTGCTGAATCTGCGCCGGGCCTTTGCCCATAGTCACGGTGGCAATCTGATCCAGCGGCACCATCATGTTGCTCCCTGAAACCGCGATGGGCAGACGCTCGATATTGGCCGCGCTGACGCGGTCACTGGGATGCAGGCGCACCGCCACATCGCGCGTTTCGCCTGTGGGGTCGACCCAATCGCCCACTTCCACACCCGCGAAGGCGACGCGCAAGGCTTGCGCGGCGTCCCCCACAGAGATGCCCAGATTGCTGGCGAGGCCGCGATTCAATTCGATTTTCAGTTCGTCTTTGGGGTCTTGCTCGGAAAGACCAACATCGACGGCACCCGGCACTTTCGCAAGTTTTTCCATGAAGTCGCTGGTGATAGCCATCAAGCGGCGCGAATCGGGGCCGGAAAACTGGATTTGCACAGGTTTTCTGGCGCCGTTGTTCAGATCGTCGAGCACGGTATATTCCGCGCCCACAATCTGTGTCAGCAGTTTACGCAGGTCAACGGCGATTTCGCTGGCTGAGCGTTTACGTTTGGTGCTCTTGCCGATGTCCACATACACACGCCCACCCCCTGCTCTGATGTTGCTATTGGTCGCCACCGTTTCCGGTAAGCTGCGCGCCAGCTCGGCGGCCTTTTCCACTTTCAGGCGCGCGTAATCGAGGCTGGCGCTGGATGGGGTACGCACTTCGATGGCGACAGTACCCACGTCTGATGCGGGCAGGAAGCTCGAGCCACCCACGGTACCCTGCAAAATCAGCGCCACAATAAGACTTAACCCGGCAATGACCGCCATGGAACGGCGATGATGCAACGCCCACGCGATGACATTGCCGTAACGGTTGGCCTGGTGATCGAACCAGGTATTGAATTTGGCCAGCCATTGACTCAATCCCTTCTTGGGTTGATGCGCATAACCCACTGGATCGCCCCAGTAGGCGGAGAGCATGGGGTCCAGCGTAAATGAGATAAACAGGCTGACCAGTACCGAGGTGGCCACCGTCAAGGCAAAGGGGCGAAACCATTCACCCGCTCCGCCGCCCATGAAGGCCACGGGGATGAACACGGCGATGATGGAGAAAGTGGTGGCGGTTACGGCGAGGCCAATTTCGGCGGTTCCCGTGCTAGCGGCCGTGCGCCGGTCTGCGCCCATTTCCATATGGCGTACGATGTTTTCGCGCACGACGATGGCATCGTCGATCAGCACCCCGATTGCGAGCGATAGTCCGAGCAAGGTCATGAAGTTGAGCGTGAACCCGCACAGCCACACGGCGATGAAAGCAGCGATGACCGAGGTCGGCAGCGCCAGTGCGGTGATCAGCGTGGAGCGCCAGGAATTAAGGAATGCATAGACGACGAAGATGGTTAGAATGGCGCCGAACAGCAAGGCTTCGATCACGTTTCGCAAGCTGCTTTGTGCCTCTTCCCCACCATCCTGCGTGATTTCCAGTTTGGTGCCGGCTGGCGCTTCTTTGTTGATGTCGTCGACCAACTTGCGTACTTTTTCGGCGACCGACACGGTGCTGGCGTCGCGAGAGCGAGTAATGGAAATGCCTACATTAGGATGGCCGTTGCGCACGCTGTAGCCAGACAGTTCGGCAAAACCATCTTCAATGGTGGCGATCTGGCCCAGGCGCACGATTTGGTTGCCGCTGCGTTTTAATACGATCTGCTCGAATTCGGCCGGCGACTCGATGCGACCGACAAGGCGAATGCTTTGTTCATCCAGCGGCCCTTTTACCCGGCCTACCGGCGCGGTGGTGTTTTGCATGCGCAGTGCATTGACTACTTCGGTTACCGAGACATTAAATTCACGCAACTTCTCAGCATGCAGTAATACCGAGAGTTCGCGACGTAAGGAACCACTGACGTTGACACCCGCAACCCCATCGATACTGCGGAAGCGGTCGGCGATGACGTCCTCGGCAAAGCGGGAAATTTCTGCGTGCGTTTGCTTCACTGAGGATAACGCCAATTGCATGATGGGTTGGGCGGAGGGATCGATGCGGAACAGGGTAGGCTCGCGCATTTCCAGTGGCAACTTGTGCCGTACCGAAGCAATGGCATTGCGAATTTCGTCGGAGGCCTCGACCATGTTCTTCTTGAAATTGAAGATAATTACGATCTGCGCCCTGCTTTCACTGGCCGTCGAACGGATCTGGTAGACCTGCGAGATGCTTTGCAGCGATTTTTCCACGCGATTGATGATCTCGCGCTCCACCGTCTCGGGCGAGGCCCCCGGATAAGGGATTTGCACCACCATGACGGGTTGCTCAACATCGGGAATCTGGTTGACGCGCAATTTTTTGAGCGCGAGCAAACCCAGACACATCAACATGATGATGACAACCACCGTGGAGACCGGTCTTTTGATACTGAAGTCGGATAGGAACATGGCTGGTTTCCTCTTGTTTTATTTTTTGCTGTTAGTGGCGGGGGCAGTCGATGTTGGGGCTGGAGTTGTGAGCGCCGTAGTTTTGGCTGACGTTAATTCAAGGCGCTGCCCATCCTTGAGTGTGGCCGAAGGGTGACGAATCAACTTATCGCCTTCACTCAATCCACTTTGTACGATGTAATCTCCTGTACGCAGATCACGCTCACCGATGCTCAGGCTTGCTTTTTGCAAGGCATTACCTTTTACACGCCAGGCATAGGCTTTATCACCGTCGCGTATCAAAGCCGTAGCGGGAATCGTGAGGCTGATCGTATTGCCCGATTCGATCTGGCCTTCGGCATACAAACCGGCCAGTTTCGGTTGTTTGCTGCCCTCAAAATCAACAAGCACCTCGACCTGGCGTGTTGTGGCATTGGCGGCAGGATTGACGCGCCGCACCTTGCCGGTGAACTCCTGCTCGCCATAACCATTGATGCGCAAAACCACGGGTTGCCCCGCGTGGACTTCGCCAATCTTGTCTGCCGAAACCAGCCCTTCAAAACGCATGCTGGTCGGGTCAATGACTTTGACCAGTTCTTTACCAATTTGCGCCGTATCCCCAGCGGACACTTTGCGATCACTGACCATGCCATCAAACGGTGCGCGTACTTCCGTGCGCTGCAACTGTTGACGCGCTTGAACGGCCCGTGTTTTAGCAGCGGCGAGGTCACTTTGTGCATTGTTGCGGCGCGTTTCAGCGTCATCCAGGGCCTGCGCCGAAGCCATACCCGAGCTGCGCAGAGTGGTCATACGCTGAAACTGGCGCTCAGCCTGCATAAAAGCCTGATCAGCAGCACGTACCGACGCTTCAGCGGAAGCCAGGTTATCGCGAATAGTGGTATCGTCGAGGCGCACCAATAAATCACCGCGGCGGACGCTGTCGCCATTTTCTTTCAATACCTGCAATACCACGGCCGATACTTCAGCGCGTAAATCTGCGCGCCGCTCGGGTTGTACCGTGCCGGTTATCGAAGGCCCCGAGGCGAGGGCATTGTTCTGTATGGTTACCAGGTCTTCGGAGGAAACCAGCAGCGGACGCTGTTCAGCAGGGGCGCTGCCTTTTGCATTTTTTTCTGCGCCCTTGCCACATGCTGTAAGCATTAATAGAATCAGGGCAAAAACGCTGATAAGCCGGGCAGGTGCATATTTTGTATAGGGCAACATAGTGTGGGTCCTGAAAAATTTATTTTTCAAAGAGTTATTTTCTAAAGCCGCAGTAAAACAACCGAAAATCATGTCCATAACAGCAAGGCAGCGCGCATTATCGCTTGTTTACCCGCAAGGGTCACGCACGGCTGTTTGGATTGCTTACTAAATATGTCCGAAAAAAATATAAATCGTCGCACGTTTTATCCCTGGCAAATAGTGTGCCGCAGTGTTTATGCTTTAACCATGTTTTTGCGATGAGGCAGCTACAAAATATGACGAAATGCAGAAATCGATGCTTTTCTAGTGTTGGTCATGCCAGCGGGGCTGCTCAACCGAGGCAACAGTTGCATTTGCCGTATATCGGCGATCTGCTTTCCTACTAATCGGCATAATGAGTGTAATCTTCACGTCATTATTTTAAGGAACCTCTGAATAAGTCCTCCATGAGCTGCGTTTTGACAAGAATAGATCAGATTCAAGGCATCGTAGTTGCCAACATCGGCAGGTCGTATCCGTTGATACGAAGCCACGCCGAAGATGGACTATTCTTGTCAACACCCGCATGGGGTGCCGCAAGGATTTTGCCTGGTACCGGCAAGCCTCTGGCTTGCCGTGGGCCGAAGGCTAGCGCAGTTGTCAAATGCGCGGGCGGTCTGCTGTGTTGCGGTGCTTGCGAAGGGAGGTCAATTTTGAGTGGAAATCAACACCTGCTGCGTTTGTAACCTGACGCTGTCGCATACAAAGACATCAATATGGAGGTGATCCCACCCGATATTCATCAGGAAATAATGCGCAGGCTGGAAGCGGTGGAGTGCGAGAAAGGCGTTCGTATCCTGTTGGCAATCGAGTCAGGCAGCCGTGCCTGGGGGTTCGCCTCGCCCAATAGCGATTTCGACGTGCGCTTTATTTATGCGCGGCCGCGAGATTGGTATCTGTCGATCGACAGTGAGGAAAAGCGCGACGTCATCGAATACAAAATCGTCGACGACATCGATCTTAATGGTTGGGACGTGCGCAAGGCGCTACAACTCTTTTGGCGCTGCAACCCGGCTTTTGTGGAATGGATCCAGTCGCCGCTGCAATACATGGCCTCCGGCGCGTTTGCCCAAACGGCGCGCGAACTTTTGCCAGAAATTTATTCGTGGGAGAAAGGCATTTACCACTACCGCAGTATGGCCAAAACCAATTACCGCGGTTACCTGCGCGCCGAGACGGTGCCGCTCAAAAAATATTTTTATGTGCTACGGCCTTTGCTGGCCGCGCGCTGGCTGGAAACCTACCATACCGCGGCGCCGATCGAATTCGAGCGCCTTTTATCGCCACTATCCAAAGAAGAAAAACTGCTCGAAGACATCTATATGCTGTTGGAAAAAAAGAAACGCAGCGCGGAGCGGGAACACGGACCACCCATTCCGCGATTGAATGCTTTTATCGAACGCGAACTGGCGCGCCTCGAATCATTTTCGTCCAAAGGCTTTCACCGAACCGGCTCGATCGAACGCTTGAACGATTTGTTTCGCGCGACTTTACTTGAATAAAGCAGGATTTCGATGAAGCTATTTTTTCTATTCGGTTTGGCGGCGACAGGATTTTTCAACCCGCGCTGCCGCCAGGTATGGGTTATTGCGCGCATATTCATGGCTGCGAAGGCAGTCGCATTAGGCTGTCTGGTTATATGCAGGTAGTGGCAAAGCTGCCTTATTTCAACGAACCGTTCTATGTGGGTTTCAATGTGGGCGGTTACGAGCTGGGTCTTTTGCCACCAGGCGATAAAGATGTCCGGGACGGCAGCACTGTTTATTGGAGCACCGCGGATATCGAGGCTGAGCACGCGCAGCTGTTGAAACTGGACGCGCGTGCCCATTCGTCGATCAACGATGTCGGTGCAGGTATCAAGGTCGCCACGCTGCTCGACTTATCTGGCAATATCATCGGCATTATCGAAAATCCACATTTCAAGCTCGACTATGGCGGCTAGAAAAAAAGCTAAGTCGGAGTTGCAGGAAATCCCGAGTATTGGCCCATCGGTTGCGGCCGATCTGCACGGGATCGGCATTACGCGCATCGCACAGTTGAAGAATGAAAATCCACAGGCCTTATACGATCGCGTATGCCGTGAAACTGGGCAAATCCATGACCGCTGTTTGTTGTATGTTTTTCGTTGTGCGGTGTATTACGCTTCGCACACCCGGCACGATCCTGAAAAACTGAAGTGGTGGAACTGGAAGGACATGCCGGTATCGCAATCCCGCAGCCATGCGAAGGGCTGACCACCTTTTCGACATTGTGCAGATCATGCGTGGTCGCAGGCTGATCACGGCACACTGATCCTGTAATCTTTTCGTTGAATACTTAGCGAAAGCGAAAACATGAAAGCAGGCAAGAAGCATAACGCACTGGAAAGCATCAAGAAAGAACAACTGAAGCGGCGCGTGTTTAGGCTCGAATTCAAAGCCGCGGTGGTAGGTCACAAGAAGGCCGAAAACCTGAGCTTTGTTGAATGCGGGCGAAAATTTGAAGTATTGCCGAAACTGATTCAACAATGAAAGAAACAATATGAAGCTGATCAATTGACCGTGGCGGCAGGCCAGTGCGCGGTGAGCCCGGAACAGGCGGAAATCACCTGGCTGCGCCATGATGCGTCACATCAAACTTGGTGGCCAGGTGTGGATCCGTATTTTTCCGGACAAACCGATCTCCAAAAAAGCCCGCTGAAGTTCGCATGGGTAATGGTAAAGGTTCACCAGAATATTTTGTGGCTGAAATTCAACCCGGCAAAGTGTTGTATGAAATGGACGGAGTAGATGAAGCTCTGGCGCGTGAAGCGTTTTTATTGGCTGCAGCCAAACTGCCGATTAAAACCACATTTGTACAGCGATTGCTGGGTTGATTGGGGAGATGATAATGAATCTGAAAGAAATGCGGGCCAAGTCCCCTGAAGAGTTGAACAAGGAATTGCTGGCGCTGCGCCGAGCGCAATTTTCTTTGCGTATGCAACTGGCTACGCAACAGATCAGCAAAACCAGCGAAGTGGCACGCCTGAAACGCGAAGTGGCGCAAGTGAAAACCATTATGAGCGAGAAAATGAGGGCAGCATCATGATACAGGCCGCGACCGAACATAAACTGAAGCGTACCTTGACCGGAAAAGTCGTAAGCGACAAGATGAACAAGACAGTCACCGTCCTGGTTGAGCGCAGCGTGATGCATCCGGTATTAGGCAAGGTGGTGCGCCGCTCCAAAAAATATCATGCCCATAGCGAAAACAACGAATTTAAACTGGGCGATACCGTATTAATAGAAGAAACACGCCCCATTTCGAAAACCAAAAGCTGGAAAGTTGCCAAGCTACTTGAAAAAGCACGCGAAGAATAATTCCGGGGCTGCAAGGAATTTTGTGTAAACTGAAAACTGTTAGGCTCCGCCCATAACATCAAGGAGCCCAAAATAAACAAAAGTAGCCAATCAGCCAAATCATTATCGATTGAAGCGGACGAACGGCCTGCGATTCCACAAGCTCTGCTCGATCATGTGATTGCACACTACAAAAAGCCCGCTGACCTGCTGGGCGAGAACGGAATGCTGAAGCAACTGACCAAGGCGGTAGTCGAAGCGACCCTCAACGCCGAAATGGCCGAATACCTGGGACATGATCGGCATAGTACAGTGGGAAACGCGAGCAGCAATGTTCGTAACGGCCATTCTGCCAAGACCATCACTGTGGACTTGACCTGTTTCCACGGACAGATTGAGCTTCTTCATTGAAACTCATGGATTAACTGATATTCGGTATTGATTATCTTTTGGTGATGCCTCCTCTCGAAATTATTGGGTGACTGGTAATTCAATCCTGAATGCCGCCTGCGCGGATTGTACCAACTCTCAATCCAGGCAAAGACCGCCAAGCGGGCCTCGGTCTTCGTTTTCCAGGTGCGCCTTGCAATCAACTCACACTCCAGACTAGCAAAGAAGCTCTCGGCCATGGCGTTGTCGTAGGCATCCCCCACCGTACCCATGGAGGGCCGCACGCTCATTTTTAGAATAGTATTTAGAGTAATGCTGGCGGGTGTTTTGTGATCGCTATTTCAGTGAGAGGAAACGATGGAATTTGCCCTTCGGTTCAGCGACAAGGAAATCACTGCTTGGGGCGGCATGGGTTTGATGAAACGGATGCTCGACCATCTCGGGTTCGAGAGGGCGCTCAAGAGTGCCGGTCTGCCGCAACCGGGCTCCAATCGCGGCTACCGACCAGAACAACTGATCACGCAGTTCATGTTGGCTGTTTGGTGTGGCGCGAATCGTTTTGAGCACGCCGAAGTCACCCGCCATGACCCGGTGTTGCAACGGCTGTTCGGATTCAAGCGCATGGCCAACTGCAAGGCCGTCATGCGCCTCTTCAACCGGTTCAGCCAAGGCACTAACGAGACCGTGATGGACGCCCTTTACCAATGGCAATTTGGACAGCTATCGATCAATGGCATCACCCTTGACCTGGACTCCACCGTCATGACACGTTATGGCACCCAGCAAGGCGCGGTGCGCGGCTATAACCCCGCCAAACGCGGACGCGCCAGTCATCACCCGTTGATGGCCTTTGTAGCCGATACCCGCATGATTGCCAACTGCTGGCTGCGCCCGGGCAATAGTGGCACGGCCAACAATGCCAAAGCGTTTCTGGACAATACCTGCCATCGCCTGGGCGGCAAGCAAGTTGCGTTACTACGCGCCGACTCTGGCTTTAGCGATGCATCATTCCTGGCGCATTTGGATCAACAACAGTTGCACCACATCATCGCGCTACGCCAAACCCAGCCCTTGCAGCGCGCTTTGGTCAATGTCCAAGGCTGGTGGTCGCTGCAAGATGAGAGTGGCCGGGCGGTGGAAGGCATTGAATTGACGCGCTTTTTGTATCAGGCTGAAGTTTGGTCGAAGCCGCGATGGGTGATTGGGATACGCCAACACATTACACAGCGGTCCCAGCCGAAGGGAAAGGTGCTGAATCTGTTCGCCGATGATCCGGTGATTGGTCAGTGGCGCTACTCGGCCTTGGTGACGGATTTGGATTTGCCTGCCGTGGTCATCTGGCGCACCTATCGGGGGCGTGCTGACTGCGAAAATAGGATCAAGGAACTCAAGTACGACTTTGCTGCCGACAGCTTCAACATGCGCGACTTCTGGGCGACAGAAGCAGCGCTCAATACGGTGATGC
>CAZRAL010000071.1:0-11036 GCA_964598005.1 uncultured Burkholderiales bacterium
AGCGCAACCTTGCCAAGGTTGAGGTCGCGAGTTCGAGACTCGTCTCCCGCTCCAGCTTTCAGGAAAAATCTGGCTGGATTACGTGTCATGCCTTGCTCCCCGGTTTATAAAGTCCTCCCTGGCGGGGTGGCAGAGTGGTCATGCAGCGGCCTGCAAAGCCGTCTACGCCGGTTCGATTCCGACCCCCGCCTCCAAAGTTATTACGCAATGAAATTCTATTACGATAGTAAGCCGGGTGGGTTGCTGGCTCGTGGCAAGACGAGTATCGTAACCAGGCTGGCTAAATAGTCGTCCCTGCAAAATTCAAATCAACAGATAAAACTGATACGGCGGCCAAGTAGCCCACGCGAATTTGGCAAAAGCAATCGTTGTCCCGACCAAGCAAGCCCCATAGCCGATAGGGCCGACATCAGAAACGCGAGCGCAAAAAGGCCCTTGAGGCCCAAACGCAGTATCGCCCGCAGCAACCAGCGGATGAGGTCAATCTCTTCCGTCAATATCCCTTCGCGCGACTTTCTTTCCCAAACCGGTGCGAGCGACGTTTCAAGTTGGGCCCAGGGTAGGCGGGTGGCGAGTACCGCCAGCGGGTGCCGCAAGTCGATCATGGTGTCGAGTCGTGCCTGAAAGAAGTCTGCTGTCTGTGTCGTCATTCGCCCCTCCAAAAACTCATGGTTATCACGGCAAAATTGTGCTCTATCTGTGAGTTTTACACCAGCGTTTTTTTGCTATTCTCCAGTGCTGGCGCGGGTTTCATTCATTTTGCATGGGCGACTAATTATTTGCTTTTGCAATGAAGCTGAATTTCAGCAGGCTCCAATTTTTGAAACTCTAATATTGACGTGCATTTTGGAGCATTTTTGGCTGTAACGGTGCGTCGGTATTAGAAGTTTTAAATGATCCTCACTATAAAAAAGTTTAGTTCTAAGATGTTTCTTTTGTTTTTCTGAAGACAACACTAAATTTTTGTATTATTTTTTAGCGCTCAAAATATTTTTGAGCGGTCAACTTCTTTTAGCCTACTTGTATTTATTTCTTGGGGTTCTCTTGCACATATAATTTTTTCAATAGTGTGCCAATGCACAAAAAGAAAGAAAATACTAATATGCTGATAAACAGCAGAAAAGAAAATATATCTTCAATAAGATACGTTACAAATTTTGCAATTTTTCTAGCAAACCCATGAAACTGTTGACCGTAGTCGATTTCGCCAACCCCACCCTTAAAATTCAAATGTAATCGATCTGAATTAGACGCGAATGACATATTGTGATTTGAATGAGTAAAGGAAACACGTAACTCCGGTCCTGGTCGAATTGTTCCTAACTTTATCGACTTGGCTATCTCACTATACTCAATGTGCTGTTCCCCAATTAAGACTCTCGTAGGTCGATCAGGAAGATCAAGAACTACATCCTCAGCTTGCTCTGTGCCGATATTCGAAATCCGGCAAGTCATAAGATAATTCTCTTGATATGAACCTAAGCTACCTTTAACTAAAAAAATTGTTGCGGAAAAAGTCTTGGGAGGGCCCAAATCTGATTGTTTTTGAATTTCAGTTTTATTATTATTTCCTTTTACTTTAGTTTCGTCGCTAGCTATGTGCAATTTGGTTTCACGTTGCTTGGCTTCTTGATCAAGCATCATGCCAATAATGCTCAGATCCGTGCTGTTACAGAGACTAATCAAATGTGGCCCTTTGGGATTAAGGGAATTCCAAAGGGATATAAGGCCGATCAATATTCCGATAACTGTCGCCGCTTTTCCTACGAAGACCCATTTGTCAAATGGCGCTTGAGAATTCATTTTTACCTTTAAGGTCTTCACCGGTAAAGTTTCAATGCTAAAGTCGTGTACATAAAAGGACTGCTACTTCAAAAAGAAATTCTAAATATATTTTCCAAAATTTTCGGACCGTTAGATTTGCAAACTTTAATATTCACCTATTCCCAATTCAACGCCCCACCCGTCTGATACTCCGTCACCCTTGTCTCGAAGAAATTCTTCTCTTTTTTGAGGTCGATCAATTCGCTCATCCACGGGAAGGGGTTGGTGGCGCCGGGGTAGAGCACATCGAGGCCGATCTGCTGCGCGCGGCGGTTGGCCACGAAGCGCAGGTATTCCTTGAACATGGGCGCGTTCAGGCCCAGCACGCCGCGCGGCATGGTGTCCTCCGCGTAGGCGTATTCGAGCTCCACGCCTTTGCGGAAGATGGCTTCGAGTTCTTTCCTGAATTCGGGCGTCCACAGTTGCGGGTTTTCCAGTTTCAGGGTGTTGACGAGGTCGATGCCGAAGTTGCAGTGCATCGATTCGTCGCGCAGGATGTACTGGTATTGCTCGGCGGCGCCGGTCATTTTGTTTTGTCGGCCCAGCGAGAGGATTTGCACGAAGCCCACGTAGAAAAACAGGCCTTCCATGATGCAGCTGAAGACGATGAGCGATTTCAGCAGCGCCTGATCGTTTTCAAAGGTGCCGGTTTTGAAGGTGGGATCGCATAGCGTATCGATGAAGGGGATGAGAAAGCGGTCCTTGTCGCGGATGCATTTCACTTCGTTGTAGGCGTTGAATATTTCCGCTTCGTCCATGCCCAGACTTTCCACGATGTACTGGTAGGCGTGGGTGTGGATGGCTTCTTCAAACGCCTGGCGCAGCAGGTATTGCCGGCACTCGGGCGCGGTGATGTGGCGGTAGGTGCCCAGCACGATGTTGTTGGCGGCCAGCGAGTCGGCGGTGACGAAGAAGCCCAGGTTGCGCTTGACGATCAGGCGCTCGTCTTCGCTCAGGCCATTCGGGTCTTTCCAGGTGGCGATGTCGCGGTTCATGTTGACTTCCTGCGGCATCCAGTGGTTGGCGCAGCCGGCCAGGTATTTGTCCCACGCCCATTTGTATTTGAAAGGGACGAGCTGGTTGACGTCGGCTTTGCCGTTGATGATGCGTTTGTCTTCGGCTTTTACCCGTTGAAAGCGGGCGTCGATTTCATCGCCTTTGTGCGCGTCGCCTGATGCGTGATTGCTCTTGCCAGTTCCGCTGCCAGCCGCCTGCAGGACAGGTTGAGCGGTAAAAGGGGTATGCGCCAGATCCGCGGTGCCGGCATGGATGTCTGGTTGCGGATTGGATTGGGGTTGCGGGCGCAGATGCGGAGTTGGCGCCAGCGGTATGGATACGGAGGGGGCGGGTGTGTCGTCCCAGGTTAGAGACATGGTATTTACTCCTTCTACGTCTATTGTTTACAACGCTGTTTCAAGAATCGGGTTAAAAATTCAGAAGTTCCCTGGCTTGCATTCACACAGCCAGCGCGGCGCCGGTGATATTGGAAAGCAGGCCAAAGTTGTCTGAGATCATGGGTGCAGCTACGGCCTCGCGCATGTGTTTGATCGCCTGCGCGCAGTCGCTGCGCCGGGCGTACGCTTGCGCTGAGGTGGCCAGTTTTTTGCCATTGGCAGCGGCGAGGTACCACCGCCATTCGTTGCGAATATCCTGATAAATGTGAAAGACCATTTTTAAAACTCCTTAAACCTTCTGCCGTCGTACCAGATGAAAAAATGGCGAGGTGTTTAGTGCTGCCTGAACAAACCGGGCATCGCCAGCATTTCCGTATTCATCAAGGTACTGGCGTTTTCCAGCACGATTGCCTGATCAGATCCCTGCACTTGCCGGATGACCTGCAGGCAATCTTCTTTGTCGCGATAACTGGCCGCAGATTCAGCCAGTTTTTTGCCATCGACACCATTTAACTGCCAACGCCATTCGAACCGGACATCCTGAAAGATATGAAATTGCATGGGACGGCCCTCTTTGTTGAGCGTAAAAATTTATTGGCATGCTTCACATTCCGGATTGTCGATGCTGCAAAATTTCGCACCTTCCGCCGCACCCTCGCCCGCCCCGCCCATGCTGTAAGCGTTGCCATAACTGGCAGCCGGGGATAGCGATGCGCCCGCAGCGTGCTGACTCATGCGATTATCGACCTGCACCGCATTCAGTTCACCACCGCGCCCGGTGGACTTCTCGGCAGAAGTGGCCGCTAGCGTACGCAGGTAGTAGGTAGTTTTTAACCCGCGCAGCCAGGCCAGTTTGTAGGTTTCGTCCAGCTTTTTACCCGAAGCGCCCGCCATGTAGATGTTGAGCGACTGCGCCTGATCGATCCATTTTTGCCGGCGCGAGGCGGCCTCGATAATCCATTTGGTCTCGACTTCAAAGGCGGTAGCGTAGAGTTGGCGCAGGTCAGCCGGAATGCGATCGATCTTGCCTAGCGAGCCATCGAAGTATTTGATGTCGGCGACCATGACTTCGTCCCACAAGCCGCGGGTTTTCAGGTCACGCACCAGGTAGTCGTTCACTACCGTGAATTCGCCCGAGAGGTTGGATTTCACAAACAGGTTCTGGTAGGTCGGCTCAATGCATGCCGAGACGCCGATGATGTTGGAGATCGTGGCAGTTGGGGCGATGGCGATGCAATTGGAGTTGCGCATGCCATGGCGTTTGATGCGGGTGCGCAGGCTGTCCCAATCCATAGTCGAGGAGAGGTCGGTTTCGACGTAGCCGCCGCGTTCCTCAGCCAGCAATTTCAGCGAATCCTGCGGGAGGATGCCGCGGTCCCACAACGAGCCTTTGTAAGTGGAGTATTTGCCGCGCTCTTCAGCCAGCTCGGTCGAGGCCCAGTACGCATAGTAGCAGACGGCTTCCATGCTGGTGTCGGCGAATTGCACCGCCGTTTCCGAGGCATAGGGCACGCGCAGTTCGTGCAGGCAATCCTGAAAACCCATGATGCCCAGGCCCACTGGACGATGGCGCAGGTTGGAATCGCGTGCTTTTTTGACCGCGTAATAGTTGATGTCGATGACGTTATCGAGCATGCGCATGGCGGTAGCCACGGTTTTTTTCAATTTAACGTGATCGAATGTTTTGTTTCCCTTGCCGTCGTCACTCATGTGATTGACGAGGTTGATCGAACCCAGATTGCAGACGGCGATTTCGGAATCGTTGGTATTAAGGGTAATTTCGGTGCACAGGTTGGACGAGTGTACGACGCCCACGTGATTTTGCGGAGAGCGGATGTTGCACGGATCTTTGAACGTGATCCACGGGTGACCGGTTTCGAACAGCATCGAAAGCATTTTGCGCCACAAGGTGAGCGCGGGTACTTTCTTGAACAGTTTTATTTCGCCGCGCGCGGCCTTTTCTTCATAGGCAACATAGGCGGTTTCGAAGGCTTTGCCGAATTTCTCGTGCAGGTCCGGGCAGTTGCTGGGCGAGAACAGCGTCCAATCGCCGCCTTCCATGACACGCTTCATGAACAGATCGGGGATCCAGTTGGCGGTATTCATGTCGTGCGTACGACGACGGTCGTCGCCAGTGTTTTTGCGCAGTTCCAGAAACTCCTCAATGTCGAGGTGCCAGGTTTCCAGATACGCGCAAACCGCGCCTTTTCGCTTGCCGCCCTGGTTCACGGCAACAGCGGTGTCGTTGACGACTTTCAGGAACGGCACCACGCCCTGCGATTTGCCGTTGGTGCCTTTGATGTACGAGCCCAGTGCACGCACAGGTGTCCAGTCGTTGCCCAGCCCGCCGGCAAACTTGGAGAGCAGCGCATTTTCTTTCAGCGCTTCGTAGATACCGTCGAGATCGTCGGCCACCGTAGTGAGGTAGCAGCTCGAGAGTTGCGAGCGGCGTGTGCCCGAATTGAACAGAGTGGGGGTGGACGACATGAAGTCGAAACTGGAAAGCACGTTGTAAAACTCGATGGCGCGCGTTTCACGATTGACTTCGTTCAGGGCTAGGCCCATGGCGACGCGCATGTAAAACGCCTGTGGTAATTCAATGCGCTGCTCGTCGATATGCAGGAAATAGCGGTCGTACAAGGTTTGCAGGCCGAGGTAAGTGAATTGATTATCGCGCTCGGCTTTGAGGGCCTGCCCCAGTTTTTTCAGGTCATATTGCGCCATGCGCTCGTCGAGCAGCTCTGCCGTAATGCCGCGTTTGACGAATTGCGGGAAATAGTCGGCATAACGTGTTGTCATGACCGATTGCAGAACCTCTTCGCCAAAAATTTCCAGGCGGATAACATGCAACAGCAGGCGCGCAGTCACTTTGGTGTAGGCGGGGTCCTGTTCGATCATCGAGCGCGATGCCAGAATGGCGGATTTGAAAACTTCCGCTTGCGGTACACCGTCGTACAAATCCTTGACGGTAGAGGCGAGAATAGCTTGCGGGTTGACCGCATCGCCCAGCCCGGCACAGGCATCCCTGATGAGAACAGTCAGGGCGGCCATATCCAGTAGCTGGCGGCCTCCATTTACGGTGACATGAAGACTGGCTGGCGCAGTGGCGGTGGATGTTTGGCTTTGCCGAGCGCGTTCCTGGGCACGCTGTTCGCGGTAAAGTACATAGCTGCGCGCCACTTCGTGTGCGCCGCCGCGCATCAGCGCCAACTCGACCTGATCCTGCACTTCTTCAATATGGAAGGTGCCGCCGGAAGGTTTGTGACGCAATAACGCATTGACGACCGCCTGAGTGAGATGCTGTACCTGATCGCGCATGCGCGCAGAAGCGGCTTCATGTCCCCCGTTCACGGCGATAAACGCTTTGGTCAGGGCAATGGCTATTTTTTCGGGCTGGAACGGGGCTACCGACCCATTGCGCCGGATCATCTTGTAATCGGTATATCGATTCTCAACGGGATCGGCACTTGTTATATTTTGAGGGGATGCAGTCAAACCAATTACAGGATTTGGTAGATGGATATCGGATGCCAGGCGCATAAGTAAAGTCTCCTAAAACGCGTCTTTTTGTAATAATTTCAATTTGTTACTAATACTTGCCCTGAGTTTGCCGGCGCTAAAAACGAAACAGGCTGGTTGCCAGATACAGCGTTTCCCACAGGTTTTCCACGGCCTATTCCTGTTTCATACAAAAATAAGAAACAGAAATATCCACACTTTATACAATATCTAGTGGCTACTCAGGTTTGGTGTCACTATATCGTGCGGTTTAGGGGAAATGCAACAGTATTTTTTAAAATTTTTGTTAGCGGTTTTTTGTGAAAATTTTTCAATCTGAAACAATGAGTTACATAATTTGAAACAAGCCCAAACAAGTAGTCAGGCGCCTAGTTTTTTATTCTTTGAAACAGTTATTACCGTTTAGTCCGATTATCTGCCGTTAACCCCCCGATTTTTCCAAGCTGGGTCGTCACGCTGATGCGGCTACAAACAGAGATAAATTTTTATTGCATTAGAGGGGATAAACGGGAATAATTCCCGCATCTCTTTTTGATTTGGTAAGCATGACCTCTCTGGTGGGTGATCGCGATACGCATAAACAATTGCTGGGTGTGCTGGGGCGTGTGTTGGCGCCATTGGTACGGTTGTTGATCAGCAAAGGCATTACCTATCAGATGGCCAGCGAATTGCTAAAACGGGTCTATGTGCAATCAGCGCTGTGCCATTTCGAAGGAGAGGATACTGCCACCGGTACCCGTCTTTCGCTGCTGACCGGCTTGAATCGGAAGGAAATCCGTCGGCTGACCACCGATGCAGCCGAAGAAAAACGACCAGAAACCATTACCTCTTTTGCTTCGGCAACGCATGCTGTATGGTGCAGCGTCCGCCGCTGGCGGGATCGCGATGGAAAACCAAAACCGCTGTCCCGGCACCCGGCGGGCCGCGAAGCTTCGTTTGACGATCTGGTGCGCTCGATTACCGTGGATGTTCGCCCGGGCGCTATTTATGAGGAACTGGTTCGTTTGGGTTATGCGCACGAGGACGGAGAAGGGTACTTGCATCTGAATGCCCGAGCTTTTGTTTCCCAGCGCGATTTCAACGACCGCCTGCTGCCGTTGGGTGAGAATCTCGAAGATCATGCTCAGGCGGCGGTTATCAATGTACTTTCCGACCAGCCTCTTTTTCTCGACCAAGCCGTATTTTCCGATGAGCTTTCCGAGCAATCGGTCAGCATGCTGGCGCAACTGGCACGCGATCAATGGCAACACGTACACGAAGAGACCGTAAAACGGGCCATTGAGGCCGAAGCAGCCGATGCAGAAGCTGGCCGGGAAAGAAACCAGCGCATCCGGCTTGGTATGTATTTTTATGCGGAAAAAAAGGAAGAGAAATGAGTTTGTTTAAAGCTAGATTACTGATTGAGCCAGATTTCCCCCCCCCCCTGTTTCGTATAATGGGGGCAGTCGTTTTTTTATTTCTGAATGCTTGTGGCGGCGGGGATATCAGCACTAAAACCGGATCAAATGGAACAGGCGTCACGCCTTCGGTGCCACCACCCGTGATAACAGGCTCACTGGTGGCAAGTGGCCCGCTCACTTCATCAGGGCCAACTGGTATTGCAGGAATAAACTGGGTGAACAGTGGTGCATCAATTTCCATTAATACGCAAACAGGTAGCGCCGCCACCGAATTACGCTTGGGGATGTTTGCCGAAATGACCGGTAATCTACAAAACGATACAGGCGAAGGCGCAGCCATTCAGCTTCAGACGCAGAGCACGGTCGTCGGACCTGTCGAGCAGATCAATGTCGGTGCACAGCAGCTGACGATATTATCGATATCGATACAGTTCGACCAAAATACGATTCTGGATGGCGTACCGACGCTCTCCGCAATTTCAGTCGGCGAGTACCTTGAAGTATATGGCTTGCCCTTGCCGCAACCGGGTTCGTTACTGGCTACACGTGTGATCAAACGCTCAGCCCCGCATGCTTCCTCTATTGAAATAGCGGGCGCGGTGACCAACTTTTCCAAAACCCAGTTTATGTTGCAAAACAGAACGATCGTAACCTCTGCCGACACACGTCTCCTCACTTCCACAACGATTATGCCTTCGACGGCTCCGCATGCGCCACCGCTTGTGGCCATTCCAGAAAATGAGCCGGTGCGTGTTGTAGGCGTTTACGATAAAGCAGGCGATGTCATTACCGCGCTCGACGTAAAAAGCGGTTTGATCCCAATCCGCCCTGATAACAATACGATTGTGCTGGATGGGGTGGTAGAGAAAGTTACGGCGCCCGGGCATTTTCGCCTGAACGATACCAATGTAGAAAGTACGGTGCCTGGAGCGGCTTCGGTGATACCTGGAATGCGCGTTCAGGTGCGTGGCGTCAAACAACAAGGCGTTCTCACGGCAACAGAATTTCGTTTAATCCAGCCCACTGAACGTTTGACTTATACAGTGCAGGGAAATATTACCGATTTTCAATCACCATCAAATTTCAGGGTGAATGGCGAAGCTATCAATGCTACCACCGCTATTTTGAAGAATGGAGCCATGAGCGACTTGAACAACAATCGCCCTGTGCTTATCAAGGCTGTGGCCGGAGCCGGGCATCTCGATGCTGTGGAAGTGACCTTTATTTCCGGGCCTTGAACGATCTAGCGGGAGGGTTGCAAATACTGGACCTCGGAGGCTTGGGCAGGTAAGGGTTTGCTGTATAAAACCCCTGGCATTCGTCGTAGCCCAACGAGCTCAATTGGTACGCGATTGATGTAAGCAAGTGAACAACTGGATTATAAAGCAGGCTATCGAGGCCGAGAGGATTAATACAGAAGCAAACTGCAAAAGGAGCCAGTGCATCTGGCTCAGCCTGTATTTTTATGCAAAAAAGGAATAGAAATGAACATTTGCAAAACAAAGGTTTTTGCCGGTCGTGGATTGATTTATTTGGTTCGCTTGACTGTAATAACTGCGTTGCTATTGTTGAATGCCTGTCTTGAATCCAAGACCGGCTCGAATGGGACGGGCTCAGCGCCGCCGCCCGCAGTGGCAGGCCCCTTGACCGCGAGTGGCCCGCTCACATCCTTGGGGCCATCCGGTATTGCGGGAACGAAATGGGTGAACGGCGGCGCATCGATTTACATCAATGCCAAATATGGCAGTGCTGCCACTGAATTACGCCTGGGTATGTTCACCGAAATGACCGGTAACCTGCAAGGTAATACAGGTGAGGGCCTTGCTACCCAGCTTCAGGTACAGAGCACCGTTATCGGGCCGGTCGAACAGATCAATGTCGGTGCACAGCAGCTGACGATATTATCGATATCGATACAGTTCGACCAAAATACGATTCTGGATGGCGTACCAGCGCTCGCTGCGATTTCTGTGGGCGACTATATCGAAGTATATGGCTTGCCCTTGCCACAGCCGGGCTCGTTACTGGCTACACGGGTGATCAAGCGCACGCCTCCCCTTAATGGAACCGTCGAAATATCAGGCAAGGGCACAAACTTTACTCTCAGCCAATTTACTTTGCAGAATAGAGTCATTACCGTTTCTCCCAAAATACAGGTCGTAACGCCGGGACAAATATTGCCCGCGCCAGCGCCACCTAGTCCGCCAGTTACGATTATTGCGGAGAACGAAACAATACGTGTATTGGGAACATACGATTTGGTAAGCCATGCCGTTACTGCACTTGAAGTTACGAGGGGCTTTAACTTGATCCGCCCCGACAACAATACGATTGTGCTGGATGGGGTGGTAGAGAAAGTTACGGCGCCCGGGCATTTTCGCCTGAACGATACCAATGTAGAAAGTACGGTGCCTGGAGCGGCTTCGGTGATACCTGGAATGCGCGTTCAGGTGCGTGGCGTCAAACAACAAGGCGTTCTCACGGCAACAGAATTTCGTTTAATCCAGCCCACTGAACGTTTGACTTATACAGTGCAGGGAAATATTACCGATTTTCAATCACCATCAAATTTCAGGGTGAATGGCGAAGCTATCAATGCTACCACCGCTATTTTGAAGAATGGAGCCATGAGCGACTTGAACAACAATCGCCCTGTGCTTATCAAGGCTGTGGCCGGAGCCGGGCATCTCGATGCTGTGGAAGTGACCTTTATTTCCGGGTCTTGAACGATTTAGCGGGAGGGTTGCAAATACTGGACCTCGGAGGCTTGGGCGGGTAAGGGTTTGCTGTATAAAACCCCTGGCATTCGTCGCAGCCCAACGCGCGCAACAATAAGAACAGACTGTAAATTAGTCGTCCCTGCAAAAGCCCTGACAGCCGCGCCAGCGTTAGCGTTCAT
>CAZRAL010000072.1:0-10913 GCA_964598005.1 uncultured Burkholderiales bacterium
ATTTGGCCGCCGTATCAGTTTTATCTGTTGATTTGAATTTTGCAGGGACGACTATATAGTCCTCATGGTGCCTAAAAAATAGACAAAAACGTTTTCGGTCGTTTTCGCTAAGGAATTGCCAACAACAACCGGTTGCATCTAAGTCCTTGTCAAATAAGGAAGTGGCCTCGCGACCGCTCGCGAGGTTGGTAGAGAAAAGCGGAGACAGAGAGGTCATAAAGAGAGAAAAAACGACCAATCAATGAGGGTGACGCTCTCGAGGTTAAACCGCAGAACCGCGCCAGTACTGGCGTTGCGGGCAAAAAAAATACCAACCGATAAGGGTTGGCATTTTCTGTGTTGGTGGCTTGGGGCGGAATCGAACCACCGACACAAGGATTTTCAGTCCTCTGCTCTACCGACTGAGCTACCAAGCCAAATGCGCTGCAATAAAGCCCGTTATTGTAGTGGGAATACTGCTTAATTCCAACTGTAACCGTGACTAAAACTTAAATATCAAGATTTTTTACAATCAATGCGTTATTTTCGATAAATGCGCGGCGTGGCTCGACATCGTCACCCATGAGTGTTGTAAACATCATATCGGCACCAATTACGTCTTCGATCTGTACTTTGTTCAGAATGCGCACCTGGGGGTCCATGGTTGTTTCCCAAAGTTGTTCGGGATTCATCTCTCCCAACCCTTTATAGCGCTGGATGTGCATCCCTTCCTTGGCCTGCTCCAGCAACCAAGAGAGCGCTTCACCAAATGTTTTGACCGCGCGCGCCCTTTCACCGCGACGAATTTCGGCGCCTCCTCTTACCAGGCCGTTCAAGGTTTGTGCGGTATGGACGATCTGTTCGTAATCGCTGGTTTCGATAAAGGTGGTGTTGAGCACTGTTTCACGGGTGTTTCCATGCAGCGTTTTAACACAACGCAACTGCCACATATCGTGTGCTTCATCATGCTCCACATCGATTTTGAGGCTACCCTCACCAACGGCATCGGTGAGCCATACCGCTGCCCTGGTCGCTGCCTCTGCTGTAGAAAGATCGATCGGCGGCGTGGCGAGTAATCCCCACAAAACTTCGGGATCGAAAGCCCGTGAGAGCCGCCCAATCACCGCATCGGTAATCAAGTATTCACTGGCAATCTGTCCGAGTGCTTCGCCTTGGATAGGCGATGCGTTGAGCGCAGGGATAAGCGCGGCCTCGCTTAATGCTTTTTTGAGTTGCGCTCTTTTTAGCTCATGTTCATCTTTGATGTAGCGCTCTTCCTTGCCCATTTTTATTTTGTAAAGTGGCGGTTGGGCGATATAGATGTAGCCGTTTTCGACCAGTTGCGGCATCTGCCGATAAAAAAAAGTGAGCAGCAAGGTACGAATATGCGCGCCATCGACATCGGCATCGGTCATGATGATGATGCGGTGATATCGCAGTTTGTCGTGATTGAAATCGTCTTTGCCGATTCCGGCGCCCAACGCGGTAATCAATGTGGCAATTTGCTCCGACGAAATGACTTTGTCGATACGCGCTTTCTCAACGTTCAACACCTTGCCGCGCAGCGGAAGAATGGCCTGGAATTTACGGTCACGCCCCTGTTTTGCCGAGCCCCCTGCGGAATCGCCCTCGACAATATAGATTTCGCATAGCGCTGGGTCTTTTTCCTGACAATCCGCCAATTTCCCCGGCAGCCCGACCCCATCCATCACGCCTTTACGGCGCGTTAATTCACGCGCCTTGCGGGCGGCATCGCGCGCACGGGCGGCATCGATAATTTTGCCGCAAATTATTTTGGCATCGCTCGGCGTTTCCAGCAGGTATTCAGCCAATTTGGCGCCCACAACTTCCTGCACCACAGGCTGTACCTCGGAAGACACCAGTTTATCTTTGGTTTGTGAGGAAAACTTTGGCTCGGGAACCTTCACCGAAAGGACACAAGTCAAGCCTTCGCGCATATCGTCGCCGGAGGTTTCCACTTTTGCCTTTTTGGCCAATTCATTTTCTTCGATATATTTATTCAAAACGCGCGTCATGGCTTGACGCAGGCCGGTTAAATGGGAGCCGCCGTCGCGTTGCGGAATGTTGTTGGTAAAGCATTGAACCGTTTCCCCATAGCTATCGTTCCATTGCATCGATACTTCGACGGTGATGCCGTCTTTTTCCCCCACCGCATAAAAAATTTTCGGATGGAGAACGTTCTTGGCCCGGTTCATATAATCGACAAAGCCTTTTACTCCGCCAGAGTGGGCAAAGTTTTCGCTTTTGCCCGTTCGCTGATCGATCAATTCTATTTTTACGCCGTTGTTGAGAAAAGAAAGTTCGCGCAGCCGTTTGGCCAAAATTTCGTAATGGAATTCAATCACGCCGAACGTTTCCTTGGCGGCAAGAAAGTGAACCTCAGTCCCTCGTTTTTCGGTCGTCCCGGTAACCGCAAGCGGTGCAACCGTTTCCCCCATACGAAATTCCATCTGATGTGCCTTACCGTCACGCCAAATGCGTAGTTTCAACCATTCCGATAAGGCGTTCACTACCGACACTCCAACGCCATGTAGTCCCCCTGAAACTTTGTAGGAGTTCGCGTCGAATTTTCCGCCCGCATGCAATTCGGTCATCACTATTTCTGCCGCCGAGCGTTTGAATTCGTCGTCATCTTTGATCCCGGTCGGAATTCCCCGGCCGTTATCCAGTACGGAAACCGAGTTGTCGGTATGAATGATCACTTTGATATCATCGCAATATCCGGCCAGCGCTTCATCAATGGCATTATCGACAACTTCGAATACCATATGATGCAAGCCTGTGCCATCCGATGTGTCGCCAATGTACATGCCGGGGCGTTTACGAACCGCCTCCAGCCCTTTCAGTATCTTGATGGAGTCGGAATCGTAGGCGGGCATGTTGTCTTGCTTTTTTGCGGGAACCATTTACTTCCTAAAAATTTATTTGTTGATCAAATCAGGCTATATGGCAGACGTGCCTTATATACGCATCGGCATAACCACATATTTGAAATTATCTTTTCCCGGTTGGGTGATTAAGGTACTTGCCATGTTGGCATCACCGAGCGAAATCATGATGGTTTCGCTATTCAAATGCCCTAAGACATCAAGCAGATAGGAAATATTGAAAGCAATATCCATCGCCTCTTTGCTATATTCAATTGCTAATCCTTCTTCCGCTTCTTCATGCTCGTTATTGCTACAAATAATCGATAGCGCATCTTTGGTAAAGACCAGTCGAACTCCACGTATTTTATCGTTGGATAAAATGGCCGCACGTTGTAGTGCCTGCTGAAATAGAATCCGGTTCAGCATCACATGATTGGTATAACCAGTGGGAATCACTTTAGTGTAATCTGGGAATTTCCCTTCGACAATTTTGCTTACCATTTCGATTCCGGAAAAGCTGAATTTCACCTGATTGCTATGCATATTCAAGCGGACTGGGTCGTCGCTTTCATCCAGCAATTTAATTAATTCCAATACCGTTTTTCGCGGCAATATAACTTCTATTTTCGGAACGTTTTCAGGCAAGACATAGGAAGCCATGCTCAACCGATGTCCATCAGTTGCCACTACACGCAGAATATTTCCTTCGGTAGAAAATAGGGCTCCATTCAGGTAATAACGGATATCTTGAACAGCCATTGCAAATTGCACCAAGCCCAACACGTGTTTTAAGTCACGTTGCGGTAAGGAAACTGTCGTAGCCGTATCCTTGGATTCCGTAATTTTTGGAAAATCCGCGGCTGCAAGCGTTTGCAATGCAAACCGACTTTTTCCAGCTTTTACGGTTAACCGGTTATCCTTGTTTTCCAATGCTATTTCTGCGTCTGGTGGAAGCGCGCGCAGAATATCCTGCAATTTTTTTGCACTCACTGTAAGGCTTGCATTTTTATGGGCCTTCTCTAGCTTAACTGCTGCTTTTATCTGGACTTCCAAATCAGTCGCTAGAAAACTGATCGTTTGATCATTTACCTCAATTAATGCGTTCGAGAGTATGGGTAGCGTATGTCTTCTTTCAACAATCCCTGTTACAAATTGCAGGGGACCAAGCAAAGTGCTATTGGTTGCTTTTATCATTAGCATTGTCTTTAACCTTAAATAATAGTAATAGTTAATGCCCGACAATTTTTAAATAACGTTGTTTTTTTAAATAAATTCATGATGTTATGATTTTTAAAGAGGCCTTATAAAAGACGGATTAACCTGTGAATAATTGTGCATAATTTTTTACAAAGACCGTTAAATATTACTTATACAAAATAATAATGTGTTGTTCCACATGATCAGCCCCGCAATATTTGAATTAATAAAGCATGATCACGCGCGATATCCTGTTCGCTTGTCATTAATTCGGTGATTTTCCGGCAAGCATGTAGAACAGTGGTGTGATCACGTCCCCCGAAAGCCTCGCCGATCTCCGGTAATGACATCGGCGTAAGTTCTTTTGCTAGTGCCATCGCTATTTGACGGGGGCGTGCCAGAGAGCGAATGCGTTTTTTAGAATACATGTCTGAAACTTTTATCTTATAGTAATCAGCAACAGTTTTTTGAATATTATCAATCGATATTTGTCGGTTCAAAACGGCCAGCAAATCTTTAAGTGCTTCTTTGGCTGAAGCGAGTGAAACGGGCATATTATTAAAACGTGAATAAGCCAGTACCCGTTTTAGGCCACCTTCCAATTCACGCACATTCGATCGAATATATTTAGCGATGAAAAAAGCGACTTCCTCGTTAAGCGCTATTCCTTCGGACTCGGCCTTTTTCATCAGAATAGCGACCCGCATTTCCAGTTCTGGGGGTTCCACCGATACCGTTAAGCCCCAGCCAAAGCGCGAAATCAACCGGTCTTCTATACCGGAAATTTCTTTAGGAAACCGGTCACTGGTGATAACAACTTGTTTTCCGCCTTCAATAAGGGCATTGAAGGCATAAAAAAACTCTTCCTGTGTACGCGATTTTCCGCTGATAAATTGAATATCATCGATAAGCAAAAGATCTAGTGCGTGATATGAGCGTTTGAAACTGTCAAAGGCTTTATGCTGGTAAGCCTTTACCACATCGGTAACGAATTGCTCGGCGTGGAGATAGCGCACTTTGGCACCAGGTATGTTTTCTAGCATCTGATTGCCGATAGCTTGGACTAAGTGGGTTTTCCCTAAACCCGTTGCACCATATATAAATAGGGGGTTATAGGCACTGCCAGGGTTTTCTGCTACTTGCACTGCTGCAGCGCGAGCGAGTTGATTGGCTTTACCACCGACAAAAGTCGAGAAGGTGAACTGTCGATTAAGCCGGTGAGAAGGTTGAGTTGCCGATTTTAGCGAGAGGGTAGCAGGAGTTTGTGCTGTATCGTTGTTTATTTGAACAGATATTTCAGAAGTAGGGGGGGCACCGATATTTTCTTCTTCTAATGCCAGGTCAATCCGGATTGGCCGGGCAAAGAATTTTTCGCCAGCCCCCTCAATTCGTGACAATAATCGATCTTTTACCCATTGCAAAATGTGTCGATTGGGCGCCACCAGGGTAAAGTCATCGCCATCCTGCTCAAAGCGTAAGGGCTTGATCCACGTGTTGTACTGATGCGCGGATAGCTCCTGCTTGAACTCAGAGATACAGGATAGCCAAAAAGGATGCATTCGAAGGAATTGTGGATGGAGACGAGGGTGAAACAGAGAGCAAGATAATTGTTATTCTATTCTTTCTGCGGCAACTTATCCACATGCAAAATGGCGCAAGGAAAAAAGAAGGCGCGCTAATGAAGTTGACTAACTTCATGAAAATAGTCGAAAATGCACGGTTTTCCTGAACTGATTTCGATCGAAATGAAGGACTTACACGTATGAAAAGAACTTACCAGCCCTCTGTTGCGCGGCGCAAAAAAACGCATGGCTTTTTGGTGCGTATGAAAACAACAGGTGGACGCAGTGTGATTAATTCCCGTCGCGCAAAGGGACGGGCACGCCTTGCGGTATAAAACAAGTTGAGCGTCACAGAGTGCACACGTCTAGTCCGTCTGCCGCCTGCATCCGCTGCGGCCAGTTTAAGCCAAGCGCGCTCCCTGATGCTTTCCCTGTGTTTCGACGCAGGTGAAGAGGTTATTGGGTTAACACCTGCGGAACTTCAGCAGGCCGCCGAGCGAATTCAAAGTGGCGGCCAATATGTTTTTGAGCCACAGGCGCTTGCAAAGGTGGTTGCTCTTCACACGGCGGCAAAAGCAATCACACCACATAAACTCGTTGCTGATCTATTGCGCTGGCTACTGCCCCCGTTGCTCGTATTCGCGGCAGCTTACTGGTTCCTTGCTCACTCATGACCGCGACGCCCAACCCTGCGCTCAACCCGGATGTCCTACATGCCGCTTCGCGGCATTCCTGTCGCCGGTTAGATCTACGTTAGATGCTCTCAAGGATAAGCAATGGCATTGAATCTTAAAGAGGTTGATGGTGTTGTAATTCAACCCAAGCACAAAGCCACATGCCACTGTGGCGGCGTGGAGTTTGAACTCGATCTACCGGAAGGCCTTGTTGATGTGCGGCGGTGCGATTGCTCCCTTTGTCGCAGAAGAGGCGCAATTGCTGCTTCAATCCCTCTGTCAGGGATAAAGATAATCAAAGGGGAGCACCTACTTAATAGTCGAGAGGGACAGCCAACAAGCACAGCTTGTTGGCTGTCCCTCCGCGCTACGCTATATAAAATCTGCTGGGCTCGTTTAATCCAGTGACGGTGGCCAACAAACAAGCGCGAAACCAATATCGATTTAGTCGGCACCAGCGGCTCGACAACTCCGGGTTTCTAAAAATAATTTCATGCCGATTTCGTCATCGAGAAGATATCCTCCAGACGCAGGTTTTGCCACATGCTAAACCCTTACCTAATGGAGGACGGCTTGGGCTGATCGTCCCTAAGCGGCATCTTCGGCGCGCCATTGATCGTAATCGTTTCAGACGGATTATTCGTGAAACATTTCGCACCCATCCCCTCCGACAGTCGGCAATCGATGTCGTAGTGGCCATTCATCAAACCTTTATCGTTAAAGGCCAGCCGGAAAAAAAACGGCTTGCTGTAATGGCAAACCAGGCGTTCGATAAAATTCTGGCACGAATTGTAGAAAATGAAAAAAGCTGAGTGGATATCCCCTTTGGCCTACCTGCTCATGATAATGGTTCGCGCGTACCGATACCTGCTAAGTCCTTATTGGGGAATGCATTGCCGGTTTGACCCTACCTGTTCTGTCTATGCTCTTCATGCTCTTGAAAAATATGGTGGCATGAAAGGCGGTTATCTTACTATTCGGCGCTTGCTCCGCTGCCATCCCTGGCACCCCGGCGGCAGCGATCCTGTCCCGTGACCCAAAGGAAACAATGGATACTCAACGCATCATTGCGCTAATCATTTTTGGTTTTTCCGGCATGCTGCTTTGGCAGGCTTGGGAAAAACAGCATACGCCCGCCATTTCCCCGCCGGGCATCACGACGACGCCACAAGCATCCAGTACAGGGACAGGGGTAGGCGACCGTTCCATCCCTGCACCGCAAACAACGACAGTGAGTGATCCCTTATCGCCGCCCTTGAAAACCGTTGCTGAAATCGTAAAAACCGGTAAACGTGTAACGGTGCAAACAAACAAACTCGCCGTCGAGCTTGATACTGCGGGCGCTGACATTCGTATGGTTACCTTGCGCGATCATTTATCGGTGGTGCATAAAACCCAGCCCTTGACGCTGCTTCAGGACAAACCAGAGCACTATTTTATTACTCAGTCTGGGTTGTTAGGCCCAGGGCTTCCTACCCATCAGGCCATGTGGTCAATCGATCAGACCCGATACGAACTGGGCAGTCAAAATGTGCTAGAGGTGCGCTTTACAAGTGTCGATATACCGGGTGTAAGTATCGACAAAATTTATACCTTCAAGCGCGATAGCTATATCATCGATGTGCGCTACGAAATCAAAAATGAAAGTGGGGAAACACTTAACCCCAGCGCTTACTTTCAGTTTGTGCGCGATAGCAATCCGCCAGAGGGAGAGAACTCGGGAAGCAATCCCTTCACGGGAGTGGTTACCTTCACCGGCCCGGCGGTTTATACCGAAGCAAAAAAGTTTCAGAAAGTAGACTTTAGCGATATCGATAAAGATAAGCAGGATTACATTAAGACCGCATCGGATGGCTGGATAGCGCTCGTGCAACATTACTTTGTCTCGGCATGGTTGCCACAGGGCACGATCAAGCGGGAATTCTTTACCCGCAAAGTGACCGATAAACTTTATAGCGCTGGGGTCATCGTGCCAGTAGGGGCAATTGCAAGCGGCGCCACCGCCAAAATATCCATGCCGCTCTATACCGGTCCGCAAGAACAGGATAACTTGAAAAAAATCGCACCCGGCCTGGATCTGGTGGTGGATTACGGCATGCTTACGGTGCTGGCCTATCCCATGTTCGTCACGCTTTCCTGGATTAATGAGGGGATCGGCAACTGGGGCTGGACCATCATTATTTTCACTATTCTCATCAAGCTGGTTTTTTTCCCGCTTAATCAGCGCGCAGGCAAATCAATGGCGCGCATGAAAGCGCTTGCGCCTAAAGTGGAAGCGCTTCGGGCACGGGTCGGCGACGATAAAATGAAACTGAATCAGGCCATGATGGAGCTTTATCGTAACGAAAAGGTCAATCCGCTCGGTGGGTGTTTACCGATGGTGATTCAGATTCCGTTTTTTATTGCCCTTTACTGGGTGTTGCTGGGCGCGGTCGAGCTACGCAATGCGCCCTGGATTGGCTGGCTCCACGACCTTTCGTCGCCCGATCCGTTTTATGTATTGCCGGTCATTATGGGCGCATCGATGTTGATTCAAACCAAGCTAAATCCCGCACCGCCTGATCCGATTCAAGCCAAGGTCATGATGATTATGCCGGTCGTTTTTTCGGTGATGTTTTTCTTTTTCCCCGCAGGCCTGGTGTTGTATTGGACCATGCAAAATATTTTAGGTATTGCACAGCAGTGGTATATCAATAAAACCTTTATCGAAGCCGCGCCAAAAGCGCCGAAACGATAACGCGGGCTGCACGTGAAATCGATAAAAGCCGTCCGGTTATGATTAGCCGGACGGCTTTTTAATTTATGAACGAGTGTATTAAATGACCTTGCTCCCTCCGATTGTTCCACGTGAAACCATTGCGGCCATTGCTACGGCCTCCGGGCATGGTGGGGTGGGGGTGGTGCGAATTTCCGGTAAAGCGGTGCAACCGCTGATGAAGGCAATCGTGGAAAAAGAACTTTATCCACGCATGGCTACGCTGGCGGCGTTTCGGGATGAAGCCGGTGCCATGATCGACCAGGGCATCGCTTTATATTTCCCAGCACCTCATTCCTATACCGGCGAGGAGGTACTAGAATTACAAGGGCATGGTGGGCCTGTTGTCATGCACCAATTGCTGAAACGTTGCCTGCAACTGGGCTGTCGTCTGGCCGAGCCAGGCGAATTCACCAAACGAGCGTTTCTGAACGGCAAACTCGATCTCGCCCAAGCCGAAAGCGTGGCCGACCTGATCGAAGCCCATTCGGCAGAAGCGGCGCGTTCCGCGGCGCGTTCATTAAGCGGCGAATTTTCTGCGCGGGTGCGCGCCTTGACCGATGCCTTGATCGATCTGCGTATGCATGTTGAGGCCTGCATCGACTTTCCCGAAGAAGAGATCGAGCCCGCCACAATTCAATTGCAGGAAGGAAAGCTGGTTGCTATCCGCGAACAACTGGAAAAATTTACTGCCGAGGCGAAGCAGGGGGCCTTGTTGCGTGAAGGGCTTACCGTTGTTTTGATTGGCCGGCCGAACGTCGGCAAGTCCAGCCTTTTGAACCGGTTGGCCGGAGAAGAGCTGGCGATTGTGACCCCTATCGCAGGAACCACCCGTGACCCGGTACGGGCGACCCTATTTCTGGAAGGCGTACCGGTTCATTTGATCGATACAGCGGGGTTACGGCCCGCCGAGGATGAAGTGGAAAAAATCGGCATTGCACGCACCTGGGCGGCCATCGAAAAAGCCAGCGCGGCGTTGTTAATTGCGGAAGCAGGAGGGATGATTGCTCCCGCCGAGGCAGAAATTGTCGCCAAACTGCCGCCTGCGCTGCCACTGGCGTGGGTCTATAACAAAATCGATATCCATGGCCTGTCGCCCAAATCCATTCAGGAAAACCATCACGCCACGATCTTTGTATCGGCTGTAACGGGGGCAGGGATAGAGCTAATAAAGCAGTGGCTCTTGCAAACGGCAGGATGGCAACCCAGTGGGGAGGGCGTTTTTATTGCGCGCCAGCGGCATCTTGTTGCTCTCGGCGAAACGGCAAAGCATTTAGCGGACGCGGCGCGGCATGCAACACAATACGATCTTTTTGCAGAGAACCTGCGGCTGGCGCAAAACGCACTTTCCCACATTACCGGGGAATTCACTTCGGATGACCTGTTGGGCGAAATATTCAGTCGCTTCTGTATTGGAAAATAGTTAAGGTTTCCCACCCTCCTCTAAAAGCCGTTACACTAATTTTTTATAGGACTTAACACCCAAGGAGAGGAGTATGTTTAAAAAACTTGCCATTTGCTTCGCAACATCTGCTGGCTTAGTTGGTTTTGTCACGGGAGAAGAGGTTGATAACCGAACGCCTCTGGAAAAATACAAAGGTGATACATATTTTGCGCACACAATGTGTTCGCTGAGGTTGAGAACAGCGCTGCTTAAGCAGGAAGCTGGAGAGACTGGTAACGAAAATATCGATTACGTAGAATGTATTGCTAAAGGCAAAACGGATGCAAAAAAGAGCCTTAATGTAACCTTAAGGGCGATCAAGAAATCTCGCGCTAAGGAAGCGTTGAAATCTTATCATCTGATGTTACGCACGGTCACATGAAAAGTGGTAATTTTTGCGGATGAAAAAAC
>CAZRAL010000073.1:0-10559 GCA_964598005.1 uncultured Burkholderiales bacterium
ATGAACGCTAACGCTGGCGCGGCTGTCAGGGCTTTTGCAGGGACGACTATTTATAGATCGCCTTTTCATGCGGCTTTGCGAGCGTTTTTATGTGGAAAGGCGCGCCAATGCTTGAGTTTATATTTTAATCGTAGCTGGATGCGGGGGCAACGAGGCATGATGCAAGAGTATCGCAAAACAATTGACGCTGACCCCTTTGATTCCTTTGATTTTTCTTTGATTTTTTATTTTTTTATTTTTTTCAGGCTTTGCAAACTCCCAGCGCTTCCAACCCTAACGGATCCCTAAAATTCACCGGATCGCCCCCACATATGCGTACGAAGTCAGGCTTTTCGCCGATTAATATTGCTATATAAAGTCAGCCATACCAAACCAAGAAAATTCAAAGCAGTGAAAATGCAATTGATCGTTAAATGGGCCGGAGATAAATCACCCAATCTGAATCCAGGCTCAAGAAGTAACCGTTGCATAATGCTGAGTGCTAAAAGTCCAGTCCATAGCGAATGGATAAATGCGAATAAAGACATGCCGGCAGTAGGCCAAATTTGAAATAACAAAGGTGCTCCCAAGAGGGCAACAAGCACCTCCACTTCCGGCCAGTCCCCACCAAACATTAACTGCATAATAGATAGATAGCTTGCGTAAGAAAGCAAACAATAAGTAACCAGATATCCGCGGTTCGCTATATATATTTTAATTGACCACAATTTTGCTTTCCCCTTCCACTATCTCACCGATCTCTGTGGCGTAATCAAAGCCTTGTTCCTTGAAAATGGAAAGCACTTCATCAACCGTATCCGGTGTACATGTGACCAGCAAGCCGCCACTGGTCTGCGGGTCAGTAAGCAGATTGCGTTCGATATCACCCAGCTTTTCATGCAGATCGATAGACGCATCATAGTCGGCCCAATTGCGGCCCGATGCACCGGTTATACAACCCATGGTAGCGAGATCGCGTGCAGACGACAGAATCGGCAACTGCTCGAATTCGATCCGTGCGCCCACCGATGACCCCTTGCAAATTTCCAGCAAATGGCCCACCAGGCCGAAGCCTGTCACATCGGTGAGGGCGTGAACACAGGGTAATTTTCCCAGTTTGATTCCGGGCGTGTTTAACTTTGTAGTTTGCGCAATCATCATCTGATAGCCGGCCGCGTCGAGTTTGTCTTTTTTTAGCGCGGCGCTGTAAATACCTACGCCAAGCGGTTTACCGAGAATCAACTTATCGCCGGGTCGGGCTTGGCAATTGCGTTTTAAGTGGCAAGGGTCGACCACCCCGATCCCGACCAATCCATAGATCGGCTCGACCGAATCGATGCTGTGTCCTCCCGCAATCGGGATGCCGGCGGCACGGCAGATACTCTCGCCCCCATTGAGAATCGATTTAATCGTGGCAAGCGGCAACACATTGACCGGCATCCCGACAATCGCCAGCGCAAACAGCGGCGTGCCGCCCATGGCATAAATGTCGGAAAGCGCATTGGCGGCGGCGATACGGCCGAAATCGAAAGGGTCGTCGACAATCGGCATAAAAAAGTCGGTGGTGGCCACAATCGCCTGTGTGTCGTTCAGTTGGTAAACGGCGGCATCATCGCGGGTTTCAATTCCCACCAACAGTTGCTGTGGAAAAAAAGGAGACGTAGTGTTGGAAATAATTTTCTGTAATACACCGGGCGCAATTTTGCAACCGCATCCACCGCCATGCGAGAGGGCAGTCAAGCGCACAGGAGCAGCAGGTAATTGGGTGTTCATCGAATGCCTCTATAAAAATTGCATACTATTTTACGTTCATGGAAGCCATTAATCTGGGATATGACGTGTTAAAATTCTTTTGGCGGGTCTCCCCGCATTCAGCGTTTGTGAACCTGGTCAGGTCGGGAACGAAGCAGCCACAGCAAAGCCGTTGAAGTGCCGGGGGCAAGGCTCGCCTTTCCATTTTCATCATTCACTTTTGCTTCGATGACTCATCAAGTCCTTGCACGTAAATGGCGTCCCCGCATCTTTGCTGACGTAGTGGGGCAAGAGCATGTGGTGCAGGCGCTGGCCAATGCGTTGGATAGCGGGCGTATCCACCACGCTTATCTGTTTACCGGTACGCGAGGCGTGGGGAAAACAACGCTGGCGCGGATTTTGGCCAAGGCACTGAATTGTCAGGGGCCGGATGGCAACGGCGGGATCACCTCGCAACCCTGTGGCGTATGCCGAGCCTGTACCGATATCGATGCCGGGCGTTTTGTCGATTTGCTGGAAGTCGATGCGGCGACCAATACCAAGGTCGATGAAATGCGCGAATTGCTGGAGACGGCGCAGTACATGCCGGTTTCCGGCCGTTACAAGGTTTACATCATCGATGAAGTTCACATGCTGTCGAAGTCGGCCTTCAATGCCATGCTGAAAACGCTGGAAGAGCCGCCGGGGCATGTGGAATTCATTCTGGCGACGACGGATCCACAAAAATTGCCGATCACGGTATTGTCGCGCTGCCTGCAATTCAACCTGAAAAATTTACCTCCACTGCTGATCGCCAGCCATCTCAAACGCGTTTTGGAGGCCGAACAAGTACCGTACGAAATGGCTGCGCTCGATATGCTGGGGCGCGCGGCTGAAGGCAGCGTGCGCGATTCGCTTAGCTTGCTCGATCAGGCGATTGCCTACGGCGCGGGCAAAGTGACTCATGTTCAGGTTGCCGATATGCTGGGCGCGCTCGACCAAACCTATCTCTACACGTTGCTCAATTGCGTTGCAGCAGGCAATGCGATGGAATTGATGACTGAAATCGAACGCCTGGGCATGCGCAGCATTTCATTCGATTTGACGCTCAAGGATTTTTCCTCATTGCTGTACCGCATTGCATTGATACAGTCCGCAGGCAGCGATGCTTTAGGTGCAAGTGAGGGTGACATCGCCTCGTTAATCGCACTGGCGGTCCGGCTGTCGCACGACGATGTGCAGCTTTTTTATCAGATTGCTTTGCTGGGCAGGCGAGATCTCGCACTGGCGCCAGACGAACAAACCGGCTTTACCATGACACTACTGCGCATGCTGGCTTTTGGAAAAGCGGGGGCAGGGCAGAAGCAGATTGATATTCCGTCAATTCCGTCAAGTCCGGCATCACATGGTCAACCAGAGAGCAGGGCAGCCAAAGCGGACAGCGGCAAAGACGGCGCGAGTAAGCCGGTCGCCCCAAAAGAATTTGATGGCAATTGGCCCGAATTTGTCTCGCACCTTAATTTGGCTGGGCTGGCAGGTATGCTGGCGCGGCACTGTGAGTTGATTCGCTTTGCAAATGGTGTATTTGATTTGCGCGTTCCAGATCAGCATAAACATTTGGCGGAAAAAAATTATCAGGAAAAACTCCGCGCGGAGCTGGCGGCTCACTTTGGCGCAGCAGTGCGGCTGAATATCCAGATTGGCGCAGCCAATGGTTCCAGTCTAGTCGCAAAGCAGGATCGAGAGGCGGCCAAACGTCAGGCGGAAGCAGAAGTTGCAATCGATAATGACCCGTTCATTCGGAATTTGGTGCAGGATTTTGGGGCCGAAGTAGTGCGTTCGACCATACGGCCTGTTCCATAACCAACCAGGGCTTACGCAAAATTGTTCCAGCAAGGCGCTGCAACACAACTGGAGCGGTTTTGCGTAAGTCCTAATAACGTGGAGAAAACATGATTAAAGGCGGAATAGGGGCGCTAATGAAACAGGCCCAGCAGATGCAGGAAAACATGAAAAAGGTACAGGAACAACTGGCCTTGATCGAGGTTGAGGGCCAAGCGGGGGGCGGAATGGTTAAAGTCGTCATGACCTGCCGTAACGACGTCAAGCGCGTCACCATTGACCCCAGCATGATGGGGGATGATAAGGAAATGCTAGAAGATCTGATTGCGGCAGCGGTCAACGATGCCGTGCGTAAAGCCGAGCAGACCAGTCAGGAAAAAATGGGCGGATTCACTGCGGGGCTTAATCTCCCGCCGGGCATGAAGCTGCCTTTTTGAAGTAACTGAAATGGGCCTGCCTACTTCGCTGAATGAATTGATTCAGGCCTTGCGCTGCCTCCCCGGAGTAGGGCCTAAGTCTGCGCAGCGCATGGCCTATCACCTCTTGCAACGCGATCAGGCCGGTGCGCGACGGCTGGCCAGATCCCTGCACAGCGCTGTGGAGCAAGTGCGCCATTGCAGCCTATGCAATACCTTTACCGAAGCGGAAAGCTGTGAAATCTGCCTTTCTCCAAAACGCGACCGAACGTTGTTATGCGTACTCGAAACGCCTGCCGATCTATTGATGATGGAGCAGACGGAAACCTATCGCGGTCTGTATTTTGTGTTGATGGGCCGGCTTTCACCGCTGGATGGAATTGGCCCCAAGGAAATCCATATCGATCGCCTGTTGAAACGTACTGCTGATGGCAACGTAAAGGAAGTCATTCTGGCGACCAATTTTACGGTGGAAGGCGAGGCCACCGCCCACTATCTCAGTGAAACATTGAACGGGTTGAATGTGAAAATATCGCGTATTGCCCGTGGGCTGCCAGTAGGCGGAGAAATCGAATATGTCGATAGCGGGACGCTGGCGCAGGCGCTGATCGAGCGCCGGGCTATCTAGTTTGTGCGGTCTCCTGCCTGCTGCCTAAAGGCCACTTTTATCGCCTTATTCCCAACGTACGCAATGGTAGGCCGGTGGAAAGAAAGGCGTGGTAGTACTCTAGATTGTTCAGTTCTTCCGAACCGATAGGGAAGGGCGTCGCACCGCTACGTTCCATACAGCGTTGAAATTGTTGTTGCAGGGTGCGTATTTCACCTCCCGGGCGTAACTGCGGCCACGATGTGGCCTGACCGATAACCGGGGAAAGCGGAGCGCTGCCATAAATCCCGCCTGCATATTGGATATGGCACGAAGCGCAGGCGTAGTTTTGTTGCCCCATGCGCCGATGGAATAAACGCCGCCCGGCATCGTATTTATCGCGTGCCGCCTGGCTCGTTATGCGCACATGCAGTTTGGTGTCATCTGAAAGGCTGCGCGCATAAGCGCTGAGCGGCCCCATGATAGTTATGTCCGCAGCATTGATCTCGGATTCACCATGCAGTTTTAGGCAACGGTTGAGGGCCATTTCAAAGGTAACGACTTGTTTAGCTTTGCTGTCGAACTGGGGGTAGGTGGCTGCAATACGCCGCCCACCGTTGGGGAAACAGGTCGCCAATGTTTTACCATTACGGAAAGGGCGTTCCCATTGCTTCTTGCCAATGGCCAGTATATCGGCAGAGTTAGTTTCGTTGGCTGTGTTCAAGGAAAAAACTTTGACGCCGCGCTCGAAAGCCGAGGTACCTAATGCCAGATCGTTGGTCGAAATACCGGGGATACGTTTTTGTATGTGCTGAATCAAGGCCTGGCGCTCCTGTTCTGGCGTTAGGGGTGCGGCGTAGGCAGCGATAAAACCGAGCAGTAAAACAGCGACAAAAATGGTGCGCATGGTTACTGTGTCTGCAGGTAAGCCACAACAGCCTCAATTTCGGCTTCACTGAGAATGCGGTGTTTGCCGTAGGGGGGCATGATGGTATTGGGATTACGCCGTGAAGCATCGGCGATGATTTCCCGTAAGGTGGCACCATTCGGGAAGCGTTGTTTGATACCGGCCAGCGCGGGGCCGATATTGGCCTTGATGTCACTGGCCTTTGGTTCGTTCGGCAATTGGTGGCAGGCGATGCAGTTGCCTTTTGTGGGGTTAAAAACCAGTTCTGCACCTTTACTGGATGGAGGAGAGGGCTGCAGCGTGTGGTTTTGCTGGGCAAAGACAGGTTGGGCCATATATAGCCAAAAACCAGGTGCCGAAAATAAAAGAACCATGATGTATTTATTCATGGTTCTTTAGCCCGTTTTTCGCCAGGTACTGGCGCTCGGGTGCGCAATTCGGCCTTGAATTCACGCAAGCGTGCTTCAGTGCCGGACAGTTCGTAAAAATCGCCATCGCGGGCTTTGAGCGCTATTTCCAGCTGTTCGATAGCACCGATTAAATTGCCGCGGCGATAATACGATTCGCCGAGCGACCGATGTTGTGCCAGCCGCTTGTTATTTAGCGCATAACCCTTTGCCGCCAGATCATAGAGTTTGGGATCGTCCTGAATGTTACGTAGCCGCTCGGTTACCGCGGCCAGTCCTTCAGTTGTCTGGCCTGCTTCAAACAAGGTATCGACATAACCATAAAAAAGCGCCCGGCGGTCGGGGAACTGCTTCAGCGCATTTTTGTAGATTGCCAATGCTTCTTTCCACTGGCGCTGATCGGCCCTGATTTGTGCGGCGAGTAACTCGATCCATGGGTTAGTCTCCCCTGATGCGCGCACGGTTGCAAGCTCGCGATTTGCGCCTGCAAAATCGCGGGTGCGTTTTAGCGCCAGCGCCAAGCCGTACACATCGGCACGATCGCGCAGAATAGTCTTTTCTGCAATGGCGGCGCGAAAGAAAGTTATCGCCTCGTTTATGCCGCTGGTCATGACGCGTAGTTTGGCCCGCGCCATGCGGTAATCCATGCTGTCCGGCGCATGGCGTGGCATCATGGTGCTGATACGATCTTGCATATCCGCGATGCGCTCCGAAGTGAGCGGATGAGAGCGCAAATAACCCGGCGCTTTGCTGTCGTTATAACGGCTGGCGCGTTGTAGACGTTCGAAAAATGTGGCCATTCCCTGCGGATCAAAACTGGCCCGATCCATGACCTGCAATCCAAGCCGGTCTGCTTCACGCTCGAATTCGCGTGAATAATCGAGCTGATTTTGATAACTCAACGCCATGCTGGAGGTAATAGCGGCTTCGGTCACCGCACTGCTGGAAGAAGAATTGGAACGCGAGGCGAGTATGGCCGCAGCCAACCCGACCAGTTGCCAAAGGGCTGCATTCTTCTGGCTGGCCATGCCGCGCGCCTGATGGCGTTGCAGAATATGCGAGATTTCATGCCCCATCACACTGGCCAGCTCCGATTCATTGCTGGTTGCCAGTACCAACCCGCTATGCACACCGATAAAACCGCCGAGCAACGCAAAGGCATTGATCGAATCATCATTCAGCAGGAAAAATTCAAAATCGCGACGATTATCGCTAGTCGCACCCGGGCTGGCGGCTACCAGGCGGTTGCCCAGCGCATTGATATAGTCGGATAGTTCGGCGTCATCGATAAAAGTACGATCACTGCGTACCTCCACCATAATGCGTTTGCCGATGGCGCGTTCCTGAATTTCCGACAAGGCCGCATCGGAAGGGTCACCCAATTCTGGCAGCCCCTCCGTTATGGCCAGTCGCGGGGCAAGCAATGCCAGTGTGAGCGCAAGAATGGGAAAAAAATGTTTAAGCAAAAGAGTCAACCAGTAAAATAGAATAGTCTGTGGACTACGCAATAACGGCAAGGTTCCATAATTTGATTACCAACCATGGGATTGTAACAACGGATGAGTACATTGAATCATTTCGATAAACAAGGGCGCGCCCACATGGTTGATATTGCACTCAAACCAGAAACCATGCGCATGGCCAAAGCCTGTGGATCTATTCGCATGCTACCTGCCACGTTGCAATTAATTCAAAGTGGTTCGGCAAAAAAAGGCGATGTGCTGGGTGTAGCGCGTATCGCCGCACTTCAGAGTGCCAAAAAGACGCCGGACCTGATCCCGTTGGCGCATCCCATCATACTTACCAGTGTCGCTGTGGAATTCCTTATTGATGAATCCGCGAGCACAATCGAGTGCATCGCCGAAGTCACTACCTGCGGGCGCACCGGCGTGGAAATGGAAGCGCTGACCGCGGTCAATATCGGGCTTCTCACCATATATGATATGGTCAAGGCCGTTGATCGCGGCATGGTGATATCCCATATCCGCTTGCTTGAAAAGCGTGGTGGTAAATCGGGTGATTTTGTCGCCGATTAATAGTCCTATGTAACATCACTGTTTCAGCAATTCATTACCAGACTTCCCCCTTTCCCAAAGAGGGGAACTATAGTGGTTGGGAACAACCGATCTTGCCTCCTGCTGAGAGAAAAAATTTTCAACAGCAAGCCGTTTTGCCTCTGCATAACGGTCGACAGTAATTCCTTTCCTTCTTTTTGCTGGCTGACGCTCCAGCTGATTTGACATCGCGCCCAGCCGTGTGGCGTTATGGTCAGCGGGAATTTATCCCTTTTTGTTTGCATCATTAGAAAAGTGTGCTAATATTTTGTGGCGGGAATAATTCCCGCCATAAAATATTAGCTTCTAAAAACGCCTCTAAAGGAAAATCCATGAAAAAAAGCGCTTGTCTGAATTGTGTTGCCACCTCTGAACCTTCTACGACAAAAACTGCGGGATATACCCAGAAAAAATTTTCCATGCATACCAAACTCTCCGCCGCTGTGCTGGCGGGACTGGCTACGCTGGGAGTAACAACTAGCGAAGCCGTGCACGTCAGCCCGGATGGCAGAGGGCAGGTGCTGATTTACCCTTACTACACGGTGCGCAACTCAAAAGGGAACGCGTCTGACCGATTTGATACTTATGTTAGTGTGACCAATAGACACAATCAGGCCAATGCGCTCAAGGTGCGCTTCCGGGAAGCGCGGCGCGGGGCAGAGGTATTGTCGTTCAATCTATTTTTGTCGCGATTCGATATGTGGACGGGGGCTGTGGTCAGAACTCAAAATGGAGCCATGCTGATTTCCAACGATAGATCCTGCACGGCGCCAAACAATCTGTTTGCACTGAAAAATCCCGCTTTGCCCGCAGCACAGATTCAAATGACGCCCAACGTATTTAAAAATCACCAGTATCAAACGGCATTTGATGACGGGGTATTTGGCCTGGATCGTACCCGCGAAGGCTATTTTGAGGTGATCGAGATGGGGGTCATTACGGATTCAGCCCTGATCGAGGCGCTAGAGCATAACGCGAATGGTATTCCGGTAAACTGTAGTTTGTTTGGAACGCTTGATAAAACCCTGGGGGGGACACTAGCCCCGCCTGGAGGCGGGCTTTCTGGGCGGGCATCACTGCTCAGCGCAACAACAGGAGCCCATTTTGCCTACGATGCCACGGCGCTGACACAGTGGAGCGATCAGGTAAGGTATACAGAAAGTGGTGGTAATGGCCCTGCTATTACCAATGCCTCCCCCCCAGTCAGCCGGGTGATGACTGATGAGGGGGTGGTGCAGGCGACGTGGGCTGAGCCAAGAGATGCGGTTTCAGCCACGCTGATGAATGTTGAGTTGACGAATGAGTATGTGCTGGATTCAGCCACATTGTCGGGCACCGATTGGGTGGTGATGTTTCCAACCAAGTCAGCGTATGTGCAGCCAGGTAATGGTCCAGCAAAAGCACCTTTCGACTATAACAATGACAATGGGGCGTGCTACCCAGGCAGTTATGTTTTGTTTGACCGTGAAGGAAAATTTCAAAACCCACCAGGAATTATTTTTCCATCTGTAGGGTTGCCCATAGATTACGTATCGTTTCCGCAATGTTGGCAAACTAATGTCATTTCTTTTGACAGGCCAGATGATAGCTCCAGCATGTTGCTGGGAAGTCCGCTTTCGCGCTTTTTTACCGCTCACTGGAAAAAATCGGAGAGCGGTTGGTTCGGAGCCATATTTAATATTTCATCCATTACCCCAACCAGTGCCATGCTACTCAAACTCGACGGCACAGTAAGCAAAATCAAAGGCACCCACTACGGCTTGCCAGTGGTAGGTTTCATGGTTCACGACTATATCAATAATTCCGTACCGGGTTCCACTTACGGGGGCTTATTGCATCATAAGACGTCAGCCTATATTGATATGGAGGCTGCGCCGTAAACCATCTCTGTTTACAAATTATGCGCGCCTCACCGAATATAAAAACCACTGGAGAAATCGATCATGAATCAACTTGTTAAACGTAGCCGGACACACATTAAGCCAGACTTGGCGCTTACAAAAAAATCCCTTTCCGCCAGCATATTGGCCGGATTGTTTGCGTTAGGAGCAACGACTAGCGAAGCAGTACACGTCAGCCCGGATGGGGTGGGGCAAGTGCTGATTTACCCTTACTACACCGTGCGTAGCCCCAAAGGAAGTGCCACTGCCCGATTCGATACCTATATCAGCATCAGCAATAAAACCGATCAGACCAAAGCGGTCAAAGTGCATTTGCGCGAAGGCCGACGCGGGGTACCCACCTTGAGTTTTAATCTCTTTTTATCTAGTCATGACATGTGGACGGGTGCGCTGGTGCGTACCAGTGAAGGCGCAATGCTGATTTCCAATGACCAATCGTGCACAATGCCCACGAATCTGTTTGCATTGAAAGACCCGTCGTCCCCAACAGCAACGACCGCCCCCAATGCGCTGCATTTCTCATTGTTTTCTGATCCTGGGCCTCCTGACCTGAGTTATGAAGGGGGGGCTGTGAGCGATGATCGCACGCGGGAAGGTTATATCGAAGTGATCGAAATGGGGCAGATCACTGCGCCCGCGCAGATAGAAGCGGCAAAACATGGTGCGAATGGGGTGCCGGGAAATTGTGCGCTTTTTGACTCGCTCAATATGATGCTGGGTAGCACATTAAAGGCGC
>CAZRAL010000074.1:0-10438 GCA_964598005.1 uncultured Burkholderiales bacterium
CAAGCCTATGCCGAGCTTCAGGCTCTGCGGAATGCGACTGCGTAACATCAGTTAAGTAATCATCACAAATAGTGTAGAGGGCTGTATTTCGATACAATTCAAGGTGTTCCATCACTTAGGTATGCTGAATTGAAATTTAGCCGATTATTTTTGTACTTTGTTATTGCGAGCCTTGCACTTATGGGTACGCGATCTGGTTATGCGAATATTTATTCGTTCAGGGATGAAAATGGGGTGACCCATTTTTCCAATCTGCCGCACCTGGACAAGCGCTATAAACTGGTTTACCGTGTTCCCACCTCTCTGCAGTTGCGACCCAACGCGTGGTCGCCGCAGATGCCAAAATCAGTGGACATTTCCAAACTGGTGCCGATTATTGATAATGCCGCCAAAGCCCATGGACTGGATCCCAAACTTTTGCATGCAGTGATACGCGCCGAGTCTGGTTACAACGCAAATGCTACTTCTGCAAAGGGAGCCATGGGATTGATGCAATTGATTCCGGGCACTGCCCAGCGCTACGGGGTGGTAAATAGTTATGATCCCATCCAGAATGTGTTTGGCGGAGCCAAATATCTGCGTGATCTATTGCGTATGTTCAACGGCAATCTCGAACTGGCGCTGGCTGGATACAATGCGGGCGAAAATGCGGTGGTCCGGGCTGGCAACAAGATTCCGCCTTATCCTGAAACGATGGCCTATGTGCCCAAGGTATTGGCTTTTTACCGCAGCCCGGAATTGAGCAAATTTTGATTGGTTTGTTGCCCGGTTTTGCCCCTTTCTGAGTAGGGGATGATTGAGTTTTATAGCCCCTTTCATGGTCTCATTACCCGCTTCGTTTGATCAATGGCTGGAGTACATTTCCCGGCAGCATTCGGCAGAAATTGTCATGGGCCTCGACCGTGTCCGGGCCGTGTGGTTACGGCTGGGGGGGGGCGGCACAGGCCCACAAGCGCCGCTTAATATTGTTGTTGGTGGGACCAATGGCAAGGGATCCACATGCGCCATGCTGCAAGCTATCCTAAATTGCGCAGGCTACAAAACCGGTCTCTATACCTCGCCACACCTGCTGCGTTATAACGAGCGAGTTCGAATAGCAGGCCAGCAGGCCAGCGATGGCGATTTATGCCGCGCGTTTGCCACTGTCGAAGCAGCGCGTCAGGACATACCATTAACCTATTTCGAGTTTGCCACTTTGTCGGCACTCTGGCTTTTTCACAACAAGAATGTAGAAATTGCCATACTGGAAGTGGGGCTGGGGGGCCGGCTGGATGCTGTCAATATTGTCGATGCCGATGTAGCAGTGGTGACCAGCGTGGATCTGGATCATCAGGCTTTTCTTGGCGAGACGCGGGAAGCCATCGGCTATGAAAAGGCACATATTTTTCGTACAGGGCGCCCAGCAATATTTGGCGATACTAATCCACCACAGTCGCTTCTCGATCATGCAGCAGCAATCGGCACAGATTTAGTGATACTGGATCGCGATTACCGCTTCCAGCGCAGCACTCATCAATGGGAATTTCTGGGTCGCCACGGCGCCTGGCATGCGCTTCCTTTCCCTGCTTTGCGCGGAGCCTATCAGCTTAAAAATGCCTCGGCCGCGTTAGCCGCTCTGGAAGCCCTAAAAGGCCGGTTGCCGGTTGCGATGGGACATATTAAACAGGGCCTGCTCGAAGTGGAGTGGCCGGGGCGCCTGCAGATTTTGCCGGGACGTCCAGCTGTCATTCTCGATGTGGCTCACAATCCGCACGCCGCGCGGGCGCTTGAAGACGCGTTGGGGTCGATGGGATACTACGAAAATACGTTCGCGGTATTCGGCATGCTGAAGGACAAAGATATTGATAGCGTGATTCGCATCGTCAAATCCCGTATCGACCGTTGGTATGTGGCAGGGCTTCCTGGAGAACGTGGAGCTACGGGCGCGCTTATTACGGAAAAATTGGAGCGTCAGGGGATTGCTGGCGATGCGGTACAGCCGTGTTCGACGATTGCCGCAGCCTTCGATGCGGCCTGCCGTGAGGCAGGGCAGGGTGATAGAATCTTGGCTTTCGGGTCGTTCCTCACGGTTGCCGGGGTATTGACGGCTTTGAAAATTCACTAAAGATCTTATTTTCTGACGATGGCTGACTTTCAGACCCCCCACACTTCCGGAGCTGAACTTGAAATCAAGCGGCGCGGACGGCGACGCCTGATTGGTGCCTTCACGCTAGGCTTGCTCGCGGTGGTTTTTTTGCCGATGGTATTCGATTCTGAACCGAAACCGGAGCACTCTGTAAGCAAAGAAGTGGTGATGGTGGTGCCTGCAAAGGAAGGGCAACCTTCCTTACCACCACCGGCGTTATTGCCTGCGACAGAGTCCGCCAAGATGGATATTTCCAAGCCGGCTGCCAAACTTTCTGCCGAATCCCAGGCACCCTCTAATCCGGAACCAGCTGTCGCACCCAGCCAGTCTGAATCAAAGCCTGTCGATAAAAAACCGGTTGATAATGCGCCGCCAGCTGTTGTTACTTCTGTTCAGCCCAATAAATCGACGCCTCCGTCAAAATCTACCCCGCAGCCTTCCGAAACAGGAAAATTTGCAATACAACTGGGTGCATTTAACGATGCTGACAACATCAAGCAGATTGTGGGCAAGATGAAAGAGGCAAAATTACCCGTCTATACGGAGAAAATAGCAGTGGCAAAAGGTGCGGTGACCCGTATTCGCGTGGGACCCTATCCCAGCCGGGAAAAAGCCGATCAGATTCTGGAGCAAATCAGGAAAACCGGAACCCAAGGAAAAATCGTTCCGCTATGAATGGACTCGATTACGCCCTGATAGTCATTGTGCTGCTGTCGATTGTTTGTGGTTTGATGCGCGGGGTGATTCTGGAAGTATTCCATATTGCAGGGTGGATCATTGCCTTTATCATGGCGCAAGTTTTCATGCCAGTTTTGCGGCCCTATTTTTCCGACTGGATGATTGATCCTGGCATACGAACACTTATTGCCTGGGGTGCCATTTTTTTGGGTACGCTGGTGGCAACGGCACTGGTCGCCAACTTTGTTTCCGGATTGGTCCGGAAAATAGGACTAGGTGTGATGGATCGTGGATTGGGCGCCGCTTTCGGTTTGGCACGTGGTGCAATATTAGTGTTGCTGCTAGCAGTGGGTGCAGGGTTTACCACATTTCCCGCAACTTCAATCTGGAAAGACGCTATGCTTGCACCGTGGATGGAAGCAGGGGCGTTATGCGTTAAACCGTTTTTGCCAGAGAATTTGGCTGCGCGACTAAGTTATCGTCCGAAGGAATCTCCGATTAAGTCCGCTGAAGGATAAGTGTTCATGTGTGGTGTCATCGGTATTGTTTCGAAAAGTCCGGTCAATCAACTGCTGTATGATGGTTTGACGATTTTACAGCATCGCGGTCAGGACGCTGCCGGTATCGTGACTGCCGATGGCCGTACCTTTCACATGCACAAGAATAAAGGGCTGGTGCGCGACGTGTTTCGTACCCGGGATATGCGTAACCTGAAGGGTAATGTCGGGATTGCCCATTGCCGTTACCCAACCGCTGGTTCCGCAGCCAGCGCGGCCGAATCGCAGCCGTTTTATGTGAACTCTCCTTTTGGCGTTGTACTGGGCCATAATGGCAATTTGATCAATACCGCTGAATTGCGGCGCGAACTGTTTCAGGACGATCAGCGTCACGTCAACACCAATTCTGATTCCGAGGTACTGCTTAACGTGCTGGCCCATGAACTTCAGCTGGCCGCACGCGGCAATCATCTCGACCCTGAAGCCATTTTTGCCGCTGTCGCGGGCGTGCATCGACGCGTGCACGGGGCCTACGCCATTGTAGCGATGATCGCCGGTTACGGATTGCTGGCGTTCCGCGATCCCTACGGCATCCGCCCCTTAATTATTGGCAAGAATGAAAGTGAAAATGGTGTCGAATTCATGGTGGCTTCGGAAAGCGTGGCGCTCGATACGCTGGGCTTCGAAATCATGCGCGACGTGGCACCGGGCGAAGTGATACTGGTGAATAATTCAGGCAGCTTTCACAGCCGCCAGTGTGCGCCGAATCCCTCGCTCAATCCCTGTATTTTTGAATACGTGTATCTGGCTCGCCCCGATTCGGTGATCGATGGCATTTCGGTCTATGAAACGCGTTCGCGCATGGGGGTCAGTCTGGCGAAAAAAATCAAACGCGACAGGCCGAATATTCAAATCGATGTCGTCATTCCAATTCCCGACACCAGCCGGCCTTCTGCGCTGGAAGTGGCCCAGGTGCTGGGCGTCAAATACCGAGAAGGGTTTATCAAAAACCGTTATATCGGCCGTACTTTTATCATGCCGGGACAGGAGGAACGCAAACGTTCGGTGCGGCAGAAACTCAACGCCATGAGTATCGAATTCAAAAGTAAAAATGTGCTGCTGGTGGATGATTCGATCGTACGCGGAACCACCTCGCGCGAAATTGTGCAAATGGCGCGCGATTGCGGGGCGAAAAAAGTTTACTTTGCTTCTGCGGCGCCACCCGTGCGTTTTCCCAACGTGTACGGCATCGATATGCCGACGCGCGCAGAGTTGATTGCCACTGGACACGATACGCAACAGATCGCCAGCATCATCGGCGCCGACGCGGTTTTCTATCAAGACCTGGATGACCTGGTGGAGGATGTGCGGGCCTGTAATCCCGCGGTTCAGCATTTCGATGCATCGTGCTTCAACGGGGAATATATTACCGGTGGCGTCAGTCCCGAGTATCTGGCGGGGATTGAAGCTAGTCGCCGCGATGGTGTAAACGAGGGGCCCACATCAGCGTATCAGCTCGATCTTGGATTGTCGACGGTGGACTGATGCCAGAGAAATTCGAGTTCGATACTTTAGCCGTTCGCGCAGGCCAGTTGCGCAGTGATTTTCAGGAGCATTCTGAAGCGCTGGTACTGACCTCTAGTTTTACCTATAAAACCGCCGCAGAAGCCGCGCGCCGGTTTGCCAATGAAGAACCGGGCTTTGTATATACGCGCTTCACCAACCCCACGGTCAGCATGTTTCAGAACCGGTTGGCGGCGCTCGAAGGGGCGGAGGCCTGTATTGCGACGGCCACCGGCATGGCCGCCATTGCAAGTACCGCGCTGGGCTTGCTGAAAGCCGGTGATCATATTGTTTCCTCGCATAGCGTATTTGGCACGGTAATGCCGCTATTGGGTCAAATACTCAAACGTTTTGGCGTCGACACGACCTGGGTTGCACCTACCGATCTTGAAGCATGGCGTGCTGCCATACGCCCCAATACACGTTTGTTATTTTGCGAGACACCCTCCAATCCGCTGGCCGAAGTCTGCGATATCGTAGCGCTGGCGGCACTGGCGCGCAAAGGCAATGCGCTCCTTGCGGTCGATAATTGTTTTTTAACGCCGGCCTTGCAGCAGCCCATTACACTGGGGGCTGATCTAGTTATCCACTCCGCGACCAAGTATATCGATGGCCAGGGGCGCGTCCTGGCGGGGGCAGTGTGCGGACGCAAGGAATTGATCGAAACCATTTATGGATTTGTGCGTACCGCCGGGCCAGCGCTTTCCCCATTTAATGCCTGGATATGTTTGAAGGGCATGGAAACCTTGCGCTTGCGAGTGGAAGCCCAATCGGCTGCGGCGCTTGCACTGGCGCAATGGCTTGAACCGCATCCTGCCGTTTCGCGCGTGTATTACACCGGTCTTGCTTCCCATCCACAATATGAATTGGCAACCAAACAGGCTCGGGCAGGGGGGGCTGTTGTCGCCTTTGAGGTGCAGGGTGGACGAGAAGCAGCCTGGCGCGTTATCGATACGACACGAATGATTTCGATCACTGCGAACCTGGGCGATACCAAAACCACAATTACCCACCCGGCCACCACGACCCATGGACGAGTAAGCCAGACGGAGCGCGATGCAGCCGGAATTACCGAAGGCTTGCTGCGCGTCGCAGTGGGGCTCGAAGCGCTGACGGATATTGTCACCGACATCGAGCGCGGGTTGATTACGATATGAGGCAGCGCACACAAACAACGAACCGGGTTTTTTCATGAAATATAACCGTCTTTTTTTTGTTTTTCGAGTTTTGGCGATTGCTGCCGCGTTTGGGATTTTTAGTCATGGTGTAGGGGCTGCACAAATCGCTGCGGGACCAATGGCGGGAGCGGCGGGGATGCGTGCTGCAACCCTCTGGGTGCAGGCCGATGGTGCAGCCAATGCGCAAATCGAATATTGGTTCGACAAGGAACCGGCCAGGATTATGCGTACCGCAGTACAGAAATTGTACGAGGCGGAGGATTATGCGGTGCATTTTTCGATTGGTGGGCTGGAGCCGGGACGTACCTACGGGTACCGGGTCAAATTAAATGGCAAGGTGGCCTTACCCAACGAAAAATTTTTCTTTCGCACACAAGCGTTGTGGCAATGGCGTACCGATCCACCCGACTGGAAACTCGCTTTCGGCTCTTGTATGTATCTGAATGAACCAGCCTACGATCGGCCCGGAAAGCCATACGGCGGGCCCCCCGAAACCAGGCAGATCTTTGCCAGTATTGCCCGGGAAAAGCCGGACATGATGCTGTGGGGTGGAGACAGTCTGTATTTTCGCGAAGTGGACTACGATAGCGAATGGGGTTTGCGCTATCGCTGGCGGCGCGATCGCGGCATACCAGAATTGCAATCTATTCTGCGTACTGCACACCATTACGCCATCTGGGACGACCATGAATTCGGGCCGAACGACAGCAATTCAAGTTATGTTTTTAAAGATATTGCCCTCAAACTTTTCAAGCGCTATTGGGCGAACCCCAGTTATGGTCTGCCTGAGGCACCGGGGATTTTTACTACTTTCAGCTTTAACGATGCTGATTTCTTTTTGCTTGATAATCGCTATTATCGCGACAGCGAAAAACTGAAAGGCGAGGACAAAACCAAGCTGGGCGCGGTGCAATTGCGTTGGTTGAAGAATGCGTTGCTGGCTTCTAAAGCGTCGATAAAAATCATTTTAGCCGGCAGCCAGATGACCAACGCGGTCAATCAATACGAAGGCTGGGATAAATTTTCCAAAGAGCGCGACGATATTTTCAAATTTCTGCTCGATCAGCAAATCGATGGCGTCCTGCTGTTTTCCGGGGACCGGCATTTCACTGAAATGTTAAAAACCGAACGTCCTGGCAGTTATCCGCTTTACGAGCTAACCTGCTCACCGCTAACCTCGGGTGTCCCCAGTAATCTGGATCAGGAAAAAATCAACCCGCAGATCGTGCCGGGCACGTTTACAGCACAGCGCAATTTTTGTACGCTGGATTTTCAAGGTGCAAAAGACGAGCGCAAAATTGTTGTTCGCAATTTTTCCACTGAAGGCAAAAAATTGTGGGAGCAAACGATTGCAGTCAGGGAATTGAAAACACCCCTGCCCTCACGCTGATATGTGGCTTTCATAGGTCAACGCTCGCGGAGTAATATTTGGACGTTATCCATTCCGTCGCCGAGTTGCGCGAACGGCTCGCCAGAGAGCCCAATAACTGCTTCGTGCCCACCATGGGTAATTTGCACGAAGGTCATATACAGCTTGTCCGCCTGGCCAAGCCGAAAGCGGTATGCACGGTCGTTTCAATCTTCGTAAACCGGCTGCAATTCGGGCCGCGTGAGGATTTTGACCGTTATCCCCGTACGTTGAAGGCGGATTGCGAAAAATGTCAGGAAGCGGATGTGGATGTGGTTTTTGTGCCGGACGAAAACGAAATCTATCCCGAACCGCAGCAGTATTTAGTGGACCCGCCGGAGATACAGAATATTCTCGACGGTGCCGTCCGCCCCGGCCATTTTCGCGGCGTGGCGACGGTGGTATTGAAACTTTTCAATATGGTGGGGCCCAGGAGCGCCATTTTCGGCAAAAAAGATTATCAGCAATGCCGTGTTTTGCAGGATATGGTTCACCAACTGGCGTTGCCGATCGAAATCATCCTCGCCGAAACCGTGCGCGCCGAGGACGGGCTGGCGCTTTCATCCCGCAATGCCTATTTATCGCCGGCTGAGCGTGCAGAGGCGCCATTGCTTTACCAGACGCTGAGTGAGGTCAGGCAGGAGATTCATACCGGTAAGCGCGATTTTCAGCGCATCGAATTACAGGCCATGGCCCGTTTGGCAAGCCGCGACTGGGTCCCCGATTATATTGCGATTCGCCGCAGGAGCGATTTGCAATCACCAGCGAAAGAGGATCGCGACCTGGTGACTCTTGCCGCGGCAAAGCTGGGCAAGACCCGGTTGATCGATAATGTGGAAATCAAACTTTGAGTATGAAAAAGGTACAGAATAAACCTGCTCTGTTTCAGGCCTGTCGCTAAAGGAGAACGAGATGCAACGAACCATGCTGAAATCCAAACTTCATCGTGTCACCTGTACGCATGCCGAGCTGAATTACGAAGGCTCGTGCGCAATCGATCAAAACCTGCTGGATGCAGGCGACATCAAGGAATACCAGCAGATCGATATTTACAATGTCAGCAACGGCCAGCGGTTTACCACCTATGCCATTTCGGCCCAGCGCGGCTCGGGCATTATCAGTGTGAATGGCGCGGCGGCACGCTGCGCGCAAGCGGGGGACCTGTTGATTATCGCCAGCTACGCGATTTACAACGAAATCGAATTGAATAACTACCAGCCCGATCTGGTTTATGTAGACAGCAACAACCGCATCAAGGACAAGCGCGGGAAGATTCCGGTGCAAATGGCCTGAAGGATTTTAGCCTTAGATGTGCAAAAGTTATATGTATTTCACATGTATCTCACATCGACGATTTCGTATTCCTTGACGCCACCCGGCGCGCGTACTTCCACTATATCGCCCGCGTATTTGCCGATAATCGCCCGCGCAATCGGTGATGAAAACGAAATTTTTCCCTGTTTGATATCTGCTTCGTCCTCGCCAACAATCTGGTAAGTCACTTTTTCACCAGAAGCAGTTTCTTCGATGTCTACGGTCGAGGCGAAGACCACGCGACCATCATCTTCAAGCAGTGTTGGGTCGATGATCTGCGCGCTGGAAAGTTTGCCCTCCAGTTCCAGAATGCGGCCTTCGATGAAGCTCTGGCGCTCCTTGGCAGCATCGTACTCGGCGTTTTCGGAAAGATCTCCCTGCGCCCGTGCGTCGGAAATGGCGGTGATGACAGCAGGACGATCCACGGTTTTCAGGCGATGCAATTCGATTTTCAACGCTTCGGCGCCAGCAACGGTAAGAGGGATTTTGGCAATACTGCTCATGATGGTTTCCAGTTGAAAGGACAGGTTAAAAACGGTGCATGCTGTGGCTGAGTATATCGGTATAGATTTCCATTATGTCGAATGACAGGATTTTTCGATCGATCGATGCAGCGTTTGCAAATCGTAAATTTGCAACTCGTCCAGATGCTGCATGCCAACACACGCCGCCCTGGCCCCGGCTACTGTGGTGTAGTAGGTGATTTTGCCCTGTAGCGCGGCATTGCGAATGGCCCACGAATCGCGTATCGAGCGCTTGTCCTCTTCCACCGTGTTGATGATGAGTGAAATTTCACGGTTTTTCACCATGTCGACGACATGCGGCTGGCCTTCCAGCACTTTATTGACGGGGGCGCAGTCGATTCCGGCTTTTTGCAAATGTGCAGCGGTGCCCTTAGTGGCCACCAGTTTAAACCCCAATTCTTTCAGGGTACGGGCGACGTCCTCGATTTTTACTTTGTCGGCATTGCGAACCGATAAAAAGGCTTTGCCGCCCGTCGGTAATTTCACCCCGGCCGCCATTTGCGATTTTACGAATGCCTCGGCAAATGTAAGGCCAACCCCCATCACTTCGCCGGTCGATTTCATTTCCGGACCCAGAATGGTATCCACGCCGGGGAATTTGATAAACGGAAAAACAGCTTCCTTTACGCAATAGTAGGGGGGGGTAATTTCGCGCCCGTTTCGATCGCCCAGTCCTTGCATTTTCAACGACTGGCCCGCCATGCAGCGCGCCGCAATTTTGGCCAGCGGCAGCGAAATTGCTTTCGATACATAAGGAACGGTACGCGAGGCACGAGGATTGACTTCCAATACAAAAACCTTCTGCTCCCCGTTGCTTTCCTGGATGGCGAACTGCACGTTCATCAAACCAACGACGTTCAGCGCTTTTGCCATGGCCACCGTCTGGCGACGCAATTCTTCCTGCAATGTTTCGGACAGTGAGAAGGGCGGCAGCGAACAGGCCGAATCGCCCGAGTGCACCCCGGCTTGTTCGATGTGCTCCATGATGCCGCCGATCATGACGTCCTGGCCGTCGCTGACCGCATCGACATCCACCTCGATGGCATTGTTCAGAAAACGATCCAGCAACACCGGCGAATCGTTGGAAACCTTGACCGCTTCGCGCATATAGCGTTCGAGATCGCTCTCGACGTGGATGATTTCCATGGCCC
>CAZRAL010000075.1:0-9621 GCA_964598005.1 uncultured Burkholderiales bacterium
GGCTTTTCCGGTAAAAATGTTTCTCCTCTGCAGTGCGTAACATCAGTTATTAAAATGACTGGCTATAGATTCTTCATGAGCCGCGTTGATATTGGTGTTGAAGCCAACCAACGCAAAAGGAACGCCGACGCCAAATTGTACCGAGGGAAATCCGTCAAAGTGACTCGAATTTGCACATTTGTGTCGCTTGATTCCACTTTTCAAGCAACACCAGCGCCTGTTTTACTATTGGGCAACAGACTTTGTGTTTCACCACCACTATCAAAAATCCCAACCCTTATCGGTTGAGTTTTTTCGCTCGTTCCCCCAGTATTGGCACGTTTTTGCGCCCTTCCGTCTTGAGCACTACTCCACCGTAGGTGTTGCGTGTGACGATACCTTCGCTCATTCGTGAGGCATGGTTTTCTTGCTGCGCATTGTTTTGACCTCCGCGCGAGCCTTTTTTGCCTCGATTCGCTGTTCCTTCGCGACACGCGAAGGTTGGGTCACCATACGCTTTTTGGGAACATGATTGAGTTTTTTCAGCTTTTCAATCAGCCGTTCAAAAGCCACTTCCCTGTTACGAAACTGCGATGGAGAATCCTGTGCAATCACGACCAGCCCGGATGCCAGATGCACCAGGCGGATGGCGGAATTGGTTTTATTGACGTGCTGCCCACCCGGGCCACTAGCGCGATAGGTATCGATGCGAACCTCGTTTTCCAACACGCCCCGATCGACGGAATAGGGGGGTAACGAAAGCGGGTGCAGACGGGTCATGGAAAAATACTGGGTTCGTCACAGCGCCGCTATACGGAGCGGAGCGAAAAATAGTGATTACTTGATGCGCATTCCCGGAACAGCACCGGAATCGGGTGCCAGCAGGTAAATGCCTCCCGAGCCATCGCCCGCTGCCAGTACCATTCCCTGCGATTCGCCAAAGCGCATTTTACGGGGTGCAAGATTGGCTACCATGATCGTCAATCTGCCGATAAGGTCTCTTGGTGTATAGGCCGCGCGTATGCCGGCAAAGACGGTACGCTGGGTGGTGCCCAGGTCGAGGGTCAGGCGCAGCAGTTTTTCGGCTTCGGGCACCAATTCGGCATCGAGTATCTTGACCACGCGCAGGTCGATACGCGAAAAATCGTCTATCGAAACCATCTCGGCAAGAGGAGGGATGAAAACGGGTTTCGGCGGCTCAGGCGAGACCAGCAAAAATTCGCTAGTCGGCGTGGCTGAATCTTCGGCAGCAGGCAAGGCTGCAGTCTTTGCGTCTGGTTTGGCCGGTGTTTTATCCGGCTCCGTTGCGGACTCCAGCAACGCATGGATTTGTTTTTGATCGATGCGGGTCATCAGGTGAGTGTAAGGTTTGATAACGTGATTATCCAGAACTTTTTTGCTGTCCGGCCATTCCATTGGTCCGATTTGCAGAAATGCCTCGACCTGCTCGGCGATTTTCGGCAGTACCGGTTTCAGATAAAGCGTGAGCAGCCTGAACAGATTCAGACTGATGCTGCAAACGGCTTGCAGTTTGTTGTCAGCATCGGCTTGTTTAGCTATTTCCCATGGCTTTGCGCTATCCACAAATTGATTAGCCATATCGGCGAGCGCCATGATTTCGCGGATGGCTTTGCCGAATTCGCGTGCTGCGTAAAGTTTTGCGATGATGTCGGCGTTTTTTTGGAACTTACCGATCAATGCATCGGGTGCCGTAGCGAAGATTATGTCGCCAAAATCAAAATCTAGCGAAGGCAGTTTTATTTCTCCATTAAACCGTTTGCTGATAAAGCCGGCACAACGGCTGGCGATGTTCACATATTTGCCGATTAAATCGCTATTTACACGTGCAAGAAAATCGTTCGGATTGAAATCGAGGTCTTCCACGTTAGCGTTCAGTTTGGCGGCGATGTAATAGCGCAGCCATTCGGGATTCATCCCTACCTCGATATATTTCCGTGGCGAGACGCCTGTTCCCCGCGACTTCGACATCTTTTCGCCGGAAAAGGTGATGAATCCATGTACGAAAACGTTGTTCGGTACTTTGCGCTCGGCAAATTTGAGCATCGCCGGCCAGAACAGCGTGTGGAAGTAAACGATATCCTTGCCGATAAAGTGATATTGCTCTACCTTGTCGTCAGCTAAAAAATCGTCGAACGAACGCTTTTCGCCGTTGGCCTTGGCTTTTCCCAACGCGAAATAGGCTTTCAGGCTGGCAAGATAACCGACTGGCGCATCCAGCCAGACATAAAAATATTTCCCGGGCGCATCGGGGATTTCGATTCCAAAATATGGGGCATCGCGCGAAATATCCCAATCGTTAAGATTTTTACCGCCATCCCCCAGCCATTCGGCCAGCTTGTTGACGACTTCGGGCTGCAGAGGGGTTTCTGCGGTCCACTTCTGTAAAAAGTCCACGCACCTTTTGTCCGAGAGCGTAAAGAAAAAATGCTCGGATTTTTTCAAAACAGGCGGAGCGCCAGTAATCGTCGAATAAGGATTTTTGAGATCGGTTGGCGTATAAACCGCACCGCAATTTTCGCAGGAGTCGCCGTATTGATCTTTCGTTCCACACTTGGGGCATTCGCCCTTGATATAACGGTCCGGCAGAAACATGCCCTTCACCGGGTCGAAAAATTGCTCGATTTCCTTGCTCGAAACAAGCTTGGCCGCCTTCAGTTTTTTATAAATTCCCTGCGAGAGTTCGACATTCTCTGGCGAATGTGTGGAATGCCAGTGATCGAAACTGATATGAAACCGCGGCCAGTCAGCCTGGTGATCGGCGGCAACTTTTTCAATCAACTGCTCCGGCGTAATGCCCAGCTTTTCGGCGTTGAGCATGACGGGTGCGCCGTGGGTATCGTCCGCACAAACGAAATGTACCTGGTGACCGTGCATGCGCTGAAAACGTACCCAAATATCGGCCTGGATGTATTCCATAATATGGCCGATATGGAAGTTAGCATTTGTGTAGGGAAGTGCAGTGGTGACAAAAATTTTTCTGATGGCCATTTTGAGCACAGTGGTTGGCAAGGGTGTTTGCAGCAATCAGTCAGAAAGCCGGGCTGATTTGTAAGTTTGTTTTTCAACGGCGATTGTATCAAGGCCGCCCGCGCTTGAATATGGAAATAGACATTCTTTCCGATAAAATAGCCTTCCCGAGTCATCTCTCCCCCTGTTCAACCCCCATGAGTATTTCACCGGAATTGGTGCAAAACGCGCTTCGCGGGCTGATCGATCCTGTCACAGGCGAAAATTTTGTTGACAGCAAGTCGGCGAAAAACATACAGATCGAGGAAGGGCGTATCACGCTGGAAATCGTGCTCGGCTATCCGGGGAAAAGCGTGGCATCAGCGATTCGCAATCAGGTGGCAGATCGTTTGAAAAAAATCGCCGGTGTGACAAATGTTTTTGTCAATGTATATTCAAAAATCGCTTCGCACAGTGCACAACGCGGCGTCAAACTGGTACCTGGCATAAAAAACATCATTGCCGTAGCTTCCGGAAAAGGTGGGGTAGGAAAGAGCACGACAGCCGTCAACCTGGCACTGGCATTGGCCGCTGAGGGCGCGGCGGTAGGAATGCTGGACGCAGATATTTATGGGCCTTCGCAACCGACCATGCTTGGCATCAGTGGCCGGCCTCAATCGAAAGACGGCAAAACGATGGAGCCCATGGAGGGGCATGGCATACAGGCCATGAGTGTGGGTTTTTTGATCGATCCGGAAACGCCGATGGTCTGGCGCGGCCCGATGGTGACGCAGGCCCTGGAGCAGCTTTTGAATGAAACGCGCTGGGGCGAGCTCGATTATCTGGTGGTCGATTTGCCGCCCGGCACAGGCGATATTCAACTGACGCTGGCGCAAAAAGTGCCAGTCACCGGCGCGGTGATTGTAACGACGCCTCAGGACATCGCCTTACTGGACGCCCGCAAGGGGCTTAAAATGTTCGAAAAGGTGGGGGTACCCATACTGGGAGTAGTCGAAAATATGGCTATCCACACTTGTTCCAATTGCGGCCACACCGAACATATCTTTGGCGCGGGTGGAGGCGCGAAAATGGCCAGCGACTATCACATCGAATTGCTTGGCTCGCTGCCCCTCGATATACGCATCCGCGAACAGGCCGATTCCGGCAAACCCACGCTCGTGGCCGAGCCGGATGGCTCCGTAGCGGCGATATACAAGGAAATCGCCCGTAAATGTGCGGCCCGCATCGCCAAACAATCGCTGGACCGCTCGGCGCTGTTTCCCAAAATCGTTATTCAGAATACCTGACGGTGCCGCTAAATGAATTTAAAACGTTACCGCATCCCGATGATCCCTTTCGCTGCGGAATATAAAATGCCGCTCCCTCTCTTATAAAGGCTAAAAGTGGCAGCTTATTTCGTGGGCCAGGTGCGTATTAAAGACCCTGAAAAGTGGGAAGCCTATCGCAACGGCGTAGGCACGACCATCGCACAGTTTGAAGGCGAGGTCATGTTTCGTGAGGAGCTGGAACAGGAAACAGATGGGCAATCGTGTTTCGAAATGGTCATCGTGCTGTGCTTTCGCGATGAGGACAAAGCCACGGCATGGCATGAGTCGCCGGATCACCGGAAGCTGATTCCCGAAGGCGATGCAATGGGATATTTCAAACGCATCAAATATCGCTGAGCGCGACCGGAACAAAATCGCCATATCAGTCATTCATAGGAAAATTAGGGGAGAAGCCTCGTGAGCATCAAGTCCGATAAATGGATTCGCCGGATGGCCGAGCAACACAACATGATCGAGCCCTATGAACCGGGCCAGGTCCGTGAAGCGAATGGACAGCGCATTGTCAGTTATGGCACTTCAAGCTATGGTTATGATATCCGCTGCTCGGATGAATTCAAGCTGTTCACCAATCTGAATTCCACCATCGTCGACCCAAAAAATTTCGATTCCAATTCATTTGTCGACATCAAGGCCGCCTACTGCATCATCCCGCCCAATTCGTTTGCCTTGGCGCGAACGGTCGAGTATTTCCGCATTCCGCGCAACGTGCTGACCATTTGCCTGGGCAAATCGACTTACGCGCGCTGCGGGATCATCGTCAATGTCACACCGTTCGAACCGGAGTGGGAGGGGTTTGTCACGCTCGAGTTTTCCAATACCACGCCGTTGCCTGCGAAAATCTACGCCAACGAAGGGGTGGCGCAGGTATTGTTTTTCGAGAGCGATGAAGTATGCGAAACGTCTTACAAGGATCGGGGCGGCAAGTATCAAGGGCAAAAAGGGGTGACGTTGCCCAAGATGTGATGGCAGGTTGCGCGACGCAACAGGCGTACAGCCATGCATGCAACCTGCAAAATTACACGGGCAACTGAAGCGCCATGGGTGAATCGCTCACGTATAATCGCCCGCTTCGTTGCCCGCTTTACGTTTTTTGACCTGCCACGCCCCAGGAGAACTTCATGAAATTTCGTTTCCCCATCGTCATCATCGACGAAGATTTTCGCTCTGAAAATACCTCCGGGTTGGGTATTCGCGCCCTCGCGGAAGCCATCGAAAAAGAGGGCATGGAAGTGCTGGGGGCCACCAGCTACGGCGATCTTTCGCAATTTGCCCAGCAACAAAGCCGAGCTTCAGCGTTCATCCTGTCGATCGACGACGAGGAATTCACCCCCGGCCCGGAGCTTGACCCGGCGGTGCTGAACCTGCGCAAATTCATCACGGAAATTCGCTTCAAGAACGCCGAAATACCGATTTATCTTTATGGTGAAACCAAGACCTCGCGGCATATTCCAAACGACATCCTGCGCGAACTGCATGGCTTCATTCACATGTTCGAAGACACGCCGGATTTTGTGGCACGCCATATCATCCGCGAAGCCAAAAGTTACCTCGATTCGCTGGCCCCGCCGTTTTTTCGCGCCTTGGTCGATTATGCGCAAGATGGCTCGTACTCGTGGCATTGCCCCGGCCATTCCGGCGGGGTGGCTTTCCTGAAATCGCCCATCGGCCAGATGTTTCACCAGTTTTTCGGTGAAAACATGCTGCGTGCCGACGTCTGCAATGCGGTGGAAGAGTTGGGACAGTTGCTGGATCACACCGGCCCGGTAGCGGCATCCGAGCGCAATGCCGCGCGCATTTTCAATGCCGATCATTGCTTTTTTGTCACCAACGGTACCTCGACCTCGAACAAAATGGTCTGGCACGCCAATGTGGCTCCGGGCGACGTGGTGGTGGTAGACCGCAACTGTCATAAATCCATTTTGCACGCGATCATCATGACGGGCGCACACCCGGTGTTTCTGATGCCGACGCGCAATCACCTCGGCATCATCGGCCCGATTCCGCTCGATGAATTCAAGCCGGAAAACATCCGTAAAAAAATAGAGGCCAATCCTTTTATTACGAACAAAAAAGCCAAACCCCGCATCCTCACCATCACCCAGTCGACCTACGACGGCGTTATCTACAACGTCGAAACCTTGAAAGAAACATTGAACGGCAGCGTCGACACCCTGCATTTCGACGAAGCGTGGCTGCCGCACGCCACCTTCCACGATTTTTACAAAAACATGCACGCCATCGGCAAAGACCGGCCGCGCTCCAAAGATGCCATTGTTTACGCCACCCATTCCACACACAAACTGCTGGCCGGTATTTCACAGGCGTCGCAAATCATCGTGCAGGAATCCGAAACGCGCAAACTGGATCGCCATAGTTTCAACGAAGCGTATTTGATGCATAGCTCGACCTCGCCGCAATACGCCATCATTGCCAGTTGCGATGTATCGGCCGCGATGATGGAACCGCCTGGTGGCACGGCACTTGTCGAGGAGTCTATTGCCGAAGCGCTGGATTTTCGCCGCGCCATGCGCAAGGTCGATGAAGAATTCGGCAAGGATTGGTGGTTCAAAGTGTGGGGGCCGGATAAACTTGCCGCCGAAGGAATCGGGGCGCAGGAAAATTGGGTCTTAAAAGCCAATGATAAATGGCACGGGTTCGGCAACCTGGCACCGGGCTTCAATATGCTCGATCCGATCAAGGCCACCATCGTTACGCCGGGGCTGGATGTGTCCGGCAAATTCGCCAAAACCGGTATTCCCGCTTCTATTGTCACCAAATTTCTGGCCGAACACGGGGTAATCGTTGAAAAGACAGGGCTTTATTCGTTCTTCATCATGTTTACCATCGGCATTACCAAAGGCCGCTGGAATACGTTATTGACTGCGTTGCAGCAGTTCAAGGACGATTACGACAAAAACCAGCCGATGTGGAAAATCCTGCCCGAATTCGTCGCCACCCAGCCTGACTATGAACGCGTGGGGCTGCGCGATCTCTGTGGGCAGATTCACGATATGTACAAGGCCAACGATATTGCGCGGCTGACCACCGAAATGTATTTGTCAAGCATGGAGCCGGCGATGCGGCCCGCCGACGCCTTTGCCAAAATGGCGCATAGAGAAATTGACCGGGTATTGATCGATGATCTGGAAGGACGTGTTACCAGCGTGCTGCTGACGCCTTATCCGCCGGGCATCCCGCTGCTGATTCCCGGTGAATGTTTCAATCGCACCATCGTGCAGTATTTGAAATTCGCTCGCGATTTCAATACCGCTTTCCCCGGATTCGAGACCGATATTCATGGCCTGGTCGAAGAAGAGCGCAATGGTCAACTGCTTTATTACGTGGATTGCGTAAAGGTCTGAAAAAAGGCCTGAAAGCGCCATTACACGGGCAAGGTCATTGCCCTCCTGAAGAAAGGCGAAAAATGGAAACTGGGGCTGCTCCTGCATTGAAAGATATTCGTGCCGCGCACGCCCGTATTGCGCCCCATATCCACCGCACGCCGGTTTTTACCAGCACGATTCTGAATAAGCGAACGGGCGCTTCGCTTTTTTTCAAATGCGAAAATTTCCAGAAAATCGGCGCATTCAAGGCACGCGGCGCGTGCAACGCCGTTTTTTCGTTGAATGAAGATCAATTGAGGCGTGGTGTAGTGACCCATTCTTCGGGCAATCACGGCGCGGCCCTGGCGTGGGCGGCAGGGTTGCGGGGTTGTCAGGCGACGATCGTGGTGCCGGGTAGTGCCCCTGTACCGAAAAAAAGAGCCATCGAAGCCTATGGCGCGCGTATTGTCTACTGCGAGCCAAACGTTCCGGCGCGCGAAGCAGCAGTGCAAAAATTGATGCAGGAACAGGGGCTGGAGTTAATCCATCCTTACAATGATTACCGTGTGATGGCCGGGCAGGGTACGGCGGCGCTGGAGTTACTGGAGGACTACCCCGATCTCGACCTGATTGTCACCCCGTTGGGCGGCGGCGGGCTGCTGTCAGGAACGGCCATTGCCGCAAAGGGTTTGAAACCAGGCATCCAAATATACGGAGCCGAACCCAGCGGCGCGGACGATGGCTATCGCTCGTTTATTTCTGGTGTGCGAGTCACCGAAATCACGCCGCACACCATTTGCGATGGGCTGCGCAGCACGCTGGGCGACAAAACATTTGCCGTTATCCAGCGTCAGGTCGATGGTATCGGTTTGGCCAGTGAGGAAAATATTATCAGTGCTATGCGCACGATCTGGGAGCAGCTCAAGATCATCGTCGAGCCCTCCAGCGCGCCGCCGTTGGCCGCCATCATGCAGGGCAATATTGATGTAACAGGCAAACGGGTCGGTATTATTCTCACGGCAGGAAACGTCGATCTCGATAAACTGCCCTGGCAATCGTAAATCGCACTTACCCAGGTTGCATCAGCGTTTGCGGCGATGGTAGGCTTCCGCTTTTTCTGCAAATACGTTCGGGCGAGGCTTCGCCGGGCGCACAACAGCATGGGGAATCGTGGCGGCAGGGGCAACAGGAACAGGTGTGGCTTTTGTAGAAGCGGCGATTTTAGGGACCCTGGTGGCCGGCTGATTGCTGACTTTTGCAGCGTGTTTACTCTCTTTATTCGCCGATGTCTTCCATGGCGCTTCCAGAGTGGTGACCCCGCGCGCCTTTGCCGCAGCCAGTGCATTTTCCTTGCTGCGCGCTTTCGGGCCGGGCGCGGCGCCGCCTTTGACGGGGATTTTCACACCGTCCTTTGCTTTCAATTTGGCGGCCCAGGCCGCTGCCTTCTTGGCATTTTTCCGGTTTTGTAGTTTTTCGGCTTTCAGCCTTGCTTTGGCCGATTGGGCCTCGTGGCTGGCCGCCATGGCCTCGGCGTCCGCTGTTGAGACGGTAACCTGCGCTTCTCCCAGTTGCACCACCTGGCCGGGGCGAATCTTGCAGCGCTTGCGCACTTCCGGTTTGCCATCCACCGTTACATTGCCCTCGCTCACCAGCGCGGCGCCCGCGCCGCCGCTGGCCGCCCAGCCACATAATTTCAGCAGTTGATTAAGTTCGATGTATTCGGTAGTGATGTGATATTCACTGGTTTTCATGTGGAGTATCCCGGGTTGAATGGATTCCGCAGCGTACGCGATGCGGCCTCAAGTCTTGATGGGTTTATTGGAAAGCCATGCAAAGAAAACCCCGCTTTGTTAAGGAACCTCTGATTAAGTCCTCCATGAGCCGCGTTTTGACAAAAATAGTCCAGATTCAAGGCATCGTAGTTGCCAACATCGGCAGATCGTATCCAGATACGAAGCCAAGGAGGCCCCGGCGTAGCGGAAGCCTCGCGCAGCACAGGCCGC
>CAZRAL010000076.1:0-8682 GCA_964598005.1 uncultured Burkholderiales bacterium
CATGAATAAAATCATCATTCTAATAGCACGTCAGTAATCTTGAACAGGTTCTAAGACGTACTCCCTGCATAGCCGATCCAGCTCAAGTGTGGTAACCCCAGGAACGACGAAAGGGGTAATGTAGTCGAGCGCCTCTCCTGCAAGGCGACCAGCTAGACGCATACCATCAATATCTGATGATTCGCAGAACCACCCCATATAGCCTATCCTTTTATTTTGTTGCAATCTCGGGTTTGCAACAAATACACAATCCCAAAACTAATGCTTTATCTGAAAAACCTCAGATCGAGCCTCCCAAGTTCAACACTTTCCCTTCATTTTTTTGCGCAAGTGGCAATCCACATCCACAAGAATCAAGCGCCTATGTGCCGTTTAGTATTCGGGACATCGCCTTGCTGGCGCTCTTTCCATCGATAAACAGAAAAATGCGTGGCATCAGTCAAACTTCTCCTGATTCCCGCATTGTGCAAGATATCACCTCAATCCTGGCTCTAGCATAAGCTCCAGGTTTTGAACCGCAGCACGCGCTGCACCCTTGCCTAAATTATCCAAGCGCGCCACCAAGAGTGCTTGTGCATGATGAGGATTTTCAAAAACCCACAGTTGCATGCGGTTGGTGCCATTCAAGGCTTGAGGATCCAGCTCTGGCGGGGGTTCAGCCTCGATAGGCATCACTTCTACCCAGCGTTGCCCCGCATAATGTGCTGCCAGGCAGTCGTGCAATTGCCGTCCCGATACAGGTTTGGGAAACGCCCACAGATTAAGCGGAATGTGCAACAGCATGCCCTGGCGGTAATTGCCCACCGAGGGCGTAAACAACGGTGCATGCGCAAGTCTGCTGTAGTGCTGCATTTCCGGCAGATGTTTATGGGTAAGTTTTAATCCGTAAGTAATAAAGGGCCGTGTGGTGGTCGGATTTTCGAACGATTCGATCATTTGCCGTCCGCCACCGCTATATCCCGAGACTCCCCAGGCCGTTATCGGGAAATCGACTGGCAGCAGATGGGCATCAACCAATGGCCGCACCAAGGCAATAAAACAGGTCGACCAGCAGCCGGGATTGGCCACACGCCTGCTTTCGCGAATACGCTGTGTCTGGTTTGCAGTCATTTCTGGAAAACCAAAAGTCCAATCCGGCAATGTACGATGCGCCGTACTGGCATCGATGATCCGTACCGCAGGATTGTCGATCATTTTCACTGATTCGCGCGCCGCCTCATCGGGCAGGCAGAGAATAACGAGATCAGTTGCATTGAGCAACCGCTTACGCTCTGCTGGGTCTTTTCGCTTATCGGGCGCGATGCTGATTAAATCGATATCGCGCCGTTCGCTTAATAACTCGCGAATCAGCAAGCCGGTAGTGCCGTGCTCGCCATCGATAAAGATGCGGGAAAGGGCCATGCTGTGCGAAAAATTAAACTTGCTTCAGCATGGTTTCGGCATTCGATACTTCAAACTTGCCGGGGCCTTCCAAATTAAAGGTTTTTACTACCCCATCCTGAACCAGCATGGAAAAACGTTGCATGCGGGTGCCCATGCCATGCGCTGTCAAGTCCAATTCCAGGCCAAGCGCTTTGGTCCAGGTACCCGAGCCATCTCCCAGCATACGAACCTTATTTTGCGTTTTTTGATCTTTGGCCCACGCGCCCATGACAAAAGCATCGTTGACCGAAACACACCATATTTCATCTACTCCTTTGGCTTTCAGCGCATTGTAATTCGTCACATATCCGGGCACATGCTGGGCCGAGCAAGTTGGGGTGAATGCTCCGGGTAGGCCAAAAATGACTATCTTCCTGCCTTTTACCATGTCTTGCACATTGAATTTATTGGGGCCGACTGTGCAACCATTGGTTGCAACTTCAATGTATTCATTCAGTACGCCATCTGGCAACTTGTCACCAACTTTGATCATATTGTCCTCCTTGAAATAATAAAAATGTCAATTGCGCGAGGCCGCCGGAGCGGCATAGACAAAGGAATCGGCAAAAAACTCATCTTGCAGCAAACCACGCAAAGCAAAGGCTTGCTGTCCAACTTCGATCATGATGGGGGCGCCACAGGCGTAAACCTGATAGCCAGACAGGTCGGAAAAATCGTCAAGGATAGCCTGATGTACCATCCCTGTCCGCCCCTGCCAATTATCCCCTGATTTTGGATCGGACAACACGGGAATGAAAGTAAAATTGGGATGTTCGCGTGACCACTGCGCTGGCAAGTGTGGCATATACAAATCTTGCAGCGACCGTACGCCCCAATAAAGAACCATCTCCCGATCGATATGTTTAAAGAAGGCATCTTCGATAAGCGCCTTGATGGGGGCAAAACCGGTACCCCCTGCCATCAAAATGAGCGGCTTATCCGACTCTTCGCGCAAAAAGAAACTTCCAAATGGGCCTTCAAAGCGCAAGATCGCACGCTCACGCATTTCCTCGAATATATATTTGCTGAATAGCCCTCCTGGAACGGCGCGAATGTGCAATTCAATATGCTGGTCGTTATGCGGCGCATTCGCAATGGAGAAGCTGCGGCGCTTGCCTTCTTTTAGCAAAATATCGATGTATTGGCCGGCCAAAAACTGAAGGCGCTCTTGCGCGGGCAATTTCAGCAAAAGAATGGCCACATCGGCAGCCGGTTTTTCAATTTTTTCTATCCGGCACGGCAGCGTGCGGATACGGATATCGCTGCTTCCGCCGATTTCATGAGCTTCCAGCGTAAGGCCCGATAGGGGTTTGGCACAACATAATAAAATTTTACCCGCCTCTTTTTCTTCGGGCAGCAATGTGCGGGCCTGATGGGCTCCATAGTCGACGTGGCCTTCTACGATCTTACTCTTGCATGAGCCGCAAGCGCCATTGCGGCAGCCATAGGAAAGACCGATGCCTTGGCGTAGTGCCGCATCCAAGATAGTTTCATCGGGAGCGACCTGAAAAGTGCGTCCCGAGGGGACGAGCTTTATTTGAAATTCGTCCTTGGATAAAGGTTGAGATTGCATTCTTGCATTCCTGATATGGTAAAAATTACCTATACTTTGAATGATGGCCTCACGCCTGATTTACTCGCCCATATCAGTGGGTTGGCCACCACGATATTACATCTTGCGCCCCCCGCCCTATGGCACCCGCGATTTGCGCACCAGCAACCTGATCCACGCTCTTTATAACCGATCAGGCTCAAAACTGGGCATGCTACCATAGCGCTTTGTTTATCTCGACGCCAGTGGCATTTACAGTAACTGTCATAGGGAATAAGTACCAGAAACCTGGTCATTCCAAGGGAGTCGTCACGAGCAAAGTAGTATCTGGGCGCTGAAATAACTTTGTATCACTGGGCGGCTTGCTACGGTGCAAAGTTATCCATTCTTCGCGTGCCGGGAATTTATGCTACTGATCGCTTGCCGCTTGAACGGCTGCAGGCACAGATGCCTGTGTTGCAGACTGGCATCGATTCCTATACCAACCCTATCCATGCCGATGATTTGTGCACCGCCTTTGTTGCCGCCATTCACCGCGGCCGCCCCAATCGTAGCTACAACATTTGCGACGCAAGTCGAGGCGCCTTGAAAATGAACGAATGAAAAAAGAATTGCGCATACGCCTGAAATGGCCGACTGTCGCACATTTTCTTCGCCAAACCCCCTTGCATATGCCCAGCCGTTAAGAAATCAATTCTCGCGCCGGTACTGCCCATCAATCGTATTCTCGTTATTGGCGCGACGCGAAGGATGAGATGGGGAGTATTCAGCGCGGTTAAAAGCACTTTCAATCCGGCGATTGCGCACCGGCAAAAGCAGTAGCAATAAGGCCAATACATCCGAAATCAATCCTGGAAAAATCAATAATAAACCTGCCAGTACCGTTCGAAAACTGTCAATAAAAGCAGTGAGTGAAAAGTGTCCCTGCGAGAATGCATACGCGAGTCTGACCCCCAAGGTAAAGCGAGCCTGTTTAATCAATGCCATACCGGCAATGATTGCAAAAACAAGCCATGCCGTTAACCACCATCCATGCCCTTGCCCCACCAGGTAGATTGCAGTCCCTTCAAGAACAGGGAATCCGATTAAAAGGATTAAAATAAAAAGCGGTATGGGTATTTTCATTGCAAAACTCAAGGATGATCTATAGCGATATATGGAGGCACTAATTGTAATTACTACGGTACCGGACTCTGATATTGCTGTAAAGATGGCCGAATCGATATTTAACAATCGCCTTGCGGCGTGTATCCATCAATTTCCAGCGGGCATATCAAAATATATTTGGCAAGGCAAACTGGAAACAGCTACCGAAATCATGTTATTCATAAAGACAAGCTCTGATCGCTATGCGGCGCTCGAACAAATGATCCGGAAAAACCATCCTTTTGAAGTCCCGGAAATTATTGCCATTCCTGTTATAAATGGGTTGCCGTCCTACTTGAGTTGGATATTCGAACAAACAGGTTCCTCATGAAATTCATTCGACCCCTCTTTTTTACTTTGATCACGGCAGGACTGATCGTTTTTGTTCCAGCACTTTGGGCCGCCTCTTCGGAGCCGGATTTGCTCGATGCGGAACAAGCCTTTCGATTTTCCGCCCGCTTGAAAGGCAACAAAACGATCGAAATCTCCTATCAAATCGCCCCGGGCTACTATATGTATCGCGACAAATTCCAATTTTTGACAGAATCCGCTCAAGTCAAGCTGGGGACCGCAAAAATACCCAAAGGGCGAGTAAAACACGATCCTTTGTTCGGAAGAGTAGAGACTTACCGCAACCGCCTGCGTATTCAAATCCCTGTTGAATCGCCAGTTCCGCCCGCATTTTCACTGACCGTTGTTTCGCAAGGATGCGCCGACCTGGGAGTGTGTTATCCACCGTTACGAAGCAGGGTTACGCTGGGTGAATCCACGCCCCCCGCCCCGGCAAAATCTCTTTCTTCCCTGTTTAAAAAGTCACCGTAAGCCGCTCTTACTAAAAATCCATTTATGCGTCGCAGGCTTTTCCTTACCGGCACGTTGCTTCTGGCCGGGGTGAGCCTTTTGGTTCTCTATATCGACCAAAGGGATACCGCCTCGCAGAATACAAATTTAGCTGGGCTGTCAGTGGGGGCTATTCACACAATCACCCTTCCCGATACATATGGCAAAATGCATCCTCTAGGGGAATGGGGACAAAAACTATTAATTATCAACTTTTGGGCAACCTGGTGCGCACCCTGCAAAGAGGAAATACCCCTCTTGATCGATATGCAGGCTCAATATGGCAATATGATTCAAATTGTGGGCATTGCCTCGGATAATTCATTAAATATTTCCAATTTCAAAAAAGAAACCCCCTTTAATTATCCAATCTTGTTGGATGAAGCTGGCGCAATTGCTCTTTCAAAACGTTTTGGAAATAGCTTAGGCGTCTTACCTTACACTGTTGTTGTGCATCCTCAACGGGGCATTATTTTCACGCATGCTGGCAAAGTCGAACACCATGAAATAGCACGCATAATCGCTAAAAATATTATTAAAATTAATCAAAAGTAGTTATTATCTTACATTTTATAGACACAAAATCAGTGTTTTTAAGGGGAGATTGATTACCCAATAATTCTGATTAATTTAATAATGTAAAATTATATCGATTTATTTTTTGTCGCTATGCAGCATTCATTTTCTTGAAAAACTGGACAATTTCATTGAAATTACAGCAAACTGAACGTTATGCCAAAAATTTTAGTATTGCACGGACCCAATTTAAACCTACTGGGAAAGCGCGAACCTGCTTTTTATGGAAACGCAACCCTATCGGAAATCGATAATACCTTGATGGCTTGTGCCCGCACCGCTGATATCACGCTGAATTCGTTTCAGAGCAACATTGAAGGGGAGTTAATTAATCGTGTTCACAACGCAAAAGAGACGAATGTCGATTTTATTCTCTTTAACCCCGCGGCTTTTACCCATACCAGTGTTGCATTGCGGGATGCGTTAAGTGCAGTAGAAATTCCGTTTATTGAAATTCATCTTTCAAATATTCATGCCAGGGAATCTTTTCGTCAGCGATCCTACTTTTCGGATATTGCAGTGGGTTGCATAACAGGATTTGGCGCTCACTCATATTATTTAGCGCTGGAAGCCGCCATACACAAGTTATAAGCCTGACTTTGCGTGATGCGTCAGGATCATTATTCGCTATAACAATGGGGTAGACCTTATGGATTTGCGAAAAATAAAGACCTTGATCGATCTGGTTCAGCAATCCGGCATTGCCGAACTTGAAATTACGGAAGGAGAAGAAAAAGTCCGTATTAGCCGCAACGGGACAGCCCCAAATGTCGCTTACCCAGTGGCTGGGCCCCCATCTACTTACAACACGCCGCCTCTCGAAACTAAAACGAGTCCCACACCAGCAGCTATTGCTACAACCGATGAGGCCGGACATACGCTGAAATCTCCCATGGTGGGGACTTTTTACCGATCGTCCTCTCCCGGTTCGCCAGCATTTGTGGAAATTGGACAAACAGTCAGTAAAGGGGAAACCTTGTGCATTATCGAAGCAATGAAGCTACTCAATGAGATCGAATCCGATACAACTGGGGTAGTCAAGGCAATTTTGGTGGAAAACGGTCAGCCTGTTGAATATGGCCAGCCGCTTTTCATTATTGCCTGACCCTTATGGCATTACTCGGAACGCCTCCTCCACCCAGCGCCATGTTTGAAAAAATCCTTATCGCCAACCGCGGTGAAATTGCCTTGCGCATTCAACGCGCCTGTCGAGAACTCGGAATCAAGACGGTGTGCGTGTACTCACAAGCCGATGTGGATGCAAAATACGTCATGCTGGCCGACGAATCGGTATGTATCGGCCCCGCGCCCTCCCGCGATAGTTACCTTAATATCCCGGCAATCATCAGTGCCGCAGAAGTGACAGATGCCCAAGCCATCCACCCCGGTTATGGGTTCCTTTCTGAAAACGCCGATTTTGCTGATCGGGTGGAAAACTCCGGCTTCGTTTTTATTGGCCCCAAACCCGAAAATATTCGAACAATGGGCGACAAAGTAGCTGCCAAGGCCACCATGAAAAAGGTGGGCATTCCCTGTGTCCCTGGCTCGGACGGCGCATTGCCCGATGATCCAAAAGAGATTCGCAAAATTGCTGCGGCAGTAGGCTATCCAGTCATTATCAAGGCCGCGGGTGGAGGAGGGGGCCGAGGCATGCGGGTCGTTCATACCGAAGCCGCTTTGGTAAATGCCGTGCAAATGACCAAGACCGAAGCGCAAAATGCATTTGGCAACCCTATGGTTTATCTGGAAAAGTTTCTTGAAAATCCTCGCCATATCGAAATTCAGATTTTGGCGGATGAACACAAGAATGCGATTTTTCTGTGGGAACGCGATTGCTCGATGCAACGTCGCCATCAAAAAATTATTGAAGAAGCCCCCGCTCTCGATCTCAAACCGCGCATAAGAGACAAAATTGGCGAGAAATGCGCGGAAGCCTGCGTCAAAATGGGTTACCGGGGAGCAGGAACTTTTGAGTTTCTGTATGAAAATGACGAGTTCTACTTTATCGAAATGAACACCCGGGTGCAGGTTGAGCACCCGGTATCGGAATTAATTACCGGCATTGACATCGTTCAAGAGCAAATCCTTATTGCAGCGGGCCACAAGCTACGCTATCGCCAAAAAGATGTAATGCTGCGCGGTCATGCAATCGAATGCCGTATCAACGCAGAAAATCCGACAACGTTCGTGCCATCGCCGGGGCGTATCACGCAATTCCACGTCCCCGGCGGGCCCGGCATTCGAGTAGATTCACATGTTTATCAGAATTATTTCGTTCCACCGCATTACGACTCGCTGATTGGCAAAGTAATCGCTCACGGTGATACCCGTGAACAGGCATTGGCGCGTATGCGAACTGCGCTTTCGGAAATGATCGTCGAAGGCATTCAAACCAATCTACCGCTTCATCAGGAATTAATGAACGATGCCGCTTTTATTCACGGCGGGGTTTCGATCCACTTTCTCGAAGAACGTATGGCTAAAATGAAAAAAATCGCTGGAGAGGGAGATTAAGGAAATCTTTGAATTATAGCCAATCATTTTAATAATCGGACTCACGAATCAACGCATCCAAACTACCACCCAGCGCGCGCCAGCGGCACCCGCTCGTTAACTGATCGCTTGGCCTTCCTGCGCTTCCTGACCGTCAGCCCGGCAGCGCTGTAGAGGCGGTAGCTGTCTCGGGATAGCCCGACAAGTGAGCACGCTCGCCGCTCGGATAGATCAATCTGCTCGATCATCTGTCCAACCGCCTTGCGTTTGACCTGTGGGGCTAGCGCTTTACCCCGAAAACGGTTTTAAGGGCATGGATGTCGAGGTGCGCGTCTGCCAGCAGCCAAGTCTATTCTCCATGGTTTGACGGACTTCCTCTACTCTCAGCCGGTGCGGCCTATAAGGGCAGGTTACTAGCAACAACATGTCTGGATAAGTAAAAAATGCTCAAATCGCTCATTAACTAGCGCTGGTGTTGCTGGTGTTGTTTCATATCCGAGTTCAGTACTCAGGGCAGTAACGTATTCGCAGTCCTGCGCATGCACCGAGCGAAGATTTATTGAACGGGATGTGTGGTTGACGCCACAACCTGAATTTCAATCACTGATGTTACGCACGGTCACATGAAAAGTGGTAATTTTTGCGGATGAAAA
>CAZRAL010000077.1:0-7849 GCA_964598005.1 uncultured Burkholderiales bacterium
GGCCGCCGTATCAGTTTTATCTGTTGATTTGAATTTTGCAGGGACGACGAATTAGTCGTCCCTGCAAAAATCAACGCAGGATAGAAACCTGACGCTACCTACTGAACTGAGCTCATCGACTTAATGCGTCCCCGATATGCCACCTGGACGCTAGGGTTGTCGGCATTCACGCCCCGATAGCCCACGCCTGTTTGACCGTTGTTAGCCCCAAGTGGAAATATCCGGTTTTCTGCCAAGTAAAAATGTCTGCTGTTGTACTACATATTATTTCCGATGAAATACCGTCGGGCGGTTTTTGACAAAGAGGTGGATAGAATCAACGGGGTCAGTGTGAGGCAATCTCTCGTTCATAGTTATTTATACGGAACTCAATAAGTCAGGAGAAAAATTCTGAAAAAACTCTGGAATCGTCATATATACTGAAACATTGAATTCAAATGAAATCCTATATTTTTTCTGTTGCGGCGATCCTTTGTGCTGCTATACCGGGGACTTGGCTAGCATGGTGGTTACTGGCACCGCTGGACTGGCCTCCCTTACTTCTGGCACTGGTGGTTGTTCCCCTTGCCATGTTTTTTTCAGTCGCCTTCTATACGGGCATGGTAGTTGTGAATCACAAGTTTAAGATTATCAAGTAATTTTTAACGTATTGCCACGATCTAGTGAAATCTATGGCACGTTGTCCTTGAAACCCGATACCAAACTAACCCACCTGGGCCGTATAACCGCAAATAATCCGGCTACGGTGAATGTTCCGCTACACCGAGCCTCCACGGTTTTATTCGACTCGCTTGCGCAGTTACACCACACGCAAATGCGCTGGGAGGCAGATGAACAAATTGCGACTTACGGCATTTTTAATATGCCGCAAGCATTGGCACTGGAAAATGCCGTGACCGAAGTGGAAGGCGGTTACCGTGCAGCAGCATATCCCAGTGGGCTTGCCGCAGTGGCCGGAGCATTGCTTGCCTGTATAAAAACCGGCGATCATATTCTGATGACCGATAGCTGCTACGGGCCGGCACGAAATTTTTGTACGAACTTTCTGCGCCGAATGGGAGTGAAAACGACTTTTTACGATCCCCTGATGGGCGCCGAGATTGCCCGTTTGATACAATCCAATACAAGGGTAATATATACAGAGAGCCCAGGCTCACATACCTTTGAAATTCAGGATATACCTGCCATTGCCAAGGCTGCGCATGAAAAGAACGCATTGGTCTTGATGGACAATGCATGGGCAACAGGATTGTTTTTTAACGCTTTTGCCCATGGGGTCGATCTGGTCATACAGCCCGCCACTAAATATTATGCGGGCCACTCGGATGTGTTGATCGGCATAGTAGTGGCCTCCAAAGAAACTTGGCCCCTGCTGAAAAACGCGGCCTATGAAATGGGACAACGAGCCTCGCCCGATGATTGCTTTTTGACATTGCGCGGAATGCGTACCATGGGGGTACGGCTGCGTCAGCATCAAGAGAGCGCCTTATACATTGCACAATGGTTGCAAACGCGGCCGGAGGTACAGCGTGTGCTATACCCAGCATTGCCAAGCGACCCAGGGTATGTGCTTTGGAGGCGCGACTTTACTGGAGCCGCGGGCTTATTCGGTGTGGAACTGAAGCCTTATTCTGAAACAAAAATTGCGGCTATGATCGATCACTACACGTATATCAGTTTAGGCTATTCCTGGGGAGGGTTCGAGAGTTTGGTTGTTCCCGCTTATCTGAAACAAGGGCGCACGATAAATCCCTGGACAGGTGGACCATTGATCCGTTTCAATATTGGTTTGGAAGATCCAGATGATTTAATCCGTGATCTTGAGGCTGGTTTTCAACGTCTAAACTCAGCTTGAATAGTACGGAAATAATAAGCCTGTTGCTCAACAGTAAAACAGCCATTACCGTTATTTGAAAAGCGGGCTCAAGCATCAGACGGTTATCTCACCGTTGCTCCTCGGTAAGCGACGATGGCCACTTTCAGCGGCATTTGAGCAAACCTGTTGCCATCGTGAACAAGGCATTGCCCCATGCTGAAATTGCCTTGGTGCAATTGAAAACCTGCATGTGCCTTTCGGCAATGAGTTGTCGATATTGATGATTTAGGTCTTTGTTGGTTGCCACTTCGACAGAGGTCTTCATATAGGCTGGGGCCGAATCAACCACCAAACCGTCAAGTTGCATCAACCCGAGCATGGCTGCGGTTTGCCGGCTTCGCATCAAATTTCCCGGCCAGGTGACAATAGGAACGCCACAGGCCAGCGCATCGAGGCTGGTGTTACCTCCCGACCAGCGTACTGTGTCGAGCACCACATCCGCCAGCGACAACGCACGGCGGAACTGGGCGGGCTCCAGACGTGGCAGGAATTTAAGCTGGCCGCGCGCGGCGATGCCCCGCGCTGAAAAACAGCGCTGTAGCCGTTGCCCCAGTTTTTCGGTGACGGACCGATTTTCACTCTGAAACAGTACCAGCACGGCTTGTGGATCAGCCTCGATAATGTCAGCAAACAAGGCATCCATTGCGGGATGAATTTTGAATAGCGATTGCGGGCAAAAGTAGAGATGCCCCTGCTCCGGCAATGCGAAATCGGCACGCTGGGCAAAGCTCACTGCTGCCGGTTTGGCATAGGCGGTGCCAAGGCCGGGGAGCAACACCAGTTTCTCCACATAATGCGTGGCGGCGTCAGCAGGCTCCATGGCGGCGCAGCTCACATAGTAATCGATCATTTCACTGCCGCTGGTGGTCGGGTGGCCCCAGCCCATACATTGCACGGGAGCCAGCCGCAATGCGCTCAATACATAGGTGGTCGCATCCATGCCGATTTCCGGGTAAACCAGTACGTCCAGTTGATCAGCCGCGAGGCGCGTCGCGACGCTGCGAATATCCGATTGCAAGTGCACGAAATGCTCGACGCGGGCGGCTACCCGTTGGGTGAGACTATCGATAACCGGGCCGTTGTAATAGACGAAGCGCTCGCAACGCGTCGCTGGCAATGCGGTGACCCACTGCTCGAAGTAATAACCGACGGTGCAGTTTCTGAATACGCTTCCGTAAAACCCCACCCGCAGTTTACGTTCGCCATCAAAAGTGATGGAGCGTGGAGCGCGCAAGGCTGGCATGGCATGCTCTGCTGCAATGCCGATCAATGTGGCGTAACGCTGCTGTAGTTCTCTATCATTTTCACCTTGATAGGCGAGCAAAAAATTGGAGCGCTGCAAATGAAAAAGGTCGTCGGCCTGCGTTTGAAAAACAATCTTGTTCTGTTCAAGTTCGTCCAGGCCGGTTTGGTAGCGCTGCCGCCACTGCATCAAATCATCGAGATCGCTGTAGACCGGCGGAAGCGCCAACGCATGGCTCAATATGATTTGCAGCGGAACGTCCCCCCGCGATTGGCTTTGCCGGATGGCCGTTTCGTACATATCCAGCGCTTCTGCCGTCTTCCCCTGTTCTTCCTTGACGATGCCGCTCCATTGCAGGGCATCGCGATCATCGGGCGCGCGCTGGCGAAGTAGGTCCAGGCAGTTTTCCGCTTCCTCATACTGCCAGTGCTGGATCAACAGGCGCGCGAGTTTTTTGTATGCAGATAATCGCGCTGGATCAAGTTCTATGGCGCGCCGGTAGTGCGCAACCGCAGTTGAAAAATGATTGAGCCGGCTCTGGATATGGCCGGAAAGCTCCCAGCCTTCTGCATACTGCGGCATCAGTTTCAGGCCAGCAGCAATGGCTTGTTCCGCCTGTTGCATCTGTTGCATCGGGTCGGTGCGAAACAAGGCCCGCGCTAACGCGAAATGATGGGGCGCGTGATGCGGCTGGACAGCAACTGCCTCGTGGTACAGCGCAATGGCGGCAGCCCCATCTTCGTGGCGCTCATAAAGTTGCCCCAGCAGCGTAAACAAAGGCGGAGGCGTTACCGCCAGACGTTGTTTGAGGCTCAGCGCACGCTGCAGGGCTGGCGCGATCTGATTCATAGCGAGTTCAGCACGGGCCAGCAAAAATTCGATTTCTTCCTGAATCGGCCCCACCGCACCGGGATGTGCGGCCAGTTTGTTGAGACGGGCATAGGCGCGATCAATTTCCTGATTGGCAATTTCGATTTCAGCCAGATGCAGGATGGCATCGAGGGGACAATTGGCGTGTTGTGCAGCTTCCTGCAAGCGTTGTTTGGCCGCGTGCCAATTTTTTGCCAGCAAAAAATGATTGGCTTCTGCCAGTAGATTGGCTAATGGCTTCAATTCAGGCCCGCTTCAGCGTATCAATACGGCTTCAATATCCGCGTCAATGTTTGTTGTGTGCGCTACGAACAGCAGGCTTGCTGCTCCGACCAAGCAGTGGCGCCAGATAGTGCCCGGTAAAGCTGCCCGCTTGCGCAGCAATTTCCTCCGGCGTGCCTTGCGCCAGAATGGTTCCTCCGCCCTCGCCCCCTTCCGGCCCCAGGTCAATCACCCAGTCCGCGGTTTTGATGACATCGAGGTTGTGTTCGATCACCACGACGGTATTGCCGTGGTCACGCAGTCGGTGCAACACTTTCAGCAGCAGGTCGATATCGTGAAAATGTAATCCGGTTGTGGGTTCATCGAGAATGAACAAGGTGCGTCCGGTATCGCGCTTGGAGAGTTCAAGCGAGAGTTTGACGCGTTGCGCCTCACCGCCCGATAAGGTGGTGGCGCTTTGGCCGAGGCGGATATAGCCCAGCCCCACATCGAGCAGGGTTTGCAGTTTGCGCGCCACCACCGGCACGGCCTTGAAAAATTCGTAGGCATGTTCAACCGTCATTTCCAGCACTTCGGTGATGTTCTTGCCTTTGTAGTGAACTTCCAGCGTTTCGCGGTTGTAACGCTTGCTGTGGCAGACATCGCACGGCACATAGACATCCGGCAGAAAATGCATTTCAACCTTGATCACGCCATCGCCCTGACAGGCTTCGCAACGGCCTCCCTTGACGTTGAAGGAAAATCGGCCCGGGCCATAACCACGTGCGCGCGCTTCAGGCACATTGGAAAACAGGTCGCGAATCGGGGTGAATAATCCCGTATACGTGGCGGGATTGGAGCGCGGCGTGCGGCCGATGGGCGACTGATCAACGTTAATGACTTTATCAAAATGATCCAACCCTTCGATGCTTTCAAACGGCGCGGCTTCCTCGGTCGAGGCGTAAATATGATGCGCCACCGCCCGGTAAAGCGTGTCGTTGATCAGCGTCGACTTGCCCGAACCGGATACGCCGGTAATGCAAATCAGCAATCCGATGGGGAGATCGAGTTGCACATGCTTCAGGTTATTGCCCGTGGCCCCTGTGATGACCAATTGTTTTTTCGGATCGCGTTTGATGCGCTTGGCGGGAACACCTATGCTTTTTTTTCCAGCCAGATATTGCCCGGTCAGTGAATGTGAGGATTTGCGGATTTCACTGGGCGTACCTTGCGCCACCACCTGCCCGCCATGTTCACCCGCGCCCGGTCCCATGTCGACCACATGATCCGCCGTATTGATGGCATCTTCATCGTGTTCAACCACAATCACCGAGTTGCCGAGATCGCGCAGGCGTTTCAGGGTTTGCAGCAACCGCTCGTTATCGCGCTGATGCAAACCGATGGAGGGTTCGTCGAGCACGTACATCACGCCGGTAAGCCCGGAACCAATCTGCGAGGCCAGCCGGATGCGTTGCGCCTCGCCGCCGGATAGTGTGTCGGCTGAACGCACCAGCGAGAGATAGTCCAGTCCAACATTATTGAGAAACTGCAGGCGACTGGAGATTTCCTTGAGAATCCGGTCGGCAATCGCCATTTTTTGCGGCGTCAGACGAACCTGATCGAACCAGGGCAATGAAACCTTGAGTGGCAGCGCCGATAATTCATGAAGCGTCTTGTCGCCCACCTTCACATGGCGCGCTTCGCGGCGTAACCGGGTGCCCATGCAATCGGGACACACTTTATTGCTGATGTATTTGGCCAGCTCTTCACGCACCGCCTGCGAATCGGTTTCCTTGTAGCGCCGCTCCAGATTGGGAACAATGCCCTCAAACGTATGCTCACGCACGACGCTGCGCCCGCGCGCGCCCGGATACTTGAAGGCCACTTTGCCACGCCCGGTACCGTAAAGCAGAATTTGCTGCACTTCTTCAGACAATTTTTCAAATGGCGTATCGACCTCGAAACCATAATGCTGCGCCAATCCGGTGATCATCTGAAAATAGAATTGGTTGCGTCGGTCCCAGCCCTTGATCGCGCCGCCTGCCAGCGAAAGATTAGGATGCGCCACGACCCGTTTGGGATCAAAGAAAGTAATATTGCCCAAACCATCACAAGTCCCGCAGGCGCCCATCGGGTTATTGAAAGAAAACAGCCGCGGCTCCAGCTCGGCCAGCGAGTAATCGCAAACCGGGCAGGCGAAACGGGAAGAAAACAGCAACTCTTTTGCCGAATCCATATCGGCCACAATGGCTTTGCCTTCGCCAATACGCAAGCAGGTTTCGAACGATTCAGCGAGGCGCTGTTTGATATCCGCACTCACTTTTACGCGATCCACCACCACCTCAATGGTGTGTTTTTTCTGCTTGTCCAGTTTGGGAAACTGGTCGATCTCGATGACTTTGCCATTGAGGCGCAGGCGCACAAAACCCTGCGCCCGGAACTCATCCACCAGATCGAGATGCTCTCCCTTGCGGTTCACGATGGCGGGGGCCAACAGCAGCAGTTTGCTGCCCTCCGGCAAAGCCAGCACGCTATCCACCATCTGCGAAACCGTTTGCGCCTCGAGCGGTTGGTGATGATCAGGGCAGTACGGCGTACCCACGCGGGCAAACAGCAGGCGCAGATAATCGTGAACCTCGGTGACCGTGCCCACCGTGGAGCGTGGATTATGCGAGGTGGCCTTTTGTTCGATGGAAATGGCCGGCGATAGCCCTTCGATGAGATCCACATCGGGCTTTTCCATCAACTGTAAAAACTGACGCGCATAGGCGGAAAGCGATTCGACATACCGCCGCTGCCCCTCGGCATAGAGCGTATCGAACGCCAGCGAGGATTTGCCCGAACCGGAAAGACCGGTAATCACCACCAATGCATGGCGAGGCAAATCGAGGCTGATATTTTTGAGGTTGTGCGTGCGTGCGCCGCGTATTTTGATTGAATCCATGTAATCCGGCTGACGGGCTGATACAGAATAAACGGTACAACCTCACATCACTGTCTAAAATCAACCCGTAATAATACCGCGTTCGGATTTTCATTCCCAGTATTTCCGTGTCTTTGTCCGTGTCTTTTGTTGGGAGTTTTTGAATTGTCCGGATTTGTAACACGCCATCTGTCCGGTCTAAAGTTGTGAAACTAATACCTGATGCGCGGCGCCCCGTTTGTCACCAGGATCAAGTAGCTACCCCGGAAGAACGCTTACATGCAGGCAACAAGCACAACTTTCTTTGCTTGGTCGGCGCGAATGCGCTTTTCATTAAAGGCCTTGATCACGAGGTTATGACGACTGGCGACGATGGCAGCCATATAGTGAGTGCGCACCCGGGCGCGCACCAGTCGTAGGGCTGGCAAGCCTATGTTGGCAAAGACTTTGCTCGAGCTGAAGGTGAGATTGTTTGAGCAATGAGTGTTGCGCTGTTCTAGATCAGGGGGCGAGCCGCCAAAGCCGAGGATGGGGGCTAGAATGCCATTGGCGGTTCGGCTGAAACAATGATCAAAATCACCCCACCGGATACCTTTGAGAGAGATTCCTTTTAAAGGGCCGCTACCTTACTATTGGATACTCCCAAACTTAACGTAGACTATGGTTTGAATTAATACATAGTTAGTCGTCCCTGCAAAAGCCCTGACAGCCGCGCCAGCGTTAGCGTTCATGGCGA
>CAZRAL010000078.1:0-7536 GCA_964598005.1 uncultured Burkholderiales bacterium
GACAACCGGACAGGTCGCGTGCTATAAATCCGGACAACTTAAAAACTCGCAACATCGAATAGGTTTGTTATTGACAACGAATTTTGTTTTAGACAGTATGTGTGCGTATGAATATTTTATCTATTTCACGTTAGGCCGCACACAACCCGCAATGTCTGAATCAATCCGCCGTCCCCAAATCTCCGTACTCGGAAGCGCCGAGCCCGGATCTGCTGCCTACGAACGGGCGGGCGAAGCTGGAGCGCTCTTGGCCAGCCTGGGAATTACTGTCGTTAGCGGTTGCGGCAGTCCCGCTACGAGAGTCGCCGCGGAACGGGCGGTCGCAGCAGGTGGAATCGTACTGAGCATCGTGCCGCCCGACCAGATGCCTAGGCCCGACTGGCCAGCCACAGTGGTCGTGCCTTGCGGGATGGGAGATGCCAGGAACCTGCTCATGGCGCTCTCCGGCGATGCTTGCATCGTCATCGGGGGCAGGGCTGGAACAATCTCTGAGGTCTGCTTGGCTTGGTTGCACAAACGTCCGCTCCTCCCGCTCGTTGGCTGCGGTGGCTGGTCAGATGGTCTTCTTGCCAATCCACCGGACGAGAGGAAGAACTCACCCATCCTGCCGTGGGCCACGACTGCCGACCTGGAAGCCCAGCTCAGAGTCCTCGGCTTGGTCCGTCCACATAGCGGCGCGAGTGCGGCCTAACCTCTGCGTCAACCGGAGCGCCGAACAGGTGTGCTGTTCGGTTCCCTCCGCGTTTCGCGCGTCGGCGCCCGGTTACGCAGGTCGTTAGCCGGCTTATCCGACTCCAAGGAGGTATCAAATGTTACGCGCTATCCATTTTGATCTCAGTGCAGACAACCCGGAACGGGCCGCCAGCTTCTATAAGAGCGTGTTCGGCTGGAAGGTGGAGAAGTGGCAAGGTCCCTCAGACTACTGGCTCATGACTACCGGTGACGAAAAGGAGCCGGGGATCACGGCTGGCGTGGCAGCGAGGATAAAACCGAATGACACCACTGCAGTTGTCTTCGATGTTCCTTCCGTTGATGAATATTTGGAAAAGGTGAAATCCTCGGGTGGACAAATAAGAGAAGAGAAACAGGTCATTCCCGGCGTTGGCTATCTCGTGATGTGCAGAGATACCGAAGGGAACACATTCGGTATCATGCAAATCGATCAATCAGTCAAATGAGAAACACAACGCCGGCTAACCCGTTGCTCAGCCTGACTCGCCACGTCGGCACTTCGCGCCGCGTAGCTCGTAGGTTAACTCGTTAGCTGTCAGATGGAGATTCGCGCCATTCAACCGTCGGAAGTCGAAACTGTCCGTCAGCTCCTATTAGCGAATGGCTGGGGGAAACGTGACACCGTCCGCGAGCGCTTTTCGGAGCTTCTTGAACGGTCCCAAATTGCGCTCGTGGCCGTGGACCGTGGCGAAGTGCTTGGCTTCGTCCGAGGCATTACTGACGGAATGTCGAACGGCTACATCTCGATGCTCGTCGTAACTGAGGGGCATCGCCGCAAAGGTGTTGGCCGCACTCTCGTCCGCGCAGCGATGGGCGACAACGAACAGATGACCTGGGTGCTCCGCGCCATCCGCACAGACGGTGTCCCCTCCTTCTACGAACGCCTCGGTTTCACGCGGTCCGAAGTTGCGATGGAGAGACCTGGTGCTAATAGATCTGACAGCTAACATAGCGTTGGAGCAGACCGGAGGTTATCTTGGGCCGCACCCTGGTTGCCAACCGGTGGTTGGCTGGCTCTGCATGCGGCAAGCGGCGGCGTGGTTGGCCGCTCAACTCGATCATTAGCCGTCACATGAACATTCGGTATCGTTTCGCCAATCCGGAAGACGCCGACGTCATCGCCCCGATGAACTTACAGCTTATTCATGACGAAGGACATCGAAACCCCATGGACATTCCCGCGCTTCGCGACCGGATGTCTTGGTGGCTTCGCGGCAACTATGAGGCAGTCCTCTTTGAAGAAGATGGCGCTTCCCTCGGCTACGCGTTGTTCAGGCGCGAATCGGAGTTCGTGTATTTGCGCCAGCTATTCGTGGTGCCCAACCGTCGCCGCGAAGGCGTCGCTCGGCGTGCCCTTGCTTGGCTTTGGACCAATGCTTGGTCTGCGGCTCCGCGACTTAGAATCGATGTTCTTGTTGGTAACACTGCCGGGCGCGAGTTCTGGCGCAAGGTTGGCTTCATCGAGTATTGCGTCACTATGGAAGCCGTGTCCCAAAATGCCGACTAATCCCTCGGTCAACCGGACGCTCGAGAAGCGGTGCTTCTCGGTCCCCTCCGCGCTTCGCGCTCCGTCCTCTATTCGGAATCTTATTTCCATGAAACAAATACTTCTAATTCTCGCTGGGCTGAATTGCACATCTACAGTCGCCGCTGGTGAATTTCCTCATGTCGTGACTCCACGTGGGACGCCCATATCAGTAATCGCCGAATTCCCGACGGGGACTGGTCCGTTTCCTGCTGTGGTTCTTGCCCCCGGACAGGGCTATCACATGAGGCTGCCCGCATTGGAAAAAACGGCCAAGAGCCTCACTGGCAACGGAATCGCTGTCTTCCGCTTCAACTGGGCCTACTTCTCAGCTTCTCCAAAGGGAACACCATCCAGCGATCTCGCGCTTGAAATTGAAGATATGTCTGCTGTAGTCGCAGCCGTCAAGTCCGATCCGCGTGTTCGACAAGACTACGTCTGGGCGGCCGGGAAATCTCTCGGTTCCTTGGTTGCCTGGCGTGTGTTGGCTTCGGACAAATCGCTTCGTGGGGGCGCCTTTTTGACGCCAGTGTGTAGTCGGGCACCTGATACCAAGTCCACGCCAGTGTCTGAGGCCGAAGAAAACTATCCGGGGCTCAAAACAGAATCACGTACGTTGGTGTTTGTTCTAGGCGACAAAGACCACCTATGTTCGCCGCCATTGCTCTATAAGTTTCTTGCCAACTCTTCTGGTAAAACCAGAGTTGGCGTAGTGGGTGGTGATCACGGTTTTGAGAACAAAGCGCGCACGGGTGCCGCAGCAACCACCGCACTCGAAGGAAATTTGAGGGTTGTTGCAGATTTCATTACGCTGGCCATTTCTGATGCATCGGCTCCCTGAATTAGCGCACTCTAACCCGTTGTTCGAGGGGGACGCGCGAAAGGGCGTTTTCGCTTATCATTTGGGCATCGGCGCGCGCGCCTCAACTTGAACGTTGAGGCTGTAGAAAAACTAGTTTTCGACGCAAACGCGAAATTGACCATGAAATCGATCCTCCAAAACAGCTTAGAATCGACGATCACGGCCTTGGGAAGGGTCAATGGACCCCTGTATTTGCATCGGGGTTTGAAAATCCGAGTTTTTCTACACCCTCGTTAGATGCTGGAACAAGGCGGCCACCCCACAAATTTCTAGCGAGGCAAGCTCATTTACGAGCCATAGACAACATGGTAAATCGAAAATTGGTATTCGTTTCCGCAAAAGCAATCGCTGGCCTGGTGCTAATAATGCTCGCGTTTGAGCACCCTCAGATAACCATGGGAGTTTTGGCTTTCTGCTTTCTGGCTCTTTATGCGGCCAACTTTGTTTTGAACTCTGTTCACTATGTTGTATGGAACAATTTCAAACCTCGGCTCGTTAGCTATCAACGGCTAGATAGAGAACCGAAACACACAATCCCAAAGAACTCCATACTTGGGCAAGCAATTTCCTTAATACTCCAAATGCTTGGGTATGGCTTGCTCCTGGCTTTTGCCATTACGGGGATTGCTTCGTTAATTATTCATTTCTTCAAGGCTTGAATGTATTCCTACGAAGCATCTAACCACTCCGTCGAGAGTGCCCGCAATCTTTAATTCAATGGCAAACTGTTTTTATGGGCTGCAATTACCACCCAACTATTTTATGGCTGTTTATTGCTTATTTTTATCTTCGTCAGGCTGCAGGCTTTTCACAAATTCATTATATTCCTGAATAGCCGCATTCCCGGCAGCGATGGCAGCTTCAGCCAGTTTGCGCTGTTCCTCGCTATATTTCACCATGCAGGCTTTCAGCGCGTCTACTTCCTTGCGAAACTGTTTTTGCCGGCTATCGCTGGCAAATTTGCTCGGCGCTTCCGGTTTGACGCAATTATGTTTGGCAATAACGATTGGCGCGGGATCTTCGGCGAAAGCGGGCACAAACAAAGTGGTGATGAGAGCGGCTTGGAGTATTTTTTTCATGACAACTTTCCTTTCTTGACGAGTAAAAATAAAATCGATTAGCTTGCGGTTTTGTGCCGTGCGGCATGGGCGGCAGATTCGCGCACTAGCCATTCACGTATCGAACGAGCAATACCCCCCTTGTTCAGCCCGCAATCGGCCAGTAGAAGGGCAGGGTCACCATGTTCCACGAATTGATCGGGCAACCCCAGTTGCAGCACCGGCACACTCAAGCCTTGCGCCTGTAGCGATTCGAGTACCGCACTGCCTGCACCACCCATGATCGCATTTTCCTCTATCGTCACCAGATAAGCATGCGTGGTGGCTAGCTTGAAAACAAGTTCGTCGTCGATAGGTTTGACGAAGCGCATGTTGGCAACACCGGTATTCAATTCTTCGCCAGCATCGGTGGCGGGCTTGACCATTGAACCAAAAGCAAGGATTGCGATTCGTTTGGATTCGTATCCCTTGATTTCGCGCACCATTACACCTTTGCCAATGGGCAATGCGCTCATTTCCTGTTGAATCTCGACGCCCGGCCCAGTACCTCGCGGGTAGCGGATCGTAGCCGGGCTATCGAGCATAAAGCCCGTGTAAAGCATTTGCCGGCACTCGTTTTCGTCGGCTGGTGTCATAACCGTCATATTGGGAATACAACGTACATAGGAAATGTCGTAGGCTCCATGGTGTGTCGGACCATCCGCCCCCACTAGCCCCCCCCGATCAAGCGCAAAAACCACAGGCAGGTTTTGCAGTGCGACATCGTGAATCAACTGATCGTAGGCGCGCTGCAAAAAGGTGGAATAAATCGCCACCACAGGTTTCAAACCATCCGCCGCCATGCCTGCGGCAAAAGTCACCGCATGCTGCTCGGCAATCGCCACGTCGAAGTAACGGTCCGGGAATTGTTGCGAAAACTTGACCAGTCCCGACCCTTCCCGCATTGCTGGCGTAATACCAATCAATCGAACATCGGCGCGTGCCATATCGCACAGCCATTCGCCAAAAATCTGGGTATAAGTGGGCTTCGGTTTGAGATCAGGTGCAGGAGCGGGCTTGACGATGCCGATCTTGGGGTCGAATTTCGAGGGACCATGGTAATTGATGGGATCGTCTTCGGCCAATTTGTAGCCCTGGCCTTTGCGCGTGACGACATGTAAAAACTGCGGCCCCTCTAATTTGTGGATATTCGACAGGGTATCGATCAACACATCGAGGTTATGACCGTCGATAGGCCCGGTATAGTTAAAGCCAAATTCCTCGAACAAAGTCGAAGGCGTAATCATGCCTTTGGCATGCTCTTCGAAGCGCTTGGCCAACTCTTTAATGGCAGGAGTATGCGCCAACACCTTTTCCGCTGTTTTCTTGGTTGCCGCATAAAAACGCCCAGACATTAATTTGGCAAGGTAGTTATTCAATGCGCCGACGTTTTCGGAGATCGACATGTCGTTGTCGTTGAGGATCACCAAAATATTCTCTCGCCCCGCATTGTTCATCGCTTCGAATGCCATGCCCGCTGTCATCGCGCCATCGCCGATGATAGCAATTGCCTTGCGGTCGAGACCTTGCTGACGCGCCGCGACCGCCATACCGAGTGCAGCGGAGATGGAGGTCGAAGAGTGAGCGGTACCAAACGTATCGTAGATACTTTCTTCGCGGCGCGGAAAACCGGCAAGGCCGCCTTTTTGACGTAGTTTTGGCATACCCGCCCGTCGACCCGTCAGAATCTTGTGCCCATACGTTTGATGACCCACATCCCACACCACACGATCGTTGGGTGTGTCGTAAACATAGTGCAGCGCAATAGTCAGCTCCACCGTGCCGAGATTGGAGGAAAAATGTCCGCCTGTCGAAGAAACCGATTGCACAATAAATTCGCGCAACTCGTTTGCGAGCTGGGGCAATTCACGCCGTTCCAGCTTGCGCAGGTCAGCAGGGTCATTAATGGATTCGAGAAGCGGATAACTCATGCTTATTCTTTATTGATCAGTGTTCCCGTCTTACGACGAATTCCGCCAGTTGGCGCAGCCGGTCTGCTTTTTCATCGAAATCGTTCAGACCACTCAAGGCATCCTCCAGCAATTCATCGGCAAACCGCTTGGCGGCACCTAAACCCATTAGACTGACATAGGTCGGTTTGTTCGCCTCGCTGTCCTTGCCAGCGGTTTTTCCCAATTTTTCAGTATTAGACTCGCAATCCAGAATATCGTCTACTACCTGAAATGCCAATCCTACACATTTTGCATAACGATCCAGGCGAGAAAATGCGCTTTCATCGAGCGGTTGGCCACAATAGGCTCCTAGCAATACGGCAGCACGAATCAACGCTCCTGTCTTCAAAATATGCATATATTCCAATTCGGGCAATGAAAGTGGCTTGTTGACGTTTGCCAAATCGATGGCTTGTCCCCCCGCCATACCGTGCGAGCCGCAGGCCACGGCAAAAAGCTGGATCATTTTTAGCTGGGTTTCGGCCGAATCGGCAAGTTTGTACTCGCTCATCAACTCAAATGCTTTGGCCTGCAATGCGTCACCTGCCAGAAGGGCAGTCGCATCGTCAAACTCGACATGACAAGTCGGGCGCCCGCGTCTTAGCACATCGTTATCCATGCACGGTAAATCATCGTGCACGAGGGAATAAGCGTGAATCATTTCAGTTGCCGCAGCAACAATTCGTAAACGCAAGGGGTCGGCGTGTGTAACCAGGCCCGCCGCAAAGGTCAGCATGGGCCGAACCCGCTTCCCTCCTCCCAACGTGGCGTAGCGCATTGCATCGTGCAATCGTTCCGGCTTGGTGGAGGCACTGGGCAGCAATTCCGCGAGCGCATGCTCGATATCGCCCGTAATGCTGCGGGCCCAATCCTGAAAATCCATGCTCAACCCTGAAAATCCTTGAGCTCACCGTTTTCCAGCACCTGTATGCGCTGCTGGGCATTATTGAGCACCTTCTCGCAATAACGGAGAAGTTCGGTGCCGCGTTGGTAGGCAGAGATCGATTCTTCGAGCGGCAACTGCCCATTTTCCATGCGCTCGACCAAAGTATCGAGCTCAGCCATGGCAGCTTCGAAGGAATCGGGTTCCTTGACGGGGATAGCAACAGATTTAGGCATGGTTGATAAACGTTAAGGTGTTGAATTTTAGCAGAAACTTTTTACCGAACAGATATTGTCCCGGTATTCTTGTATCTCGCCAAACATGGGCTTTGTTTTTATCTATTTGATGTTACGCGCAGGCGAAGCGGCTTCCCTATGAAAATGGCTTTTCCGGTAAAAATGTTTCTCCTCTGCAGTGCGTAACATCAGTTATCTATTTAGTCGTCCCTGCAAAAGCCCTGACAGCCGCGCCAGCGTTAGCGTTCA
>CAZRAL010000079.1:0-7181 GCA_964598005.1 uncultured Burkholderiales bacterium
CATGAACGCTAACGCTGGCGCGGCTGTCAGGGCTTTTGCAGGGACGACTATTTAGGCCATTCCGCCGCCTGCTGAATATGAAAAAGCGCCTGTTCATGTTTGCCTATCCGTTCCATCAAACGCGCCAGGGTCAGGTGTGCATCCAGAGAGGGCGAAAGCGCCACGCTGGCCTCAAGGTAACTCTGTGCTTTACCCCATAGGGCTTGGCGCATACACAATTTGCCCAGCGTGAGTAACAGCGCCGCGTCGCGGGCATGCGTCCGCAACCATTTTTCGGCACGTTCGATCTGTGCCAGGGTCGAGTCGCCTTTACAATCCGCATAAACATACACCAGACTTTCGTCCCAGTCTTGTTCGCCACGTTTATCTATTGCCTGTTCGATGACCTCCTGCGCATCTTGCCCTGCACCCAGCTGAATCAGCTTTCCGGCGACCGTGACGGCAATGCCGCTGTCGTAACGCGAAGCAGGAGGTAACGCTTTCCAGTGATTCAATAATGTTTCGCTATCCAGCGCGCGCGTCTTGAGCAAATTGAGTTCTGCATTGATGCGAATTTGCTGGGCAGCGGATTCCGGCAATAAGCCACTGCGCATGAGGGGCGTCAAGGTGTCCAGCACATCCTGCCAGGCTTTTTCGGCTATTTCTGCTTCGATTTTCATTTTGAGAACGCCCGGATTTTTGGGGTCAACCTCAGCCAGCTGTCGCAAGATTGGCAGCGCTTCGTCGGCCTTGCCATCATTGAGCAGCATATAGGCCTTGGAGGCATCGCGCATTGCTGCACCCGCCGCTTCGGTAATCTGCTCCAGATAGGGAAGGGCTGCTGCGTACTTGCCGCCCTCATAAGCCGCCCAGGCCGCGGAGGCGTGCGCGAGATCGCGGGTTTGGTCGTGGCGCATGGCCTGTTTGGCTTTGGCTTCGGCCTCGATAAATTGCCCTGAAAATAATGCGCGCTGGCTTTCAATCAAGGCATCGCGTGCCTTTTCACGGGCACGGGTGGCCTGAGTCGAGCGAATTTCATCCGGCAAACGTATCGTATAGCGGGTAAAGCGCCAGGCAAAATGGATGATCGCAAACAACCCGATCGCGATGATGACAAATACCATCAGCGATAATTCGATGCGCCACGGTGGCACGACAAATACGACATAGCTACTCCCATAGCGTCCCGCCAATGCGATGGCCACCGCCAACGCAAACAAGGCAAAAACCCGCAAGGCAAGGCGCACGGGGAGTGACAGCATCAACGTGCCGGCCTTTCCCGCGCGGCGCGCATGGCGCGTATGGCGGCCAAACTAGCGGTAATATCGGAAACCGCAATGGAAACCGGGCTTTCCGCCAGTTGTTTAAGCGTGGCAATGGTATTAAGGTTGACCTTGGCCTTGGGGTCAAAGTATTTGACCAGCATGGTGCGCGCCAGATTGAGATCGTTTTTATAGTGCATTTCATCGCGCATCAGCAGCGCATTACGCGCTGAAAGCAAGCGCAGCTTGAGATTTTCACGCAGGAAAAAACTTTGCTGAGGCGACAACAACGCGCTGTCGCCGGAATCCAGCTCACGAATACGCACTAATTGTTTTAACTCATTCCACAGGTCGTGGCCCAAGCGGGCCAGCCAGCCTTCTCCGGTTTTACTTGCATCCGGGGCAGGGTTCATGGCCTCAATCTTGTCCGGTAACGACAAGGGAAGCGTGGAAGCCAGCGTGGCAACATTATCCAGTTTCAGGCTGACGCCAACCGTGTCGACTTGTGGCAGCGCCTTGAGGCGATCCATATCCTGCGTCAGCGCACGGCGCAGTTGCATCACTTGCAACTTGTCGGCCTTGGCAAGCCGCTGATCAACACTTTGTAATGCAATTAGCGCCGCCTTTACATTGCCCGCCAGCACCAACTCGCGGCTGGCGATATTGAGGGTTTGCTCAAGCTCTGCCAGCAACCAGTCATCCGGTGCGCGTGCCAGATCGCGGTACATTTCTTCCAGCGCAATACGCTGGCTCTGAAATTCAGCCAGTTTGCCTTCCAGCTGGGATACCCGGCTTTGCGCATCGCGTAGATCCTTGACTAATTGCTCATTTTGCACAGCATGACGTGATATCGCCGCATTGGCATCGGCCAGTTTGATGGCGGTATTTTGTATCAATGCTTCCGAAGCCGCTTGTCCACTTAACAGAGCCCACAGGGCAACCAGCAGGGCAATGATGCTGATGGCGATACCGGCCATGATCCAGACCGACTTGGCTGATTTGGATGATTCTTGAAAGGGATTATCGTGTGGTTGCATCAAAATTTTTCGTCATTAATTGCGGTTTTAACCTGGCCAGCGCCTCAACAAGCGCGTGATCTCCAATGCCCGTAACAGCAACTTCGGGAAACCCCCTTGCTTTTACAGCTTCAGCCACGCGGGAATGCGGCACCAGAATTGTAAGGCCAGAAAGGGCGCGTTGTGCAACCGGCTTTTCAAGAATAGTCAATAATGCATCAAAAGTTTCAACGCTTTGCACGCTCAACGCGTGGACATCGCCCGCCAAAAGACTGTTGATTAACGGTACCCGCTCGGCCTCGGGCCATGTGGCGGGGCGTCGTATATAGCACTCCAGCTGACTTACTTTGTATCCGCGTGAGGACAAGGTGGCCGCCAACACCGGGCGCCCCCCCTGCGCGCTTTTGCCGCGAAAAATAAAAATTTCTTGATTCTTGATGGCATCTGGTTCGCATAACACAGGAAGCGCCAGAATGGCCTCGCTGTCGCTCCCTGAATCAGAGGTCACAATCCCGGTTACGCCCCTTTCATTAAGAGCGGCCACAGTCGCCGCGCCAATCGCAATTATCTGTGTTTTTGCAGGGAATCCACCTTGCGCTACGATCCACGGCCAGCCAAATTGGACCGCGTTGGCGCTGGTGAAAATGGCCCAGCAGCATTGATCCCGCTTAGCCAGCACCTGATGAATGGCGTTTGCCTCTGGACCGGTGGGGTCTATTGCCACCACCTCGATGGCCGGATGTATCAAACATTTCGCACCTGCTGATTCCAGCGCCGCCGCCGTGTGCTGTGCCTGCTCGCGGGGGCGGCAGATCATTACGGTCAGCCCCTCCAATAAGGAATGGACGGGCGTCACAACAGGAGCTGCAGCTATGCGGTTGGGCAGATTTGGCAGGTTTGGCACTGTGGAGCCTCTTGCCAACTATGGGGCCTGCAATGCGGCCAGAATACGGTCTGCCCCCAAAGCCAATAATTTTTCGCCCAGCGCGCGGCCTAATCGGGCAGCATCGGCTGGTGAACCCGATAGCGTGGCTTTGACGTGTGAACTGCCGTCCGGCATGCCCACCAAACCGCTAATCGTCAGCTGAGCGCTTTCCATCTGAGCGTAACCTGCGAGTGGAATATCGCAACTACCCTGCAGGGCAGCCCCGAAAGCGCGTTCCGCTACCACACAAGCGGTGGTAGCCATATTGCCCAGCGGTTCCAGATGTGCTGATAAATCGGTACGGTTTGACAAATACTCGATGGCCAGCGCACCCTGCCCTACTGCGGGCAATGAATCGGCCAAAGCAAGGAAGGCGCGGATGCGCTTTTCCAAGCCCAATCGTTTTAACCCCGCGGCAGCCAGGATAATGGCCTCATATTCGCCCTCATCCAGCTTGCGCAAACGGGTATTGACGTTGCCGCGCAGTGAGCGAATGTCGAGATGCGGGTAACGAAGGCGCAGTTGACATTCGCGCCGCAAGCTCGAGGTACCGACTCTGGCGCCGCTGGGCAACCCGGCCAGGCTGGTGTAATCGTTGGAAACAAAAGCATCGCGTGCATCTTCCCGTTCCCCAACCACCATCATGGCAAATCCCTCAGCCAGTTGCATGGGCATATCTTTCATGGAATGCACAGCAATATCGGCGCGGCCCTGCTGGAGTGCAACTTCCAGCTCTTTGATAAAAAGCCCTTTGCCCCCGATTTGCGCCAGCGGACGATCCACAATCTGATCACCTCGCGTAGTCATGGGCAGGATGGACACCTCCTGTGCAATCCCCATCGTTTGCAACTTGGTCGCGATCATCTGGCTTTGCGCCAGCGCCAGTGCGCTTTCACGCGAGGCGATAACAATACGTTTAAGGGATGACATGACGGAATAAGAAAAACGTTGCGTGCATTCACTCAACAACGTCTCATGCTGCTTTACGTTTACGCGATGTTCCGGCTTTGACGACCCTGGTCTTGGATACACCGGCTTTGGCGGCGAGCAGTTCAAGCGCCTCATCAAGTGTAAGCGTTTCAGGCTGTTTGTTGCCCGGAACCGTGGCGTTGGTTTTACCATGCTTGACATAGGGCCCATAGCGCCCGGTATACAGACCAATCTCCTGATCGTCATCAGGGTGTTTGCCCAGAATGCGCAGCACTCCGGCCGTCGGAGATTTGGCAGATTTGCCCGCCGTTTTCGTTCCTCCCGTGCGGGCTTCAAATTCGAAACCGATCTTGCCATCCTCCTGGCGTACCAGATAAGCCGAAAAGGGGCGACCCTTTTTTGAAATGAATTTTTCCAGTAGATCGGTTTTACCGGTTTGCAGTAATTTAATCATCTGCTCGCGTTCGATCGGGCGCTTGAGAATCATTCGTCCCGAACGAAAATCGCACGTGCGCGCCGCGCCGATAGCCTTTTCGCATGTATACGCGTTGGGCATTTCAAAGACACGCGAACTGCACTTCGGGCACGCGCCGAGTGGTTCCTGGGTAGAAAAATCCGGCGCTTCGTCGCCTGTGCTTCCATCCTGATCACCCCAGGAAAACTCGATGGCAAACTCTTTGTTCAGGACAAGATTGGCCGAAAAGGCGCGCCCCTGCTTGCTTCTGAAGCCATCGAGCGGGCCGACTTCGCCCTTTTCAATCAGCGCTTCAGCCTCGCTGACTTCAAGCTGACGCCCAGCAAGGATTTTCCAGAAACCAAAATCGCATTTTTGACACTGGAACTTCTTGTAATTTTCGTGAATCTCGCTGCCGCATTTCGGGCACGGAATATTCAACTTGCCAAAATCCCCGGGGATCGTATCGGCTTCATAATTCTTGGCCTGGCCGACGATGTGCTTCGTCATTTCAACGATTTCTGCCATGAATTTCTTGCGCGACAGTTTGCCTTGCTGCATCTGCAACAGCTTGTGCTCCCATTCCGCCGTCAACTCAGGCGAGAAAAGCTCGGGCACGCCGAGACCGTGCAGCAACGTCATCAGGGAAAAAGCCTTGGCGGTTGGAATGAGATCACGGCCTTCACGCAGCACATACTTTTCATAAAGCAGGCCCTCGATAATCGCAGCCCGCGTCGCGGGCGTGCCCAGCCCCTTTTCCTTCATCGCCGCACGGAGTTCTTCATCGTCGATCAATTTACCCGCGCCTTCCATTGCCGATAGCAAGGTGGCTTCATTGAGGCGTGGAGGCGGCTTGGTTGCATGAGGCAACACCATTACCTCTTTGGCCGTAACCGCTTCAGCGGGCTTCACCACTGGCAAATTGACCCCCGCACCCTCAGCTGTTTCCGCTTCGCGACCATACACGGCCAACCAGCCGGGATTGATCAGCACCTTGCCTTCTGACTTGAAGGGCTCGCCTGCAACCCGCGTAATACGCGTGGTTTGCAAAAACTCCGCATGGGGATGGAATACGGCCAGAAAGCGCTTGACCACAAAATCATAGAGCTTAGCCTCGATTTCACTCAGCGCTTTGGGAGCCTGCAGGGTGGGAATAATCGCAAAATGGTCAGAAATTTTCGTGTTATCGAAAATACGCTTGTTGGGCTTGACCCACTTTTCATCGAGAATTTTCTTGGCAAACGTGTGATAGCTGCCTTCCTTCAACATCTTCAACGTTTCATTGACCGTGCCGATGTAATCCTCGGGCAAGGCGCGTGCGTCGGTGCGCGGATAGGTCAGCACCTTATGTTTCTCATATAACGCTTGCGCCAATCCCAGCGTCGTCTTGGCGCTGAAGCCAAAGCGCGAATTGGCTTCGCGCTGCAACGAGGTCAAGTCAAACAAAAGCGGTGCAGCCTGAGTAGTGGGTTTCGCTTCCTCGCTCACCTCTCCTGTTTTGCCAAGACATTTGGTAACCAGCGCCTGGGCTTTTTTGATATCCCACAGGCGCTCAGCCCTCAGAGCTTCATCGTCGGTTTTTTTGAATTTTTCATCAAACCAGCGCCCCTGATACTCTCCGCCCGAGGCCTTGAATGTGGCCTGCACTTCCCAGTAATCGCGGGAGACAAACTTCTTTATCTTTTCCTCGCGCTCAACCAGAATGGCTAATGTAGGCGTTTGCACACGGCCTACCGTGGTCAACTGAAACCCGCCCGATCGGGAATTGAAAGCGGTCATCGCACGCGTGCCGTTGATACCCACCAGCCAATCCGATTCACTGCGGCACACCGCAGCGTCTGCCAGGGGCATCATCGCTTTGTCGCTTTGCAACTTGTGGAAACCTTCGCGGATGGCGGCCTGCGTCATCGATTGCAGCCATAGCCGCTGAATCGGCTGCCTGGCTTTTGCATATTGCACGATATAGCGGAAAATCAACTCGCCTTCGCGCCCCGCGTCGCAGGCATTAATCAAACCGCTAACATCCTTGCGCTTGATCAGCTTGATCAGCAGCTTCAACCGCGACTCGGTTTTTTCGATGGGGCGCAACGCAAAATGCGAAGGAATGGCAGGCAGATGCGCAAAAGTCCACTTGCCACGCTTGACTTCCTCCTCTTCCGGCATGGCAATTTCAACCAGATGTCCGATAGCAGACGAAAGGACATATTCGTCGCTTTCGAAATAATCGTCTTTTTTGGTAAAGCCGCCCAATGCCTTCGCAATATCACTGGCGACGGAAGGTTTTTCAGCGATGATCAAGCTTTTGGCCATAGGTAGATTCACTGTGGATCAATATTCTTTAGACTTCTTTCGAAACTTGCTGCGCTTGACATAACGGCGTTGCACGGTGGCGGTGGCTCAAAATCCTCATTTACTTCCTTGTGAACTGCGGTTTTTCGCCGCCATGTGCCTTGTTTTGTCTTCGCTCGCGACTATTTCGAAAGAAGTCTTTTGCATGAAATTCAGCGAAAAGGCACAGATAATAGACAGGGTTTTGCCCTTCTGACAAGCGAATATTGCAAAATGTTGCGAGTTTTTAAGTTGTCCGGATTTATAGCACGCGACCTGTCCGGTTG
>CAZRAL010000080.1:0-6852 GCA_964598005.1 uncultured Burkholderiales bacterium
CCCATCCCGGAAAACCGAGCGCGCGGCCATGTGGGACTTAATCAGAGGTTCCTTAGCCCTGTCATTCCGAGCGCGCCCCGCAGGGGCAACGAGGAATCTGCTGTTGTCTGTGCAAAAAGCAGATGTCTCACTCGATAGTACCAGGTTCGAAATGACGGCCCTGGATTTGGGGGAATAAGTTGAAGTTGTGTGGATTCGATGCCGGAATAGACAAGCCATTCTTTCTTATCGCAGGCCCGTGCGTGGTGGAATCCGAGCAATTGCAAATCGATACCGCGGGAATGCTCAAGGAAATGACCACTGAACTGGGTATTCCCTTCATTTTCAAATCGAGCTACGACAAGGCCAACCGCAGCTCCGGTAAATCGTTCCGTGGTCTCGGCATGCAGGAAGGATTGCGTATTCTCTCTGAAGTGCGCCGCCAGCTTGGCGTGCCCGTATTGACCGATGTGCATACCGAACAGGAAATCCCCGAGGTGGCAAGCGTCGTGGATGTGCTGCAAACGCCGGCTTTTCTGTGCAGGCAAACCGATTTTATTTACGCTGTTGCCCGTGCTGGTAAGCCCGTCAATATCAAGAAAGGACAATTTCTTGCTCCGGCCGACATGAAAAATGTCGTCGACAAGGCCCGCGAAGCCAGTGGTGCCGATAACATTCTAGTCTGCGAGCGTGGTGCCTCGTTCGGGTATAACAATCTGGTTTCAGACATGCGTTCACTGGCCATCATGCGTAATACCGGATGCCCGGTGGTCTTCGACGCTACCCATTCCGTGCAATTGCCCGGCGGACAAGGCACCAGCAGTGGCGGGCAGCGTGAATTCGTGCCGGTATTGGCGCGCGCCGCCGTTGCAGCGGGTATTTCGGGCTTATTCATGGAGACTCATCCCGACCCTTCAAAAGCGCTGTCGGATGGCCCGAATGCGTGGCCCCTGCCTATGATGAAAAAATTGTTGGATACACTGGTTGAAATTGATACGGCAGTAAAAAAGATCGGTTTTCCAGAAGATATTTTGATGAACTAATGTATAAGGAAATGGAATGACTGCCATCGTTGATATCATTGCCCGCGAAATTCTCGACTCGCGTGGCAACCCTACCGTTGAAGCCGATATCTTGCTCGAATCCGGCGTGATTGGCCGCGCCGCAGTCCCTTCTGGCGCCTCCACCGGCTCCCGTGAAGCAATCGAATTGCGCGATAAAGATGCACAGCGCTACCTCGGCAAAGGTGTACTGCAAGCCATTGAACATATCAATACCGAAATCTGCGAGGCCATCATCGGACTCGATGCCTCCGAACAGGCCTTTATCGACCGTACCATGATCGAGCTGGATGGTACCGAAAGCAAATCACGACTGGGGGCTAATGCCATCCTCGCGGTTTCCATGGCGTGCGCAAAGGCCGCTGCGGATGAAGCAGGGCTTTCGCTTTACCGCTACCTCGGCGGAGCCGCACCCATGCAAATGCCGGTGCCCATGATGAATGTGATCAACGGCGGCGCTCATGCGAACAACTCGCTCGACATGCAGGAATTCATGATTATTCCTGCCGGACTGCCCACCTTTCGTGAAGCCTTGCGGGCCGGCGTGGAAATCTTTCATACCCTGAAAAAAATTCTCGACAAGGAGGGGATGTCTACCACCGTAGGCGACGAAGGCGGTTTTGCACCTTCCCTGCCCAATAATGAAGCTGCATTGCAATACATCATGAAAGCAATCGAGGCTGCAGGCTATACTGCTGGCCAGGAAATTCTAATCGGGCTCGATTGTGCGGCCAGCGAATTCCGCAAGGAAGACAAATACCGGTTTGAGGCCGAACGGCTATCGTTTACCTCCGCCCAGTTTGCTGATGTGCTAGCAACCTGGTGCGACAAATATCCGATTGTCAGCATCGAAGATGGTATGGCCGAGGACGACTGGGAAGGTTGGGCCATACTGACGGAAAAACTCGGCAAGAAAATCCAGTTGGTGGGTGATGACCTTTTTGTCACCAATACAAAAATCCTGCGTGAAGGCATTTCACGCGGTATTGCCAACTCCATCCTGATCAAGGTCAACCAGATCGGCACACTTTCCGAAACGTTTGCCGCGATTGAAATGGCCAAACGCGCGGGTTACACCGCCATCATTTCGCACCGTTCCGGAGAAACGGAAGACACCACCATCGCCGACATTGCGGTGGCAACCAATGCCCTGCAAATCAAAACCGGCTCAGCATCACGCTCGGATCGCATGGCAAAATACAACCAGTTACTGCGTATCGAAGAAGAATTGGGGGATTCGGCTAGCTATGCTGGCAAATCGGCTTACTACAATCTGCGCTAGCAAATGAAACGCATGGTGAACAAGACACCATGAAATTCATCACTATTACGTTGATCGGTTTCATTGTTGCGATCCAGTACCCGCTATGGCTAGGCAAGGGAAGCTGGCTACGCGTCTGGAACCTTTCTCAACAAGTTAACCAGCAAAAAGAGAAAAATCGCCAGCTCGCTGCCCGTAATGCAGGCTTAGATGCCGAGGTGCGCGACCTCAAACAGGGGCAGGACGCGGTGGAGGAACGCGCCCGCGTCGAACTGGGCATGATCAAACCCGATGAAACGTATTATCAAATTGTTGAGGCTCCATCTCAATCCGCCCCCCGATGAAACTGGCCGCCATCAAGAAATTTTGCGCCTCCTTACCCTACGCCAAAGGCGAAATCAAGTGGGACGTGGACTTGGTCTATTCCATCGGTGGCCGCATGTTTTGTGTTGCCTGCACCGATAAAACCGGTAAAGAAGTCGTGTGCTTCAAGGTTGATGACGACCGCTTTCTTGAAATGACCGACCGCGAAGGCTTCATGCCCGCTCCCTATTTGGCCCGCGCTAAATGGGTTCAGATAAGCGATCTCAGCAAAATTCGCGATGCCGAGATGAAATCGCTCATACAAAACTCATATTACCTGGTTGCAGCCAAGCTCAGCCGGAAACTGCAACGGGAACTTGGTATCCAAACCGGTTGATACCCTTAATTCACGCCTATTTGTGATTGGCCGCCAGCCGGCGGCACGCCGCACGCTGGGCAAAAGCGCGCAAAAGTACTTTTGCGGATATTGCAATGATGACAATGTTCAAACAGACCAATGCCGCAATGAACGCAAAAATTGTTTTCGGTCTTGGTGAGATCGATAGAACGTTCGCAGCTTGGGCAAATATTTTTAGCCAATCGGGAAAGCACGACTTCGTAACTTAAATCGTCCCGCCGTTTTTCGCTGGGCATTTGTTCCGCATTTTTTTGGCGTTCCTGATAACGTTGAAAGGCGCGAATGCTGTAGTTCCCGATGAGCCCGGTGACAATGATGCCCACGATATAGCGCACATAGCCGCCATAGCTGGGCAAATAGGGCACCAGTTCGACAAAAAAAGCAAACAACGCGAAAAAAATGAATCCCCATACAAAAGGCCAGTATGTATTCTTGCGTTTTTTCACAAATAGCCAGCCTGCAATCAGCAACAGCGGCAGCGTAAGCATCAAACGATAAAGGAATACCCGCAGTTCCTGTTTGCGCAATTCCGCATTCAACAATTTTTGTGCTGCACTTTGCAGTTCATCCAGCACACTTTGTTCCTTGCTTCGCGCCTGACGTGCATCGAGTGTCGTTTGCTGGAGTTTTTCTATTTGTTGTTGCACCATCCGCTCATGTGACTTCAAGGCGTCGAGTGCTTTGGTACGACTGATGAGTTCGCTATCCTGCTCCGCGCGCTGGGTGGCATGACGGGTAGCCAGCCAGTTATTAAAGGTCTCGCGCGCCGCCTGCGATTCACGACGCGCTGTATTCAATTGCAGTTGCGTCTGATACAGTGCGTTTTGATTATCTCCCAGTGCTTGTTCGATGTCCTTGAGTGCAGCGCGGGCCTTGGTAGCGGCTGGTTTATCGATGTAATCTTCCATGGAAAGCCGCGATTCCACTTGCGGTAAATCACTTACAACCAATCCGCCTAAACCAATCAGGAAGCCTGCAAAAACCAGCGCTACCACCCATAAGCCACGACGGAACCATTTTTCCGATAGTCGAACCCCTTTGCCCATATTCTTATCCCCAATTAAAAACATAGAAGATTACTATATCAGGCGGGCGTCTTCGTCACACGAACCATATACAACATGAGCGGCGCACCCGTTACAAAGGAACCTGGTGTTCCTAACCAATAAACGGCTTTGATGCCGCAGCTGATCGCCACACTTTACAAGGGTCGCTGGCAGGTCGAGTTGTTCTTCAAATGAATCAACCTCAATCACCAAGAAGGCGCTTCAACTCAATACCTCGCTCTGCAGATTGCTACAAATTCTTTTTGTCACGGTCTTCGAGAAAGCCCAGATTTCATGCGCTTTGCAGCCCGATCTATCGGCCCTAGAATTACCGCTCAATGCCAATTTTTTAACCCAGCAATGTTTTTTCTTATAAACTGATGTTATGCGCTGCATAGAGGAAAATTTTTTACTGAAAAGGCCATAGATTTTTATTTATGCCTCGTTTTGTTGCCTTTCTACGCGCGATTAATGTTGGTGGACGTAATATCAAAATGGAAGCGCTACGTGCCCATTTTTCGTCGCCAAGTTTTTCACAGGTTGAAACCTATATTGCCAGCGGCAATGTCATTTTTGAGGCACGCTCCACCAGCACCCTGCTGGAAAAAAAGATTGAAGCGCTTTTGCTTGAAGCGCTGGGATACGAGGTCACCACATTTATCCGCACCGATGCCGAAGTAGCGAACATTGCACGGCATCAACCTTTCGACCAACACAGCATGCAAAAGGCTCAAGCAATCAATATTGCCTTGTTGAAAGCGCCGCTCACCGATGAATCGCGAGAAATAGCAAAAAACTTCAATACTGATATCGACGCATTCCATGTACACGGCCGCGAAGTGTATTGGCTGTGCCGGAAAAAACAAAGCGAATCGCGCTTTTCCAATGCGCTTTTTGAAAGAAAACTGGGCGTGTCGGCAACATTTCGTAGCCTCAGCACCATGCTCAAACTGGCTGCAACCTACCCACCTCCCTGATCCGGCCAAGGCTATGGTTTTGCGTGTTTGAACAGGGTGAAGAAATTCTGGGTCGTGGCCTGCGCTACGGCGGAAAGAGAAATACCGCGCAGCTCGGCAATATGCTCGGCGACGTGTTTCACATAACCGGGCTGATTCACCTGACCGCGATGAGGGGCCGGTGCAAGATAGGGAGAATCAGTTTCAATCAACAAACGATCCATAGGGATCTGCCGGGCGACTTCTTTGAGATCCCTGGCGTTCTTGAAAGTGACAATGCCGGAAAATGAAATATAAAAACCCATGTCCAGCGCGGCACGGGCCACTTCCAGCGTTTCGGTAAAACAATGCAGCACCCCGCCTATCGTATGCGCACTTTCTTCGCGCATGAGTCTGAGCGTATCGGCCGACGCATTACGGGTATGGATGATGAGCGGCTTCCCGCATAGCCGCGCGGCGCGGATATGAATGCGAAAACGCTCGCGCTGCCACTCCAGGGGCTCCTGTAATCTGAAATAATCCAGCCCGGTTTCACCGATTCCCACCACCTTGGGATGATTGGCCATTTCTAGCAACTCTTCCACACTGGCTTCATGATCATCATCTTGCTCATCGGGGTGCACCCCGGCGGTACACCAGATATGCGGATGCGCCTCAGCCACCTGCCGAACGCGCGGAAAGGAGCGCAGTGTGGTGGAAATAGTCAAGGCATGGGTGACCTGATTTTGCTGCATCAGCGAAAAAATGTCGGAGCGAATCGTTTCAAGCTCGGGGAAGTCGAGGTGACAGTGGGAGTCAATCAGCATAATGGAATTTTACCTTTTCTTAATGGTGCAATTGCCCATTGGTCTTACTGGCGTTAATATCGTCTTCGGCTGTTTAGCCAATTTTATTGAACGTAATATGAAATCGATTTGTGTTTATTGCGGCTCCAATCCGGGCCTGCTCCCTGAATACCGCGTTGCAGCACATGAAGTGGGAACCCTATTCGCTGAACAGAATATTCGCCTTGTCTATGGAGGAGGCCGCGTGGGATTGATGGGTATCATGGCGGACGCCTGTTTGGCTGCGGGTGGCCTCGTTACCGGGGTCATTCCGCGTAAATTAATGGAAAAAGAAGTGGGACATCAAGGCGTGACGGAACTGCATGTAGTCGAGACAATGCACGAACGTAAAGCCTTAATGACTACACTCTGCGAAGGATTTATTGCTTTGCCCGGTGGATATGGCACGCTTGACGAGTTATTCGAAGCACTAACCTGGCAACAACTGGGTTACCATCAACGTCCTGTTGGGTTGCTGAACGTTGCCGGTTTCTACGACAAATTGCTGGATTTTCTGGATCATGTTACTACACAACACTTGCTCCGTCCCATCCATCGCCATCAACTTGTCGCCGATTCCAGCTTGCCCGCATTATTGGTGCGAATGCAGCAACATAAACCAACAGAAAGCGATAAGTGGCTAGCGCATATTGCAACGGAAAATAATCACTGATGTTATTCCATTTCCATTGGGTGGCATCGGTTGTGAAAACGGATAAATGCCCGCGCCCCGTAAACATAGGCCTCTTCCATCATTAAACTGCAATCCAGATAGCGAACGCGCTCCCGAAACTGGTTAAAAAGGCGCGTCACCTGCAAAGAGAGCATGTGTTTTCACGGCAATTCTGCCGCGGCTGTTACCAGTGGGACGCGCGAACAGGCGCTTTCAATTATCATTCGGACATCAGGGCACGCGCGTCCAACTCCAACTACAAGGGCTTCCCCGCTAATGCAAGTGCTGCGATGGTTTTTTAGTTCGTCATTTTTTCGTTCCTGGTCTGGTA
>CAZRAL010000081.1:0-6837 GCA_964598005.1 uncultured Burkholderiales bacterium
GCTGGTCGCCGGCACCATCGCACTGGTGAAGGAAGGCGATTCGGTGACCATCGATGCGATCAAACTATTGATTCAGCTGAACGTGGACGAGGCAGAAATCGCCGCGCGCCGCGCGCAGTGGCAGGCGCCGCCCCCACGCTATACGCGCGGGGTATTGGGCAAGTACTTCAAACTGGTGGGGACGGCGAGTAAGGGGGCGGTGACGGATTAGAAATTCTGCGATCTGAAAACTAGAAGGACAGAAATAAGGATTCTTATGAGATGAAGATAAAAAATTATTACGAGAAAATTAATAAAAAATCCCAAGAAATTTTTTGTGAATCTGTAAATAGACCTGACCTGATTAGTAATGTACATAGTGCAGTTAATGAGTTGTTTCAACTATCAACTTTTATTTCAGATGAAGATGAGCGAAAGATGATTCAAGTCGTTTGTAATCAACTTGAAACTAGCTGTCTTGCGTTAACACTAGGACTGTATCGTCCCGCATTAGCAACTCTTCGCCTGGCCTATGAACTAGGCATTGCAACTGTATATTTTTCTGCAAATAAACTCGAACATCGAGAATGGTTGGCTGGCATTAGTGATCTAAAGTGGTCATGTGTTAACAGCTCAGACGATGGCGTATTATCGAAAAGATTCGCCGCAGCTTTTTTTCCTGCACTTCAAGATTATTGCTCTAAATATCATGAAAAAGCACAAATTACTTACCGGTGCTTATCAGAATATGTTCATGGGAACAATGAGACTTGGAGGAAAAGTGGCATTGCGCTTGCGAGGAATGAAACTCTCATCAATTTATATTCGCGTAACTTTTCAGAGGTAATTGAAGTATTGAAATTTGCTTTTTGTTGCCGCTATCTAAAAACTCTTTTGCCTGAGCAAATCGAAGACGCAGCCTTATTACTTGGCGAGGATTTCAATCACATTGTGCCAATTAGGAAGTTTTTGGGCGGGCCAGAGGAAATTTCATGAGCAATTTTTATCTCAGAACTGAAAGTATTAAGCCAGAAGAAATTCTTAATCTTTGCGTAAAAAGCCCGCAGGATGAACAGATACTTAAAGCTTTATGTTCACCAGAGCCTTGTATTCTCGAAGGCTCTCGGGGCACTGGAAAATCTTTCCTAATGCGTATGGCGCAATGGGAAATTGATAACGGTGATGCCAAAAATATCGCTGTTTTTGTTTCTTTTAATATCAGTTCTCTTTTAAATACAAACGATCACCATCAGTTCTATCATTGGATGCTTGCGAAATCACTACGTGCATTGCTTGCGAAACTGAAAAAAAAAGGATTTGTCGTATCACCTCTAAGTGCCGGATTATTGAGCAAGGATGAAAGCAATAATGAAAGTGAAATTGATTCAGTTCTTGAAAACATAGTTAAGCAGTTTGAGCAATCGTATAAAAGCAATGCATCCATAAATATTTCCAGCCTTCCCGACATTGAAGATGTCAAAGAGGCTATCCAGCAAATTTGCTTTGATAATAAAATTGATCGAATCTATTTCTTTTTTGATGAAGCTGCACATGTATTTAGGCCTGAACAACAGCGCCAGTTCTTTAGCCTTTTTAAAGACATGCGCTCGCCGTACATAACATGCAACGCCGCTATCTATCCAGGTGTAACTTATTTTGGAGGTTCTTTTGAGCCCACTCATGACTGTATATATAAAACCATAGAAAGAGATATTCTTGACCCGGAGTATCTACAGTATTTCAAGGAAATAGTTCTTAAACAAGCTGACGAACAGACTAAACAAGCGATTCAGAATAATGTTGAGTTGTTTGCCACTATTGCTTTTTCCGGTGGCGGCAATCCACGAATGATCTTGAAAACGGTTCAGGACATCTCTAGGTTCAACACGACAAATGTTGATCAAGTACTAAAGGATTTTTACCGAAACAAAATTTGGTCAGAACACACATCTTTGGGCGAAAAATACAGCGGGCATAAAACCCTCGTAGATTGGGGACGTGATTTTCTTGAAAAGACGGTCATCCCAAACCTCCAAAACTATAATGAAACTCGAAAAACTAAAGGAATTAGTGAATCTAGTATTTATTTTTGGATTCATAAAGATGCGCCGGAAACGGTAAAGGAGGCCCTTCGGCTCCTCACGTATACGGGCATCATTAGAAAAACAGATGACAGCATTCGTGCGACAAGAAGAGAGCTTGGAGCAAGGTTTGAAGTTAAATTTGGATGTGCTTTATCGTTGTACAGCAACCCGCATAATGAATCAAAGGACTTTTACCATGCACTGTCGCGCAATAAGTACATCGAATATGGCAAAAGCCATCCTACCTACAAAAGCATCGTTGAACTTACTAGCGCGATTGAGGATGACGTTAGCTTCAGGAAGTCGATACAAGTGATGCTAAAAAAACCAGTAAATGTTTTGTCATTATTAACGCCATGGCAAATTGAAAAACTTCAGCAGGCGGGGATTAAGACAGTAGACGATCTCTATGAAAAGACTGAGTCTGAACTTATTGAGGAAATTTACGGAGTTGGTAAGGTAAGGGCGCGTGTTATTAAAAACGCTGTTACAGCAGAACTTCTTGAATATCTGTCTGGATGAAGAGAGTTGAAAAAACTGAAGCGTTCGGATTTGAGCAACAAATTAAAACCCTATTATTGGTCGGGTATTTGAACCATTTCTGCCTGAAACGCCGCACCAGTTCTGGAGTTTCGTTTTTTGCAGCTCAAATCATTGCTTTGATTGCCTGCTTCATATCTTCATATCACGCCCGCCGATTTCGACGGTCTTTATTCGCGGTAGTATGAGCATCATCATTTTCAGCCGATGAAACGGCATAGAAGCGGCGTGCTCATCCACCCCACTCTAAGGAGTAAAGACCATGCGATTCATGATTCTCATCAAAGCCGACAAGAATTCAGAAGCCCGCATCCCTGCTTTTTGCGAACAATTCAGCGGGCGTTAGCACGCTTCGGCTGGAGCTATTATCGATTCCAGATGAATTCAAGAACTCTTTTGAATCGGGAGTGATCCCCTCCGCTACAAACAGGTATGCTACGCTTGCCATCAGTAAATTTCACATCAGGAGTGTTGTGATGAAACCCCCTTATTATGTGCATGCTCTCTGGGACGATGAGGCAAAAGTATGGGTTGCCTCCAGCGACGATGTTCCTGGTTTGGCAACCGAAGCAGAAACGGCAGAAGCGCTGCTGCAAAAACTCAAGTCGCTGATTCCCGAATTGCTTGAATTAAACGGTCAAATAGTTACCGCACCGATCCCATTTGAGTTGCTCACGCGGCGCTTTGATCTCGCGGCCTGATGGAAAGCTTTACGCCTGAGTTAAAACGCTTGTTGCTTGCTGCGGGTTGTAGCCTGGTGCGTACGGGAAAGGGCGACCATGAAATATGGCGCAGCCCGATTACGCAAGTTCACTTTGTGGTGGATAGTAAAATCAAATCGCGTCACACGGCAAATGCAGTGCTGAAGCAGGCAGGTCTGCCGAAGCATTTTTGAAGGGTGAAATTGCCTGGCTTCTCAAATTGCCCGAGCAGTAATACAAATGTAAGTGCGGACTGGGAGTAAGAAAAGCCAGTCACAATATGGGCTGCCATCGGTTTTCAGAAGGTCAAAACAAACTCCAGTATCGGCGCGCATTTTCAGCCTGTTTTGGCTGTAAAGCCGCATCAGTGCTTGTGTTTTAATAAATGTTTCCTCAACGAGGTCATGCCATGAAAATTCGCGTCTTCAATCACTCTGGCCAGTTGGTCGGCCCCATTGAGTCTGCTCCGGTCGTCAAGACCGATGCCGAATGGCGCGCGCAACTCACGCCCGAGCAATTTACTATTGCCCGCAACAAAGGCACCGAGGCGCCTTTCTGTGGCACCCTGCTCGATAATCATCTTGATGGTGTCTACAGCTGTATTTGCTGTGGGCTGCCGTTGTTTACCTCGGCGCACAAGTTCGATTCAGGCAGCGGCTGGCCGAGTTTTTTCCAGCCCATCGCCGAGGAGAATGTAAAGACGCACCGCGATGTGAGCCACGGTATGGTGCGCACCGAAATTCTCTGTGCGCGCTGCGATTGCCACCTCGGCCATGTGTTCGACGATGGCCCATTGCCGACGCGGCAGCGCCATTGTGTGAATTCGGACTCGCTGGCGTTTACCGAAATGAAGGATGTGTCGAGCCTTGCCGACCCGGCGGCAAGCTGAGCGGCCATGCTGCGTCGTCGCGCCTCGCCGGAGTCTCGGAAAAATCCGTTCTCAACTGTGTCCAACTGTGTTTTCCAGGTTGAAACAAGCCCCATTTCCAAAGCACGCTAACGCCAACACTCTGGCAACGTTTTCTGATGCACCGCTGTTAATCCAAACCGAAAAGAAAGATGACTGTGTCTGAAAAGAAGCCTTCCTCCACGATGCCGATCGCGATTGTTGCGGCGGTGCAACGGCCCTCCGTGAGCGATGCCGAGTTTAAGGCCTCGCTGATTGAGTTGCGCGAGCTGGCCAAGACGCTGGGCTACAAGGTTATTCACACGTTTACGCAAAAGCGCGCCTCATTCGATACGGTGGCGTATTTGGGCACCGGCAAGCGCGAAGAAATACGCCGTTTTATAAACAACGAGCCGGATGAGGCAGTATTCGACGAGGCAGGGATTGAACTGGCACGGGATGAAAGCTTATCCGACGAAACAGGAAATGCGGAAGCCTCAACCGATATGTGCATTGACGAGGCCCGTTTGCCGATAGCTGTAGAGGATCGGCAGATCGAATGCGTGCTGGTCGACCACGAAATTTCCCCCTCCCAGGTGCGCAATCTCGAAAATGAGCTGGGCTGCGAGGTGAAAGACCGCACCATGGTGATCCTCGATATTTTTCACCGTAACGCGCGCTCGCAGGCCGCGCGTGCGCAAGTGGAGATTGCGCGCCTCACTTATATGGCGCCGCGTTTGCAGGAACTGGCGAAGCTGGCCGGGCCACAGGGGCGGCAGCGCAGCGGTACGGGGGGCCGGGGCGCCGGTGAGTCGCACACCGAACTGGATAAACGCAAGATTCGTGATCGCATTGCCGAATTGAAAGAAGAAATTGCGGCCATGGATATCGAGCGCAAAACCCAGCGCGCGCGGCGGCTTGATCGTGGCGGGCGTCAGGGGCATTTTCAGGTGGCGATTGTTGGCTATACCAATGCGGGCAAGTCGACGCTGATGCGTGCGCTGACTGGCAGCGAGGTGTTGGTCGCCAACAAGCTTTTCGCCACACTTGATACGACGGTCCGCGCGCTGCATCCGGCGACGGTGCCGCGGGTGCTGCTGAGCGATACGGTCGGCTTTATCAAGAATTTGCCGCATGGGCTGGTGGCGTCGTTTAAATCCACACTCGACGAGGCGCTGGATGCCGAGCTGTTGCTGCATGTGGTGGACGCCAGCGACCCCGGTTTTGAGCGGCAGCTTCAGGTTACCCGCGACGTACTGGAAGAGATTGAGGCGCAGGATGTGCCGCGGTTATTGGTCTTCAACAAGATCGACCATGTTGGTGAGGGAGCCAACAAGCTGGCGGCGCAGGCAGAACACGAGGCTGCACTGCGGGCCCAGTATCCCGATTGTGTGGTGATGAGCGCGTTACGCACCAGTGATGTCGCAGCGCTGCACCAAAAGATTGTTGCGTTTTTCCAGCGTGATTTGGTTGAAGCCGAGTTTTTTCTGCCGTGGTCTCAACAACAGCTTCGCGGAGAAATTTTCGCCAGTTGTGCAGTGATGTCAGAACGTGCCGACGCCGATGGTGCGTTTTTCACGGTGCGCGGGGAACAGAGAACCGTGGAAAGTTTGCGCGAGCAGTTGGCTCAGTGGGCATAAAACATGCGCTACCAAAAACTATCAACAGCACTGATAAATTAGTGCATCACCGTAGCGCATTTACCCGGCTGGCTTCGTGACTTAAAAGCTGATACGCACAGCTATGGGATCAATATTGAACTTGCCATACAAACGCAAACTCTTTACATCCTCTGCACGAAGAATCCACGCACCGTTTCGGTACACGAGCGCTAAAAATTTGTCGCCCTCGCCCTCGACTAAAGCATTCGAGGGCAGGCTGCAGCGGGGGCCCAGTGGCGTTTGTAAATTTTTGCCATAACGAGCGTCCCACAAAGCCGCTGGATTCCCGCTTTCGCGGGAATGACGGTGACGGTTTATTGTTGGGAAACCCATTTTCATGGTGTGGTTGCGTTACATTTGCGTAGCATCAGTTAAAAGGCTACCGCTTTTACCTTGCTTCGCCCTTTCCCGCTTTCCCGTTCAACCCGAGGTCCGTCAAGTCGAACGCGAATGCACCTTTGGCTGAAAAGCCGCGCCGATGCTGGTGTTTCCATTGCAAGCCAGTCTGCTAGAAGATCATGGTGTAGACGTGGGCGGCCAGTACGCAGCCGATGAAAATGGCTGGGGTGTAAGTCCCGCCCCACATGCGGGTGTATTTCCACATCGGCAGCGACACGGCGATCAGGACGAGCAGAACGATTGCGATGAGTACAGAAGCGCTCATGGTTGTCTCCAGAAACGGTGCGCTGCTGACAACGTAAGCACATCGGGTTGCGTATCGTCGGCAGGGGCGCCGATTACATGTCCGATACGTCGAACGATTCAGGCGTGTGAGGCACGCCACACTTGGAGGCTAACACGAATCGCGCACCGGCAGGGGATTGGGTTGTATTGGTTTTGGGGAATATCTGAAACGGACGCTGGGACGCTGCTTGTTTTTAAGGAACCTCTGATTAAGTCCTCCATGAGCCGCGTTTTGACAAGAATAGTCCAGATTCAAGGCATGCGACGCAGGTCGTATCCGTTGATACGAAGCCAAGGAGCAT
>CAZRAL010000082.1:0-6785 GCA_964598005.1 uncultured Burkholderiales bacterium
TTCACGGGGATGCGACCGCGCAGGCGTACAATTGCAGCCGCGTTTGCTGCGGCTAAATGTTCCGCTACGGGGTCGCCTCCACGCACTTCGTGCGCGGAGCCTGCTACCTCCTTCGCGGCTGCCGACCATTCGCTGCGCACCGCGCCTTGCAGCCCATCCCGGAAAATCGAGCGCGCGGCCATGTGGGACTTAATCAGAGATTCCTTAACGTTGTGAAATCAGCCGTCATTCTTATCTCGGGGCGAGGCTCCAATATGGAAGCCATCGTGCGGGCGCAATTGCCGTTGGAAATTCGCGCGGTGATCAGTAATCGCCCTGAAGCAGAGGGACTGGGCTTTGCGGCGGCGCACGGCATTCCGACCGATATTGTCGATCATAAACAGCAGCCTTCGCGCGAGGCTTTTGATGCTGTTTTAGCGGCCCGTATCGATACCTTCGCGCCCGATTACATCGTATTGGCGGGTTTCATGCGTGTGCTGAGCCCGGCTTTCGTGAGTCGTTATGCTAACCGCATCGTCAATATCCATCCGTCGTTGTTACCCAGTTTTCCCGGTTTGCACACACATCGTCAGGCGCTTGCCGCGGGAGTAAAAATTCATGGCTGCACGGTGCATTTCGTAACTGCGGATCTGGATCACGGCCCCATCATCGTGCAGGCCGCCGTGCCGGTGTTCGCTGATGACAGCGAGGCCACGTTAGCTGCACGGGTGCTGGTTCAGGAACATCGCATTTATCCCCAGGCGCTACGCTGGCTGGCGGAAGATAGAATGGAATTTTCTGCGGATAGTGTCGTCCAACTACGCCATGCCAGCGTTATATCAGATGCTTTTATTTCTCCACAGGGCTGATCTATGCGTTCGCTCGTTTTATTGACAATGATGTTGACTGGTTTTTTTCTTGCCGGGGCGCAGGCCGCGCCTGCCTCCAGTACGCCAGTCGAGGTTAAAGCCACGTACAAGGTGCTTAAAAACGGCATCTGGATCGGTACCGTGGAGGAGCAATTTTTGCGTGAAGGTGACACGTACAAAATCAAATCGGAAACCGCGTCAGCGGGCGCGTTGAACTGGTTTCTGCGTGATCGATTGATTGTCTCGGTATCCGGAAAAATCGATCTGGCTGGGCTGCAACCGACAACTTACGACTATTCACGCCAGAGCGATAACAAAAAAGGAATTCATGCGCAATTTGACTGGGAGAAAAACCAGATTATTTCCACCCGCGAAGGCAAGACTGAAACATTCGATTTGCCTGCCGGCACACAAGATCGTATTTCGGCCATGTATCAGTTTATGTTTGCGCCTCCGCGCACCGTAGAGGTTACCGTCGTGATGAGTCAGGGCAAAAAAGCCGAACCATACCGTTACCGCAAGCAGGGTGAGCCGGTGCTGAAAACCAATGCGGGCGAGCTAAGGACAGTGCACTACAAACGCGATGCCAAGGAAGGCGAAAGCAAGGCTGAACTTTGGCTGGCGCGGGATCGCTATTATCTGCCTGTGCGCATCATTTTCACTGATCCCAAAGGGGTCACACTGGAGCAAGCGCTGGCAAGCCTGGAAACACGCTAACAGCGTGTTTCCAGGCTTGTCTAAGCGGCTTGCTTATTGGTTTGCATTATGGACATCTCGCCACGTGTTTCTTTGCATATCTGGCGAGCCCTCGGTATTGCATTAGGCCTATCAATCGTCGCACACGCACTGGCCTTGCTATTTACCCCGGACTGGATCGTGGCTTTTTCCGAACTGCGCCCGGCGTCGTTCGAAGCACGACTGGTGGCGACACCCGCACCGGTTCTCCCCTCTGAAGTCCGACCTGTTAGACCTGCGGTTTCCAGCGCACGTCTGCGCCCTCGTGCGCCCACATCCCGTCGTTCTGTTTCTGCAGCTGTACCTGCTTTTGCACCGCTGGAATCGATTACCGCTTCCACGAACCACATCGAGGCGCCGCTTTCCTTGCCTGCTCCCGTTTTGGACGATTCTACCCAAACAGAGCTTTCCCAAAGCCCCAACACAACAGGTGAAACGGCTCAGGTTACCGCTACACCAGTTGCCACGTCAGCGCCCAATGAGGGGATCCCTCCCGTTTTCCCACAGAAAATCGAGATAAGCTATCGACTGGCTTCCAGTCTTACCGACGGCATGGCCAATTACCAATGGTCGCGCGAAGGCAACATATATCGTATCGATAGCCGGATTCAGGCAACGGGTGTCTTTGCCGGATTTTTTGTAGGCACATTGCGGCAATCCAGCCGTGGGGAAATCACCGCGACCGGCTTGCAGCCTTTCTCTTTTTCCATTCAGCGTGGTGATGCGGAGCCTGAGACCGCCGAGTTTAATCGTGCGCAGGGCAACGTCACACTAAAAGGTCGTAAAGATGTGCGTACGCTGTCCCTCACCCCACATCTTCAGGATACACAGAGTTTTTTGTTTCAATTGGCATACGATATGCCGCATCTGCGCCAGGCTGAAGATAACCTTGATGTGGCGGTGACCAATGCGCGCAAGTTATACCAGTACCGCTTCAGGCAATTGGGAACCGAAATACTGGATCTGTCTTTCGGCAAAATCGAGGCTATACATTTGCGTAGCGAGGCCACTAATCCAGAAGATGTTTATGAGGTCTGGCTGGCGCCACAATACTATTTTTTACCGGTGAAATTAAAATATTTTATGGGACGCTTTCCGGTCGAACAAATTGCTGCAAATATATCCATTGTGGAGTGAGGCTATGCAAATTACCCTGGCCCAATTCCGCTATCTCGTCGATGCTCTTACGATTGTGCTCCCGCTTACCGCGCCAGCCGACGTAACGCTGAAGCATTATTTTCGCAACCACGCACAACTGGGCCAGCGTGACCGGGCCATCGTTGCTGAAACTGTATACACCGTTCTGCGCCACCGTCGATTGCTCGAACATCTGATCCCGGACGGTTCACCCGCTCGCATGGCGCTGGTTGCATTGGTTCGCTTCGCCGGCCTGTCAAACCGTGAGCTGATGCATCTTGTCGATAAGGCTGAAACAGATTGGCTCAATGACCTGAAAGCAAAAGATCTGTCTGCCCTCCCTTTTGGGGTGAAAGTGGATTTGCCGGATTGGGTGGTCGAACGTTTGCGCACTTCGTATCGGGATGATGAAATCCTTGCGCTGGCGCAGGGTTTGCAAAATCCTGCGCCCCTCGATTTGCGAGTCAATATCCTGACCACGCGCCGTGAGGCGGTTCTTGAGCAATTTCGCCGCGAAGGCATTGCCTGCGCACCCACACCGTATTCACCCATTGGTATTCGCCTCACCGGCAAAATTTCCCTGGCTAAACATCCTTTATTCCTGAGTGGTCAGGTTGAGGTACAAGATGAGGGTAGCCAGTTGCTGGGTTTGCTGGTGGATGCACGGCGTGGCGACATGGTGGCTGATTTTTGCGCAGGCGCTGGGGGGAAAACATTGTTGCTCGGGGCCGTCATGGCTTCGACAGGCCGGCTCTATGCTTTTGATGTTTCGGAGAAGCGGCTGGCCAATCTTTCCCCGCGACTGAAACGATCCGGGCTGTCCAATATCACGCCGCAACGGATTCAATCGGAAAACGATACCAAAATAAAACGTCTGGCAGGCAAGCTGGATCGTGTACTGGTTGATGCGCCATGCACCGGTCTTGGCACCCTGCGCCGCAATCCCGATCTCAAATGGCGGCAAACATCGGCTGGGCTTGCCGAATTGAATACTAAACAATCGCTGATTCTTGAAGCAGCAGGCCGGCTTGTAAAGCCCGGAGGACGCCTCATTTATGGAACATGCAGCTTACTACGGGAGGAAAACGAAGACATTATTGAGCGTTTTCTGGAGGCACATCCTGAATTTGTCTTGTCAGCAGTAAATCCTATATTTGAAAAATTGAAAATTTCCTTGAAAATGCCCGGCCCATTTTTGCAACTATCACCGGATCGTCATGGCACGGACGGCTTTTTCGCTGCGGTCATGGAACGAACGACAGTACCAGTAAAACCAACGCCAGCTCAATCTAAACATGTCGACAGCTGAATTTGAAACACTTTTAGCGTATCTCGGTAGCCGTCAAGCGCTGGTGGAGCTGGCGGCGCTGGGTAGTAGCTTTTTAATGGCGTGGCTGGTGGCGCGAACGATCCGCAACCGGCTTCCCGGCAAATTACAGCCGGGTGCGCGCAAATTTGGCGCGGGCAGTGTGCATCGACTCAGCTTTCCTTTTTTTGCGCTGGGTATCGTGTGGCTGAGCAAAACGCTGCTGGTGAAATTTCAGAGCGTAGCTTTGTTGAAAATTGCCATCCCGCTTTTATTGTCTTTCGTGGTGATTCGTTTCGCCATTTATCTGCTGCGCCATTTGATGCCGCCCAGTCCCTCACTAAAGGCTTCGGAGCGCATACTGGCTTACAGCGTATGGCTTCTGGTTGCCTTGCATATCACCGGCATTCTTCCCGAGTTGGCATCGGCGCTGGATGAAGTGAAATTTACGGTGGGCAAACAAAAATTGACGCTGCTCATGATCATAAACGGCCTGTTGTCGGCGGCGTTAACCATTTTTGTTTCATTATCGCTTTCCAGCATTATCGAAAAACATTTGATGGGCCTGTCTTCACTCGACAAAAGTTCACGCGTGTTCGCAGCCAAGCTGTTGCGCGCGGTCGTGTTTTTGGTCGCTGTACTCGTCGCGCTATCGTTGGTTGGCATCGATATCACCATTCTTTCCGTGTTTGGCGGCGCGCTGGGCGTGGGGCTTGGGCTGGGAATGCAAAAAATTGCCAGCAACTATGTGAGCGGCTTTGTGATTTTACTTGATCGATCGATCAAGCCCGGTGACTTGGTGACGGTCAATGATCGCCATGGGATTATTGCTGACATCAAGTCCCGCTACACGGTGCTCAAGGCGCTGGATGGCACCGAATCGATTATTCCCAACGATACCATCATTACCACCACGGTCATCAATCACTCGTACAGTGACCGGCGGGTACTGGTCAAAGTGCAGGTAGCGGTAGCCTATAACACCGATCTGGAAAAAGCATTACAAATCATGCAGAACGCGGCCCGACTGCAACCTCGGGTTTTGGTTGAGCCTGAACCGGGTGCGAGTATCACCGCTTTGGGAGAAAACGGCATTGAACTTGAACTGGGTTGCTGGATCGAAGATGCTGATTTGGGCCAAGGACAATTGCGCTCGGAAATTTTGATGAAAATCTGGGCTGATTTCCAAACTGCGGGGATCCAGGTGCCGTTCCCGCAACGTGAAGTGCGAGTGATTTCCAACCCTGAAAATCAACTCCCGCAGAGGGAGTAATTTCCGCGTAGAATGGTATCGTATCAGCTTGACAACGCAACTGCACAACGCAGTTAATCATTGAGAGGAGCGTTCTGGTGAATATCGCGGATTTTTTTGCAACTGGTTTGATCAACCTGCCGTGGTGGGGCTATGTGGTATTGATACTGGTTTTGACCCATATCACCATCGCTGCCGTCACGATTTTTCTGCACCGTTCGCAGGCGCACCGTGGCCTCGATCTGCATGCGATCCCCAGCCATTTTTTCCGTTTCTGGTTATGGCTGACTACGGGTATGGTCACCAAGGAATGGGTTGCGATTCACCGCAAGCATCACGCCAAATGCGAGACGGCAGAAGATCCGCATAGCCCGGTATTTTTCGGCATCGGTAAAGTACTTTCCCAAGGCGCGGAGCTTTATCGTGTTGAATCCCGTAACCTTGAAACCATGGAAAAATATGGCCACGGTACGCCTGATGACTGGATGGAGCGCAACGTTTACAGCCGCTATTCATGGCAGGGCGTTGGCCTGATGTTGGCCATTAACCTGCTGCTGTTTGGCCCACTCGGCGCTACCATTTGGGCTTTTCAAATGGCGTGGATTCCTGTGCATGCTGCTGGAATTATTAACGGAATCGGCCACTACTGGGGCTATCGGCATTTTGCAGTAAGCGATACCAGCACCAATATTACTCCCATTGCATTCTGGATTGGGGGCGAGGAATTACACAATAACCATCATGCCTTTCCGACCTCGGCACGTTTCTCCATGCGCTGGTATGAGTTCGACCTGGGATGGTTGTACATCCGTATTCTCTCCGCATTGGGGCTTGCCAAAGTCAAAAAAGTAGCGCCCAGGCCGCGTTTCGACATCAACAAAATGGCCTGTGATGCAGAAACCTTGCAAGCCGTTATCGCCCACCGTTACGAGATTGTGACCCGTTACGTGAAATCGCTCAAAGACACCTGTGCTGCAGAAATCCGTCATCTGCGCGCGACAGGTGCTGCCGCTGAATTGGCCACAGTACGCGAAGGCACAGCGGTGCGCCGTTTCCGCCACTGGCTGCGCCTCGACGAGGCACAACTTCCCGAAGAACACCGCGCCACGTTGCAGACCGCGCTGCAAAACAGCCGTGTACTTGAAACGGTCTATACCTTGCGCCAAGACCTGGCCAAAATTTGGGAGCGTTCCACGCTTTCCAAGGAACAACTGGTAGCCAAGCTGGAAGAATGGTGCCACCGGGCCGAAGCAACGGGCATACGGCAGTTGCAAGATTTTTCTCGTGGGCTACGCACTTACGCCTGAGCTTAGATCAGAGGTCACCCCACCAATAAAAAACCCGGCTTCGAGCCGGGTTTTTTATTGCCCTTTTGAAGTAGCCCCATACAAGCGAACTCAAGCAACAGCCTGCTGCAGATAAAAACTTCACAAACCTGCGGGCAGGCAAACGAAGTGATCATCCCGCATGAATAGTAGCTTCTCGCCAATCTATTTACTTCAATTAG
>CAZRAL010000083.1:0-6229 GCA_964598005.1 uncultured Burkholderiales bacterium
ATGGACTATTCTTGTCAATACGCGGCTCATGGAGGACTTATTCAGAGGTTCCTTAGAAAGCGATTTAGGGCGTCAAGGCCAGCCGTGCAGTTCGTGTCAGCGTCGTGCTTTTTTCGAAATAGCGTTTGATGCCACTCGCAATGGCATCCGCCATTTTTTCCTGGTAACGCACGTCTTTAAGGCGCTTTTCTTCTTCAGGGTTAGAAATGAAAGCCGTCTCGACCAGAATTGATGGAATGTCAGGCGCTTTTAACACTGCAAAACCGGCCTGCTCAACATATGGTTTGTGCAACCGATTGACTCCGCGTAATTCCGTTAGTACCGCCTTGCCCAGCTTCAGGCTATCGTTAATCGTTGCAGTTTGCGATAAATCGAGCAAGGTGCGAGCAAGATAGGGTTCGCGCGCGCCAAAATTGACCCCTCCGATCAGATCCGCCTGATTCTCGCGTTGCGCCAACATACGTGCCGCGACCGAAGTCGCGCCATTTTCAGATAGTGCAAACACGCTGGAGCCATGCGCATCAGGACGCACGAACGAGTCGGCATGAATGCTGACAAACAGATCTGCCTGTAATTTGCGCGCCTTTATCACCCGATCCTGAAGAGGGATGAAGTAATCGCCATCGCGCGTCAATACAGCACGCATATTGGGAATATTATCGATCCGGGTTTTGACCTTGCGCGCAATAGCCAGAGTGATATCCTTTTCATGCGTCCCCCGGCGGCCCCGAGCACCGGGGTCTTCGCCGCCATGTCCTGCATCCAAAACAATAATAAGTGGGCGTTCTCCGGCAGATTTCTTTGGAACGTTTTTCTTTTCCAAAACAGCTAGCTTGGTATCTGTCGTTTCGGCAGCCGTTTCGGTTTCCGTTTTACCTTCTGTTTTTACTTCAACTTTCGTTTCCACTTTGGCGGGGGGATTGAAATTTTTTTCAACTTGGGCCACGGACGTTGTTGTGGTGTTTGTTGGAACCGGCTTAATATCCGGCTCAGCGGATGGCGTAACTGGCTTATCCGTTTGCGCAACGACCAATTCAGCATGTTGCGGAGGAATAAGCAACGCCATTAATGGATCGATAGGGTGCGCCGGATAAATATCCAGAATCAGACGGTGCTTATATTCGCCTGCCGGTTTTAGCGTAAACGCTGAAGGTTTGACCTCGGTTTTAAGGTCTAGTACCACTCTCACTATATGAGGTTTGTTACGCCCGACGCGTACCTGCTTGATGTAAGGATCGTCGGCCCGCACGCGATCCGCCAATGCTGATAACTCAGCATTTAATTCCACCCCTTCGATATCGATCGCTAAACGGTCAGGATTGGGCAGAATAAAAAATTGATATTTGAATGGTTCGCGCGATTCGAAGGTAACGCGGGTGTAGACCTCGGCAGGCCATATGCGTGTGGCGATAATGGGTCCCGCCTGGGCAAAACTGCTGGTACTGCAAAGCGTGCAAAAAATCGCAAAAACTATCCAGAAAGAATATAGGGTCTGGCGAAATCGCTTAGTGCCTGCAAACATGCGCCTCCCTTCGTTGTCTCCGCTGCCAATTTTAGCGTCCGTCCTTCGCCTGCAAAATCAATGCTAATCGTTAAATCGGGTGACGGTAGTAAATCACCTGCTTTTTCAGGCCATTCGACCAAGCAAATGGTATGTGTACTAAAATAATCCCGAAATCCTGCTTCCAGCCACTCTTTCGGATTATTGAATCTATAAAAATCAAAGTGATATAAGTTTAATCTAGAAGTTACATAAAACTCAAGTAACGTGTAAGTTGGGCTTTTAACTGGCCCCATTACTCCAAGCGCCCGCAAGACCGCGCGCACCAGCGTGGTTTTCCCCGCACCGAGGTCGCCTTTGAGAAAAATAACCATCCCAGGCTTCAACAAGCTGGCCAACCAGCGCCCAAGTACTCCGGTCGCATGCTCATCCGGCAGATGAAGAATAAGTTCAGGCATGCAAAATTAAGTAGAAAAGAGTTTCAGTTTCTCACATTTTTCTTGCGCTCAATGCGTGCTTCTCTTGACATCGTTTTGTCTTGTTTTTTTAATGTGCTTGCGCATAAAAATAAGCGATGAAGAATTTATTCATAGGCGTTGTACCAGCAGAGACGTTGGCTAAGTGTGATCGTGCAATATGAACAGGCATAAGTCGCTTGGCCTCTTTAGATGCGTTCTTGCAATAGTGACGGGGTTGATTGAAGGCCGTGCAGTCAAGAGGTTCCAACGGTACGGTATTTCGATGTTCTGGATCAGGGTGTGATGCTGATTGGTCAGCTTTATCTCGATTTCTATATGCGTGAGGCCAAGCGTGCCAAGGCACGGATGGATGATGCCATCAATCGCAGAATGCGAGTTTCGCTTTAACCACAGCCACAACAGCCGCTATCCGAGACCACCAAGATTAATCAGGCAAAACCCGCTTTAATGTTGTTTGATTACTAAGACCCAAAAATATTATTGTTGAAGCGCTTCTACATAAGACATTTCAAAGCGTTCCAATAATTTATCTAATATTCGCAAATTAGCCCTATTGCGTTCGGCCTTTGCGGCCAGTTTTTCGCGATACATTTTAAGATCAGTGCGATTACGCGCGACGAATGCAATTGTGCCCTTGACGTAATCATTCCAAAGAAAATCTCCTGTAGCTACATTTTCAGGAAATAAGGATTTTTCAAATTCCTGGATTGCCATCTCATTTTTTTTCGTCATAGCAAGCAACTGCCCGGCATGAAAGTAAAGCTGCGAGGCTTTATTATTTGTTTTTTCTCGATACAACTGTATCAACTTAGCACCTTCTTCATAACATCGATTTTGATCTAATGCACGCCAACCTTCTCCAGGAGTTTGGTCGAATTCCTTTATCGTCATTAATGAAATTTTTTCAGACTGTTCCTTAAAGAGGCTATCGCATGATTTTTTTTCATCGGCAAGGGATTCGGCGGTACCTATACCCAAGCACAGGAAAAAAATCAGCAAGAAGGTATTTGAATAAATGGATTGGTTGATGTTTTTTCTCATGATTAGTAGTAGTAAATTCATGATATTTGATACCCACTTTCTTGGTGCCTTAATAATTAACAACATTATCAATTGCGGTCAATAATAGTGTACTACTTGTGGTACATAGCCAATTAATTTACCTGCTTTTTTTAGTACGTCATTTAGTACGTCAATTTGCAAGCGCATTAACCAAGGAAGAAATAAGAAATGCGCCAAATTGCAGGTGGTGGTCGTTTAAACCCTGATTGTCAGGCATTGACGATTAAACAGCTTGGTAAGTTGATAAACAAATTACCTCTGTGCCATAAGCGCGGGGAATAACAAATCAAATACCCCCTTGGCAAAACGATAGGGTTAAAAAGTTTACCCTTCCAATAAACAAATGGCCTGTGCCGCAATACCTTCTCCTCGCCCGGTAAAGCCCAGTTTTTCCGTCGTGGTCGCCTTGATATTTATTTGCTGCGTAGACACGCCAAGATCGGTGGCGATATGTGCCACCATTACGGGAATGTGCGGCGCCATCCGCGGAGCTTCAGCGATGATTGTTGCATCCACATTGACGATAGCATAGCCTTTGGCAAACACCAGTTTGCCCACTTGCCGTAACAGTTCGCGGCTATCGATGCCCTTAAATTGCGCATCGGTATCCGGGAAATGGCGGCCAATATCCTCCAATGCCGCAGCGCCCAGCAACGCATCACAAATGGCATGCAATAACACATCAGCATCCGAATGACCCAGCAGGCCGCGTTCGTAAGGAATATCCACCCCGCCGATGATACATTTACGTCCCACCACCAATCGATGAACATCGAAGCCCTGACCTACTCTCATGCTCATGCCGGGCTCCCTTTTTCCAATTCGCGCAATAAAAAGCCTGCGATTTTCATATCCGCAGCATAGGTAACTTTCAGGTTGGTGCTGTCTCCTTCCACCAGCTGCGGCGTATACCCACCTAATATCTCGATGGCTTGCGACTCATCGGTTACCTCCAGGTACCGGTTCAGCGCCGATTTCAACAGGCCATAACGAAACATCTGCGGCGTTTGTGCGCGCCACAGCTTTTCCCGCGTAACGGTATGGTCTACACGCTGTAACTCATTGGCTAGCTTGACTGTATCAGACATCGGCAAAGCCAGCAGGCCACCTACGGGATCGTCTGCCAGGGTATCGATAAGGCGTTCGATCAGGTCGGGACGAATGCAAGGTCTTGCCGCATCATGCACCAGCACCCAATTGTTTTCTTCTACTTCACCGCCGAAACTGGTTAAGCCATTCAATACACTCTCACCGCGTGTCTTGCCGCCACAATGGAGGGTCGTTAGCCGCCCGTCCCAGCTTGGCCAATCATAACGGGGCCAGTAATGATCATCCGGCGCCAAAATCACATGAATGCGTGAAATTCGCGGCACCGCCGCCAGCGCAGCTAGTGCGTGATAGATCATCGGGCGACCGTTGAGATCAAGATATTGCTTGGGCAGCAATTCACCAAAGCGCAGCCCCACCCCCGCTGCGGGAACCAGTGCAATTATTTTTTTATCCATCGCGGCATTATAGTTTTTTCAGCCGGCCTATGCCCTTTGAAGACGGTGAACAAGTTCTTCAATCGGAAAAACCGCCTCGTGAGAAAATAAATGTTTTCTTTCTCACCTCCCTATAAGGATTACACACACAATGACCAGAAAATATTTTGGCACAGACGGTATTCGTGGCCGCGTCGGCAATTCGCCGATTACCCCCGACTTCGTTCTCAGGCTGGGTTATGCCGCCGGTCAGGTATTGACCCATACAATTACAGGGACCCGCCCTACCGTACTGATTGGCAAGGACACTCGTATTTCCGGTTATATGCTGGAAAGCGCGCTGGAAGCGGGCCTCTCGGCAGCCGGCGCCGATGTATTGCTGGTTGGACCTATGCCTACCCCCGGCATCGCCCACTTAACCCGTGCCATGCGCCTCGCAGCAGGTATCGTGATTTCGGCCTCGCACAATCTCTTCGAGGATAACGGCATAAAATTCTTTTCTGGAAATGGCGCCAAACTCCCCGATCAAACCGAACACGCCATTGAAGCTGCTCTTGATTTTCCGCTGGAAAGCCGTCCCTCGGCGCAGTTGGGCAAGGTACGCCGCATTGAAGACGCGGGAGGTCGCTATCTGGAGTTCTGCAAGAGTACATTTCCCAATAACCTTGACTTACGCGGGCTCAAACTGGTGGTCGACTGTGCACACGGCGCCACTTACCATATTGCACCCAAGGTATTTCATGAACTGGGAGCCGAAGTGATTGCCATCGGTGTGGAACCCAATGGCCTCAACATTAACGACCGGTGCGGCGCAACCGATACAGCGGCCATGCGCGCCGCAGTCATCCAGCATGGTGCGCATTTTGGCATTGCACTCGATGGCGATGGCGACCGCCTGATGATGGCCGACCACGATGGAAATCTTTTCGATGGGGATCAATTGTTATATGTGATGGTCAAGGATCGGGCTGCACGTGCCGCCTTAAACGGCGGAGTGGTCGGAACGCTGATGACCAACTTCGCTCTGGAGCAGCAATTTGCAAAAATGACCGTGCCATTTGCCCGCGCTAAGGTGGGGGACCGTTACATACTCGAAATGCTGCGCGAAAAGGGCTGGGAGTGTGGTGGGGAAAATTCCGGCCACATTCTTTGTCTCGATAAACATACAACGGGAGACGGCATTATTTCTGCCTTGCAAGTGCTAGCCGCCATGTGCCGCCACAGCACCACACTGGGCGAATACGCCCGCGAAGTGGCGCTGTACCCCCAGGTGTTGATCAATGTTCGCACCACACAGGGATTCGATTTTGCCGCGGACGCAAACGTTCAGACTGCCATTGCTGAAGCGGAACGTTCTTTGGCGGGCGCCGGACGTGTCCTGTTACGCGCTTCGGGAACAGAGCCGGTGATTCGCGTTATGGTCGAGGGCGCCGACCATAAGCTGGTCAAGACACTGGCTGGTACCATTGCCGAGACAGTACAGCAGCGCGCGGCACGCTGAACATGAGTGAACAAATCAGTCAAGAGGCTATTACTAAAAATAAAATCCGGTGGCTTAAGCTAAAAATTTTTAGCTTTTATACAAGTAGTGCATTTATTCTCGGACTATTTTTTTACCTTGTACTCGAGCTGCTCATGCCTGAAGGTAATTTAGTCGTCCCTGCAAAATTCAAATCAACAGATAAAACTGATACGGCGGCCAA
>CAZRAL010000084.1:0-5793 GCA_964598005.1 uncultured Burkholderiales bacterium
AAAAGCGGACAATTCAAAAACTACAGAACCGGACAAGTCTAAAAACCCGCGACAAGAACTTTTGCGTGCCGTGCGTTGTGGTCACAGGCGGGTTGGTACTCTACGGAGTATATAAACTATACAAAGTATTAGATGCTATGGACGAGTCACGGAAGCAATCAATTGCTGCTAAGGATGCGCTTTTCAAAAAAGTGCTTAATGGTAAGAATTGTGATGAAGCGCTTACAAAATCTCTTTCTACAGATAAAAAATTCCTCTACGACACAGGAAAAGTAGGCATAGAGGCGTACGAGATGACGTTCAAGCCTGGATTAAAAAGTGCTTTGAAAAAGGCACCGCGATGCGATTAGAAAAAATCGCTAGTGCGTTTAAGAGACTATTCGCGATAGTCATTATTGGTAGCGGACTTATTGTTGCAATAGAGCTAGCTTTTGATTTCCAGATTACATCCAAGCTACTTTATTTCATTAGGCCTACATTTTCATTTATGACATTAGAATCCGTAAAGCTTGACTCAGGTTTTTATCCGTCAATTGAGAGGGGAAAAAGAGACGATATTCTTGTTGCAGCATTGGGATACAAAGGTCAACCTATTTACGTAGAAAGCTACCTTTTCATCTCTAGCATAAAAAAGGGAGTATCCAGTCAATCTCTCGAAAAATATTTATACTCCCAACGCCCATTCGAAGAATTTAAGGTTAACAATGGATTACAGCGATGCTTTAGAATTCATGATAGTCATTTTCAAATTTTGTGTCCGGTTAAAAACCGACCAGCAATTGTTTTTTATAAAGGAAAGGCAGACGATTTTCCCCATTTTCATGGTCAATTAATAAAACTGCTATTGCAATTGCAGAAATTGGAGGAAGAGCAAAATTAAATGAGTCATGATTTCATGCCCAAAGCTTGAACGGTTGCCGTTTCGTTGGGCAATGAATACCTTGGGTCATCATGAAGAGCCAGATTGATAACGACCTCATAACCTGCTTCGGCAAAAGCGCCGGACGCCCGATATTATTTGACTGATACTTGAACAAGCGCATGGATATTGGCGTTCCGGCAGATTGTACGCAAGCCACGGGCAAGCCGCCGCAAGAAAGGAAACGATTTACCGTTTTCACACAGCCATTACCACTCCATCCTGCTACCGCTTACCATATGCCTGCTGAAGTACAGCGCCGCTACTCACCACCATTGGTTCAGTGTGAGGTCACTACTCTCTCACAGCCGTTATTTCATTACATATTTCGAGCGCGCCGCGCTGCGTCACATACCGCAGGCCAGATACAAGGGTAATGATTGCACGCTCTTCACCCGATTTAGCATCTTTAGCGGATTCGATTTGTACAATATAAGCATGGAACAAAAATACGTTGAGCATGCGTTTTTTATCGAATGTCACTACCCGATGGCCATCCTTGTCGCGCGAATCCGCCGAGAAATTGTTTTCGACAGAATTGACCGACTCATAAATATAACAACAATTGGTCACACTGCTTCTCCCTAGAAATACTGCGGCCCGAAGCGGGCCGCAGTGCAGGGTAACACGTGTATGCTCGCTCGTCTTCAGGAATAATGTAATGGGCGCCCACAAAGCGGAGCGGCATCAGATATGCAAAAGTAGAGAGTTACCTAACCAGCAAAGGAAGGAACGTCCGAAATGAAGATTACACTTCTGAGCAAAGAAACATCGGGCACGCACAGTGCAAGGCAACCAAAAACGCGGAGTGTTGTGTGAATACAGCATTATCATCGCGCAAGGAATCGTTAGCATCAACCAACGCATCCCAGAAATACTTGAAAATGCCGAAAACGGTCTGCGGTGTTTGCGAAAGGTATGCCGCAGCGAGCAGCAGGGCCCCGGCTTCGCCGGGATGCGACTCGGGGCAAGTTCCATTGGCCCGCGTTCACGGCTGGGCTTCGCCATGCTTTCGTGTCCGGCGGACTATTCCGGAAACCCAAGTGCGCGGCCATGTGAGACTTATTTAGAGTTTCCTTAGAAACGAAATAAATTATGTTGCACGGTTTTTTACCCAGCATTCTGGAAGGCGCGGTTGTCACTGTTACAGTCGCCCTCTGCTCGCTGGTCATCGCCGTATTGCTAGGCCTGACAGGCGCAGTCGCCAGGCTATCGCGATCCAGAATATGGTCTTATCCCGCCACACTTTACACCACGCTGGTGCGAGGGATTCCGGACCTGGTACTAATGCTATTGCTGTTTTACGGCGGCCAATTACTGGTCAATGAACTGGCCCTGAAAATGGGGCATGCAGATTACATCGATATCGACCCGTTTATGGCCGGTGTCGCAGCGATTGGCTTTATTTTTGGTGCCTATTTCACCGAAACATTCCGCGGTGCCCTCATGTCCATCCCTGCCGGTCAACGCGAGGCGGCACTGGCCTATGGGCTATCGCCTGCTCGCACACTTTGGCGTATTACCCTGCCACAGATGGTGCGCCTTGCCATACCGGGTTTTGCCAACAACTGGCTGGTGTTGGTCAAATCTACCGCCATTGTCTCGGTGATCGGGCTGAACGACATGATGTATAAGGCCGGGCTAGCCGCAGGCGCTACCCGCGAGCCCTTTACCTTTTACGCTGGCGTTGCTCTGCTTTATCTTGCGATTACCACGGTTTCCGTCGTGGCTTTGAATGCGCTGGAGCAGCGCTACTCGCTTGGGGTAAGGAAACTACGGCTATGAATTTTGCTGCCATTGCGGAAAGTCTGCCGCTTTATTTCAAGGGGTTATACGTGACATTGCAGCTGTTGCTTGCGGCCTTGGCTGCGGGGCTGATTGCCGCTATTCCAATGGCTGTTTTGCGTAGCGGCGCACATCCATTCTGGTCGCGATTAATCTGGTTTTATACTTATGTTATTCGCGGTACGCCCATGCTGGTGCAACTTTTTCTGATTTATTATGGGCTGGCACAGTTCGAATGGATACGGGAAAGTTTTTTCTGGCCATTGCTTTCATCGGCGTGGTTTTGTGCGGTACTGGCCTTCGCGGTGAACACCTCGGCCTATACAACGGAAATTCTTGCCGGCTCGATCAAAGCCACCGCAGCAGGTGAAATCGAAGCCGCAAACAGTATGGGAATGTCGCGCATATTGTTGTATCGCCGTGTATTGCTGCCTTCGGCGTTACGCCGGGCGCTGCCTGCCTATAGCAACGAAGTTATCATGATGCTGCACGGCACGTCACTGGCCAGTATCGTGACCTTGATGGATCTGACGGGTGCCGCACGTGAAATGAATTCGCGTTTCTACTTGCCGTTCGAAGCCTTTATCACCGCAGCCGTTTTTTATCTGCTGCTGACTTTCGGTCTGGTGGCCTTATTTCATCGGGCCGAAAAACGTTGGCTCGCCTATTTGCAACCCCGTCAATAAGTCCCATGCAAACTATTCGCCATCCATTACGTTCGCCAAGTTTAGGCACCCAGCGTGAAATCGTCAGCTTCCACTATGGCCAGCTGGGCGGCAGCAAAATCTATATTCAATCTTCCCTGCACGCCGATGAACTGCCCGGCATGCTGGTCGCCTACCATTTGCGTCAGCGTCTCGCTGCGTTGGAGAATGCTGGCGCTATTCGAGGGGAAATCGTGGTCGTCCCGGTCGCCAACCCCATCGGCCTGGCGCAAACCGTTTTGCATACGCCATTAGGCCGTTTCGAAGCAAGCAGCGGAGAAAATTTCAATCGTTACTATCCCGCACTTTTTCAGCCTGCCCTTCCCCTGCTGGAAGGAAAATTAGGTGCCAACGCCGATCTCAATAAAGGGATCGTTCGCCAGGTATTGCGCCAGGTTGTTGCGGAGGCACCAGCAACCACTGAAATCGCCAATCTGCGCAAACTACTGCTTTCGCTGGCTTGCGACGCCGACGTCGTCCTCGATTTACATTGCGACAGCGAGGCAGTGGTTCATCTTTATACCGGCACGCCACTGTGGCCACAAGCCGAGCCGTTGGCGCGCTATATGGGTGCTGAGGCGACGTTGCTGGCGGTCGAGTCCGGCGATAATCCCTTCGACGAAGCTTGTTCGCAGCACTGGTGGCTACTCGCAGAACATTTTGCCGAACGTCATCCGATCCCATTGGGGTGTCTATCAGTAACGGTGGAGCTACGCAGCATGACCGACGTGAATCACGCGCTGGCGGCGCAGGACGCGGAAAGATTGATCGCCTTTTTGCAATATCGCGACGTCATTGCCGGAGAGCCGCCACCCCTGCCGCCTTTGAAACAACCGGCCACACCCTTGGCAGGATCGGAAACACTGGTTACGCCGGTTAGTGGCCTCGTGGTTTTTTTGCGCCAACCGGGTGAATGGATCAATAAAGGAGAGCCTGTAGTGGAAATCATCGATCCACTTGCAGACTCTCCCCAGCAAACCACTGTTCTAAAAAGTACGGTTGAGGGCCTACTTTATGCCCGTGAAAACCGGCGCTTCGCAACAGCAGGTATGGCACTTGCCAAAATCGCAGGCAGCCAGCCCTTCCGCCACGGCAAATTGCTAGGAGTTTAAAAAACATGACTGCTGCCGACTCACCTTGCAAGCTTCTGGTTGAAGATCTGCACAAACGCTATGGCACCAATGAAGTGCTTAAAGGTGTTTCACTTACCGCTCATGCCGGCGAAGTCATCAGCATCATTGGCTCCAGTGGCTCGGGGAAAAGTACATTCTTGCGTTGCATTAATTTGCTGGAACAACCCCACCGAGGCCGCATCGCTCTCAACGGCGAAACGCTTGCGCTTACGCCTGACCGCGATGGTTCACTGAAAGCGGCCAATCCCAAACAATTGCAGCGTATGCGCTCACGGCTGGCCATGGTATTCCAGCATTTCAACCTATGGGCACACATGACCGCTCTGGAAAATGTTATCGAAGCACCCATCCATGTGCTTGGCCTCAGCAAAGCCGAAGCCATTGCACGCGCCGAGCAGGTGCTGGACAAAGTTGGCGTACGGCACCGCAGCCACATGTACCCTACCCACCTTTCAGGCGGCGAGCAGCAACGCGTCGCCATTGCTCGCGCACTAGCCATGGAGCCGGAAGTCATGCTGTTCGACGAACCCACGTCCGCGTTGGATCCAGAACGCGTCGGCGAGGTACTGCGCGTCATGCGCGATCTGGCTGAAGAGGGGCGCACGATGATTATCGTCACTCACGAAATCGACTTTGCCCGCGAAGCTGCTGACTCGGTTATCTTCCTGCATCAGGGCGTGATCGAAGAACAAGGCCCGCCCGAAGAAGTCCTGGCCGCGCCGAAAAGCGAGCGCCTGCAGCAATTTCTTTCCGGTAGCCTCAAGTAGTTGCTATTAGCGACCTTTTGAGAGAGGTTGCCACATGGAATTTTCAAACGAAATGGAAGTGGAAGCGCATCGATAAGCCGGATTCTGTTACGGCGCTTGCGCGCTATGACGGCCATTCCTCTGGGACATGCGTTACCGCACGCCTCAAGCTACCTACCCGCAGGCTCCGCGGACCGCCTCAATGCCTGCCTATTTGGTATTGCTCCAGGTAGAGATTGCCCGTTTCACCCCGGCGGGTTGCCCCGCACGGACTCGTCTCTGTTGCTCTGATCCTCACCTCACGGTGGATGGGCGTTACCCACTACCCTGTCCTGTGGAGTCCGGACTTTCCTCCGTGCACATAAAATGCACAGCGACCGTCTGATGTGCTTCCGCGACGATGGTACCACGGTCCGTAAAACGGGAAGCAACTAACTTTTCAAATGACTACCTGATGTTACGCAGTCGCATTCCGCAGAGCCTGAAGCTCGGCATAGGCTTGCTGG
>CAZRAL010000085.1:0-5473 GCA_964598005.1 uncultured Burkholderiales bacterium
GACAACCGGACAGGTCGCGTGCTATAAATCCGGACAACTTAAAAACTCGCAACAGGCACGCAAAAGTTCTTTGACTAATCCAATAAAAAATAATAGCATGCGTGCCGCATGAAAGATGAAAATAACCCTTCTCTCAGTCATAAAATCAATCATAAAATTTTGGTTGAGCCCTTTACCCGGCTTAAACAATCGGCCAGCGGTTTTTTTTCGCCTGGTGATTTACCCGAATTGGCTGATTATTTGGCCAGCCCGGATGGGAAATTGCAGTACCACATTACCGGAAGCCAATTCACGGATGACGCAGGCAACCAAAAACGCAAACTCACGTGTATAATCAGCGGCTTGATTTTGCTTCATGATCCTGCTGCGAGCGAACCGGTTCCGTTTACTGTGGATATTGCCAGCCGTTTGGTTGTGGTCGGTACGGAAGCGGAGCTGCCCCCGCTTGAAGAGGAAGCAGAAGACGAAGATTACATTGTCGCAGGCTCTGAAGTAGACCCCGCCATTTTGGTTGCAGAAGAGATAATACTGAATTTACCCATGATGCCACGCAGCGGCTTCGGGCGTATATCGGCGGGAGAGAACGTGACCAACCCCTCGCCGTTTGCCCGGCTGGCGGAGTTAAAGAAAACATCTTCCTGATTTTGCCGGTCAATATCAGGAAACGATAAAGATTTTTAGTTAAGGAGATACGCATGGCTGTTCAACAAAACAAAAAGTCCCCTTCCAAACGGGGCATGCATCGCGCGCATGATTTTCTGACCAATCCTCCGCTGGCGGTCGAGCCGACAACCGGGGAAACGCATTTGCGCCACCACATTAGTCCAAGCGGCTACTATCGCGGCAAGAAGGTTATCAAAACAAAAAGTGACGAGTAATCGACTCGTTCATTTCCACGTATCAAGGTAGGCTGCTGGGAGCGCCTGTCGTGGTTGTTCTCCCGAAAAAATGCAGATAACCATCGCCATCGATGCCATGGGCGGCGACCACGGTCCGTCCGTCACGGTCCCTGCGGCATTGCAGTTTCTCGAGCAAACGGCAGATTGTCGTGTGTTGCTGATCGGCAAGCCGGAAGTCATCCGCGCCGCCTTGCAAACCTCTCCAGCACAAAAACTGTTTGCACAGCATGCGGCGCGCGTGGAAGTAATAGAAGCGCAGGAAGTAGTGGGGATGGACGAAGATATTCGTTCGGCAATCCGCAACAAAAAAAATTCTTCCATGCGTATAGCCATCGACCATGTGAAATCGGGTGAAGCGCATGCCTGCGTATCGGCCGGTAACACAGGCGCATTGATGGGAACGGCCAAATTTGTTTTAAAGACGCTACCCGGAATTGACCGACCTGCGATCTGTGCCGCATTGCCCACCCGCAAAGGCCAGTGCTATGTGCTTGATCTGGGAGCCAATGCAGAATGCACGCCGCAACATCTGCTGCAATTCGCCATCATGGGGGCGATGCTGGCGAATGCGGTGGAAGATATTTCCAATCCCACCGTGGGCTTGCTCAATATCGGTTCTGAAGATATCAAAGGCAGCGAATCGGTTAAAAAAGCCGGTGAATTATTGAAAAGCAGCCATCTCAATTTTTACGGCAACATCGAAGGCACCGATATTTATAAAGGAACCACCGATGTGGTGGTATGCGATGGCTTTGTCGGCAATGTCATGCTGAAGACTTCTGAAGGTCTGGCCAAAATGATGGGCGATTTTTTGAAAGCGGAATATAAAAAGAATTGGTATACCCGCTTTGCTGCACTGGTTTCAGCGCCAGTCATTGCAGGATTTCGCCGCCGCGTCGATCACCGCCGTTATAACGGCGCAGCCTTACTGGGATTGAAAGGGATCATTGTCAAAAGCCACGGCTCGGCAGATATATTTGCTTTTTCCAAAGCACTGGAGCGGGCCGCCCTGGAAGTGCGCCACGGATTGCTCGCACGTATCGGCGCAGAAATCGAGCGCCTGCATGCGGAAGGGCTATTGGTGCCGCAATCTTCACCTGCTGCGGAGCCGGTGACATGATTTATTCGCGTATCGCAGGCACGGGCAGCTACCTGCCCGCCCGATGCCTGACCAACAAGGACCTTGAAAACATCGTCGATACCAGCGACGAATGGATCGTTTCCCGCACGGGAATACGCGAGCGGCATATCGCTGCTGAAGGTGAACTGGCCAGCGATCTGGCGGTACAAGCGGCTGGACAGGCCATGACAGCGGCAGGGGTAACGGCAGAAGACATCGACCTGATTATCGTTGCCACCTCAACGCCCGACATGATTTTTCCCAGCACCGCCTGCATCCTGCAAAACAAGCTGGGAGTCAAGCAGGGCGCGGCGTTTGATGTGCAGGCCGTATGTGCGGGCTTTGTATATGGCCTCGCAACGGCGGATAAATTCATCAAAAGCGGCGCGTCGCAGTGTGCATTGGTCGTGGGTGCGGAAGTATTTTCGCGGATTCTGAACTGGCAGGATCGTGGCACCTGCGTCCTGTTCGGCGATGGCGCAGGGGCTGTCATCCTGAAAGCCGCAGAAAAACCGGGCATCCTTTCTTCACACTTGCATGCCGACGGGCGTTATCGCGATGTGCTGTGCACACCCGGCTCGATTGCCAATGGGCAGGTAAGCGGCAGTCCATTTTTGACCATGGAAGGCAGCGCCGTTTACAAATTTGCCGTAAAAGCCTTTGAGGACGTGGCGTGGGAAGCCTTGAATGCCAACGACATGAAACCGGAACAAATCGACTGGTTCATCTGCCATCAAGCCAACCAGCGCATCATCCAGCATGCCGCGCGCAAACTGGCGTTGCCCGATCAAAAAGTGGTGCTTACCGTTGATCGTCATGGCAATACCTCGGCGGCCTCGATCCCGCTGGCGCTCGATGTTACCGTTCGCAGCGGCAAAGTGAAAGCAGGAGACACTCTGCTATTCGCTGCACTGGGAGGCGGATTTGCCTGGGGGGCCGTATTACTGAAATGGTGACCGCATGAGCACGACCGCGATTGTATTTGCCGGGCAGGGTTCCCAATCGATCGGCATGATGTCCGACCTGATTGATTTGCCCGCAGTCAAAAAAACATTCGATGAGGCAGCAGACACGTTGCACATCGACTTGTGGAAAATGGTTACCGAAGGCCCGGCTGAATTACTCAATCAGACAATCAACACCCAGCCCTTGATGCTGGCCGCGGGCGTGGCGACGTTTCGTGCCTGGCAAGAGGCAGGCGGTCAGGCAGCAGCCTATTATGCGGGCCATAGCCTCGGCGAATATACAGCACTGGTTGCCGCGGAGGCCTTGCCATTTTCCGATGCATTGCCACTGGTGCGCTTTCGCGCCCAAAGCATGCAGGATGCGGTGCCCGAAGGCGTGGGGGCAATGGCGGCGATTCTGGGGCTGGATCAAATAGTGCTGGATGCCATTTGTCGGGAAGCCGCACAAAACGACGTGTGCGAGGCCGTCAACCTCAACGCTCCCGGGCAAATCGTGATTGCCGGCCACCGCGAGGCGGTGGAACGTGGCATGGCGCTCGCCAAAGCACGTGGGGCGAAACGCGCGCTCTTGCTGCCGATGAGCGTGCCTTCGCATTGTGCGCTGATGCGGCCAGCGGCGCAGCGACTGGAACAATATTTATCGGACGTCCACATTTCCGTGCCGGATCGCCCCGTCATCCAGAATGCAGACGTGCGGGCATTTCCTTCCGCAGACGAAATCAAACAGGCATTGGTCGCGCAACTTTATCGACCGGTGCGCTGGATCGAAACGGTTGAGTATTTGGCAACTCAGAGTGTAAGTACCGTTGTGGAATGCGTGCCGGGCAAAATTCTGACCGGCCTCAACAAGCGCATTGCGCCGGACATGAATTGTCTGGCGATTACTGATACGGCTTCGTTGCACGCTGCCATCCATGCAGCAGCATGAAAGGATAAACAATGTCACTGTCGAATGAAATCGCCCTGGTAACGGGCGCTTCGCGGGGAATCGGTCGGGCTATTTTGCATACCCTGGGTAAAGCGGGCGCCACCGTCATCGGCACGGCGACCAGTGAAGCCGGGGTACAGGCCATTGAAAAATCGCTTCAGGAAGCGGGCCTGAAGGGGGCAGGCATGGTGCTCGATGTCCGTGATGGCAAACGCTGCGACGAGGTGCTGAAGGAAATCGAAACAAAATTTGCCGCCATCAGCATACTGGTGAACAACGCCGGGATCACCCGCGATACGCTGCTCATGCGCATGAAGGATGAGGATTGGCAAGAAGTGCTGGAAACCAATCTGACCTCCGTATTTCGCTTGTCGCGCAGCGTGATCAAAAACATGCTCAAAGCGCGCGCAGGGCGCATCATCAACATTGCATCGGTCGTGGGATTTGCAGGGAATGCCGGGCAAACCAATTACGTTGCCGCCAAGGCTGGCATGGTGGGTTTTACCAAAGCGCTGGCCCGTGAAGTGGGCAGCCGCAACATCACGGTCAATTGTGTGGCCCCCGGTTTTATCCAGACCGATATGACCGAAACGCTTTCCCCAGAGCAAGTCAAGAAACTGATCGAAAACGTTCCGCTAGGCCGCTTGGGAACGGTAAACGATGTGGCCGAGGCGGTGCTTTATCTGGCCTTGCCGGGGGCCGGGTACGTCACAGGGAATACAGTGCATGTCAACGGTGGCATGTTCATGGATTGAGGGTTGGAACGACTGGCACGAAAAGAGATGATGTTGCATAAATTTTGCCAGCACTGCTACTAGCAAAAAGTGACAAATAAAAAAACCAAAAGGTGGCAAATTGATGTTTGATTTTCCGTTTTTTAGGCAGTCTGTTTCTCGTTGGGCCCCTCATGCATAAGCTCGATTGGCAGCCTACCGAGGAATGGGTACCGCACTCCTTTGCACCGATATTCACCACCGAACCCATGTCGACAGGAGTATCACGGCTTGTTGCTGGTGTTCCTGGTGGTGACTCCTCTATCTTGTTCAAGCTGGTCGAGTGTCTTGAGCCGCCGTTCTTTGTTCTCTATGTTCTGCATACGCCGCGGGGTGAAGGTGATCCTGGCCGTTACCAGAGTTCCGAGCTTGAACTTGATGCTCTTCAATCATTTATCTCTCGCTTTGCGGCGTTTTTCGCTGGGGATGCACGCTTTGATCTCTGGATTCATTCGCCGAGCGACCAAGGAACGATCGTGTGGGACCGTCATAACCTTATCTATGGTTACGGCCCAATCGAGTGCTACAGCCGCGCACTTAGAACCTGTTCAAGATTACTGACGTGCTATTAGAATGATGATTTTATTCATGGCTACTGGCAATGAGAAAGAAATATCCAAGTGACATAAGCCGGGAACAATTTAGACAAATACAACCTTTACTGGAAAGCGCCAGAAAGAAAACAAAGCCGCGCCAAGTGGACTTATACGATGTATTTTGTGCCATTCTGTATTTATTAACTGATGTTACGCACGGTCACATGAAAAGTGGTAATTTTTGCGGATGAA
>CAZRAL010000086.1:0-5194 GCA_964598005.1 uncultured Burkholderiales bacterium
TCAGAATTTTTCATCCGCCAAGCCTAACACCACTTGCGCTGCGTAAGGTCAGTTAACATTATTTTTTTTCACCGTAGCACTCTGTTTCGTTGCTGTGCCCGGCGCCTTTTTGATTTTTCTGGTCGCGCCTGAAGGGGACATTTGTTTCTGTGCCTGTTTTTCCCGGGCCAACAAGGTTTGCATGTTCCCGGAAAGGATAGCCACCTGCTGGACGAGGCCCTCGACGTCCTTGCGGGTTAACACTCCAAGGCGTCTCAGCGATTTATGGACGCGAGTTTCGAATATTTGCTCCAGCTTGTCGAATTTATTGCCCGCCACTTCGAGAGCCTTGCTGGCTTGTTCACGCGCTGTTTCGATGCCTGCCTCGGCAAAGCCACGGGTATGATGTTCAATTTTCTCACCTTGCTGCACCAAGGTATCGAATATTTTTTTCCCTTCATCCTGCGCCCGTGAAAACGCCCCTAGCCCCGCCAGCCAGATTTGCCTGGCAGAATCGAGCACCTGCTTGGGTATTTGCTGCTCGGCAAGAGAGGGCGTCATTTCGCCCAGTTTGTCATAAATTTTTTTCGCTTCGCTGGTTGCCGTACTCGCTTTGCTATCCATTTTTTCTTTAGGGGGATTGACCATAATCACTTTCTCCTTCAAAGATGCGGGAATGTTGGCTTTGCCAGTATAGTGCAGGATGGTGGCTCGGCGTTCAGGGGGGCAGTGCTAATGCCAGCACGATTAAGCCATAAGCTGCATGGTGCCGCAAGCAGCAAGGAATGGGCCCAAAAAAGCAAACAGCGGCGTATGCGATGTTAAATCGGTCCAGTCAAAATACAAAGGCGTTCGATTTATTCAGGAAAGGCTGGCTGGTATGAATTTCAGCGCGGCCCCGTTGTTGCACCAGCGTTGATAGGTCGGCGCCGGGCCGTCCTTGAACATATGTCCATGGTGGCCACCACAACGTGCACAGTGATATTCGGTGCGCGGGTAGATTAGTTTGAAGTCAGTCTTTTTTTCGAATACACCGGACAAGGTGGTAAAAAAGCTAGGCCAACCCGTACCGCTGTCGAATTTCATCTCCGAGGTAAACACGGGTAAATTGCAACCCGCGCAATGGAAAATGCCCTTGCGTTTTTCGCCGTCCAATGGCGTGGAGCCCGCGCGCTCTGTTTCCTCATCGCGCAAAACCGCGTATTGAAGTGGCGTCAAACGCTTTTTCCATTCTGCATCGGAAAGTACCAATTTCTCGATTTTTACGGCAGGCTTGTTTGCCTGTGCAAGTGCTACTTTGACTTGTTCGGGCGTGGGCGCTTGCTGCGACCGACTATCAGCAGCGCGGCTAAACATTACGCCCGCCGCGGTAGAAACAAGCCCGGAAAGAAAAGTGCGTCGTTTCATTTGCTACTCCATTAAAAATTTTGATTACCTATTTTGAAATTCACATAAATCGACACGTATGCCGGTCTATGCTGTTCCTCCTACTGTCAGGCCTTCGATCCGAATCGTCGGTTGCCCTACTCCAACTGGAACGCTCTGCCCCTCCTTGCCGCATGTGCCCACGCCGGAATCCAGCGCCATATCGTTGCCGACCATGGTGACATGCTTGAGCGCGTCAATACCGTTACCAATCAATGTGGCCCCCACCACGGGGTAACTGATTTTGCCATTTTCAATCATATAGGCTTCAGAAGCCGAGAATACAAATTTGCCGTTGGTAGTATCGACTTGTCCGCCGCCAAAATTGACCGCATACAAGCCACGTTTCACACTGGCGATGATTTCAGCTGGATCCTTATCGCCCGCCAGCATATAAGTATTGGTCATACGCGGCATGGGAATATGGGCATAAGATTCGCGCCGGGCATTGCCTGTAGACTTTCCTCCCATCAAACGGGCATTGAGCGAATCCTGCATATAGCCTTTTAATATGCCATCTTCGATCAGCACGGTACATTGCGTCGCTGTTCCTTCATCGTCGATATTAAGCGAGCCCCGGCGATTTTCCAATGTGCCGTCATCGACAACAGTTACCCCCTGAGCGGCCACCCGCTTGCCTATCAGACCGGCGAACGCAGAACTGCCTTTGCGGTTGGCGTCCCCTTCCAACCCATGTCCCACCGCTTCGTGCAGGAGAATACCCGGAAAGCCATTTCCTAATACCACCGTCATCGACCCAGCCGGTGCAGGTCGAGCATCCAGGCTGACCAGCGCCTCGTTAACTGCTCGTGCCGTTATTTTCTGCAGTACTTCGTCATTGAAATAACCATAGTCATAGCGCCCTCCCCCGCCAGAATAACCTTGTTCACGGCGGCCATTTTGTTCGGCAATAACCGTGAGGCCGATATGAATCAAAGGCCGAATGTCGGCTGCGACCGAACCATCGTTACGCACAACCAGAATAACCTCATATTCACCGGAAAGCCGCGCCACTACTTCCTTTACACGGGGGTCTGCTGCGCGGGCCAATCCCTCCAACCGTTCCAGGAGCGCTACCTTGCGCGCATCCGAAAACTGCGAGATGGGATCGCTAGGTTGATAAAGCGAATGTTTTCCGAATGACTGAACAAACACCATTTTATGGCTGCCATGGCTGCCTGACTGGGCGATGGCCCGCGTAGCAGTAGCAGCCGACTGAAGTGCGTCAAAATGAATATCGTCGGAATAGGCGAATGCAGTACGTTCTCCGGAAATTACTCGTACCCCTACCCCCTGGTTGATATTGAAACTGCCGGACTTGACGCGCCCCTCTTCCAGGCTCCAGCTTTCGGACCGGCTGTACTGAAAGTAAAGATCGGCGTAATCCGCTCGGTGAGAGGCGATGGTGCCAAACACACGACTCAGACTATGATCGTCCAGCCCAAAGGGCGTTAGCAGTACTGCACGGGCAGCGTCAAGAATGGCAGGAGGGTTCATGGAGGCTTTAATCAAAAATTCCTAAAAAGTAATTATCGCAGACTGGCTGATTCGTGTCTGTTCATAAGCCAAACATAATTCCATTTTTAAGGAAATGGAATAAACACTCTGACCGCAATTTTTATCAAACTGTTCACCCATGAGCCATTTTTTTGTAGCCTGCGCTGCTGAGCACCCTCGCATACCAACAAATTTATCGGTTAATTTTTGGGGTAAATTTGGGGTGAAATGGCTACTTGCGTTATAATTTTAATTTCCTGCTCAAGACTTAGCCCATGACTAAGTATATCTTCGTAACCGGTGGGGTTGTCTCTTCTCTTGGTAAAGGGATTGCCGCTGCCTCTCTCGCTGCCATACTCGAATCGCGCAGCATCAAAGTATCGATGGTCAAGCTGGATCCTTATATCAATGTGGATCCCGGCACCATGTCGCCTTTTCAACACGGCGAAGTATTTGTGACCGAAGACGGAGCCGAAACCGATCTCGATCTCGGCCATTACGAGCGCTTTGCTTCGGCCAAAATGAAAAAGCTCAACAATTTCACCACTGGGCAAATTTACGAGCGCGTGATCAACAAAGAACGGCGCGGTGATTATCTGGGCGGCACGGTTCAGGTCATCCCGCACATTACTGACGAAATCAAAGCGTCGATCAAGGCCGCTACAATCGATGCTGATGTGGGCATTATCGAAATCGGCGGTACGGTAGGCGATATCGAATCCCTGCCTTTTCTGGAGGCAATTCGTCAGCTGGGTATCGAAATTGGCCGTGACAATGTTTGCTACATTCATCTGACACTGGTCCCTTACCTGCCATCGGTCGGCGAGATCAAAACCAAACCGACCCAACACAGCGTAAAAGAGTTGCGCGAAATCGGTATACAACCCGATATCGTGATGTGTCGCAGCGACCGCCCCTTGCCCGATGAAGACCGCCGCAAAATTGCCTTGTTCACCAATGTCGATAGCGGGGCCGTCATTTCCTGTTATGACGTGGACAGCATTTACAAAATCCCCAAAGTGCTGCACAAACAAGGGCTGGATGAAATCGTCTGCCGCAAATTGCATCTCACCCCGCGCCCGGCCGATCTGACGCTTTGGGACAATATTGTCAGTGCGCTGGAAAATCCGCAACACGAGATTAACCTTGCCATGGTGGGCAAATATGTCGATCTGGCAGATTCTTATAAATCACTCTCTGAAGCCTTGATTCACGCCGGCATCCATACCCGGACGCGGGTAAAAATTCATTACCTCGATTCGGAACAAATCGAGAAAGAGGGCATTGACGCATTGGCTAACATAGATGCCATCCTGGTACCCGGCGGCTTTGGCAAACGCGGCACGGAAGGCAAGATCGCCGCCGTAAAATACGCCCGCGAAAACAAAATTCCCTATCTGGGTATTTGCCTCGGCATGCAGATTGCCACCATCGAATTTGCCCGCAATGTAGTGGGCTTGGCCGACGCCAACTCCACTGAATTTGAGCCGGATACACCCCACCCGGTTATCGCATTGATTACTGAATGGCAAAACCACGATGGCAAGGTGGAGCGCCGTGACGCCAGCTCCAACTTGGGCGGCACCATGCGGCTGGGTGCGCAGCCTTGCACGCTACGCCCCGGCACGCTGGCCTATCGCATCTACCAACGCGATACGGTCAGCGAGCGGCACCGCCATCGCTATGAAGTCAATAACCATTACGTTCCTCGCCTCGAAGCCGCAGGACTGGTCGTTTCAGCGCGCACCAATGCCGAAGCGCTGACTGAAATGATCGAACTCGATCCCGTCAAGCACGGCCATCCCTGGTTTTATGGCTGCCAGTTTCATCCCGAATTCACTTCCACACCGCGTGATGGCCATCCGCTTTTCACTTCATTTGTCAAAGCAGCGCTGGAACAACGTAAAAAAACTCATGGCGAAGCAGGTTTGCGCGTAGTGCAGGGTACCAAGGCTACAGCATGAGATTTTACCTTTGGGAATGTGCTTTTAAGGAACCTCTGATTAAGTCCTCCATGAGCCGCGTATTGACAAGAATAGTCCATAAACAAGGTCTTACAAATGGCAGGTCGAATCCGTTGATACGAAGCCAAGGAGGCCCCGGCGTAGCGGAAGCCTCGCGCAGCACAGGCCGCGAAGCCGGGGCAATCGCCTTGCCTTTCGGGTCGCATCCAAAGGCACTGAGTCCTCAGCGCCTTTGGAACCTGCTCCGCCTGCGGCAAGGCACGCCGAAGATGGACTATTCTTGTCAAAACCCGCATGGGCGCTCATTTTCCGGGCGGTCTGCTGTGTTG
>CAZRAL010000087.1:0-5076 GCA_964598005.1 uncultured Burkholderiales bacterium
GCTGTCGTGTCCGGCGGGCCATCCCGGAAAACCGAGCGCGCGACCATGTGGGACTTAATCAGAGGTTTCCTACCCTTGAACAAGAAAATTTTTTCATTGTTGATCGCAGCAGGAATGGCTTGGGCATCGATTGCCCAAGCGCAACCTTCAGGCGAGGGCCAATCGCGTCAGGGGTCGATCTCGTTGCTTCCCCTGTTTCCTAAAGCTCCCGCGCCTGCTGCCGCACCCGCGAACCCCAGCGCTTCGCCTCCCTCGAACACTGCTCTCCCCCCCAGTACGGAGCCCATTTCGCTCGTTCCGCCCAAGCCCGCACCAGACGTAATAAGTAATTTCGCCGATCTTTTACCCGCTCAAGCGAACATCGATGATGCCGACTTGTGGAATCGTGTCCGTGTTGGCTTTGCGTTACAACCTCTCGATTCACCACTCGTTCAAGAGCATGAGCAATGGTATGCCAATCGACCGGAGTACATCCGCCGTTTTGTCGAGCGCGGCTCGAAATATCTGCACCATGTAGTCGAAGAGGTGGAAAAGCGCGGCATGCCGATGGAAATTGCGTTATTGCCTATCATCGAAAGTGCTTTTAACCCGCAAGCTTATTCACGCGCACATGCTGCGGGCATGTGGCAATTTATACCCTCTACCGGGAAAAATTTCGGTCTCAAACAGGATTGGGCTATCGATCATCGCCGCGATGTGCTTGCTTCGACGCACGCCGCGCTCGCCTATCTGCAACGCCTGTATGGCATGTTCAATTCGTGGGAACTTGCACTGGCTGCCTATAACTGTGGCGAAGGCTGTGTGGGACGAGCCATTGCAAACAATGAAAAAAAAGGCTTGCCAACCGGCTTTTTGCACCTCAATTTACCCATGGAAACGCGTCACTACGTTCCCAAATTAATCGCGGTAAAAAATATCATTCTTGCTCCGGGCAGCTACGGTATCGAACTGGATGCCGTTCCTGATGAACCCTACTTCGCCAAAGTGCCCGCCCCTGCGCGCATCGATGTCAAACTTGCCGCCCAGCTTGCCGAATTGAAGGAAGAAGAATTTGTGGCGCTGAACCCTTCGTTCAATAAACCGGTGGCCACCAGCGACCTCGGTTATTTTTTGCTCCCGCGCGACAAGGCGGATGTATTTCGCACCAATCTGACCAACTATCAGGCACGAAATTCCCCCATGGTGTCGTGGCAAACCTACAATGCCAAGCGTGGTGAATCGTTCGATGCAATCGGCAAACGTTTCGGGGTCTCGGGAGCCTATTTACGGACCGCCAATCCGCTCGTCAAGGAAAAGAAATACAAGATCGCATCGCCCGTAACGATCATGGTTCCGCTGATCAAGGACGCCAGGGTAATCCGCGTTGCCGCGTCTTCTTTGTCTTCCGCATCGTCTGCCTCTTCTACAAAAACGGTTGCGCCCGACAGTAATGCTGCTGATGCACTTCAATCAGCCAGTCATGTCGTTAAAGCGGGAGAGACCCTGTTTTCAATTGCGCGCAACAAAGGTGCAGATGTAAATGAAATTAAAACGCTAAATCGTCTTTCAGGAGATGAGCTTCGTATCGGCCAAACACTCGATATTCCCGTTGGCACTGCTGCAAAAGGTAGCAGCCGAACGATTGCAACCAATCCGCAAAATCATTCATCTTCCAGATCAGCATCGAAAACCTATATCGTAAAAAGCGGCGATACGCTATCCGGCATTGCAGCCAAATTTCGTATTTCGATGACGGTACTGATGCGTGCCAACCGGCTGGCAGCAAATGCCACCCTCCATCCGGGGATGCGTCTCGCCATTCCCACATAAAACATCCCGAACCGGGATGTAGATTACTGCATCAAACCACAAAATGACCGCTTCTCGTAGCCGGATAACCCGTTATTTCGGTCCACTCTGGAAAAATCGCGATTTCTGCCTTCTGTGGGGATCACTCACGATTACTCATTTCGGCGGGCAGATCACCTTTCTTGCATTGCCCTTGACCGCTGCATTGCTGCTAAACGCCACACCCTTCGAAATGGGTGTGCTGGTGGCCCTCGAGACACTTCCTTATACGCTGTTTGGGCTATTCACGGGCGTGCTGGTTGATCGTTCCCGCAAGCTACCCATTATCATCACCGCCGATATAGGCCGGGGGCTTGCACTTCTCGCCATTCCCCTTGCAGCCTGGTTGAATCTGTTGACCATGCCACTCCTCTACATTGTCGGATTTCTGGTCGGAGCCGGGAGTATCGTCGGCTGGGCAGCTTATCAAGTCTTCATGACTGAACGTGTCGGGCGTGAAAATTTACTCGAAGCCAATAGCAAGATCGCATTATCAGACTCGTCGGCCCAGCTTATTGGCCCTGGCCTGGCTGGTATGCTTATTCAGTGGCTTACCGCACCCTTCGCCATTCTTCTCGATGCATTTTCATTTTTCGCCTCGGCCTGGATGCTGCGCAATATTCCATCTGCAAAAACAGATACACCCAAAATGTCCGGGACGCCTTCTTCTCTCTGGCAAGATATTCGCGAAGGATTGGCGTTGATTTGGACCAATCGCATACTGCGTTCGATCGCCTGGGGGCTGGGTCTCTGGCAACTGCTCAAGCACATGTTTATCGCCACCGTCATTTTGTACGGCACGCGCGAACTGGAACTTTCCGCAGGCCAAATCGGCATCATCTTCACGATGGGTGGCATCGGCTGCCTGCTGGCATCGTTTTCCGTAAGTCGTTTAAATCATATGGCCGGGGTAGGGGTGACCATGCTGGGAGGCCTGTTTTTGACTGCATGCGCATGGTTGCTCATTGCCGCCACACAAAAAGGCCTGTGGGCCAGGCCCGGTTTCGGCGCCGCCATTTTCATTCTGGACTTCGGCGCGATGCTGTTTTTCATCAACTATCTGTCGCTGCGCCAGTCAGTGACTCCCGATGCTTTATTGGGCCGCGTGACTTCCACCATGATTTTTATCACCATATCGTTTGCACCGCTTGGCTCTTTGTTGGGCGGCGCATTGGCTGAAATAATGGGGTTACGCATGACCATCGCCACCGCCGGTATCGGGGGCGTGCTGCTTACTTCGCTGTTAATGTATTGCTCCCCATTGGCAAAAATGCACGTGCTGCCCCGGCCAGCACCCTATTCCGCCTCTACAACAGAAATATTACCTAAATAAAACAAATCCAAAGCCTGCAATTGTTCAATCGCACCTGTTTTTCACGCTTTTCAGCATTGCAATTGCCGCTTCAATAATCATCGCAAGCGATAGCTGATTATTTCAGAAGATGCGCCACTCCGGCACGCTCTTCTTCCAATTCTTTTAGCGTGACATCCATTTTGCTACGCGAGAATGCATCAATTTCCAATCCCTTGATCACTGTATATTTTCCATTCTCGCAAGTGACCGGCATACCGTACATGATTTCTTTCGGGATACCATAACTGCCGTCGGATGGCACTCCCATGGTGACCCATTTACCCTGCGTGCCCAATAACCAGTCACGAATATGTCCAATTGCAGCATTAGCAGCCGATGCCGCCGAGGAGAGGCCGCGCGCCTCGATAATCGCCGCGCCACGCTTACCCACGGTAGGAATAAAAGTGTTACGGTACCAGTCTTCATCATTGACAACCGTCTTTGCTGAGATTCCGCCAATCGTCGCAAAACGATAATCGGGATACATGGTTGGCGAGTGATTACCCCATACAATCATTTTTTCGATCGAATCAACCGGTTTACCGGCTTTGGCTGCAAGCTGCGACAAAGCCCGATTGTGATCCAGCCTTAACATTGCCGTGAAATTTTCCTGTGGCAAATCAGGCGCGGATTTCATGGCAATATAAGCATTGGTATTAGCCGGATTTCCTACCACCAATACTTTCACCTTGCGGGATGCAACCTCATTAAGCGCCCTCCCCTGCGTAGTAAAAATCGCTCCATTGGCTTCAAGCAAATCCTTACGTTCCATACCCGGTCCACGCGGACGTGCACCTACCAGTAATGCGACATCGACTTCCTTGAATGCCGTTGATGCTTGGGCATGCGCCGTCATACCGGTCAGCAATGGAAATGCACAATCCTCCAGTTCCATCATCACGCCTTTTAATGCTTTCTGGGCTTTTTCATCCGAAATTTCCAGCAATTGCAAAACGACAGGCTGATCCTTACCTAACATTTCACCGCTGGCGATGCGAAACAACAGACTATAACCGATTTGTCCGGCTGCACCGGTCACTGCAACCCGCATGGGACTCTTCATTAAAAGTGGCTCCTGAAACTGGGAATAGGGTTAGAAAACGGCTACAACAAAATTACACCCGCAAATTATACAAAACCCTATGCTGCTTTGCACCAATCAAGCAACAAAATCACCAACAAGAATTGAAAAGCACTCAATTCAAAGTAACCGTGAACATCACTGTGCCCGATTGGCCGGATTGCAACACCCCCCCTAAAGCCCACTGAATATTACCGGTTCCGCCAACAGCAGGCTGTAGTGTTACGTTGCACATCGTAATCGTTGCGGGAAGCGGTAGCACGCAAGCTGCGCTGGTAAATGTTGTAAAGGCAGGAGTGGCATCGACAATCGTAATCATTGAAACAGGAGTATTACTCATATTTAAATAGGTAATAGTATATTCAAGTACCTCACCTGGATTGGCAATATTAGCCGTACCTGGAACACCTCCTTGAGTAACATTACGTACTGACTTCATCAACGTCAAACCGGCCCCCAGGTCCGCACCAACAGTTGTAACGTCTTGCCTGGTATAGACTTGAGCGCCAATTGCTGCGGTCACTTGAATTGTGTCAGTTCCGTTATAAGGGGCGATCGACGGAATATTCGATTTAACAATAATACAAATTTTGCTCCCTGGTATAACCGGTATGCTGTTACTCAAAACAGTATTGCCTTCCATTCCATCAAGAATGCCATTGCAATTGATGTCTTGGTAAATTTGATTACTCCAACCAATTGTATTCGGATTAGCATTGTGCGTTGTACTAAAACTGACATTCCCCGCCGTACCAGCATTAAAGACATGTGGGTAAAAAACGGTACTTCCCGGTAATCCCGTTTTAGCGCCGTC
>CAZRAL010000088.1:0-4312 GCA_964598005.1 uncultured Burkholderiales bacterium
AAGCGGACAATTCAAAAACTACAGAACCGGACAAGTCTAAAAACCCGCGACACTGGGTGAGGGCATTTATCCGTTTTCACGACCGACGTCACCCGCTGGAAATGGGAAAGAAAGAGGTAGAGTCCTTCCTCAGTTGGCTGGTCGCGACGCGAAAGGTTTCATCCTCCACCCACCGACAGGCATTGATCCAGCAACAGAAAGTATGCGGTGTGGATCAATCCGCTGCCGATAATGATCGGTATATGGAGAGGCTGCAGTGTAAAACCACGCGCGATAAGCGTAATTGCAAAAGGTGTCAGAATCAAAACGGCAAAAATTGCCGAAAGTGTGAGTACCCCGTGAGTACCCCTATTCCACCCCTGCTTTTTTTGAGCAGGTAATTCCATATTGCATGCAATAAGGCCGCTGCAATGACCAGGATAAAAGCAAACTCATCCATAATCCTATTGAGTGCAGAGGATCAGTCTCCGGTCGGCGAGATGCGGAATTCGAGCACGGTACTATTTTGAGTCAAAATTTCCGAAAGCTTGCGCACATTGTCCATTTTCAGGGTGCGAATGATCATGCGGTATTCAAAGAATTCCTCCTTGCGGTCCAGGCGGTAATTCAGATTGGCGATACTGAAACCTTCTGCGGTTACCAGTCGGCGCAAATCGCGTTCTTCCATAATATTTTCGACTGAAAACCGGATAATGAACTGGGCGTAAAAGAGCATCGGCATTTTATGCTCGATCCAACGGAATATCGATAAAGTGCCTAGCGTGAGTACGGTCGCAATGCCAGCCGGAAAATAAAAGCCGATACCAACCAGAATGCCGATGGCAGCCGTCATCCAGATCGAAGCGGCGGTGGTCAGGCCGCGCACCGACAGGCCGTCTTTCATGATCACCCCGGCGCCGAGAAAGCCGATACCGGTCATGATGCCTTGGGCCATGCGGGTCGGATCGAGTGTTACTTGTTCCGTGGTGTGGGGAGTGAACCACAGCGATTGGTAAAGAGTTACCAGCATCAGCAAACTCGAGGCGGTGCATACCAGGGTATGCGTGCGAAATCCTGCTGGGCGGCCGTGGTAGCTGCGTTCAAGCCCGATGACGCTGCCTGCTGCCGTGGCCAGCAGCAGGCGCGTGACCATGTTCAGGTACTCGTTGTCGATGGCGAACAGGCTAAGCATGATGAGAGCGGCGTTTTATGCCCGCAATGCCTTCCCGGCCTCGGTAAAAGAAAGTCCCAACGCATCAGCGGCTTCCCGGCAGGTCAACAGGCCCCGATGGACGTTCAGGCCATTCAGCAGATGCGGGTCGTCGGCCAGCGCCTGCATTGCGCCTTTTCCGGCCAGATCGAGAACAAAGGGCAGGGTAGCATTGTTAAGTGCAAAGGCCGACGTGCGCGGTACAGCGCCCGGCATGTTGGCCACACAGTAGTGCACCACTCCGTCCACCACATAGGTGGGGTTGGCGTGCGTGGTGGCGTGTGAGGTTTCGAAACAGCCACCTTGATCGATGGCGACATCGACGACAACTGAGCCCGGTTTCATTTTTTTGATCAGCGCCGCATTGACCAGTTTCGGGGCTGCCGCACCGGGAATCAGCACGCCACCGATGACCAGATCAGCTGAGATGACATGATGTTCGATGGCATCGCGTGTCGAGTAGACCGTTTTCAATGCGGTACCGAATTGCCGGTTTAGCGCGCGCAGCACGTCGACCGAACGATCGATGACGATGACCTCCGCGCCCATGCCCAGTGCCATTTGCGCGGCATGGGAACCCACCACGCCGCCGCCAAGGATCACCACTTTGGCACTTTCCACCCCCGGCACGCCGCCAAGCAATACGCCGCGGCCGCCATTGGCTTTTTGCAGGGCAGTGGCTCCGGCTTGTATCGACATACGGCCCGCCACTTCGGACATGGGGGCCAGCAGGGGTAATCCGCCCCGTGGGCTGGTGACGGTTTCATAGGCGATACAAGTGGCTTTACTGGCGATCAGGTCTTTGGCTTGCTCGGGATCGGGCGCGAGGTGCAGGTAAGTGAAGAGGACTTGATTTTCGCGCAACAGTTTGCGTTCCCCAGTCTGCGGCTCCTTGACCTTGACGATCATTTGCGCCTTGGCGAATACCTCTGCGGCGGTGGGCACGATACTCGCGCCAGCGGCAGTGTAGTCTGCATCGGAACATCCAATGCCTGTACCCGCGCTTTGTTCAACCAGTACCTGATGACCGTGGTCAACCAGTTCGCGTACGCTGGCAGGCACCAGCCCGACGCGGTATTCGTGATTTTTGATTTCCTTGGGGACACCAATCAACATATGTTTCCTCCGTGGTTATTTTCTGTGGATGATTTGAATTTTTTATTACTGGTGTTACGTAGAAGTAAAGCAACTTCCATGTGAAAAAGGCTTTTTCGGCGAAAAATTTTTCCTTTTGCAGTTGAGTTATAGCATCAGTGAATGAAATCGATTCTATATGAAACGATCAGGATTTTCCCCCGCACAAGCAGGGGCGGGATTCGGAGGTGTGAGCCTTATGTATCATGCTGCCGATGGGTGCGTTTAGCGGCGACGATAACAATAGAATTAGGCATAGTGTACTTCTGTCATGTGGCCGCCATGTTGCTTAACGTTGATTTTGTCCGGCACGTAGAAACTCCAGAATTGAATTTCATAAGGAAACGCAAGCAGCGTACAGGAGAATAACGGCGGCAATGATAGAGGTCGAAGCGCCGACCATATTGCCGATGTAAACGAGCTTGCCCAGACCAACCGAATCAGTCGACAGCCCTCGTTGACCCGTGACTGCGGCCAGGGATGTAGAAACGCAGAACCCATAGGAAGAGATGATAAGTGTGACTGCGATGGCCCAGGATACTGATGTGGGAACCTTGAGCGAGGGTAACAAAGCGGCGATTGCAAACATGAGTGTGGCACCGATTGGAAGGCTGAGGTGAGCTACCCGCCATGAGTTAACGATGTGTGTGGCAGCGTTTTTCTTGATGGCACGAGCATATGGAGCACCCAGTAGCAGGCCGAAGAGCAAGACGATTGCTGCATGAAATATAAGATGGCGCGAAGATGTATGCATATCGGTTAGATGGAATTGATGTGAAGTCACTACGTGCATTGTAAGACAAGCCAGGTATTGGCAAAATTGCCAACCTTCGCTTTATGTGCTTCAACCCAGTAGTATATAGTTCCACAGTCTCCCCACATCACACCAAGATCGTCGTCGGAATCGATTTGCAGTAAAAGTCGCCAATTTGCTGCACCTGGAGTAAGTGAAGGTACACGTGGGTCCTTATAACCGTTGGCGTCTCCACAAAACAGGCCGTTGCTGACGAGTTGGCATTCGAGTTCCATATTGTCCTCTTGCACTGGTGCAGGGAATCCGGCAATCTGATGCTTCGGTATGTCGTGAAATGGGATGTCTGATATTCTGCAGTACTCATCGATCTCCTCTTCAGTTAGGTTGAGTGCGTCGATTGTGCCAAGATCCAACGAACGAAGTACATCTATGCGGCGGAACGAAACGTTTCGATGCGGTAACGGGGATTCATTTCCATTTGGTCTGTCGTCAAGTTGCTCAGCTGGGACAGCAAGATCCGGCACTAACAAGACTGCCGAGCTGCCGCGATCATTGGGATCATAACCCCAAGGTCGTTTCTCCATGTCATAGAAAAATAACAGTGCACCTGATTGAGGTAGCCAATCGATAGGAAGTGTACTTTGAATTTCTGCCAGAGAAAGACGGGCCAAAAATGCCAACTTCATCCCACCTTTTTCGGGCCATACAATGTCAGGCGGCAATTTTGGCGAGCCGCCAAAGTGGGAAAATGAAGTGGCGCTGTTGCTGACTAACTGAATAGCTGGCGTTGCAAATGGCGTGACCAGAGCAGAAACATCGCGCATAGGAACGTCGCTTCCCTTCTTACCGAAGAGCCTGGTGAAGAAATTACTCATGACAGCAGACTATCCGTGAAACGGGTCAAGTCCAACGTTTGACATGAGAGGTATGCACTGGCTTGCTGGGAAACATTTTCTCGATGGAAGGGTTAGGAGGCATCCCGTTCAAAGTGATGTTAGTAGACATTCTTGAAAGCTTTGTTAGGTATTAATGGTTTCATGTTAAGTGTTCATGTTTTTATGAATTATTGATGTTACGCGCAGGCGAAGCGGCTTCCCTATGAAAATGGCTTTTCCGGTAAAAATGTTTCTCCTCTGCAGTGCGTAACATCAGTTAATTAGACTTCTTTCGAAACTTGCTGCGCTGTCGCGGGTTTTTAGACTTGTCCGGTTCTGTAGTTTTTGAATTGTCCGCTT
>CAZRAL010000089.1:0-4222 GCA_964598005.1 uncultured Burkholderiales bacterium
ACAACCGGACAGGTCGCGTGCTATAAATCCGGACAACTTAAAAACTCGCAACAAAGCCGGAAGAGTCAAATGACAGGATGACAACTTCAAGGTAGTATGAGACGTCGGCCTCGAGGCCGACAAAATAGCTGGCTAGAGCCGTAATCTAAAGCCCTTGCCTTTAGGCGAGGGAATGTTCATATTTTCTTCGCAATTTATCTAAATCAGAGGTTCCTTAACTTCATTTATGGCTCCAAATATTTCCAGTACCGCTACTTTTATTGGTCCGATCACTTATCCCGCCACAAAAAATTTAAGAAATCACTTTAGCTGGATCGTACAACAGGGACATACCCATGTAACGTTATTAATAAGTAGTACAGGAGGTTCACTACTGGAGGGATTTGCCCTTTACAATTTTTTTCGCGCACTTCCACTTGATATAACAATGTGGAATATTGGTTCCATCGAATCGATAGCTAATATAGTTTTTCTAGCCGCGGATAAACGCTTGGCTTGCCCTCATGCTTATTTCAAATTTCATGGCTTTGATTGGACCTTTAAGGAAAAAGAAACGGTTAGCCATAAAAAGTTGAAGGAAATTGTGCTTTCGCTTGCTACGGATGAAAAACGTTATTTCACTCTTCTCAAAGAGCATACTTCTCTAACAGATGCGCTTATTCATGAAATGGATTTTTTTAAGAAAGGAGTTATTATCGAAGCATCTCAGGCTCAGCAGTTAGGGATTGTTCAAGATGTACAGAAAATAAAAATACCCACTGGACAACTTGTATTTAATATCGATTTTTAGCAACAAGATAAATAAACTACCCCGCCCTTTGGGACGGGATAGTTTATTTATGCCTTTATGGCGTTTTGCTCGTGCCGAGAAACTTCTTGAGCCAGATCAACGAATGATGGAATAATCTTTAATCCGCCCATATACGGTTGCAGAGCCGTCGGAACATCCACCCCACCATCGGCGCGCTGATAATTCTCCAGAATCGCCACCAGCGTGCGCCCCACCGCCAGGCCGGAGCCGTTGACGGTATGCAGCAGCTCGGTTTTGCCCTGTGCGTTCCTGAAGCGCGCCAGCATGCGCCTAGCCTGGAAAGCTTCGAAATTCGAGCAACTAGAAATTTCGCGGTAAGCATTTTGCGCGGGCAGCCATACCTCGAGATCATAGGTTTTGGCCGACGAAAAGCCCATATCCCCGGTACACAGCAGCATGGTGCGATACGGCAACTCCAGTTTTTTCAGGATTGTTTCGGCGTGGGCGGTCAATTCTTCGTGAGCCGCAGTCGATTTTTCCGGGTGCACGATCTGTACGATCTCCACCTTGTCGAACTGGTGCTGGCGGATCATGCCGCGCGTATCTTTGCCATAGCTGCCCGCTTCCGAGCGAAAGCATGGGCTATGGCAAACGAATTTGAGCGGCAATTCTTTCATCTCGATAATGGCATCGCGAACAAAGTTGGTGACCGGATATTCCGCGGTGGGAATCAAGTACAGATCGCGTCCCTCGATCTTGAATAGATCCTCTTTGAATTTGGCCAGGCTCGACACGCCATCAGCACTTTCTGCGCTCACCATATACGGCACATACACTTCCGTATAGCCATGTTCGCTCGTGTGTACATCGAGCATGAATTGCGCAATGGCGCGGTGCAACCTCGCCACTCCGCCCTTCAACACCGAAAAACGCGCGCCGGAGAGTTTGGCGGCCGTATCAAAATCGATGCCGCCCGTTGCCGCGCCAATATCGACGTGATCCCTGGGGGGGAAAGCGAAAGTTTTGGGTGCTTTTCCGTCTGCCGACCACCTGCGCACTTCGACATTTTCACTCGCATCTTTTCCTTGGGGGATATCGGCGCGCGGAATATTGGGGATGGTGCGCAAAAAAGCATTCAGCTTTTCCTGTAATGCAGCCAGCGCGGTTTCGTTGGCTTTGAGTTGATCACCCAATCCGCTTACTTCTGCCATTGTTGCCGGGACTTCTTCTGGACTAAATAATTTTAATACACCGATTCGTTTAGAGATCTCATTGCGCTTGGCCTGCAGCTCTTCGGTACGCGTCTGCAGGCTTTTGCGTTGATCTTCCATGCTGCGAAAAGCAGCTTCGTCGAACGCATAGTTACGTCGGGCGAGGCCGCTCACGATGGTAGGCAAATTTTTGCGGAGTTGTTGAATGTCGAGCATATTCAATCCTTATTGCTATACTTTTAGAAAATGCAATGAATCCTCCGGAAATTCAAGAAATGCAACCTCTTGAGGAAGACTCCGTTGGTATGAAAATAATCAGGTAGTGACAAGATGCGCGTATCCCTAACGGGACGACGCGCCTGAAGAGAAAGGCAAGAAAAGGCAACAAAAAAAATTAATCGGGTTCATGACCAGATTTTCTATCAAGTTCGCGTAAATGCGCAAGCTTTTCGCGAATCTTTGCTTCCAATCCATAGGCGGTAGGCCGATACCAGTCCGGCCGTTTATTTCCCTCGAACAGGCCTTGCGGAAAATAATTTTCGCCCGCGGCGTAGGCCTCTTCCTCGTGATGCGCATAGCGATAATCTTTTCCCATGCCCATGGTTTTCATCAGTTTGGTCGGTGCATTGCGAATATGCATGGGAACTGGGCGCGACTCGTCCTGCGCAATAAAGGCCCGTACAGCGTTATAAGCCGTATAGACGGCATTCGATTTCGCCGCGATGGCAAGATAGATGATCGCCTCCGCCAGCGCCAGTTCGCCCTCGGGCGAACCCAGCCTTTCGTACACATCCGCGGCATTCAGGGTCAGTTCCAGCGCCCGCGGGTCGGCCAGGCCGATATCCTCGGTCGCCATACGAATCATGCGCCGGGCCAGGTAGCGCGGATCGGCGCCGCCATCAAGCATGCGGCAAAACCAGTACAACGATGCATCGGGGTCCGAGCCGCGCACGCTCTTGTGCAAAGCCGAAATCTGGTCGTAAAAATGGTCGCCGCCTTTATCGAAACGGCGTGCGGCCCGGGCCAGCGCGGTTTCCACAAACTTTTCATCGATGGCCGCGAGCGTATTATTTTCTACTGCCGTGGTCATCTGTTCGACCAGATTCAACAAGCGGCGGCCATCGCCATCGGACATCTGGATAAGCCGCTGCTGCGCTTCTGCCGTAATCGGCAAACCAGGCAATACGGAGGTAGTAGCGCGCATCAGCAATTCTGCCAGCGCATCTGCTTCGAGCGGCTTCAGCACATAAACCGCCGCACGTGAAAGCAAAGCATTGTTCAACTCGAAGGAGGGGTTTTCCGTCGTCGCGCCGATAAACGTCACCAGACCGGATTCGACGTGGGGCAAAAAAGCATCCTGCTGGCTTTTGTTGAAACGATGCACCTCGTCCACAAACAAAATGGTGCGCCGGTTGAGATTGTCGCGGTTCACCTGCGCCCGCTCGATGGCCTCGCGAATTTCCTTTACACCGGAAAGCACCGCCGAGAGCGCAATAAAATCCGCCTCGAACGCGGTGGCCATCAACCGCGCGATGGTGGTCTTGCCCACTCCGGGCGGCCCCCACAAAATCATCGAATGTGGTTTGCCGCTATCAAAGGCAATCCGCAAGGGCATGCCTTCACCGGTCAGGTGATCCTGGCCGATGACTTCCGCCAAAGTATGCGGACGCAGCCGTTCGGCGAGCGGCGTAGTTACATTCGTTGGTGCTCGTGTCGCTGCAGTTCCTGCAGGCAATACCGCAGCTGAGAACAAATCGCTCACCTAGACCTCCGCCTCATTTAAAAAGCGAGTATGCGTTTTCATTGAATAGTAGACTTTTTTCGAAACTGTCGCGAGCGAAGACAAAACAAGGCACGGCGAAAAACCGGAGTTTACAAGAGAGTAAATGAGGATTTTGAGCCACCGTGCAACGCCGTTATGTCAAGCGCAGCAAGTTTCGAAAAAAGTCTATTCATCTTATCCCTGAATATGCGTCAACATAAACTCAAGTAATGGTGCGCATTTTGGAGCATTTTAAAGCGAAAAGCCGCGTCAAATAAGGGGTTTGCTGTTGCGCACTGCAGAAGGATTTTTTGCGGAAAACAAATATCACCGTCATTTTGCTTTGACAGCACTTCACCGCTTCAGCCATCCACAATCAGCTCCCCCATTGAAAACGGGAAGAGCGAAGCGAGGGGCCGAGGGAAAATGTATGGTGTTATATGTAGTCGTCCCTGCAAAAGCCCTGACAGCCGCGCCAGCGTTAGCGTTCATGGCGAA
>CAZRAL010000090.1:0-4051 GCA_964598005.1 uncultured Burkholderiales bacterium
CATCCCGGAAAACCGAGCGCGCGGCCATGTGGGACTTAATCAGAGGTTCCTTAAAGCAATGATGGCAAAGCAAAACAATTTTTTCGCGCTATTTGTGTTTCCGGTAAAAATTTTTTCTTTAGTAGTGCGGTAGTGCGTAACATCAGATAATTTTATAAACAATTTCATAACCTGAAAGTAAATCAATGGATTGGGAAACCATCGTCTGGATTGCCATCGCCCTGAGCGGCCTGCTGATTGTTGCGGGGTTTTTTACCCGTCCCGTGCAATCGGCGTCAGCGCCTGCGGCTCATCCTTTGCGCGCCTGGCTGGAAATGGCCTATCCGGTATTTTTCATTGCCATGCTGGGGATGCTGGCGCTGAAAAGCATCATGAGCTTTGCTGGCGTGATGTTGCTGGCAACGGCGATCACCGGCTTGATCTGGGCCATCGACAAGGGATGGCTGCGGAAAAAACGCACGGCAGGTGCTGCCGAACCGATTGTGGTGGAAATGGCGCGCAGTTTTTTTCCGGTTATTTTGGTGGTTTTTCTGCTGCGTTCATTTTTGTTCGAGCCTTTTAAAATCCCCTCTGGCTCGATGATTCCTTCATTGCTGGTGGGTGATTTTATTCTGGTCAATAAATACACTTACGGTATCCGGTTGCCGGTGATCAATAAAAAAATCGTGGAAATGAATTCGCCCCAACGCGGCGATGTGATGGTATTTCGTTATCCCGAAGATCCGACCAAGGATTTCATCAAAAGGGTAGTGGGTTTGCCGGGCGACAAGGTCAGTTACCAAAACAAGCGTCTGACCATCAATGATCAGGTCATTCCCACCGAATCGACAGGCACAATTACCGAGGTCGACGGCCAGCTTCAATTGTCCCGCTATGAAACCTTTACGGAAAAATTGGCTAGTGTGCCTCACAAAATGATGATTAACCCGGAACGCCCGGCTATCGGGCTGGGAGCGGTGCGGCAATTTCCAAACCTGAAAAAATGCGAATACAATGAGAGTGGCGTAACCTGCACAGTACCTCCTGGCCATTATTTCATGATGGGCGATAACCGCGATAATAGCGATGACAGTCGTTATTGGGGCTTTGTCCCCGAAGGTAATATTGTTGGCAAAGCCTTTTTGGTCTGGATGAATTTCAGTGCAATGAAACGGATTGGCATGTCGATTCAGTGAATGGATGAGGGGGTAAAGAAATTATGACAGCGACAGTAATGACAATGACAGCCACTAGTATCACCAAGCAGCGCGGCATAAGTTTTTACAGCTTGTTGTTCGTTTTTGCAGTCGTGGGCGCGACAGGGCTTTTAGGCTTGAAAGTGGTTCCCCATTACTTGGATTATTTTACCGTCAAGAAAATCCTCGCCTCGATTGCCAGTCAACCCGATTTCAATACCGAAACGGTGGCCGAGATCCGCAAAAGTTTCGACCGCCGGATGACGATTGACTACGCCAACAATCTAAGGGGTGAAGATCTGGAAATCACCAAAGATGGGGGCCAAACCGTGATTACGGCCAACTGGACCGTCAATACCCCCTTATTTGCCAACTGGGTACTTGTTATTAATTTTACTGCCACAACGGCTGACGACAAGTAGGGATTTTATGGCGCCCCAAAGCGTGGAGCGCGGACTGGGGTATGTATTCCAGCGCCGCGACTTGCTGACGCAGGCATTGACGCATCGCAGTTTCGGCAACCCCAATAACGAACGGCTCGAATTTTTGGGCGATAGCATTCTGAATTGTGTCGTGGCGCATCTGCTGATCGAGCGCTTCGCCTCGATGCCGGAGGGTGATCTCAGTCGAGCACGCGCCAATCTGGTCAATCAGGCCACGCTTGCCGATATTGCCGATACATTAAGTATTGGCGCGGCGCTGCGGCTTGGCGAGGGGGAATTGAAAAATGGCGGGGCACACCGACCGTCCATTCTCGCTGATGCGCTGGAAGCCTTGTTTGGCGCCATATTCCTGGATGCGGGTTTTACCGCCGTGTCACAAGTCATCGAGAAGCTGTATCACGGCCGCCTGACGGCTGCCCAGAACCATGTTCCGGTTAAAGATGCAAAAACGGCTCTGCAGGAATGGCTGCAGAGACACAAGTATGCTTTGCCCGAATACACCATTGATAAAATCGAGGGTGAAGCCCATAAACAAACGTTTTACGTTAGTTGCAACGTGCTGTTTCAAGGCATCCGTTGCGTAGGCAGCGGACTGTCCCGTCGCGCCGCTGAACAGGAGGCCGCAGCCAGGGCTCTGGATCAACTTCGAGCTGACGGGCGATGAGTAGCGCGTTTCATTGTGGAACGGTAGCCATTATCGGCCGGCCGAATGTGGGCAAATCGACGCTGCTTAATCAGCTAATCGGACAAAAAATAAGCATTACCTCGCGCAAGGTGCAGACCACTCGACATCGCATCGCGGGCGTGGTAACGGATGAAGAAACCCAGTATATATTTGTCGATACGCCCGGCTTTCAAACGGCTCACAACAATGCACTCAATCGGTTGCTGACACGCGCTATTCATCAGGCTATTGCCGATACCGATGTGGTCATTCTGGTTTGCGAAGCACTGCACTTCAACGAGATGGACCGGGCTGTGCTGAAACGGGTTCCGGCAACGATCCCCGTCATTCTGGCGGTCAATAAAATGGACCGTGTCAATCAGGCTGAACGCATGCTGTCCTTTCTCGATGCGGTACAAAAAGAGCACGATTTTCGGGCCATTGTCCCCATTAGCGCCAAATCAGGAAAGCAACTTGAGGTACTCAAGGCCGAAGTTGCAACATGCCTGCCGATTGCGCCACCGATATTCGATGCGGATGACATGACCGACCGGTCGGAGCGTTTTTTGACCGCTGAGTTTATCCGGGAAAAAATCTTTCGCCTGGTTGGCGATGAGCTGCCTTATTCGACCAGTGTGGAAATTGAAAAATTTGAGCAGGAAGGCCAACTGCGGCGCATTTTTGCGGCCATCATTGTCGATAAACCCGGCCAAAAAGCGATTCTGATCGGTGCCAAAGGCGAAAAACTGAAGGAGATTGGCACGCAAGCGCGACAGGACATGGAAAAAATGTTTGGCGGCAAGGTGTACCTTGAGCTTTGGGTGCGGGTTAAAAAAGGCTGGGCTGATGATGAGAAACTGCTCCGCCAATACGGTTACGAATAATGTCCGGTGTATCGAGAAACACTGCCAGCGGATTTATCCTGCACAGTTACCCCTATCGTGAAACCAGTCTCATCGTTGAGACCTTCACCCGCGAACATGGCCGCGTTGCCATGCTGGCCAAAGGCGCAAAACGCCCGCGCGGCGCACTGCGCGGCACGCTGAATTCTTTTCAGCCTTTGTGGCTGGAATGGCTGGGAAAATCCGATCTGAAAACGTTGACGCGAGCGGAACAACAACGGATTTATCCGCAGCTTGCTGGGGTGGCGCTTTTTTCGGCTTTTTATCTCAACGAACTTTTACTCAAGCTGTTTCATCACGACGATCCACATCAAATCATTTTTGATGCCTACCAGGTCGCGATCGAAAGCCTCCTTGAGGCGTCGGCCCGTTTTTCCGGCAACGCAACAATCAATCAATACCGGCGCGCCGTGGCGACAGCCTTGCGACAGTTTGAAATGGTGCTCCTCACAGAACTGGGCTATGCGCTGATGCTGACCAAAGAAGCCGGAACGGAGACCGCCATTCTTCCTGCTGCGCGCTACGTTTACGTCCTTGAACGTGGCCCTGTATGCATACAAGGGGAGGGCGTCGCGCAGGAGCATGGATTACAATTACACGGGCGTACGTTGCTAGATATGGCTGTCGGCAATTATGAAAATATCAGTACGCAGCAACAGGCCAAACAACTGATGCGTTTTGTGATTAATCATCTATTGGGGAATCAGGTGCTGCATACCCGCAACCTGATTCAGGAACTAAGGAACCTCTGAATAAGTCCTCCATGAGCCGCGTTTTTACAAGAATAGTCCAGATTCAAGGCATGCGACGCCGGTCGTATCCGTTGATACGAAGCCAAGGAGGCCCCGGCGTAGCGAAAGCCTCGCG
>CAZRAL010000091.1:0-3854 GCA_964598005.1 uncultured Burkholderiales bacterium
AACATTACATACTTTATTCGTCAGCCCGAATTTGTAGCCTACCTCGATGCCCGCCGGTTCGGCGAACCATTGATATTGAGACGCACCGTTGAAGTCCAGGGCGGGACTTCTGTCGAGCAGACCTTTTCGGTGCAGCTGGCGCCTTACGGCGATGAGCAAAAATTATTGCTGTCGCGTGACATCACGCAAATCGAGCGGCTGGAAACGGTGCGCCGCGATTTCGTGGCCAATGTTTCACACGAACTGCGTACCCCGCTAACCGTGATGGCGGGTTTTCTGGAAACGCTGGCCACCAGTGGCTTGCCTGACGAGGCGCTACTGCAACGTTCGCTCACGCATATGACAGCGCAAAGTGATCGCATGCGCCGCCTGGTCGAAGATTTGCTCACGCTCTCGCGTTTGGAGGATGAAACACACCGGCTGATCGAGGCCCCTATCGATGTGCCGCAATTGATCGATGCGCTGATCATCGATGCTGAAGCACTCAGCCAGCAACGCCACACCCTGAACTGTGAGGTGGCAAACGAATGGCTGATCGGCAACCGCGAGGAAATCTCCAGTGCCTTTTTGAATTTGATCAGCAATGCCATTCGTTATAGCCCGGATGGCGGGGATATTCGCATTTCATGGCGAATCGAAGCAGAGCAACCGGTGTTTTCGGTTCAGGATCAGGGCGAAGGTATCGCGCCCGAGCATATCCCTCGCCTGACCGAACGTTTTTACCGCGTTGATCGCAGCCGCTCGCGTGCTACTGGTGGCACTGGGTTGGGGCTGGCGATCGTCAAACACGTTGCCTTGCGCCATCACGCCAAACTGTCGATCGAGAGTGCTATTGCAGGGCCGCAACGCGGCAGCAGCTTCACCCTGCGTTTCCCCGCAGAACGGTGCTGTCAGCCCGCGCCTAAACCGCAGGCGGGTGGGCGCCCGGCATAGGCTAGAATGCTATGTCATATTTATGAGATTTTCCAATGATCGGTTTGTTGATTGTCGCGCATGGTAACTTGGGCAAAAGCTTGATCGATTGCGCCCAGCACGTGATGGGCGGGCCGCTGCCATTTTTGCAATCCCTTGAAGTGAGCCAGCGCGATGCGCCTGAAACCCTGCTGCCCCGAGGGCAGGCGTTGCTGCGCCAACTCGATCAGGGCGCTGGCGTGCTGGTAATGAGTGATATTTTTGGGGCCACGCCCGCGAATATCGCGCGGCGCCTGCTTAATCCAGGCCAGGTCGAGGGCGTGTCGGGCATCAACTTACCGATGCTGATACGCGCCATAACCTACCGAGACAAAACCTTGCCCTTACTGGTTGAAAAGGCGCTTTCCGGCGGCATCGAAGGGGTGATCAGAATGCATGGTGCATAGAGGGCACGACGTTGATTAAAAAAGAAATCGAAATCGTCAACAAACTGGGATTGCATGCGCGCGCGTCAGCCAAACTCACCCAGACCGCGGCACGATTCCAGGCGGAAATCTGGATCGGCAAGGCAGGGCGACGCGTCAACGCCAAAAGCATCATGGGTGTAATGATGCTGGCTGCTGGCAAGGGCTCGCGGGTGGAGCTGGAAACCGACGGCGCCGACGAGGCCGAGGCTATGACGGCAGTCGAAGCCTTGATCAACGATAAATTCGGCGAGGGCGAATGAGCTTTACCATGCATGGTATTGCAGTTTCCGGCGGCATCGCCATCGGCCATGCACATTTGGTGCTGGGCGCCTCGCTCGAAGTCGATCATTACCGCATTCCTGAAGAGTTCATTGCGCGCGAAACCAAACGCTTCGACAAAGCAGTTAAGAGAGTACGTGCCGAGCTGGACGAACTGGAGCAATCGGTAAAAGACGATACACCGACTGAAGTGGCTGCCTTTGTATCGGTGCACCGGATGATTCTCGATGACGAAATGATTTCGATCGCGCCGCGCGAGTTGATTCGCCGTGAATCGTGCAACGCCGAGTGGGCGGTCAAGCAGCAACTCGATCTGCTACTGGAGCAGTTTTCCGAGATTCAGGACGAGTATTTGCGCGAACGCAAAACCGACGTGCGGCAGGTAGTTGAGCGTATCCTGACTGCCCTGTCTGGGCAGGGTGATGTGGTGCCGGAAAAATTACAGACCCGTGCCGCCGATACGATTCTGGTGGCGCGCGATCTCTCGCCCGCTGATGTCATTTTGTTCAAAAACCATCAAGTCGCTGCGTTTATCACCGATCTGGGCGGGGTCACCTCGCATACCGCCATTCTGGCGCGCAGCCTGAATATCCCCGCGATCGTGGCCTTGCATCATTCGCGCGAATTAATCCACGAGGATGAGGTGATCATCGTCGATGGCACGCAGGGCGTGGTGATCGTCGACCCGGAAAAAACCGTTCTGGAAGAATACCGGCTGCGGCAAAATCAATGGAACATCGAGCGCAAAAAACTGGCTCGCATTAAATCGGCGCCTGCCTCTACGCTCGATGGCATCACCATCGAATTGCACGCCAATATCGAATTGCCCAGTGACCTCGATGCCGTCAGGCAATCTGGGGCGACCGGCATTGGTTTATTCCGTTCGGAATTTCTGTTCCTGAATCGCCGCGATCTTCCCGGTGAAGAGGAACAATTCGAGGCCTACCGCGCGGTCGCCGAAGGCATGAAGGGCATGCCGGTGGTCATTCGTACCCTCGATATCGGCGCGGATAAAACATTTGGCAGTGACGATGGTGGCCCCGATCAGCTCAGTTCGCATTCTGCACTGGGGTTGCGCGCCATCCGTTACTGCCTTGCCGAGCCGATGATCTTCAATACACAATTGCGCGCCATATTGCGTGCGTCGCACTATGGCAATGTGCGAATATTGATCCCCATGCTCTGCGCGATTTCCGAGCTCAGGCAAGCCCGGCTAGCCATCGAAAATGCTAAGGAACAATTGAAAGCAGAGGGCGAAAAATTCAATGCCGATATTGCCATTGGTGGAATGATCGAGATTCCCGCAGCCGCCATCGCGCTGCCCCAGTTTCTGAAAAACCTGGACTTTATCTCGATCGGCACCAACGATCTTATTCAATACACGCTGGCTATCGATCGTACCGACGATAACGTTGCGCATTTATACGACCCGCTGCATCCTGCTGTACTCTATTTGATTGCGCGGGTAATCCGGCAGGCTAACGCCGCAGGCGTGCCCGTCACGGTATGCGGTGAAATGGCTGGCGATGTGGATTTGTCACGGCTGTTGCTGGGATTCGGGCTGCGGCATTTTTCCATGCACCCGGCCAATATCCTGACGGTGAAACAACGTGTGTTGATGAGCAATCTGGCGGAAATTGAGCCCCTGGCCAACAGACTTTTGAAAGCCGATGATCCCGAGAAACTGTTAAATTTGCTTGAAAAACTTAATATTCATTGACCCATGTTGCAGGAAATTCGCAATATTACCCAATACGATCCCAGCAAGCTACGGCGCTGGTTTCACGACAATTATTTCGATCTCTATACATGGGAAAATGCCGGCGGCGAACTGCTGGGCTTCCAGCTTTGCTATGCCAAACGCGGTCGCGAACGTGCCTTGCGCTGGAGTCTGGATAACGGCTACGCACACGACGGTGTTGATGCACCGGAGGAAAAGCCGGGCCGCGCCATGTCGGCAATTTTTGTAGTTGATGGTGCTTTTGATTCCACCGCAATGGCCGCGTGTTTTCAGGAGGCTGCGAACAAATTGCCTGAAAACGTGCGCAACTTTGTGTTGGACAAAATTCTGGCCTATCAACAAGCCAAAAAGCAGGGGCTGACGTAAGGGCGAGCTATAAGTGGCAGCAGATCTTCACAATTGTCGCGGGTTTTTAGACTTGTCCGGTTCTGTAGTTTTTGAATTGTCCGCTTTTG
>CAZRAL010000092.1:0-3505 GCA_964598005.1 uncultured Burkholderiales bacterium
TGCCTTGGCGAGGGCTTCTTCATTGGTGCGGGCGGTGCGGTTGGGCGGCTGCAACAATTTCAGATCGTGAATCAGTTTCTGGAAACGTTCTCGGTCCTCGGCAATGTCGATGGAATCCGGTGTGGTGCCGATGCTGGGCACGCCGTTGGCCTCCAGGGCACGCGCCAGTTTCAGCGGCGTCTGGCCGCCGAATTGAACGATCACGCCGAACGGTTTTTCTTTGGCGACAATTTCCAGCACGTCTTCCAGCGTCAGCGGTTCAAAATACAACCGGTCGGAGGTGTCGTAATCGGTCGAAACCGTTTCCGGGTTGCAGTTGACCATGATGGTTTCATAGCCATCTTCGCGCAACGCCAGCGCCGCGTGCACACAGCAGTAATCGAACTCGATGCCCTGACCAATGCGATTCGGCCCGCCGCCCAGCACCATAATTTTTTTGTTGTTGGTAGGATTCGATTCGCATTCTTCGTCGTAGGTCGAGTACATGTAAGCGGTTGAGGTGGCAAATTCCGCCGCGCAGGTGTCAACACGTTTATACACCGGGCGAATATTGAAAGAATGGCGTCTGGCGCGGACTTCAGCCTCTTTTTGCTTCAAGAGGTGCGCCAATCGGCGATCCGAGAATCCCTTACGCTTGAGCGCGCGCAGTTCATCAGCCCCGATTTCCTCCAGGTTTTTTTTCTCGATCTCAAGTTCGAGATCAACCAGCTCCTTGATCTGGGCAAGAAACCAGGGATCGATCTTGGTGTAAGTATGGATTTCTTGCAGGGACATGCCGATGCCGAACGCATCAGCCACGTACCACAGCCGCTCGCCACGTGGGTACGCCAACTCGTCGCCGATTTTTTCCGGGTCAACTGTTTTCAGATTGAACCCATCAACGCCGGTTTCCAGCCCACGCAGGGCTTTTTGCAGCGATTCCTGAAAATTGCGCCCGATCGCCATGACTTCGCCCACGCTTTTCATCTGTGTCGTGAGGCGGTCGTCGGCCTGCGGAAATTTTTCGAAAGCAAAGCGCGGCACCTTGGTCACCACATAATCGATCGCAGGCTCGAAAGAGGCAGGCGTAGCGCCCCCGGTAATGTCGTTGCGAAGTTCGTCGAGCGTGTAACCCACGGCCAGTTTGGCCGCCACTTTGGCAATCGGAAAACCGGTGGCTTTCGAGGCCAGGGCGGAGGAGCGCGATACACGCGGATTCATTTCAATCACCACCATGCGCCCGTCTTGCGGATTCACGGCGAACTGCACGTTTGAGCCACCGGTTTCCACGCCAATCTCGCGCAAGCACGCGATCGAGGCGTTGCGCATGATCTGGTATTCCTTATCAGTCAGCGTTTGTGCGGGCGCTACGGTGATCGAATCGCCGGTGTGAACACCCATCGGGTCCAGGTTCTCGATTGAGCAGACGATAATGCAGTTGTCGTTCTTGTCCCGAACAACCTCCATTTCGAATTCTTTCCAGCCGAGCAGCGATTCCTCGATCAGCAGTTCATGGGTGGGCGAGGCTTCCAGACCACGCTCGCAAATCGCCAGAAATTCTTCCTTGTTATAGGCAATTCCGCCGCCGGAGCCGCCCATGGTAAAGCTGGGGCGAATAATGGCCGGGAAGCCGATAGTGGCCTGAACCTGCAGCGCCTCTTCCAGAGAGTGCGCAATGGCCGAGCGGGCACTAGCCAGGCCAATCCGGGTCATGGCCTGTTTGAATTGCTCCCGATCTTCGGCCTTGTCGATGGCCTCCTTGGTCGCTCCGATCATTTCGACAGCGTATTTTTTCAGCACGCCATGTTTCGCCAGATCGAGTGCACAGTTAAGCGCCGTTTGCCCGCCCATGGTGGGCAGCAGCGCATCGGGGCGTTCCTTGGCGATGATTTTTTCGACGACCTTCCAGGTGATGGGCTCGATGTAAGTCACATCGGCCATACCCGGGTCGGTCATGATGGTGGCGGGATTGGAATTGACCAGAATGACTTTGTAGCCTTCATCGCGCAGCGCCTTGCATGCCTGTGCGCCCGAATAATCAAATTCACAAGCCTGGCCGATCACAATGGGGCCAGCCCCGATGATGAGAATGGATTGGATGTCGGTGCGTTTAGCCATGTTGAGCACCCATCATCGCGATGAACCGATCAAACAAGTAGCCCATTTCATGCGGCCCCGGACTGGCTTCGGGATGCCCCTGAAAACTGAACGCCGGTTTATCGGTACGTGCAATGCCTTGGCAGGTGCCATCAAATAGCGATTTATGCGTGACCCGTACATTTGCGGGCAGCGTGGCTTCATCCACAGCAAAACCGTGATTCTGACTGGTGATATAGACTTTTTTCGTCTCGAGATCCTGCACGGGATGATTGGCGCCATGGTGACCAAACTTCATTTTCATCGTTTTGGCGCCGGATGCGAGCCCCAGCAATTGATGGCCGAGGCAAATGCCAAATATCGGAACGTGCTGAGCCATAATTTCTTGAATGGCACGAATCGCATAATCGCACGGCTCCGGATCGCCGGGACCATTGGAAAGAAAGACCCCATCTGGTTTTAGCGCCAGTGCCTCCTGTGTAGAGGCTTGGGCAGGAAGGACGGTGACGTTGCAGCCGCGTTCAGCCAGCATGCGCAAAATATTGTGTTTGACGCCGTAATCGTAGGCCACGACGTGAAAACGAATATCTTGGGCGGGCCGATAGCCTGTTTCCAGGTCCCAAACGCCTTCCTGCCACGTATATTTTTCCCGGCAGGAAACGGCTTTTGCCAAATCCAGCCCGGCCATACTCGGCGCGGCACGAGCGTGCTTCAGGGCCTCGGCGATATGCGTTTCCGAATGGGCTCCGGCCAGAATGCAGCCGTTCTGCGCGCCTTTTTGGCGGGTCAGCCGCGTTAGCCGTCGGGTATCGATATCGGCAATGGCCACGATGTTGTTTTTCGCGAGGTAGTCCGTCAGCGTTTCCTGCATGCGCCAATTCGAGGCTAGCGCTGGCAGATCACGAATAACGAGACCGGCGGCATAGATTTTTTTCGATTCCCGATCCTCGGCATTGGTGCCGGTATTGCCGATATGCGGATAGGTTAGCGTAACGATTTGCCCCATGTATGAGGGATCGGTCAGGATTTCCTGATAGCCCGTCATTGCCGTGTTGAACACGACTTCACCGGAGGTATGGCCCCGGGCACCGATGGAAATACCCTTGAACACCGAACCATCGGCCAACACTAGAACAGCGGGAAGGGCTGACGTGGGCGCTTGCAAGGAAAACTCCAGGACGAAATTCAGAAGGGTTACACAAAAAACGGGAAAGGCCCTGGAGGCACTTTCCCGCGTATGTGCGACACTGCGGCGACATTGCGCGATTAAGGCCGCATTCTACTTGAAGCCGTTATGTTCAGCAATGTAATGTTGCACATGTAATGTTGCACTTTGCACGGTAAGATACAGCACATTTCAATATCAGGAATACCCATTAGAACCTGTTCAAGATTACTGACGTGCTATTAGAATGATGATTTTATTCAT
>CAZRAL010000093.1:0-3426 GCA_964598005.1 uncultured Burkholderiales bacterium
ATTTGTAAGACCTTGTTTATGGACTATTCTTGTCAATACGCGGCTCATGGAGGACCTAATCAGAGGTTCCTTAAGGGCGAGAAGGGGTTAACGTTAAACCGCCTGACCCATTTTGAATATGGGCAGATACATGGCAATCACCAAACCTCCAATGATGACGCCCAGAACTGCCATGATCAAAGGCTCCATCAAGCTCGATAAGGCATCCACCGCATCGTCGACTTCACGCTCGTAAAAATCCGCAACTTTGCTCAACATGCCGTCCAGCGCGCCCGATTCTTCCCCAATGGCGCACATCTGCAAGACCATATTCGGGAACACATTGGCGTTTTGCATGGATACCGTCAAACTGGAACCGGTACTGACATCTGCCTGAATTTTCTTGGTGGCGTTGTAATAAACCCGGTTGCCTGCCGCGCCCGCTACCGAATCGAGCGCTTCGACCAGCGGTACGCCAGCCGCAAACATGGTCGCTAACGTTCTGGCCCAGCGCGCCATGGTTGCCTTGCGAATCACTTCTCCAAATATAGGGGCTTTTAATGAAATGCGGTCCATGAAAAATTGCATTTTTTCCGAACGTCGCCATGTATTAAAAAACAACCAGATTCCACCTCCCAACGCACTAAAAATGATGTACCAATATTTAACGAAAATATCGGAAACTGCCATGACGAATAACGTGGGCGCTGGTAAATCGGCGCCAAAGCTGGAAAAAAGGTCTTTGAATGCCGGAATGACAAAAAGCATGATGATGGCTGTGATAATAAAGGCCACCACCATAATCGAGGCCGGATAAAAAAGCGCTTTTTTGATTTTGCCTTTAATGGCAAGAATTTTTTCCTTGTAGGTAGCCAAGCGATCGAGCAGCGTATCGAGAATACCGGCCTGTTCGCCAGCCGCGACCAGGTTGCAAAACAGGCTATCGAAATAGAGCGGGTATTTGCGAAAGGCCTGCGCTAGACTGGAACCGGTCTCAACCTCGGTTTTGATATCAAGCAGCAGCTTGGTCACCGAAGGATTGCTATGGCCCCTTGCAACGATATCAAAGGCCTGTAGCAAAGGAACCCCCGCCTTCATCATGGTGGCCAGCTGGCGCGAAAAGAAGGTAATGTCCTGATCGGTGATTTTTTTTCCGCCACGCCCGGACATTTTTTTAATCTTGCCAACCTTGATGCCTTGTCGGCGCAAGGTGGCATTGACAATATTTTCGCCGGAGGCGCGAATTTCACCTTTGACAATTTTGCCGGACTTATCCTTGCCTTCCCAAGAAAATGTATAAACTTTTACGTCCTTGCCCTCTTGCTTGGCGGGTGCATTTGCAGCCATGGTTACTCCTTATTCATTGGTTACGGCTTCGATTTCTTCAAGCGAAGTCAAGCCTGCTTTGACCTTGCGTAATCCTGATTGACGAAGATCGAGTATGCCCTCCCGGCGCGATTGATCCGCCAGGTCAATGGCGGTGCCATTTTTCATGATAATGCGCTCCATCTCTTCGGAAATGGGCATGACCTGATAAATGCCAACCCGTCCCTTGTAGCCGCTTTTTTTGCAAATATCGCACCCCACTGGCCCGTAGGGTTGCCAGCTCCCATCCAGATCTTCCTCTGCATATCCTGCACGCAACAGGGCTTCAGTGGGGATCTCGATTGGCCGTTTGCAGGAACAGAGCCGTCTGGCCAAGCGTTGAGCAGAAATCAGGATAACACTGGAGGCAATATTGAAGGGTGCAATGCCCATATTCATCAAGCGGGTCAGCGTAGTCGGGGCATCGTTGGTATGCAGCGTGGAGAGCACCATATGTCCAGTCTGCGCGGCCTTGATGGCGATTTCCCCGGTTTCCAGGTCGCGAATCTCGCCCACCATGATGATGTCCGGATCCTGCCGCAAGAACGTTTTTAAGGCGGCTGAAAAAGTCAGACCAGCTTTGTCATTGACGTTGACCTGGTTAATCCCGGGCAAATTGATCTCTGCCGGATCTTCTGCGGTAGAAATATTGAGTCCCGGCTTGTTGAGAATATTAAGGCAGGTGTAGAGCGATACGGTTTTACCCGAGCCCGTGGGGCCGGTTACCAGCACCATGCCATAGGGGCGATTAATGGCGCGTAAAAGGTTTTCTTTTTGGTCGGGATCATAGCCCAGTGCATCGATGCCCAGTGTCGCACTGGAAGGATCAAGAATCCGCATACAGATTTTTTCGCCAAATAAGGTTGGCAGGGTTGATACACGAAAATCAATAGCGCGGGATTTCGATAAAACCAGCTTCATCCGCCCATCCTGAGGAACGCGCTTTTCGGAAATATCCAGCTTGGAAATCACCTTGATGCGCGAGGCGATTTTTTCCTTGATGGCGAGAGGGGGTTGCGCAATGTCGTAAAGAATGCCATCCATCCGGTAACGGATGCGATAAAATTTTTCGTAGGGCTCGAAATGAATATCCGACGCACCGCCATTGATGGCATCCAGCATGATCTTGGTAACGTATTTGACTACAGGCGCATCGTCGATTTCCTCTTCCGCTGTCTCGCTCAGGCCTTCTTCGTCTGCGGCCACTACGCTATCGAGATTGATATCTTCGGTGATCATCTTGTCTAGCGCCTGGGCGCCCGACTCGCCGAAACGTCGCACCAGAATCGCCAGTTTGTCATCTTCTACCACTACGGGATCCATGGCCATGCCGATGGCAAACTTGATCTCCTGAAGCACCTGCTCGTTAGTGGGGTCGGACATCGCGACAAACAGCCGGTTGCCGCGTTTTTGCAGTGGAATAATGCGGCGCGATGCGATTACCTTGGTGTCGATTAGATTGGTCGGCAAGAGATCGGCGTTTATGGCTGTGAGATCAAGCAGTGGGAGACCAAAGGTTTGCGCGGCGAAGAGGGCAACCTCCGAAGCGGGCAGCTTTCGCGATAACGTCAATTGCTCGATAAAACTGATTCCAACCTTTGCTGCTTCGGATTGAATGGTATTGGCGTCGACTTGCTCCAACTTGCCTTGCTGGACGAGTGCGCGACCCAATGGGCTAAATGTATTTGCGGCGGCGGCCATATTCAAAAACTGTAGGGATCAAGAAATTACATCATGCCTTTGCGATAAGGCTTTGTAAAGATAACTATTTTGATTAAGGAACCTCTGATTAAGTCCCACATGGCCGCGCGCTCGGTTTTCCGGGATGGGATGCAAGGCGCGGTGCGCAGCGAATGGCCCTTCCCCTTCGCAAGCACCGCAACACAGCAGACCGCCCGGAAAATGAGCGCCCATGCGGGTTTTGACAAGAATAGTCCATCTTCGGCGTGCCTTGCCGCAGGCGGAGCAGGTTCCAAAGGCGCTGAGGACTCAGTGCCTTTGGATGCGCCCCGAAAGGCAAGGCGATGGCCCCGGCTTCGCGGCCTGTGCTGCGCGAGGCTTTCGCTACGCCGGGGCCTCCTT
>CAZRAL010000094.1:0-3358 GCA_964598005.1 uncultured Burkholderiales bacterium
AGCCTATGCCGAGCTTCAGGCTCTGCGGAATGCGACTGCGTAACATCAGTTAATAAATTTCTTTAGCGCATTCCCACCTTTGCCTAAATTTAGAGCGGCCCCCATTCCGCGCTGGCTGATTACGGCGGCCTGTACACAAGCATTTATGAAAGACTTATCGGGTAGGCTGGCTGGCCGTATTCAACTTACGACGGATGGCTTTCAATCCTATCCCGACGCAGTTGAACTGGCCTTTAGGGGGAATGTGGATTTTGCGATGCTGGTAAAAAATTACGCTAACCCTTCAGAGCAGGTAAGCGCTGAGCGGCGGTATAGCCCCTCTGAGTTTGTTCGCGCAGATAAGAGAAGGGTTTGCGGTAATCCAGATATAGAGGAGGTTTCAACTAGCCATGTCGAGCGCCAGAACCTAACGATGCGTATGTCAATGCGCCGCTTTACTCGATTGACCAATGGCTTTAGCAAGAAGATGCAAAACCTTGAATGCGCGGTTGCCTTGCACTTTATGTACTATAACTTTGGGCGAATCCATAAATCTTTGCGTGTAACGCCTGCCATGGAGGCCGGTATCAGCGATCATGTTTGGTCTATTGAAGAAATAGCCGCTTTAGCCAATTGAAATTTGTAACAAGTCAAACTGAGACACTACCATAATTACCTTCACCTTTGGAGCACAGGTCTGTCATTTTTACAATAGGAGCCCTGTTTTCCTCACCCAAAATTTCTAAAATTTTCAGAGAGAAAAAATATGTATCAGCACCGGCCTTTGCTTTCCCTATTTTTCATATCTTTTTTGACTGGTATCGCTATCGGTTGCTTCAACATCCCGGCTTCTGCTCAATTAGCGGGATTAGAAAACCCGTCGCAAACCAAATTAACGGAACAGCCACTCACTACCTTTCCTTACACGCCGGGCTTGGATGTCCGTGCGATGGATCAATCCGCTGATCCCTGCGTGGATTTTTACCAGTACACCTGCGGCGGCTGGATGGAAAACAACCCCATTCCCTCCGACGAGGCGAAATGGGGCGTATATAGCAAACTCTATCAGGATAACCAGCGCTTCCTCTGGGGCATCCTTGAAGGTCTGGCCAAAAACACAACCACCCGCAATACTTCCCAGCAAAAAACCGGCGATTATTTCGCAGCATGCATGGATGAAGCCACCGTTGAAAAACGCGGGGCTTCGCCCCTGCAGCCCTACCTCGATCAAATCGACGCCTTGCGCACGAAACAGGAACTCCCCACCCTGCTCGGCAAGCTGCATATGGCGCTGAGCGACTCGGGCCTCTTCTTTAACTTCGGTTCCAACCAGGATTTTGCGGACTCTTCGCGCATCATCGCCTTTGCTACCGCAGGCGGGTTGGGATTGCCCGACCGCGACTATTACGTGAAGGATGACGATAAATCGAAGGAAATTCGCACCCAGTATGTGGCCCATATTCAACGCATGTTCGAATTACTGGGCGATTCGCCTGCGCTGGCGCAGGAAAAAGCCGGCACCATCATGAAAATGGAAACCGCCCTGGCTGAAGCCTCGCTGACGCGCGTAGAAAAACGCGACCCCTACAAACTTTTTCACAAAATGGATGCGAAAGGCTTGCAAGCCTTGACGCCCACATTCGACTGGCCGCTTTATCTGAAAAGCATGGGCTTGACGAAATTAAATAGCTTCAATGTGACCGAACCAGCCTTTTACAAGGAACTTGAAAAACAATGGCGCGCAGCAAGCCTGGGAGACATCAAAACCTATCTGCGCTGGCATGTCTCCAGGGCCGCATCACCCTTCCTTTCCTCCGCTTTCGTCAACGAAAATTTCGGCTTCTTTCAAAAAACACTGCGCGGTGTGCCTGAATTAAAACCGCGCTGGAAACGCTGCGTGACGCTCGTGGATCAGCAGCTTGGTGAAGCCTTGGGGCAGGAATTCGTCAGCCGTGCCTTTGGCGCCGAATTGAAGAAAAAAACCCTGCGCATGACCAAACAGATTGAGCAGGCCATGCAAGCGGACATAAAACAACTCGCCTGGATGAGCCCCGCCACCAAAAAGAAAGCTCTGGGAAAACTCCACACCATCGTGAACAAAATTGGCTACCCCGACAAATGGCGCGACTACAAAGCCCTGGAAATCAAAAAAGATGAATTCTTCGGCAATGTCGAGCGCGGCAATCTGTTTGAAGCACGCCGACAACTGGCCAAGATCGGTAAACCACTTGATCGAGGGGAATGGGCCATGACGCCGCCCACCGTCAATGCCTATTACGATCCGCAAATGAACGACATCAACTTTCCTGCTGGTGTATTGCAGCCGCCTTTATACGACCCGAAAATGGACGACGCCCCCAACTATGGCAATACCGGCGGCACCATCGGTCATGAACTGACCCACGGCTTCGACGACGAGGGACGGCAATTCGATGCCAAAGGAAATCTCAAGGATTGGTGGACGAAAAAAGATGCCGAAGCCTTCACCACTCGTGCCGATTGCATCGCGGATCAGTACGCGCAATCCACCATCATCGACGACATCAAAATCAACAGCAAACTCACGCTGGGCGAGGATGTAGCCGACTTGGGCGGCCTGATCCTGGCGTGGATGGCCTGGAAAATGGAGACCGCCAAAACGCCCCCGCCAAGCCGCCGCGAGGGCTTCACGGCCGAACAACGCTTCTTCATTGGCTATGCGCAGTGGGCCTGCGAAAACGACCGGCCCGAAAATCTGCGCGTTAAAGCGTTGACCGACCCGCATTCGCCGGGTAAATACCGCGTTAATGGTCTGGTGGCCAACATGCCGGAATTCGAAAAGGCATTCGCCTGCAAGGCCGGCCAGCCCATGGTGCGCGAGAATCGCTGCCGGATATGGTGAAACATGCAGGGAGAATCTTGAATTTTATATTTTCTCCCTTATCTAACGAATGCCACCAGGCACCATGTTAGAATGAAATCGAATCCGGGGGCGACCTGGTTTCGACGTGGGTTTCAAAGCAACGCAGGGCATACCGAGGCGCGGCGTACCTCGTAAATACAACCGCAAACCAATAGTCGCAAACGACGAAAACTACGCTTTAGCCGCTTAATACCGGCTGAACTCTGCACCGGTGGGCCTCAACGCCGGGCTTAGCAATAAGCAGCAGAGTCATTAACGAGGATCGCATCGCATTGGGTTACTTAATGCAGTGCTAAATAAAAGGTAACTCGTTCCAGTCCAGCCCGCCGGTTGGCGTGATTGGAGCTAAATCAAATAACCTGGCTAAGTATGTAGAACTGCCTGTAGAGGACTTGCGGACGCGGGTTCGATTCCCGCCGCCTCCACCACTATCAAAAATCCCAACTCTTATCAGTTGGGATTTTTTTGCCTGGAACG
>CAZRAL010000095.1:0-3338 GCA_964598005.1 uncultured Burkholderiales bacterium
GGATTGTGATTCCAGTTGTCGTGGGTTCGAACCCCATCAGCCACCCCACTTCTTAAAATCGTTTACTGATCCAGCCTTGACATATCAAGCTGCTGGCATCGTATCTGCAGCCGGTGCTGCAGGGGCGGGCTTTGCCGGCGGATCCAGTAGCGCCTTCATGCTCAAGCGTACGCGCCCTTTGTCGTCGGCTTCCATCACTTTGACTTTGACAATTTGGCCTTCTTTCAAATAGTCGGCAACGGCATTGACGCGTTCATGGGCGATCTGTGAGATGTGCAGCAGACCATCCTTGCCAGGCAGCAGGCTGACGATGGCCCCAAAATCCAGCAGGCGTAATACCGGGCCTTCGTAGACCTTGCCTACTTCGACTTCAGCCACAATGTCTTCGATACGCTTTTTGGCTGCCGCGCCCGCTTCTCCCGATACACAGGCAATGCTGATGTTGCCATCATCGTCAATATCAATTTGGGTATTGGTTTCTTTGGTCAAGGCCTGAATCACGCTGCCGCCTTTGCCGATGACTTCACGGATTTTGTCCGGGTTGATTTTCATTTTGATGATTTGCGGCGCGTATTGCGAGAGTTCCGAACGCGGCGCCGGCACAGCCTGCTTCATCAAGCCGAGAATATGCATGCGGCCTTCGCGCGCCTGTTTCAGCGCCACGTCCATGATGTCCTTGGTGATACCGGTAATTTTGATGTCCATCTGCAAAGCAGTGATCCCCTTTTCGGTACCAGCCACCTTGAAATCCATATCGCCCAGATGGTCCTCATCACCCAAAATATCGGTGAGCACAGCAAAACGATTGCCCTCCTTGATGAGGCCCATCGCCACCCCGGCGACGTGGGCTTTGAGGGGTACGCCTGCATCCATGAGTGCAAGACAGCCTCCGCATACCGAGGCCATGGAGGATGATCCATTCGACTCGGTAATTTCGGATACGACGCGCATCGAGTAGCCAAATTCTTGCTCACTGGGCAACACGGCAATAAGCGAACGTTTGGCTAGCCGACCGTGGCCAATTTCACGCCGCTTGGGCGACCCTACCCGCCCGGTTTCCCCCGTCGAATAAGGCGGGAAGTTGTAGTGCAGCATGAAACGATCACTGTATTCTCCTTCCAGCGCATCAATGATTTGCGATTCTTTCAGGGTTCCCAGCGTGGCCACTGCAATGGCTTGTGTTTCGCCACGCGTAAAAAGTACGGAGCCGTGAGTACGCGGTAAAAATGCCGGGCGAATCGAGATCGGCCGTACGGTACGCGTATCGCGCCCATCAATGCGTGGCTCGCCATTCAAAATCTGGCCACGCACGATTTTGGCCTGAAGATTAAAAAGTAGCGAAGTCACCGTATTTTTGTCTGGTGCATCAGCGGCATCGGTACACAGTGCGCTCACCACACTATTCTCGATTGCGGCCAGTTTCTCAGCACGCAGCGCCTTGGATTTGATGCGAAATGCATTGTTGAGATCGGCCTCGGCCATGCTTTTGATTTTCTCCACCAACGCTTCCGGTGATGCCGGTGGCTGCCAATCCCACGGATCCTTGCCAGCTTCATCGGCGAGCTCAAGAATGGCATTGATCGCGGCCTGCTGCGACTCGTGCCCGAATACCACCGCGCCCAACATGACGGCTTCTGATAATTCATGAGCCTCCGATTCCACCATCAGCACCGCAGTTTCAGTTCCGGCCACAACCAGATTCAGTTGCGAGGTCTGCAACTCGGTTTTGGTCGGATTCAATATGTATTCGCCATTGAAATAACCTACCCGAGCGGCGCCAATCGGCCCATCGAAAGGAATGCCCGCTAGCGTCACCGCTGCCGATGCGCCAATCATGGCGGGTATATCCGCATCGATTTCCGGATTCAGCGAAAGTACGGTCGCAATGATCTGCACTTCGTTGTAAAGCCCGTCCGGAAACAGGGGGCGTAGTGGACGATCGATCAAGCGTGAGGTTAATGTCTCTTTTTCTGAGGGCCGCCCTTCGCGTTTGAAAAAACCACCCGGGATTTTCCCTGCTGCAAACGTCTTTTCCTGATAATCCACTGTCAAGGGGAAAAAATCCTGTCCCTCTTTTACATCCTTGCGCGCCACGCAGGTGACCAATACGACCGTATCTTCAATCGATACCATTACCGCGCCGTCAGCCTGACGCGCGACTTCTCCGGTTTCCAGCGTCACGGTGTGCCGACCATACTGAAATGTCTTTTTAATCGCTTTCATTCAATGTTTCCTTCACTCTTATTCTGAGGTTATAAATTTTTACCAGTTTCCAAACGTACACAAACGTAAAAAGGGACGAATTAAAATGAAAAAGCCCCGCTGACAACCTGGGTCAGGGGGCTTATCGACATTAATTTTCCAACTGGATTACTTGCGTAATCCGAGGCTATCAATCAACTTTCGATACATTTCAATATCGGTTCGCTTCAAATAATCGAGCATGCTGCGCCGCTTGCTCACCAGACGCAACAGCCCGCGACGGCCATGGTGGTCTTTCACATGCGTTTTAAAATGTTCAGTCAAATGATTGATGCGTGCCGTCATGAGCGCAACCTGTACTTCTGGGGATCCTGTATCGCCTTTGGCACGCTGATACTTTTGCATGACTTCGGCAGTATTAATGGTGGTGCTGGACATGGCTTTTCTCCTGTATCGCTTCACGTATCTTGCGTAGATACTTACGGCCACCGATCGAGAACAATCTTGGTTGGCAGCAAAAAAGATAAAATTATAAAGGAAATACCCTAAAAAAACCATTGTTCTGGATTGGCATTGTCAGCGCCTGCTGATATCGCGTAAGTGCAGACAAAACAATTTAATCGTCTCCTCGTCGGTTGAAAACGCAGCGTGCGTCCTGACGAGTTAATTGCATACGATCAATTATGCGGCGGGCTATCTATAATGGCTACTGGTTGATGCGAGCGATCCTGCGTTTGTGGCTCATGGATATTTTTGCGCTCGCTTTTCTTGCCACGGCACTATCAACGATGTGGCTGAATCGATCAATACAAAACTTGCGTTCCTCAACTCCCCGAGGCTGGTCCACTAATACGTTAAATTCACTTGGTAAATTGAATTTTGCAGGGGCGACTAAATATCAGTTGAAAAATTAACGATACTATAGGGGAAATTGGTAGGCACGATTGGACTCGAACCAACGACCCCCACCATGTCAAGGTGGTGCTCTAACCAGCTGAGCTACGTGCCTGAATAGGAAAATGCAAAAACTTCTTTTGCATTATAGTTGACATGGAGGATGATAACAACCTGAAGCCTCTTTCATTGTTGCGAGTTTTTAAGTTGTCCGGATTTATAGCACGCGACCTGTCCGGTTG
>CAZRAL010000096.1:0-2619 GCA_964598005.1 uncultured Burkholderiales bacterium
TGAGACGGCGGCGGCATCGGCTGCGTCGTTCTTGCCGCGCTTGCCGCTCATGCGGCATTCTTAGCGACACGCCCGTTGCTATCCGCACTCGTAAGGCTGCCCCTAAATGTCTTGGCCCGCCGCAACGGCTAACCCGGCAGTCGAGCGGACCTGCGCGAAAAACCGCGCAGGCCGCTCACTTCCACGTTAGCCATCATGAAATATCTCACTCGCGATGCTGCACGGCTGTATCTCAACAGCTCAAGAAATGCTTTCTTCTTGGGCTTAATCAGTTGGTCTCAACTCATGGAAAGGCTCATTAAGAGGCATGTGTTCGCCCACTAATCCTTCAGGCGTAGCGGCTAGCTGAATTTTCCGTATAGAAGAATGGCAAGGTGAGGAGACTCGTGGTCGGGGTGGGGCTGCCCGCAGCGATGTAGCGATAAGCAACCGAGTCGTAGGTTGCACGTTCTATTTTGCGACTCGAGTAGACGCCTGTGGCATAGCCATAAATCAACCGTGCCAGCAGGGTCGCGGGGTGATGGGCCTTCGATCCTCGGCCTGTATATTGGCGTATGAGGTTGGAGAGGTCGAGTTGGTCTATGATTTCAACTATGAACCGCGCCAGATGGTCTTCGTTCAGCCAGTCTTCGATAGAGGGCGGAGTAGGTAGTCCGTTTTGCGGTCAGCTATGATGAAGTTGGACATAGCAGGATGAGGTAGTGGTTCAGGTTTGGAAAGGTTTGATTAGTGTTCCAAATTTCTCATGTTTATTGGGGGCTGATGATGCGGGTGTGTAGGTTTTTGGGGGGTTAAGTCCGACAGGCTGCTCGAATGACCAACACTTCCTTAAAGCCCCAAGGTATGGGCTGATACGGCGGGCTCCGAATTGTCCCATATTTCTTCAAAACGGTTACACAGAGAGGCCGCATCGGTTGCCGAATTCAACACAAACACTGAGCGAGGATGCTGATAATGCAATTTGTGCCAAAAATGCAAACTGTCCACGATGAACAGGGGGTCGGCAGCCTCACACGCTGCCCCGGTAGTACGATGCACAAAAATATTGCCGGAAAACTGTTTGAAGAGCGACATGAAGCGCGGCAACGTGAGGCTGAAATCGCGGGTATCATGCAATGCAATGCGGATGCGGTTGGCGCGATTGGCCAACAGAAAAGCACGCAAGACTTCGGTGCGTGCCGGGGTATTGAATCCCCTGTCTTTCAGGTTAATGTCAAAGATATCGATTTGTTTCCTGGCCAATGCAATAACCTGATCGATGGCAGCCAGGGCCTCGACATTGCTTTCAATAATACGATGGACTTTTTCATTTCCGGGAGTTGTTTCCATATTGATTCTCCGTAAGAAGGTATCCGTTTAAATAGTTTTCGTACAGACTGCGTGCGGCACTTGGGTCAAGACGTGTGGCTGGAATGGTTCGCTTATCCGCCAGCAAACGAAATAAAGCGCGGTCAGCAGGCGCGACCGGCCATTCCATTCCGTTGATAAAGAAAGAATTCTTGAGGTAAAGCAGGCGGGTTTTCAGATCTAGGCTGAGGCCCTTGCTTTCTGCGTAACTGACGAAATGGCGAAAATTCAACGGGGCGCTCGGTGGATCGAAATACACGTGTGGCTTGGGCTCGGTCAGATAGCGGCCGATAAAGCGGTCTATCTGTGACGTGGTGGCCCGCACCTGTTTCAATAATCTGCTGAATTGGTGTTGCATGGCAGCATCGATTTTTCCAGGACGCAGGGTGGCGACAAGATGGGGATCGCCATATTGGCCCTGCAACGTTAACTCGTCGCGCAGAAAATCGAGAAATGCCGTAGCAAGCTCTTGGTAAGTAGGAGCACGAAATCCGATAGACCAGGTGAGGCAGGTTGTTTCTGCAATCCCGTTGTGGGCGTAGCCGGGTGGCAGGTAAAGCATATCGCCTGTTTCCAGTGTCCACTCTTGTTGTGGCTTGAAGCGAGCTAGCAGTTTTAACGGCGCATCGGGAACCAGCGTCTGGTCGCGCTGGGCGGAAATTTGCCACCGACGTTTACCTGTTCCCTGAAGCAGAAAAACGTCGTAAGAATCGACATGAGGTCCAACGCCCCCTCCAGGTACGGCATGACTGACCATCAAATCGTCAACGCGCGCAGAGGGAATAAAGTTGAACACTTGCAATATGCGCCAAGCCGTAGCGGAAAAATGCTGGGTATCCTGAACCAGGACGGTCCACTTCTGGCCATGCAATTTCCGTAATGCACGGGGAGTAAACGGCCCGTGTTCCAGCGCCCAGCGGGTACCGTTCTGAACAATTAGCCGACTTTCCGCGTCTTCGCGGCCGCTGAGGGCCAGCACCTCTTCAGCCGAAAAAGGCTCTTTTAAAGCGGGGAACGCCTGGCGAATCAATAATGGCTTTTTTTGCCAATATTCATTTAAAAATTCCCCTGCCGTCAGTCCGCCTAAATGCGGCAATTTTCCAGGTATGCGGTTCATTGCAACAATCTTGTCTTATCAATCTTGCCTTATTGGGGAACACGATAAAATATTGGTTGTTTGATCAACCATTATCCTGGAAAACACGCGTATATATTTGCATGTCGCGGGTTTTTAGACTTGTCCGGTTCTGTAGTTTTTGAATTGTCCGCTTT
>CAZRAL010000097.1:0-2613 GCA_964598005.1 uncultured Burkholderiales bacterium
GTAACCCCGCCCTTTGGCAAGGCCCTACTGTCAGATCAAGTCGAAACTACTACAGCTAAAGCTACAGCTAAATGTTCCGCTACGGGGTCGCCTCCACGCACTTCGTGCGCGGAGCCTGCTACCCCCTTCGCGGCTGCCGACCATTCGCTGCGTATCGCGCCTTGCATCTCATCTCGGAAAACCCAGTACGCGGCCATGTGGGACTTAGTCAGAGGTTCCCAAACAAAGTACACCTTGGTACATTTGCTTACATATGCGATGTAACGCACTATCGCTAACTCAAGTTGATTACCATTTTGTAACATCATTTGATTTCTTTCGTGCTATTGAACAGCCATGAAATGAATAGCAGCAATGCTACAATTCTGGCCTTTTTCCCTTTGATACAACAAGATGAAAGTATTGCTCTGGCTGCTATTTTTTTGCTCTGCCCCGGCTTTCGCTTCCGGATATCTTGCTTCAGAGCCTTCTAATTTGGGATTAATCTGGATCATTCCTTTCGCCGGACTATTGCTTTCCATTGCCATTTTTCCCCTGATTGCCCCCAGGTTTTGGCATCACCATTTTGGCAAAGTGGCATTGTTCTGGGCTTTGGTTTTTCTCGGCCCCTATGCAATGCAATATGGCCCTGCGCAAGCCGCACACGATGTGGCGCATACGGTTTTACTCGAATACATCCCATTCATTGTTTTGTTATTGGCGTTGTATACCGTAACCGGTGGCATTTACATTCGTGGGAACCTGCATGGCACCCCCCTGCTGAATACAGGGTTACTGGCTACCGGCACTGCACTGGCAAGTTTCATGGGCACCACAGGCGCGGCCATGCTACTGATCCGGCCACTGATCCGCGCCAACGACAACCGGCGGCATAACAAACATGTGATCATTTTTTTTATTTTTCTGGTTGGCAATGTTGGGGGAGCATTGACGCCGCTCGGAGACCCGCCATTATTTCTGGGATTTTTAAAGGGTATCGACTTTTTCTGGCCGATGAAGATGATGTTGATGCCCATGCTACTGCTGTCTGGCATTCTGCTCGCCCTGTTTTATGCCCTTGATTACTACTACTATCATCACGGTCAGGAAGAACGCCCCATTTTTATGGACCCCACCGTAGACAGACCCCTGCATATGGAGGGGGGAGCCAATTTTTTGCTGCTGGGTGGCATCGTAGCCAGCGTATTGCTGTCCGGGTTATGGAAACCGGGAATCTTGTTTCAGATCATGGGTACGGCGGTCGAGCTGCAAAATATCGTGCGCGATTTGTTGCTGCTAGGTATCGCCAATCTTTCCTGGTTGCTCACGCCACGCACAATCCGAACTGGTAACGCCTATACCTGGGCACCGATGTTGGAAGTGGCAAAATTGTTTGCTGCCATATTCGTTACCATCCTGCCTGTGATTGCAATTTTGCGTATGGGCCAGGATGGCGCGTTAGCCCCATTGGTTTCACTGGTAAACAATGCACAAGGCCAGCCTGACAATGTGATGTATTTCTGGCTGACCGGCATACTATCGAGCTTTCTCGACAATGCTCCGACCTATCTGGTGTTTTTCAATGTGGCAGGCGGCGATCCTGCCCAATTGATGGGGCCATTGGCAACCACACTGCTGGCCATTTCGGCGGGCGCGGTATTCATGGGAGCCAATACCTACCTTGGCAATGCGCCGAATTTCATGATCAAGGCCATTGCCGAAGAGCGCGGCATCAAAATGCCCGGCTTCTTTGGCTATATGCTGTGGTCAGGCGTCATTTTGATGCCCTGTTTTGTGGTGCTCACGCTGATTTTCTTTCAATAAATTCTCCAACCAAAGCAGAATAATTCTGACTCCTTGCGATGAAAGAGCGCCGCCCCGATTTTTCATTTTTCAACGACAACACGCCGCCCAAAACATCTTGGTTGCGGAAATTTTTCAGAAAAAAAGTGCTGTTTTTTCTATTTTTGTTTAGTGTGGCCGTGCTGTTCACACCACAGTTAATTTTGATCGTCCGCTTTAACAAAAATATTTATCATGAAGCGCATCACGTACCCCCGCACGAATATGGCATCGTCTTTGGTGCACGTGTCAACAGCGATTCGACGCTCAGCGAAATCGCCCGCGAGCGGGTTGACGCAGCCGTCTTACTTTACAAACAGGGAATCATCACCAGACTTTTCATCTCTGGCGATAACCACCATAACCGTGAAGCCGAAACCATGGCACGCTACGCTGAAAAAAAGGGGGTTGCCTCCGTACATATCGTTATCGACCGTTTAGGTATCGACACTCACGATACCTGTCGGAATTTTGCGCGCATGGCCCATAAGGGTATTTTGTTTACGCAGGCTTTTCACCTTCCAAGGGCGATGCATTTTTGTATGCACGAAGGCATTCAGCCTATCGGCCTGGCCGTTAACAAAATCAGCCCGGTTCTAAAACAAGCTAATGCCTTCTCCATTTACACTACACGTACCCTGCGCCATACACGCGAAGCCATATGGACCTGGGCGTTCTTGACAGGGTTGTATGATCGCTTTTCAAACGAGGCAGAGCAGCTGGAAAACTCAAAAGCTCCTTAGAACCTGTTCAAGATTACTGACGTGCTATTAGAATGATGATTTTATTCAT
>CAZRAL010000098.1:0-2143 GCA_964598005.1 uncultured Burkholderiales bacterium
TACGTGTCTTGCCTTCGTGTGAAGCTATTATGCCGTATTCAAAGTCGCGATGACTTGACCAAGTGAGGGTGCGCCGGTAAGGTTGAGCTTTTCTGCGCTGCAACATAAAGGCAATGGGTTGCCCTCTACCTCTAGCCTTTGATCTTAACCTTGTTGAGAATGGTCATGAAGCTCACTGATTTAACATCCGATATCGCCAGTGCCAAAAATATGGAACTACTAAGCGGAGCAGAAATTTTATGCCGTGCGCTAAAAGCCGAAGGCATAAAATTTGTATTTGGGTATCCCGGCGGGGCAGTACTGGCAATTTACGATGAAATTTATAAGCAGGACGCCTTTGAACACATTCTGGTGCGGCATGAGCAAGCGGCATTACATGCCGCTGATGCCTATGCCAGAGCGACAGGTCGGCCGGGTGTGGCGCTGGTAACCAGCGGGCCCGGGGTAACCAATGCAGTCACCGGCATTGCAACGGCGTATATGGATTCCATTCCCATGGTCGTGATTACCGGTCAAGTACCGACCCATGCGATTGGGCAGGATGCTTTTCAGGAGTGCGATGCGGTCGGTATTACGCGCCCTTGCGTGAAACATAATTTTCTGGTGAAGGATGTGAACGATCTGGCGGTCACCATCAAAAAGGCATTTTATGTGGCCACTACAGGCCGGCCGGGCCCGGTCGTAATCGATATTCCCAAGGATGTTTCAATGGCCAAGGCGCCATTTGTATATCCCGCTATAGTCGAAATGCGCTCGTATAAACCAGTAAGCAAAGGGCATAGCGGGCAAATCAAAAAAGCGATGCAAATGCTGTTGGGTGCTACACGGCCCATGATTTATGTGGGGGGCGGAGCAATTCTGGGGGACGCTTCTGTACAAGTTACGGAATTGGTGCGTTTGTTAGGGTACCCGTGCACCAATACGCTGATGGGTTTGGGCGCATTCCCGGCGACCGACCAGCATTTTGTCGGCATGCTGGGCATGCACGGTACCGTGGAAGCCAATATGGCTATGCAGAATTGTGATGTATTGCTGGCAGTGGGCGCACGTTTCGATGATCGGGTGATCGGTAATCCCGCCCATTTTGCCGCCGGCAATCCTTCGCGCCGTATTATTCACATCGATATCGACCCTTCTTCCATTTCCAAGCGAGTGAAAGTGGATATACCGATCGTCGGCAATGTTCGCGACGTACTCGACGAGTTATTGGCACAATTAAAAGCAGCAGCGCAAAAGCCGGATTCCACCACCATAGCCGCCTGGTGGAAGGAGATTGACGTGTGGCGCGCCAAAGATTGCTTGTGCTACAAAAAGAGTTTGGACATTATCAAGCCCCAGTTTGTGATTGAAAAATTGTGGGACATCACCAAGGGCGATGTCATTGTGACCTCCGATGTGGGGCAGCATCAAATGTGGGCCGCTCAATACTATAAATTTGACCAGCCGCGACGTTGGATCAATTCGGGCGGCTTGGGCACCATGGGAGTAGGCCTTCCCTATGCAATGGGCTGCAAGTTTGCCTATCCCGATAAGGATGTAGCGTGCATCACCGGTGAAGGCTCCGTGCAGATGTGCATTCAGGAATTGTCAACCTGCAAGCAGTATCATTTGCCCATAAAAATCATTTTGCTCAACAATCGTTATTTAGGGATGGTGCGACAGTGGCAGGAGTTTTTTCACGGCAATCGACGATCTGAATCGTATATGGAAGCCTTGCCGGATTTTGTCAAACTCGCCGAAGCCTATGGCCATGTGGGAATGCTGATTGAAAAACCGGGTGAGGTGGAAAGTGCGCTGAAAGAGGCTTTTGCTATGAAGGACCGCCTGGTATTCATGAATTTCATTACCGATCAAACTGAAAATGTCTTTCCCATGGTTCCCGGGGGCAAAGGCATCAGCGAAATGATTTTTGCGGAAGAGCTATAAAAAAGGAACCTCTGATTATGTCCTCCATGAGCCGCGTTTTGACAAGAATAGTCCAGATTCAAGACATGCGACGCAGGTCGTACCCGTAGATACGAAGCCAAGGAGCATAACGATGAAGATGGGCTATTATTGTCAAAACCAGCATGGGCGCTCGGTTTTCCGGGCGGTCTGCTGTGTTGCGGTGCTTGCGAAGGGTACGCCGCAGCGAGGAGCAGGG
>CAZRAL010000099.1:0-1641 GCA_964598005.1 uncultured Burkholderiales bacterium
ATTTGATCAGTAATGTTCAGAACGACTTTTTTCTAGGAGGATTGACAGCGGGCCTGGCGGCACGCGGGGTGGAGATGGGGGTGGATTTGGCGATTCTGGCCTATGACTTGAAAGATCCAACCAAAGCCATGCAGATTGTGCAGGGATTGCAGAAACTGCTGAGCGACCCCAACATGCGCCAAAAAATGACGGACGGTGCGTTTGCGGACTTCGAAGCCAGGATCAGCCAATTCGAGCAGCTCTACCAAAGCGGGGGAACGGATGCGGCCAAGGCGGGTTTTGTTGGCGGGCAGTTGTTGTTTGATGCGATTACGGCATTGGGCGGAGTGACCGCAGCTGCGAAAGGCGGGGCGAGTGTGATTACGAAGCTGACCGGGTTTACCAAGGATTTGGCGAGGGCGGGGGCGGAGGGAGTAAATAGACTTGCTCGGTCATCGGAAGAGGTACTCAATCTGGCCATTAAAGCGGGGCCGGAACAAATAGCAGGATTTACGATAGATGGGGTGAAACAGCTGGTGGGCTCTACCTTCCAGCGAGATGTACTCCGCATTGCTACCGATGCTGGACCAGGGCGAGGCAATATCCGAGAATTGTTGGGCACTATGGAGAGCGAAGCCTTGTTGGCTGGAGCGAGTTCCATTCGAATCGTCGGACACGAAATTCAAAATACCACGTGGTTTCGAAATGCTGGTTTGGCAGAAAAATTAGGTTACCAGTTCAACAAGATCAACGATACCAGTTTCGAGCTATTCAAAGTGCTCAAATGACTAATCGAGATAGTCTTCTTCGTCACTTTCGCCGCGTGCTGATAACAGCCGTTTGCACCAAGCCATTTCAGGATTGGAGCGACATTGTGCGACTCACCGTCAGTCGTATGACGGGCCGAGTTGATCTTGATCACATGGGGGTGATTTGCTATTTCGAATCCGAAGACCAGTGGCTCTTGATTGCTCTGAACGAGTTGGTCTGGCGACAACAGGGTGGCCCCGTTTGCCGCTTTGCCATCGACGAATTGATTGCTGCAAGGATCGATCTTCGTGTTAACCGAGATCATGGCTTTGTGCCGGGCAAGGGATTCGGAACACTTACGCTGGTTGCCGCTGATGGTGCCGAGCATCATGTGAGCATGGAGCCGGGCTCTGCGGCGGAGGCAACCTTGAGGGTCATAACTGAGTTGATCCGGTAGTGCAACATTTTTTCTGTAAATTCTGACAATAGTGGACACAATTAAAGGGGTCAGCGACGATTTATTTTGCGTAAAAGGGCCCATCAAATTGGTTGTCGACGTAAAACAAGCATCGATCAGCGCGGTCGCAAACCCGCATAGCGAACTCAAACCGCGACGAAATGGGCAACGCTGGCTTTCCGGCCTGCTCATCGCCGCACTGCTGATATCAGAAAACAGCATCGGCCTCCTCGTCGGCGCAAGCTACGCAAGCAGGGGCGTACAACAAAACCAAACGAACAGAACAAACACACCCAACACCAGCGGAGAAATGAACTCCCGCGCGCCTTGCATGGCGCTTGGGCGCTCGGCAGCGCAGGACATGCGCAGGCATATCCTGCGCAACCCCGCCTCACGTTCCCTTACCTCGAGTGAAGACATCAGCAACATCAACGGCGGCGTCCTCTACGCGGGCA